>PCBK01000180.1 GCA_002731275.1 Deltaproteobacteria bacterium | reverse complement strand
TACTGGCTCTTGGGACAACGCAAACGAGAACAATCCACGCTGACGGCGCTCGTCTGGTTTGCTGTTCCTGCCACAGTGATGGCGAGTTTATTTCTGGCCGTCAACTACCTTCAGAATGGCTCCATCACCTCTGTCGCCTACCAGAAGATCTTCGAATACACACGTATGAACGGTTACCGTTTTCGCAGTTTTTCGATGACCTCGATCCCCAAAAATATGGTGCACAACTTTGACTTCTCGAATCCAATGAAGGGACTCTCATTGAGTGGAATTGCGCTGGTAAGGATGAACGCAGCGTTGTTTGGTTGGCCACTTTCATTGGTGTTTGTTCTTTTGGCGGGTTGGAAAAAACGAGCTGGGCTCTTGTTGGCTTCGGTGATCTGCTTTTTCCTCGTACACGGCCTTATCTCGGATGTTGGAGTTGATTCCTTTGCTCCAGTCCACTTTTTCGAGCTCGCGCTGCCTTTCTTGTTACTCACCGTCTTGGGGTTGCAAAGAAGTACGGCCACGCTCTTGGAACTCACAACACATCAAGACGAACAAGTAAAAGACTCTGCACCCACTACAGACGCAGACACAGAGCATGATGCTGAAGCTGCGCCTGCACAAACCACAACAGAGAAGGGTTCGCTTATCAGCCATCCACTCACAGTATTTCCGAGCCTCTTTATGATGGTGTTTGTGTTTCTGTCATTGACAGGATATGTACCCATTCGCTTTCGAGCTCTTTACATGATTGGAAAAGATATCAACACCCCCTTTCAGGCCGTAAAGAAGCAGAAGCTCAAAAGAGCGGTCGTGTTTGCGACGATGCGCTTTACAAAACAATGTGTGAGCAAGCCGACCAAACACTTTTTGTACTGGCGGCCTAACAACGATCCAGCGCTCAAGAACGACATACTTTGGGTCAACCACCTCGATGTATTGAGCGACAAACGCTTGATGAAACACTTCCCTGCGCGCAAGGGATACGTCATGCAGTGGAAAAAAGATTGCACAGTCCATTACCTCCCACTCGCGCCAATGAAGCCCGGAGCTGTTCCAAAAGGCTGGATCGGAGGGAATCAGAAGGGGCTTGATCCTCCAGCCAAATGATCGCATATGACTCCATGGGATACCAACAGTGTGTAAACACACAAGACAAGGCAGCACCATGTCAAACAAACGCAAGATAGCCTTTATCGCAGTAGGGATTGGATGTTCAGTGTTATTTATGTACCTGACATTCAAAAAAATCCCACTGGATGATTTCTATCGAGAGTTGCAGCGTGTGGATCTGTGGCTCCTCTCTCTTTCGCTTATCACAGGGATGTTGGGTTTCTTATGTATGGCGTACCGCTCTGTGGTGCTATTGAGATCGCTCGCAGACTATCGTTACTACCCTGTCCTCAAGTCTGTATTTGTAGGGTTTATAGGCAACGCATTGATCCCCTTTCGCGTAGGTGAGTTGATGCGCGTCGACTATCTCGCGCGACGTTGTGATGTCTCGCTTCCCCATAGCTCAACGCTCGCCGTTATCGTGACAGAACGCGTCTTTGATTTGCTGGTCCTGATGTTGATGTGCTTTGCGGTGTTGCCGTTGACAGTGATTGGATTGCCAACAAGTCAATCATTTTACATCTTGCTCGCAGCAACTGTTTCCATCTTCGCGGGAGCTCTCCTTTGCAGCCTTTACCCTGAGAGAGTCCTTCAGATCGTTCGGTGGGTGGTAGGGGGCTTTGGTGACAAGCTCTCGGCGTTTATCATGGACAAGGTTGAGGCCTTTGTCCATGGTGTCAGTGCGCTCTCATCGGTTCGCTCTTTGGTGATGGTCTTCCTCTCTTCGTGTATGTATTGGTTGACGGGTATCGCGAGTATACACATTTGCCTGTGGGCATTTGGCCTCTCGCTGCCGTGGTATGCGTCCGTGTTGGTGCTTCTGTTTTTGTCACTAGGAACGGCACTTCCCTCAACCTCTGCGTATATCGGAACATACCACTATTTTTTCGCGACCGCATTGACACTACTTCACGTCAACAAAGCGACCGCAGCCTCCGTCTCAGTAGTGGGACACGCAGTGGGGCTCATTCCCTTCGTGTTGTTAGGGACAGTCCTTTTGTTTGATGACTTTGCCTCAGGTAGATTGTTAACACTCCAGCCAGAGGCGCAAGAGAAGCAACAGGACGAAGAATGAGAGACACTCTCAACGAAAGAGCGATGGTTCGAGTGCTTCGAATGAAGGGAAGAGGGCATCGGCTTCGGCGAGCTGTTCGGCGGAGTGTGTTGTGGTGAGTGCGAACACGGTCATACCTGCACGTTTCGCAGCCGCAACGCCCATCGGAGAGTCCTCAAAGACGAGACATCGTGGACATTCAACAGATAATTGCTTTGCTGCGAGTTGATAGGCTTCGGGATCGGGTTTGCTCCGTTCAACCATATTCGCATCGATCACGGTTTGGAAGAACATTTCAAGACCGGCTGATCGCAAAAACAGAGAGGGAGTCCGGCTTGATGTGACCACAGCTCTTGGCATGTTGATGTCTTGTAGTTGGGTGACAAGTTCATACGCACCTGGCACAGTGGGCACGGCCTGTTCTTCGAGATATGTGGAGACAAAGCGCACTTTCTCTTCCATCAAATGAGTGAAAGTGTCGACTGACAGGTGCTCCCCCATCACCATCTGTATCACCTGTGGGCGAGAGAGACCGATGCCACGTTGTAGATACTCCTCCATCGTAAACGTAACACCGAGCTTTGCGAATGTTTGAGAGTAAGCCCACCCATGTGCGTACTGGGACATGACAAGCACTCCATCCATATCGAATAATACGGCATCAAACGCTGACATCTCATTTGACTCCTTTTCGTCCAAAAGGACCCTCAAGAGAGTTCTTCTCTGCGCTCGAGATAACGTTGCAGGTCATGAAGGTCGGCGGGCTGGTTTCCGAGGTGTCGGATGTGCAGTCCAGAGAGACAACTTCCGAGGTAAAGCCCTGTGGTCCGGGGCGCTCCTGCGACATCAGCGAGCAGCATCCCACTCAAAAAGACATCCCCCGCACCGACAGGATCGAGCGCGACTTGTTCGAAGGCCGGCAGGTACTCTGTTTTGAGCCGCTCCTCTCCCTCTTCGGGGGGGTAGAACATCAAGACACCTTTGTCCCCCATGGTGATGACCAACCCTTTGGCTTGTGTCTCCTCGTAGTACTGCACTGCGAGGTGTGAGAGTCCGCTATCTTTGTCACCAAAAGCAAACCGCAGCTCGCTCTCTGTCGGGGTCGCGAGATGTGGTTGACGAAAGCGCAAGAAGCTAGAGCTCCCAAGAGCGCTCACATCGATGTAATAAGGTTTCCCAATGCGCGCTGACAGTTCACTCATCTTTTCGGCCAAGACGGAACCAAAGAGACCATAACCAAAATCGATCGCGACAAAAGCATCGTAGTCGGCGAGCAAAACTTCAATGCGCTGCAAGAGTTGGTCTTGGACTTGCGTGGAGAGTGGTCGCTGAAGACCATGATCCACTTTAAAGACCTTGGACTGTTGGACGAGATACCGTGCCTTGACATGAACGGGTCGATTGTCCACGTGGATATTTTCGACCTGACAGCCTGCTCTATCCATATCGCGCATGAGTCTTTCGCTATGATGATTGGGTGTCAACACAGACATGAAGGTGGTCTCAGCACCGAGATAGCTCAACTGCTTTGCGATCAAACCTGCACCTCCGACAAACCACGACTCATCGACAGGGGCAACTGATAGAATCGGGCCTTCTGAGGCAACAGAGGCTGCATCGCAAAAGATATACTGGTCGAGAATCGCGTCCCCAACGATCAACACACGCTTACCAACCACATCGCGGAACATACTCTCAAGATGCTCCATGTTGATTCCATGCCGTCGGCAATAAAAGCGAATTTTTTCGTTTTGTAACGCAAATCGATTGCTGTGTTCTTGGATGATAAAAGACGACGAATAGACAACATCACCAGAGCTAAAGATCACCTGTCCACCGTACTCTTCTACGAGTTTTTTCTCTCGCAAAAAGCGTGAGTCTCTGGACGTTTCGTACTCTTTTCCTTTGATGTAGATATCAGGTTTGAGTTGCTGTAGGACAGGCCCCGCCCAGTTGTGATAATCGACACAGACATAGTCGACAAACTCGAGCGCGGCGAGGTTTTCCATGCGCAAGTCTTCAGTGATATAGGGACGGTCAAAACCCTTTCCAACGACCTCATCACCGCTCACAGAGACGATTAAGACATCCCCCTGTTCACGCGCAAAACGAAGGTAGCGGATATGGCCAGGATGCACGATGTCAAAGCAACCATGACACTGCACTACAACTTTGCCATCCTCGCGCAATGTGCCACGTACTTGTTCCAACTCATCAACGGAGAGAATTTTTTGACGAATGTTCATGGATGGTGGTGTACCTATTTTGTATAGAATTCTCGGATGTTATCGATCACAAACGAACGCTGTTGTTCCGTAAGCTCTGGATAGACAGGGAGGCTTAAGATATCAGTCGCGAGTTGCTCAGTCAGAGGTAGACTCCCCTCTCCAAAGCCCAGATCTTTGGCAGCAGGCTGAAGGTGGGTGGGGATGGGGTAGTGGATCTTTGTGTCGATACCACGCTCAGTCAGGTAGGCTTTAAGCGCATCGCGTTCTTTGGCCCGGATCACAAAAGCGTGATACACGGCATACATATAGTCGGGTTCCCAAGGGACATCAACGATGTCTTGGAGCGCCTCACAGTACGCATGAGCATGGACACGGCGCGCATCGTTCCAGGCACGCAAAGAGTCTAATTTAACATTGAGAATGGCGGCCTGGAGTGCATCGAGTCGCTCATTTGGACTCCAAAACAGACACTCATCGCGGTTTTTCATGCCATGACTTCGAGCTTTCCGGAGGAAGTCCGCGAGGGCATCATCATTTGTCACGATCACACCACCGTCCCCACAAGCGCTAAGATTTTTGAGAGGGTGCAAACTGTAACACCCGGCAGTACCAAAGCTCCCGACAGTTTGTCCTTGGTATTGTGCACCGACAGCCTGCGCACAGTCTTCGATGATGTGTAGCGAGTGTTTTTGGGCGATCGCTGTAAGCGCATCCATCTCAGCAGGACGCCCTGTCAAGTGTACAGGGATGATCGCGCGCGTTTTTGATGTAATGGCCGCCTCAATCAAGGAAGGGTCTATATTATAATCTTCTCCAACATCCACAAAGACCGGACGCGCACCAATCAGGACCGCTGAAGACGCAGTCGCAAGATAGGAATGGGAGACTGTGATAACTTCGTCACCATCGCCAATCCCCAGCCCTTTCATCGTAAGACTCAACGCCGCAGTCCCGTTGCTCACCCCTACCGCATGTTTTGTCCCGCACAGCTCCGCAAAACGTCTCTCAAAGCGTAGCACTTCCTCTCCACCGATGAACATACCGCTCAACACAACGTCTTGTACAGCTTTTGTGATCTCATCAATAAGAGGTGCGTGTTGAAGACCCAAAGCCACGTAAGGCACTTTCATCTGCGTGCTCATTCCATCCTACTCCTCAAAAAGGGCCTCGTGGACACTGTATCCACGGTAAAAGCGTCGCGCGAAGGCGCAAAATCAGCGGGAAGTATAGCAAGCGAGCGATACGAATGCAAACCAACACGCACTTGGGGCCGTGACAGAGGCCACATGTCGGGGCTTGACTTCCGACATCTGAGCCCATATCCTACGCTCCCAAAAAGGAGGCTCCCTTCCCACGCCAAACCGCTCGATGAAAAAGGTTCAACGACATGACACAATCCGAACGAGTTACAGTGATCATCTGCTGCCTGAATGAAGAAAAAAACATAGAAAAAACAGTAGATGACATCTACGAAGTGGTCCCTGGTCTCGACATCGAGGTCAACGTCTTAATGATCAACGATGGCTCAACAGACAACACAGAGCAAGCGATGATTCGACTCGGTGAAAAATACGAGGGCTGTAGACACATCTCCCTGGAAAAAAACATCGGATTGGGTGCCGCGACGATGCTCGCCCACGAAAATATCGATGATGAGTCTTGGGTGACGATTGTCCCCGGTGATAACGAGTTTGACTTCAAGTCCATTCAGAGCTTTTTGGAGCTTAAAGATCAATATGACGTCCTGTTGGGGTACTACGGTAACGCCGTCATCCGCCCTTTGGGTCGCCGTATCGCCTCCTCAACCTTTAACACTGTCACCAACTTTCTGTACAGCTATGACTGCCGCTATCTCAACGGCATGAAGATGTACAAGGCCAAAACCTTCAAAGGGTTACAAACAGAGTCAACTGGACACGCGTTTTTCGCAGAGCTGCTCGCCAAGGCCATCATACGAGAGCCCAGCTTGCGTATCGGTGAAGTCCCCTTCTGGGTACGCGGTCGCAAATATGGTAAGTCAACGGCGATCCAACCACTCGCGATTCTCAAAGCAGTCAAAGATACATTGTACGGATACATATCTGTCGCAGAGTATCGCGAGCAGACCTTTCGTGGAAAAGAGTAGCCCTCCCCCCTATACAAGCTCGATGTTTTTCATCAATCGGACGTTGTAATAACGAACATCCTCAAGTGCACTAGGGATCTTCCCTTCGCTGAAAGCCTGACACAAATCACGTACAGCATCTTCGATATTGTGACTTGGCGTAAAACCCAACTCATCTGCGATCTTTTGGGAAGAGATGTGGTATGAACGCAGATCGTCAGTGGGGGTTGTATCGATCGAGATCGGTGCTTTCTCTGGGAACTGCTCTTCCACCACCTGTTTGACGATCTTGGCGATGTCTGCAACCGTGTGGTTCTGATAGCCTGCGTTGTATACTTTCCCCGCAACCTTTTCATCGGGCAAAGTGAGCAACAAGCGATACAACGCCACCATATCTTGGATATGAAGATTGGGTCTCTTTTGTGTCCCGCCAAAGACTGTGATGCCCCCCCTCTCGACTGCATGCGTCGTGAGGATATTGACAGTTAAATCAAGACGTAGCCGTGGTGAGTATCCACACAACGTCGCTGGACGAATGATGACCGGTACAAATTGCTCGGAGGCGGCTGCGAGTAGGTCTTCTTCGCACATGATCTTGAATTTACTGTAATCGGTGAGAGGACGCAAAGGATGGTCTTCGGTGACATCTTGTGCATCACTCAGACCATAAACACTTCCGCTCGATGCATAAATGAATCTACGAACTCCCGCACGTTGACTCTCTTCAACGAGCATACCAAATGCGTCGTAGTTGATACTCTTTCCCAGCTCAGGGTTGAGCTCAAAGCTCGGGTCGTTGGAAATACACGCCAAGTGTAATACTGTGTCCACCCCGCTGACGGCTTCAGTGATTGTGGCTCGATCGCGGATATCCCCTTTTATCAGGGTCAAACCTGGATGTTCCTTTACAGAGTCAAGGACATCCTCTCCATAAAGAAACAAATCGACGACGCGGACTTTGAGACCATCTTCCAACAACTTCGGGACCAAGACAGCGCCAACATAACCAGCGCCTCCAGTGACAAGAATACTTTGTGTTTGCACAACCACTCCCTTTGAAGGCCATTGGAAGGAAAAAGCGTATATCCTACGGCCTAAGTCCAATATATCACACAGCACCACCCCGACATGTCCAGCCAGGGGGCGGAAAAAGAGCCACTACTGTAGCAGGCAAAACAAGGCAATGCAACACCCCCAAAGAGCCTTGCTTTCCAAGTGGGTCGGCGCTCTCCCCTCCAAAACGCTTGACTCACTTCAGGCCATATGCTCTTCTTTTGTACCTTGATGATCCGTGTGGGTCTCGTCAAAGGTAAACAAAGCTCACCTGAAGAGGAAGAAACATGGAAACAAAACCCCCAGCCCCCACGGACGAAGCGATACAAGACACCTCCCCAAATGCTGCTCCCCTGGCCACGGAGGAGAAGCGTTTGTTTGTATGGCTTGCCTGGGGGAGTATTCTGTTTGCTGGCTTCATGTGTACACAACCGATCTGGTCCAACGATGTCTGGTGGCACTTGAGTTATGGTCGTTACATTTGGCAACACGGTAGCATCCCCGTCCACGACGTCTTTACATGGACACATACCGGTCAACCGACAACCTACATTCCTTGGCTCTCCTCAACCATCTTCTACATATTTTATCACTTTTTTGGGGCTCCAGGTCTCGTCGCCCTAAAGGGCATCATTGGAATGCTGTGTGTAGGCATGGCCTATCGATACAACCGAAAAAATGAAACGTCGGCGATGTGGTTTGTTCTGATCTTCGCCATCGCGATCTGGCTGCTGAGTGCCCGCTTGGCGTTGCTCCGCTCACTGGTGACGCCGTTTGTACTACTCCCAATACTGTTTCTGTTGTGGGAGAAAGGCAAAGACAACGCGTGGTCCATATGGCGATGGTGTATTCCCCTTGTGATGGTCATCTGGGTCAACTCCCAC
>PCBK01000179.1 GCA_002731275.1 Deltaproteobacteria bacterium | reverse complement strand
TTGTGCAAGAAAAAAAGAAAGAAAAGAGGGACAAAACAAGGGCGGGCATTCATCCCTGCCCTAAAGAGCAGGGCCTTCTGCCTCCTTTTTGCGGTAAAAAATGGAAGCGCTCTTTTGGCCGCGCTTTTTCCCCCAACGACCTCACATCACAAGTGCTCGTCTTTTTCCACAAACGCAGAAGGTCGTAACTCAAAAGGCAGGTACTTCAACAAAAGAGGGAGCAGGATCGAACCACCCGGCACACAAAAAACAGCAAGCGCAGGGATACTACGACAGATATCCAACAATTGCTCTTTGACTTTCAGTTCTTCTTCTTCGGTGAGCTTTCGTCTCGTGCGCTCTAGCATCAACTGGACAAGCTCTTTGGTCTCGCGCACCTCGATCCCCAATTTCTCCATGTTGTCTCGCACAACATGTTCAATGCGATGATTGAGATAGCTCCGATATCTTCTCAATGAACTATTCCACTCAAGCGACTCCAACACGGCGGGATGGCTGTCGAGAAACACCAACGTCTCCGCTTCAAATTCGAGAATTTCAACAGCGTCAATGCCCAAGTTTTCGGCGAGCTGCTCGATAAACTCCTTCTCGTCCTCGTTGGGTCCGTCACCTTCGAGACAGCTCTGCAAAATCACCTGCTCAAACAAAAACCGCTTTGTGAGTTCGTCTTTTACGTGGGCACAGATATCCATCAACGCGAGGGGACGTCCAAGTGTTTTCCAAACCTCGTTGCGCTCGTGCTTGGGCAAACGAGCCATCTCAAAGACTCCGTTGAGGAGGCGCTTTTCCAGACGCGTGAGGATATTGTCCGCGTAGGCCAACGCGACTAATGTCTCGATGAGATAGACCTTTTGCATGTAGTTGAAAGCCAGCAGAGATTGAACATCTTCGGCCTCAAGTGAACCCTGCGTGTATTTCTTGAATGCCAGCGACAACAATTGCATCGTATCGGCATAAACGAGGACACGGTAGAAAGGAAGCCCAAGCAGAGGTTGGTGGGAATCGTGGAGCGCACTTTTTTTGAGCCGATCTGCGATCGTTCGTGCGGAGGGACCGACTTTTTTCGCGAGCTTTCCACGCAGCTTGCTCCCCTCCTCTCCCCAATCATCATCCGCAAGATCGGATAACTTCTCGACATCTTTGAGGGAGTCGACATGTGCCGCAAAGATCGAGAGTTGCTCTAGCATCGTGTATGGCTCAGAGGGCACCTGTTCACAGAGAACGTGTAGCTCCATGAGCAGCTCGAATTGGTGACAGAGGGTGTTGACAAACATAGCCGTCCCTCTGTGTTTTGGATCTTCGAAGGACAACACGGGGATGAGCTCGTGTGGGAGCAGCGTACCACACAAAAACCCACGCTCTCGCATCGCCTTCATCTTCCAGCGCTCGAAACGCTCTTGCAGAGGAAGCGCGAGCAGAGGCTGCAACCGTTTTGCGCAAGCCTTGCGATCAAAGAAAGACCACAACTCTCTCCCAAAAGGGACGAGCCAGTTCTTTTTGTGGATATCTTTCAGCTCCATCCGCTCTTCTCGATCAGCAATGTGTCATTCATTAGGCGTCGTCACTCTTGAGAGAATCTTTTTTGTCTTCGAGCAGCTGCGCGAGCTGTTCCTTGGCAGTATCGGAGAGATCTTGGGAGAGGAGACCTTCAAGGACTTCAACGTCATATTCTTGTTGGGCACGAAGAGACTGGTGCATACGCTGAAACCGGGCATAAAAATCTTGCAATTGATCCCCTTCACGCAAGCCCTGGAGCGTCGCGAGTTCACCTTCGCTGACGCGATCAAAGTACCGCCCCATTTTAAACAGTGGTCCGGCGACCTTGTGTGTCCAGAGGATACTAAAAAACGAAATCAACACCACAGCGATCAGACCAAACCCAACGAGAAAGAACAACACCCTCTGTTCGTGTTTTGTACGCCTCATCGAGGCCTTTTTGGCTTGGTGTTTGATCTGTGAGAGCAAGGCTGCGTCTTCTTTTTTTCGCCGAGTGAGCAAGGCCGCATCTTCCTTTTGCATCCGCTGCAAGCGGACCTTGTCATCTTTTTCAAATTCAGATTGAGCGCTCTTTGCGAGGCTCCTTACATCGGGATCTTTATCTTTGAGCTGCACGTTGAGCATATCACGCGACACTTTGAGCACCTTGCGCAGATCTTTTCGTGCAGATGTCTTGATCTTCTCCACGATCTTTGTCGACGCACTGCGTTCTTTACGAAAGGCCTGAATAAATGCTTCGCGTTGTTGCTTCATAAACTTGGAAGACTCCCGACTCTCCCAAATCAGCCACGTCCCAAGACCGCCAAAGATGAGCACACACAACACAACGCTCCAGAGCATGTATCGTAGCTGATAGCTACGATCGATGAGCAAGTTTTTGATCTGTCTTTTCTTTCGGACAGGTGGCTGGCTGACTTGTTCTTGTGCGTCCATGGTTCCATATCCTATGGGGTTGGGGTGTCACCGACGACTGGCAATAAATTGATCGATTGTTTGGACATGCGCTTGGAAGAGCGCATTGACCAAAAGCTTGATGACATGATGACTTGGACTCGCTGAACCTTTGGCATCAGCCGAATAAAACCCCTTGATCGAGTTGTTTGGGTAACGAGCCATGATAATACCAATATCGCACTTTGTCACACCCCCAAGATCCTTAATTTTGGTGTTGATGTTGACAAAAAACCCTTTGGTACGTCGGCGCCTAAGATGCCATCGCTTTGGACGACGACATCGAGGCCAGGAGAGAACAACCCCTTTTTTTCCTTGGTAATGACGGATCAGCTTCCCCACAAACAGCTCAAGCGCAAATTGACTTAAAGGTCCGCTATGTTTCAATTTTTCAAAGTTGAGATAGACACTTCGCCGCTTCACACGGCGAGGACAAAGCATGCGCATCGCCTTGCGCACTTGGCGGCGTAGCGAGCGAGAACGAACATGGGCGGCTTTTCTGAGCGCAGGCAATGCACGAACATCTTTCAAGCGCCCCAATCCCAACGCTGCAAACCCCCTCACCAAGGAATGCTCCTTCCTCGAACGAAGAACCTTGCGCAAGGCAAGCGTAACACGTGGGTCATCGAACTTGGTGAGACCTAACAACGCCGTCACACGGACCTTTCGACTCTGACTGGTGCGCAAAACCTGGAGCAAGTCATCAACGCGATCTGCATACACCAAGTTCGGCCAAACACAGCCAAAACCAAGAGCACCAACCAATGTGATAAAAGAGAATCTTTTCAAGCTCTTGTATCCCCGTTCAAAAGAAAAACGATGTGGTTTTACTCTGTCCACTTCACCACAAACAAAAGCATAGCACATCGACAAAAGAGCTGAAAGCCTGTTTCTACGGCGTTCTTCTTTCAAGGACACTCCCACATGTAGGAAAACTTCCTTTTGACACCGAAGCTGCTATCTTGTCGGTGTGCAAGCATACGAGAAAGGAGTTATGTTGTGGACACTTTGATGCAAGTACAAAACATCTCAAGGCAGCTCGGTCAACGTTGGCTTTGGCGCGCTCTACACTTCCAACTGTCTTCGGGTGAACAGCTCGCGATTGTCGGACGATCAGGGAGCGGAAAGAGCCAATTGCTTCGCGTCCTCGCAGGATTGCTCCCCTTTGATGAAGGGGATATCCTCTTCCAAGGGCGCTCACAATCGCAATGGCAGATGCCTCTGTACCGCACAAAAGTACTCTACTTCCCACAACAAACAACCCTCACAGAGGGGACCGTTGAAGAAGCGCTCATGCGACCGTTCTCTCTCACGCTCCACAAACACCGGGAGTACTCCAAAGCCTGGGTCACAAAGACGCTCGACATTCTCAAAAAGCCAACGACATTCTTGCGCTCCCAGACCCAGCAGCTCTCAGGTGGGGAACGCCAGATCGTCCAACTGATGAGGGGACTTCAACTTGACCCCAATATCCTCTTATTGGACGAACCCACCGCATCTCTTGATCCAGAGACCTCGATGCAAGTCGAAGCGTGGATACAGACGTGGTGTCTCACACAACCAGAGCGCGCGTGTATCTGGATCAGCCATAACGAAGCCTTACGCTCACGCATGAACATGAGAACATTCCACCTCCCATCAAAGGACGCATCGTGAAGGCAGGATACATACACATCACCTCCTGGCAGTTGTTACTCGCGGGCTCACTGTTGTTGGTCAATATCGTGTTATCAGGGCTCTTGAGGTTGGGATTGACCCAAAAGATCCTTTGGGCAGCCATCAGGATGATCACACAATTGCTGTTGATCGGTTGGGTGCTCAACTGGATCTTTTCACTCAGTCATCCAGTACCAGTGTTGGGGATAGGTGTGCTGATGGCGACGATCGCAGCAAGGGTCGCATCTCGCCAATCACGCCGTCAATATATAATGATGTTCTGGAATTGTTTACTGGCGATCCTCTGTTCCTCTTTTCTCGTGACATGCCTTGCGATGATTGGGATCCTCAGAGTCGATCCGTGGTTTTCCCCACAATACTTCATTCCGCTACTCGGGATGGTATTGGGGAACGCGCTCAACGGTGTCTCTTTGGGTGTAGAGAGGTTGCTAGAGGGAATAGTTTTAAGACGCCACATGGTCGAAGGCTTGCTTGCTTTGGGCGCGACAAGATGGGAAGCGACTTCAGCAGAGCTGCGCTCTGCTTTTCGCGCCGCGATGCTGCCCGTCCTCAACTCGATGATGATCATCGGGTTGGTGAGTTTTCCAGGGATGATGACGGGACAAATCCTCGCAGGCGCAGCGCCTTTGGATGCGGTGAGATATCAGATCGTGGTGATGTGTTTGATCGCCTCTGGGACAGCGCTAGGGACGATCACGATCCTGTTGTTGACGTGCAACGCGTTGTTTGACGATCGTGAACGGCTTCGGCTTGAGCGATTACACGACACCCAAGCGCAGGATTAGAGCAGACCTTTGGCTTCGGCGATCAGCGCTTCGACGGTCAGACCAAAGTGTTGGTAAAGCACATTCGCAGGAGCAGACTCACCAAAGCTCTCCATACCAAGACAACGTCCTTTGTAGCCGACATATCGATACCAGGAGTCGACGACGCCTGCTTCGATCGCGACGCGAGCTTCGACTTCAGGAGGCAACACGGTGTTTTTGTAGGCTTCATCTTGCGCTTCAAACACCTCCATAGAAGGCATGGAGACGACACGTACATCAATGCCTTCTGTCGCGAGTTGGTCAGCCGCCTCCACCGCGATCTGCACTTCTGATCCTGTCCCCATCAAGATGAGTTGGGGCGTCCCTTCACAATCTTTCAGCACATAACCACCTCGTTGTACATTACGAAGTGTTTCGGCGTCTCGTTGTTGGTGAGGGAGACCTTGTCGTGACAACGCGAGACATGTCGGGCCATCTTTTCGCTCAATCGCATCCTTCCAAGCAGCCACTGTCTCGACAACATCACAAGGACGCCACACAGTCATGTTCGGGATCAAACGTAGACTCGCGACATGTTCGACAGGTTGGTGTGTGGGTCCGTCTTCGCCCAAGCCGATAGAGTCGTGTGTGTAAACGTGGATCGATTGGATCTTCATCAACGCAGATAAACGCAACGCGTTGCGCGCATAATCGGAAAAGACCAAGAATGTCCCTGCGTACGGAATGAAGCCGCCGTGAAGTGTCAGCCCATTGAGCATCGCAGTCATCGCGAACTCACGTACACCGTAGTAGATGTAATTTCCATCAGGTGTATCGCCTGTCACGGTCGTCGAGCCGGACCAGAGCGTCTTGTTGGAGCCGGTCAAGTCAGCAGAGCCACCGACAAGCTCGGGAAGGACTGGGGCAAGCGCGTTGAGCGCAGTGAGTGACGCGGCGCGCGTGGCTTTCTTGTCACCTTTGTCCTGCGCAACCTGAAGCGCGCTGGTGACCGCTTCTTCCCATCCGTCGGGGAACGTGCCATCCATACGCCTTTGGAACTCAGCTGCTTTTTCGGGGTAGGCTGTTTGGTACGCCTTCCACGTCCCATCCCATTGTGCTTCGAGCGCAGCACCTCGCTCTTTTGCGCTCCAAGCCTCATATACATTTGTGGGGATCTCAAAGGGAGGGTGGGACCACCCAATCTGCCCACGCACCAAAGCGATCTCATCATCACCGAGAGGTGCACCGTGTGACTTTGCGGTCCCTGCGAGATTGGGTGATCCAAAACCGATGGTTGTCTTACAACAGATCAGTGTGGGGCGATCAGTCTCCGCACGAGCAGCTTCGGTCGCTTGCTTCAGCGCTTCAGGATCATGTCCATCGACATTAGCGACGACGTGCCAACCATAGGCCTCGAATCGCTTGGGTGTGTCATCAGTGAACCATCCTTCGACCTTTCCATCGATGGAAATACCGTTGTCATCGTAGAAGACGATCAGTTTACCGAGACCAAGTGTACCTGCGAGAGAACAGGCCTCATGAGAGACCCCTTCCATCAAACAGCCGTCCCCCGCGAAGACATAGGTGTGGTGATCGACGAGTTGATGCTCTTTGGTGTTGAAGCGAGCTGCGAGCATTTTCTCTGCGAGCGCCATCCCAACGGACATGGCGAGCCCCTGACCAAGTGGTCCTGTTGTCGTCTCCACACCAGGAGTCATCCCATATTCCGGATGCCCAGGTGTTTTGGAGTGGAGCTGGCGAAAATCACGAAGATCATCGATGCTGAGATCGTATCCGCTCAAGTGAAGCAGCGAATACAACAACATCGAGCCATGGCCATTGGACAAGACAAAGCGATCACGATCGAACCAGTCAGGATTTTGGGGGTTGTGTTTGAGATAATCACTCCACAACACCTCTGCGATATCAGCCATCCCCATGGGCATTCCGGGGTGACCGCTGTTGGCTTTCTGGACAGCATCCATGCTCAAAGCGCGGATCGCGTTGGCCTTCTCATTTCGTGTGGACATCTCCGTCTCCTTTTCCACGACATCGCATCTGCCATGTCAAATTGTAGGGGCTGCTTCCGGTTTCACCGGCCTGTGAACGTGAATGCTCACATACCACCCCCCTCCCAACCTGTCAAGCTGTCATTCATTTGATATAGGTATCGAAAAAGGGACACAGATCGCTTCAGTTCCTCACAAAGCGACCGTTTGTTGATACACGCACTGTCAAAGGGCTCTCTGCCCCCTGTCACAAGAAAGGACGTGACAAGAATTCGAGTTTCTGGTAAAGTTTTTTTGTGTTGAAAAGGTCCGTATTCTCTAGGAAATCTGGACCTTCTGGTGGGATGGCGATTTTTTTTTCAAAAAATACGCAACACCACAAAGAGTCTTCCGATAATCATTTACGTAATCGAGATGACTATACGCGAAAGCGTAAATGAATACATAAAGAAACCCAGTTTCGTCACAGCAGTAAAGCTGACACAAACAATTTGAGGAGAAGATAATGAACGTAAACGGATTTAATTCACTCGCGAACTCCATGGCTAACAACCTTTTCTCCCAAGCTTTCCCCGGAAATGCTGCCAACCAAAGTTTCGCGAATGGTCTTGCTAACTTCGCAGCAAACGGATTCGGTCCCCTCAACAACGCAATGCAAGCGTTCCAAGGCATGATGCAAGGTGTGCAAGGCATGCCCATGATGAACGCTGGCGCAAACTTCCCACAAATGCCCGCTGGTGCAAACCAAATGATGGGAATGGGTCTTCCCCAACAAGGCGGAATGAGCTCACAACTCGCTCCCGCTGCTAGCGCACTCGGCCAAATGGCTGGTCTTCGTCAACAAATGATGGGACTCGTTGCAAACAAAAACATGCAACCCGAGCAAAAACAACTCATGATGATGGAAATGCAACAACAAATGCAATCCATGCAACAACTCCTCCAAATGATGACCAACATGTCCAAAAGCCAGCACAGCACTGCAATGGCTATCGTTGGTAACATCCGATAACTTCCCCCTTCTTCCTCCCTCTATCCTCTCTCCTTTTCCCCAATTTATCACGCTCATTTTACTCGTTCAACCCGGCGTGCTCCTCTGCGTTTATCGCATCCCCCTACACTGTGGTATCCCCACAAACCCGAACACAGATCTACGATCTGCTGTTGCCCTTTTGCACTCAATTCCAGTAAAAGAAAGCCAACAACAACATCGATACGATCACCAACGCGACCACTGGCAGCACAATGCTCCCCCCAGAGGACGCAACCTCTACGTATTCTTCGGAGTTGTGATCCTGTAACGGAACTTCATCGATATAGGCAGATGAGCCAAATGTCCCGATCGCTTGTGTCTCGACACTATCAGACTTGGCAGGCAACTCATCGTAGCTTGGGGCATGTTCGACCTCCCACTCCGGAACATCAGCAAGCTCGAACGATATCGTTCCAGGCCGCTCTTGCTCCACCGCGACTGAAGCGGATGTCGGAACGTCAGCAGAACGCGCTTCAAAATCAGCAATAAATGTCTCGACAGACACAATCTCTTCACGCTGATCATCATGCGGTTTGTCAATCCCATCCAGGATCTCTTTGATACGTCGTTTGAAGGCCATCGCTCCCTGAATCCGCTCATCAGGATCAGGGCGAAGTCCTTCGGCGATCAACTCTTCGAGGCCTTGAGGATAATCACGATCTGGGTGCGCATCAGCCAAGGAGCGTGGAGGTCGCGTGATCTTCTTTTGCATGAGATCGTAGTGATCGGTAAACTCGAACACCTCACTCCCTGTTAATAATTCGTACATGATCGCTGCAAGTGAATAGATATCAGCCTGTGGTTCGAGTGGACGCCCCAAGGCTTGCTCGGGAGAGAGATAATTGGGGGTCCCCATCACAAAACCATCTTCGGTCAAACGTACGTGTGAATCCAAAGCTCTCGCGACGCCAAAATCCAACAACTTCACCTTTTCGACTTCTGGCAGCTCGCCCACCAAAAAGACATTCCCGGGCTTGAGATCTCGGTGGACGATGTTTTTCTGGTGTGCACATGAGACAGCATCACACACCTGCATAAAGATTTTGAGCAACATCGGGATAGGCAACAGCCGGTCTTTCATGACAAATGCGTCGAGGTCGATGCCTTCAAGATATTCCATCACGATATAAAAACCGATATCTTCGTCGTATCCGAAAGAATATGTCTCTACAATGTTGGGGTGTTTGAGTGTCTGCAAGAACGTCGCTTCCGCCAAAAAACGCTCGATCAAGATGGGATCAGCTTCACCAGTCTTCATGATCTTGATCGCAGCTTCGCGCCCATCTTCAACATGGATGGCTTTGTAAACAAAGCCCATCCCACCCTCGCCGATCTTTTGGACGAGCCTCCACTCCTCAAAGATCACGTGATCCAGTAATGGATCGAGCAGAGATGCACCACAACTTTCACAGACAAAGTCGTCACCAATCAGCAAAGAATCACATACAGGACAACGATTGGCTTGTAACGCCTCACGAGAACTTGGAGAATCAATTTTATCAGCCTGACGGACTGGAGATCTGTCTTGTATGTCCGATTCTATCGGGACATCATGATGTGCAGAGACGGATTGCTTTTCCGGCGTACGATGTTCCATGTAACCACCACCCTTTTTGTGTTTCATACAGTTCTCTCCATCTCTTTTCGTCTTGTATGCAAGAAGTTTACGTTTTTTTTCCTACAAGGCAACCAACCCTGTTGAAAAAAGAACCTGCACGATAAGACATTGGAGTCCGAACAAAGAGAAAGTCACCGAGACGGAGACAAGATTGTGTGGTGTGTCATGGAGAAAAGAGTGGAGGAAGATCTTCGTGTGGATGTCACATGTAGGGAGGGAGAGGAGGTGATTATTGGCAAACACCCGACGCGTTACAGGTCATACCTGATGGACACTCGCAATCGACCTTGCAAGTAAAGACTTGTTTGGGCGGCGCTTCACAGACACCAGAAGAACCACAAACCTGACCACTTGGACACTCACAGCTAGCGCGGCAAGTTTGAACACATGCATGAGCCTGACAGCTCAAACCACCAGAGCAATCAGCATCAGAGCGACAACCAGTGACGCAAGCCTGCTTTGCTGTCTCGCAGTATTGGCCTGTTCCGCAATGGCTATCAGAGAGACAACCTTCCTTGCATTGGTGTCCAGCACAGAATTTTCCAGCGCCACATTGAGCGTCTGTGGAACATCCCGCTTTACACTCACCTGCATCACAGTATTTTCCGGTGCCGCACTCTGCATCAGAGGAACAGGAGGGTTTGGCTTTACAGATATTTTGCAGACAGATAGCGCTGGTGCCACAGTCTTCGTCTCTTCGACATCCAGGGACACAAGCGTTGGCCTGACAAATCTGTGCGTGTCCACATTGTGAGTCACGTGAACACTCGACTTTGATACACTTGTTTGAGAAGCAAGATTCACCGCGAGGACAGTCATTGGCAGTGTTACAACCAGCTGTACAGCTTCCGAACTTGCAGACTTTACCGAGTGGACATTCTTTATCGTTGTAGCAGCTGACGTTCTTGGTTTCGCACTTATAGTTTGTACAGGACTCTCCGTCACCACAGTCTGCATCACGTCGGCACCCGGCTTCGCAACTGGTCCCTTTTACGCGACAAATCGTACCCGCTTTACAATCGGAATCATCGCGACAGACACCGGCTTTGCAGCCACCGGCATAACAAAGCTCACCGTTACTACAGTCATTGTCCGACGAACAGCCTTGACGACACTCATTGCTTCGGCAAACTTGTCCCCTAGAGCATTCGGCGTCAGCACGACAACCTTCCGAACATGTACCGTTGAGGCACAATTTCCCGGTACCACATTCGAAATCTTGCTTACAGCTCGCAGGTGGCTTGGTCGTCGTTCCATCCTTGGGAATACAGACGTTATTTTCGCATCGACAATCAGGTTTCAACCCAGCACAATCATTATCGACTTTACATGTGGGTCGACAGACTCGATTGGAACACGTTTTTCCATCAGAACAATCTGCATCGGAGCGACACTCACCAGGATCGGTGTTTGTCTCAGGAAGACACTGCTTAACCCCATCTTTCGACTTACAAAGTTGGCCATCAGGACACTGCCAACTCGCATCGCACTTATCGCCTGTGTTGGTCGAACAACGACCAGCAGAGGTGTAGTAACCATCACCATCATCAGAATCGCATTTAACAACAGGAGGTGGCTCACGATCTCCACAATGACATCCCGTCAAACTGGACAACATTCCCCCAAACAAACCGACCAACAAAATGAAATATACGTTTTTTCTCACGATGTGCTCCTTCTTCCTAGGCTATGCGGTCGCGGATTGGCTTAGTAACCGTCATCTACCTGGATAATTCCGTTCTCCTCCTAAGCAAAATCAATGCCACGAAAAACGATCATCAGACTGTAGATGGAATCCTCGTGAAGGCGTGGGGCTTACACAACAACCCCAAAAACCGCTCCCAACATCTCCCCCCAAAAGATTGGATGAAGCTTCATCCAACCACAAACAACAACACTCCACCCCCTCCTCTGTCACCATCTTCCCCATGACTTTTCTTCACATCTACCGCGCACTTTATCGCACAAACAGAAAAGTGTATGTTGGAATAGACACCTCCCACACGGTGTTTCTTGCTATGAATTATATAATGATACTATTTAACCAGGATGTTGAAGATGCAACAATTCCCCACCTGCCCCACTCATGGGATTCGCTACAATCCAGCCATACAGGATGGTTGCATGCTTTGCGAAAAAGCTCGCGAGTTCAACCAACACAACGCCCCACCTTACGGAGAAAACGTCCCACCAAAGATGTCATCTCCCCACTCATCGATGCCCAGAATGTCCTCTGCACGTGTCGGTCCTCCCGAGAGACAAATATCATTCTCCATGTGGTACGTCTTACTTATTCCGATCGTGTTGCTGGTAGGCGGACTGTTCGCCTATGGGATGTTACGTGAATCTCGTATCACCATTCCCAACGTAGACATCCCCGAAAACCTGAATATATCGAGCTTAACAGTTGGGCAGGCGTTCCACCAAGTGCACTCACAGCGCGGAAAAGGAGATGTCCAAGTCATACACCTGTGGGCGACGTGGTGTCCGAGCTGCGTCAGAGAGATGCCACAACTCAAGAGCGTGATCAAAGCGACCTCTTCGAAGAATATCAAGTTTTACATGTTTGCGATCAGAAGCCGGGCGGGAGCGGTCAAACGTTACGGTCGCAACACAGGATTTGTCCCCTACAGGATCACACGACAAGGTCCGGGCTTGCGCATCCAACAACATATTCGCAAACTAGGAGGTCGCCCCTCACGTGGTATCCCCTACACACTCATCCTCGATGGCAAAGGACGCTTTGTCAATCAATGGGCAGGAGGTCGTTACAAGCGCTTCTACATGTCCGTCCTCAAACCCCACCTCAAGTCATCATCAGACACAACCGAAGAACTTTAAACAACCGTTCTTATCGTTTGATCAGCATGTACATCAGCGCTTTTTGTGCGTGCATTCTGTTCTCGGCCTGATCAAAGACAACGGAGTAATGTGCATCCACCACTTCGTCTGTCACCTCTTCGCCTCGATGTGCAGGTAGACAGTGCATAAACCACGCGCCTGGTTTTGTGTGCTTCATCAGCTCGGCGTTGACTTGATAAGGTTCAAAGATCTTGCGACGTGCCGCTGCCTGATCTTCCTGCCCCATACTTGCCCACACATCGGTGTACACAGCATCTGCATCTTTTACAGCTTCTGCTGGCACATGAGTCGCCTCAAACGTCGCCCCACTGTTGTGCTGCGTTGCGTAATCTTGCGCTAGCTTGAGGACATCTTCCTTGGGTTCATACCCTTCAGGTGTCGCGTAGGAGAGTTGAATCCCTAAGATCGCGCTGATGTTGATCAGTGAGTGCAAGACATTGTTGCCATCACCGACGTATGCGAGCTTCAAGTTGTGTACGTCGTGTCGGCGTTCGTACAGTGTAAAGATGTCAGCGAGCGCCTGACAGGGATGGTAGCTGTCACAGAGCGCGTTGATCACGGGGATCGATGAACCTTCGGCGAGTTCCTGGATGTTTTTGTGCGCAAACGTCCGGAACATAACGATATCACACCAGCGAGAGAGATTGCGCGCGATGTCTTGTGTTGTCTCGCGCTTTCCGATCTTGATATCACTTGGGGCGAGGTAAATTCCCTGTCCCCCGAGCTGGAAGATCCCAGTCTGAAAGGTCACACGTGTGCGCAAAGAGGGCTTCTCGAAGATCATCGCGAGCGTGCGTCCCTTCAATGAATCCCCAAAGCGACCTGGATATTTCTTCATCTCACGGGCCAGATCAAACAACGACAAGATCTCATCACGATCCAGATCAAATACAGTTCTCAAGTGTCTGAGCATCTTTTGACCTCACTTCTTGGGTTTCGGTTTTCGGCTTGGTAGAAAAGGCTTCAATCCAATATCAAGCCACTTTCCTTAAGAGTGAGAAGCTTGTCAAGGGACAGATGAGAACGTCAAAGAAGCGATGGAGGCAGTCAGAAGAGAAGAGGTACGAAAAAAGCTGGCATAAGGTAATGGAGCGGAAAAGAGCGAAGGTTCAGCTTAAAAAGAGATAAACCGAACGAGTGTCGCGGAGGTAAAGGCTGGATCAGTCTCATTGTCCTTGGATTCAACACGAGCAACTTCACCGTAGCATTCGTGCATATAAAGGATTTGGTATAGACGTCGCGTCTTTCCGCCCAAGAATCGTTGCTGAACGTTGATGTTGATACGGAGTGTATTCTCAAACTCGATATCAGGGAGCTTCAACGTCCCTCTTCCGTCGACGATGATCTGGTATCGATCTTGTGAAGTGATCGGTGTCCCACCCAGATCTCCCTGGGCTTTCGCGGTGATCACCCACTCCTTCCCTTCACGTAGAGGGAAACGCAAGAGCGGTACGGGGATGTCGTAGGGAAGAAAGACCTTCTCAGATGCAGGTGTCTCTTTCTCGGAGACCAGACCTTCGAGCAACATCGAATCCGTTCCCTTGCGTATCACCTGGAAGATCTTTCCCGAGTATCCAGAGAAGCGCTCTGGGATCAACAATGTGGCTTCGGGAAACGTCTCCGAAAACCAATATCCACCAGGAGACTCCGTCTTGACGTAGGCATCCGTCTTGGCATTGACCTCCGTAAAGTCCCATACAAGCGTACCATCTGCGTCCTTTTTCCCGACCTGATTGACGGAGACAGTCGCGTTGGGTGCGCTTCGCTTGACCTTCACCGAGGCATCTGCGACAAACGCGATCTCGCTTAGCGCGATGACACCGTCGTTGTTTGCGATACATCGAGAAGGTTCAGGAGCATCCTTGTTCTCGACAGCCGCATCAGGCTCGCTTTTTTCGACGGTTGGTTCGTTGGTCACAGGTGGGCTGCACGCGCCAGCGCTGACTCCAAGCGCCAACACCATGATGGTGACGATGCTTCCGACGATTTTTGACAATCTACTGTCCATCATTCAGCTCCCTATCAAAGAACTCAAAATACATATCCAAGGATCAACTGCAAGACAAACGCAGGTCTCGGATCGAGCGAAAGCTCAGTGTTTCGCAGACCTGCAAAAGGCACAAACACACCCGAGGAGAGTTGGATCTCAAACCCCGGATCATAATTGTAACGCAAGCCCGCGTCGATCTCGACCCCCAGCTCCGCAGAACCACCAGGAGGCGTCGAAGCTTCCATCGCGCGGGAGTAAATCACAGATGTCCAAAAACGCAACCTCTGTGTCAGATCAAAGTGCGCTGCACCTTTAAAGTACAACGCATCTGTGACTTGACCAACAATTCTTCTCCAGAAGATCAAATCCACACGGTAGTCAGGATGAAAACGAAAGTTGTTCACAGTGTTGTCATTGGGATAGTTGATCTGTGGACCATCAATATCCCCTGGCACCGATTTGATCTGGTTGATGGGTGGTGCGACACCAAATCCAGGCGCATCATCACCTGACGCGAGCCCAACTTCGACACCAACTCCCCAGCGAGAACGAGGAGGAGACAGCGCGATCTGAAGCACACCACCGTACTGTGAAGAGGTCAATGGCTCTGTCAGATTCACACCAGGCACCAGTGAACCATTCGCGATATTCCCTTGGGCATATATCGCTTCCAGCTCAATACGCAGCCAGGGGTTGCGGTACAAAAACCAAAAGTCGAGCAACATACTGTAAGCGTTGCGCTGGACAACTTCACCAGAACGGATCGCCCGCTCTTCAATCGTACCAGCATACCACCCAGGGACATCGAGCTGTTGATCCCGATAAGAGAAGATCAAGCCGTAGTTGAGGATGCTCATCCCAGCCCTGAGCTTTCTTTTGACAGTCTCAGGTGTGTCGTAATTGGCGAGGGCAAAAGCGAAAGAGCGGACGTCATCTCTAGGATCTTGATCCGTCGATGCGTTGAATGGCACACCGATCACAGGTCCAGATGAGGAAAATTCGTAGGTCGCGAGGAGAAGATGACCCAATAAGGCGATCGCGAAGACGATTCGATCTGCGTTGTCTCCATTGTCCGCATCAAGAGCGTTTCCAGGCTGGACGAGCAAGCCCAATCCCCAAGGCGTCAACGCGCCCATCCTACCCGCCGCGAGATATCCAAATGGCAACATCACCTCACCGTACACACGGCGCACACGGATACTGTCAGTGAAGGCATTGACACCCTCAACAGGCGCCCTCTGCCCTGTCGTCGCCACACTCATCGGAACACGAGCGTTGCGAGGGAATCCATTGGGGGTCGATCCCAACACGATATTGTCGAGAGCATCGATACGTGCATGGATCTTGACAGAGCGAGCAATGTCCATACTCAGCTCCATCCGAAAACGCATATCCCCACCTTGCAAGGCACCTGAGTCGTCAAAACGAGTGGGAAAGATCGTCTTATTTGTGCTCGGCGTGGGCCCGCGATCGAGATCGAGGTTGTCGAGCATGTTCCATCGCATACGATAAAAACCGTGCAAGTAGAAGCGCGTAGAGAGTGCTGTCAGGAGGGGATCGTCATGATGAGTAGGTCGGCCTTTGCCGGCAGGATCAGAGAGATAGCCCGCTTCGGATGTCGAAGCAAGTGCCGCAGCAGGTGCCAGCCCCAAACACAACAAACAGACGAATAGAGCGAGGGATGTCGAACGTCTCACGATATACACCAGTGTCCTGTAGTAGAGTTGAGAGAGCTAGCGAGAATATTGACGCAAACGTTTTGCCGGACCGAGAAAGGAAGAGACATACCGACGAACCAAGTACGGTCGTTCGAGCATCGGCATGTGTCCACAACGATCGAGCGTATAAAAGCGCGAGTGAGGCAACTCAGAAGACAAACGCCGTCCGTAGAAAGGCAGCGAGACATGATCCTGTTTTCCCCACAGCAACAACGCAGGTTGTGTGATGGAGCGGTACTTTTTCTCCATATCTTCATAATTCATCCCTCGCGCAACAGCGAGCGCAGCGGCGAGATAACCAGGACGATCGAGCGCCTCTTTGATCTTCTCGACGATCGCCTGCTTGACCATCCGATCTGGATTGTAAAATGAAGACGCGAAGCGCTCTTCTGGTCGCTCCTTGAAGAAAACACCGTACAAGAGTTCGCCAAAGATAGGGATCTTTGCCCAACGCAGTACAGGCAACATCTGTGCGCTGTACACCCAACCACCGTGGATCACCAAACGACGGACCTTTTTGCGGTGACGAAGGGTCAAGGCTAACGCAACAGAAGACCCCCATGAGTGGGCGATCACGTCGGCTTTGTTGATGCCTTTCTTCGCCATCATCAGCGAGACCTGATCGGCGATATGTCGTGTGTCGTAATTACCGTCGTACTTGTCGGAGAGACCAAAACCAGGAAGATCAAAGGCAAGGGCGTGGTAACCAAGACGCTCAAGTGTCTTCATCAGGCCCAACCACACAACACCAGACGAACCGTACCCGTGCAATAAAATGACGTGGGGGTTCTTTGGATTGCCACGCTCAAAGATCCGAACACGTTGTTTTTTAGGACCAATCTCAATGTATTGATGTCGCTTGAGACCGTAGTTGACGCGGCCCTGCTGAAAGGAGAGACACCCTGCCAGAGGCAGACAAAACAACACCAAAAGTCCAACTATTCGACTTTTTAACATATCTACCTCTCACTGGATGGGGGCTTTAATCGCTCAGACGTTTGACGAGGGAGGCTTCTGTGAAGTCTTTGTCTTTTTCGTAGAGGGTGCTATCGACACGAGCGATGACACCGAGACACTCAGAGAGGAAAAAGTAGGAGATACGCGTCCTCTTCCAAACTGTCGGCAAGTATTGTTGCTGTGAAAATTCAAGACGCAACCGCACGACAGGGTATGTCCCCGTTGGGGTCTTGAGTTTTCCAACACCATCGACCTCAAAGTCATACGTCTCACTTGCATTGTAGACGGCCAAATTAAACGTCCCAGAGGCCGTCGCGCTCGCAGTCCACTTCAGTCCTTTCTTGAGAGGAAATTTAAACAGCGGAAGTGGTTTACTGTACGTGACTTTGATGTCGCCATCTTTTTCGGAGACCCAGCCGTGCATAGAGACGTTGTCGCTGGCGACCTTATAGAGTCCTAACGCGCCGAGAGAACGGTCAAGTGTCGAGGCGTAGGTGATGCCAGGGAAGTCGCTGTCATACCAGGCTCCCTTGGGAGAGAGCAATTCGTCGACAACGCGCTTGGCTGCGGGGAATGTTCCACTCAAATCCCAGACCGTGACACCACCTTCATCTTTCCCCTTCATATCGACAGTCAGAGGTTTCCCTGCACCGTCTTCTGTCGCTTCGGAGTAGATGATCGACGTCCCGACACGAAATTGCAATTCGCTGCGTTCGATGGTGTCGTCGCGGTTGGGGGTACAGATCTTTGGCTCTTCTTCTTTGGGAGGTTGCTCTGTTTGTGTGCCGTCATCTTTCTTGATGACGTCCTCTTTGCCTGTCGAGTCGTCGGGAGGCGGAGTCTTTTCATCTCCTCCATCTACGACATTTGAAGGCTCTTGTATGTCTTCTGAACCCGAAGGAAAGACACAACGTTGACCTTCACAAACGCGACTGGCAGGACAATCCGCGCTGGATTCACAGGTGGATTGTTTGCATTGATTGCTTACACAGATCTCCCCAGTCGCACAGCCAGTATCGTCGAGGCATTTTTTTTCGACGACGGTACATTTGCTGCTTTGGCAGACTTCGCCCGACTTGCAATCACTGTCTTGATTGCAAAGATCGGCCTTTTCGCCATTACCACAAGCAACATAAAAGGAGAGAGTCAACAAAAAGAGACATCCCAAACGCCAAAGATCTTTCATGACAACATCCAAAAATAAAAGATTATGCACCATCCTCGATGATACGTTGTGCGACGGTAGGCCAGACACCTTTGAGAGCTTTCTTGCTCATGAAGACACCAACGTGTCCGGCATCAGCCTCGTAGGTGTAGCACTTCTCGGAGGGCGTTGAGATATGATCTGCCGCTGCGAGGAGTTGCCCTGCTTTGGTGATATGATCTCGCGCGCCTGTGAGCAAGTGGGTCGGCATATTCACACGCGACAAATCAACGGTCTGATCGCGATAAGTGAACGTACCCTTCACGAGGCGGTTTTCTTTGAACAACTCACGCACAATACGCAGATATGCGAGGCCAGGGATATTTTGTGGGATGCCATACCACACGTCGAGACGCTTGAAGCGCTTGAGATACTCTTCATTGTCGACGTTGGCGTACAGATCGAGATATTTAAGGACATAGCGTTCAAAGGGACGCATACTGTCGAATCCGCGGCTGATCAATTCACCTCTCATCACACCACCGCCCATCATCACCAACCACTTGTAGAAAGCCATTGGATAAATGTAGCGAGCCATGATATTGACGGGACCCGGATCGGCATGAAAATCAACGGGAGCAGCAGCGAGGACGAGCGATTCAACTTTCTCTGGTGCGACAGCCGCGAGGATCAAAGACATCCAACCACCCTGACACAGACCAACGAGGCGAACTTTTCCGCCCAACTCATCGATACACTGGAGCACATAGTCTAGCGCATCATCGAGAGTCTCTTTGGAGCGTGCGAGCGTTGCACTTTTCCACTCTACGGCATATACGCGCTTGAGTCCATGATCCATCAACGTCGAGACGAGTGATTGATCGGTCGAATAATCACAGATCGAAGAGTGATTGACTTGTGGTGCGACAATTACCGTGGGGATCTCATCACAGGAGCTGTCCGCACCAAATTGACGAAGTCGCAACGCAGGCAGCTCAAAGACGACCTGGTTGTCTGTCGCCCAGGAAGGTTTTGCCGTATACCGTACGAGAGCAGCATCCCAATAACGAGCGTTGCGTTCCATCTGTTCGATGTTCCAACGCATCGTATCATTCATCCATTTAAAGGGTAGTTCCATCCAACTCATAGGTTGCATGCTCAAACTCCATTGGCAGGCGCGTTCTCGGACGCGTGTTGTTCAAAAAATGCGGTGATCTCAGGCCAGAGCTTTTTGCTCGCGCGGCGACTTACGACCGCACCGATATGTCCACCTTTGAAGGTGACATTGTGGGTGTGAGGGACAAGATCTTGTAAGGCCAAAACGCTAGGTGGTGTAGCGATGTGGTCACCGGCTGCGGCGACGTTCATAACAGGCATTTTGAGCTTTCTCAGGTCGATCTTTTCTCCGTTGATCACCAGCGTCCCGTTATAAAGTGCATTCTTTTGGTAAATTTCTTTGATGTATGTGCGGTAAAATTCCCCACTGATCGACACGTTGTCGTTGACCCAGGTCTCCAACGCCATAAAGTTGTCGATCACTTCGTCATTCCACAGTTGCTCGTAAAACCACGCGGTCTTTTGGACCAAACCCATCGGCTTGAGCATGTGAAAGGATGCCTGAAGGATCGGCCAGGGAGCGTTCCCAAAGGCGTCGACAAAGCTGTCCACCTCAAGTGAATCCGTCCAGATTTTGAGGATCCCACCGTGTCGCAGATCGACTGGTGTCGTAAGGTTAAACAACGTTTGAATGCGTTCGGGATGGAGGACCGCATAAGGGAGGGTCATGATGCCACCGAGGCAGTGGCCCACGAGGTGGATCTTGGGTGCGCCTGTCAGTTTCTGGATTCGCCGGACGGACGCGTGGATCAAAAGCTCGATATAGTCGTCGAAGGTCTGGTATCGATCCTCACCGCCAGGGGTCCCCCAGTTCATCATATAGACATCAAAGCCTTGTTTGACCAGGTACTCGACGAAGCTCTTACCAGGCTGAAGATCGAGAATGTAGTGACGGTTAATCACCGAAGGCACGAGCAATACAGGGATGGGATGACTGCGAGGTGCAGGTAGAGGCGTCTCTGACTCCTCCTGCATCCCTTCCCACGGCTCATATCGAAGCAACGTCATCTTGTTGCGTTGGAACACCACATCAGCAGGTGTCAGACCAACTTTTCCGACAGGATCGGCGAGCAGACGTGACATGTTCTTTGTCCGTTTGTAGAAACGCATGACTTCTTCGGACAAGGTCTTCGAGATCTTTTCTAACATGTCATCCTCCTCCATTACCGGGTTGACGTTGTATGACGAGTAAGGGTCAAGAGCTTCCAAATATACAGTGGAAAAGCCACCCCACGACACGGTGCAGGGCGTTGGCTTTTCCACTGTCACTTTGGGTGACCAAGTGTTGGTGAGTGTGTGTATGCTCTCACCTCCTGGCACCTTCTCTTGAAGGTCT
The DNA here is from genome assembly GCA_002731275.1 of Deltaproteobacteria bacterium. Taxonomy (GTDB): domain Bacteria; phylum Myxococcota_C; class UBA6777; order UBA6777; family UBA6777; genus UBA6777. The sequence goes on along the minus strand of PCBK01000179.1, from coordinate 7,445 downwards.
CAAGAAACACACACTCACCCAACAACTCGATCTAGTCTTGGAACTTGTTGAGCTGTTGGATCATGATTTCGCTGGAGCGTTCGCTCATCTTTGCGACCTGATCCACACCCTTTTTGACGAGCTGAAAACCAGTGTCCATTGTCTCATCAACGCGCTTAAAGAGGCTTCTTTGCGCTTGTGCGCTTTGTTCGAGTGAGAACACAGCGACCTTGACCCAAGGTTGAATCATACCTTGGGCGATTCTTGCAGCAGCGAAGGAGATGGGACTTTTTGATTTATCACTCATGGTTTTCTTTTCCTCTTTTTGTTCTTTGGATTGCTCAGGTTGGGATTGCACGACGGGGGCCTCGGTTTTGGGTTCGTCAATGTCAACAGGGATCTCCGAGACAGTATCTGTCCCGGAGACCACGACTTCTTCGACTTCCTCAACCTTGACAGGTGCGACCATCGTCGTATCGATGTCAGTCGACGGCTCTGCAACCGCGACCTCTTCGATTTCGGCCTTGCTCGGGGCCTTTTTTACTTCTTTGCTCTTTTTCCTTGCCATTGTCATTCTCCGTCCATGTTGCAGCGCAAAGTAAATTGTGCACTGCACAAAACACAGCCCAAAAAAAAGGGTTGGGCGCCCTTTTGGACCGATTGGTCCGAGTGTTGTCCTTGCTCAGAGGACAGCAGTTTGGTCTACATTGAGTCTATTCGTCCGAGGACTTTCTCTGTGTGCTCATTTGCTCGATCTGTTGTTGAATCAACGCGAGCTGTTGTTGCAACGCAAACAGAGCCTCCTCAGACGCACCCTCCGCCGGAAACCCCTGTGGCATCATCACAGGTGTGTCGACGTGTTCATCGTGTGTTTCGGCTTCATAAGGGGGTGGTTCTTGGGGTTGTTTTTTGGAGGCATTGCGCTTTGTGTTACGAGACTTGCGTCCCTTCTTGCTCGATGTGCGCTCGATCTGCTTACCACCTTGCTGTTGTGGCGGTAGGAGCGGTGACAAAAAGGGATTAAACATAGAGGCGACACGCGCCCACTGTGTCATTTGGCGCTGAATCTCGCGCTGCGCCCCCATACTTGCAGAGAGGTATTCTTTAATAGAGTTACGGATGGTCTTGTTGCCCGCTTGGATGACACGGCGCAAAAAAGCAATCGGAAGAGCCTCTTGTTCGAGCTTACTCTCACAGATAATCTGTAGCATCACCGTGCGCGTCAGATCTTCGCCGGTCTTTGCATCGACCACGCGCAGCTCCTTCCCCTCACGGATCATATCCGCAACGTCGGCCAGTGTGACATAGCTACTCTTGTCTGTATCGTACAACCGACGGTTCGAATATTTCTTGATTTCGATTAACTCTTCCATCACAAACTCACTTTTCATCTGAAGTCACCCTTAGTTATCTTCATCCTCCCCCCCAAAGTCAAGCAGTTTTTTTGTGCCTTGCACAATTTTCGCCAAAACCCTTTACACCACATAACCTTAATCACATATTGCACTGCAATATTTTTGCTTGACAAGCCCCCTCTCTCTCTCTCTATCCTGTGTTGCAGCACAGCAATTTTGGAACAGCATACTGCGCTGCAACATCAAACAGACCCCAAGGGATGCCATACCATGTTTGAAAAATTCTGGAAGCCACACTTCGACAATTGGACGGAAAAAACCAACGACTATCTCGAAGGCGTCCTCCAAAACCCCGAAGTCCTCCAACAACTCTCCATCGTCCTTGAAAATGCCTTCAAGGGAAAGATGATGTTGGACAAAGGCATCTATCTCCTCCACAGTCGCTTTGGCAACTCCACTTACCGGGACCAGAAAAAGATCCTCCATCTGCTGCTCAAGGTCCAGGCACAAGTCGAAGATCTCAGCATGCAAATCGACGATCTGCGCGATGAATTGAATGAAAAGCAAGAGCTCTCGTCCCCTTCTGACTGGGAACATATCAAAAAGAAACTCGAAGCCATTCAACACAAGCTCCCCGAGCTTGCGGATGAACAAAGCATCCCTGTCACCAAATCGTAAAACATCATAAAACACCCAACTCCCTAAAGAGATCGAAGACACAAACGCTTCTGAACGCACGCGCTGACACATACTCTTATGTCTCCCTGCGCCTGCTCTGTCGGATGACACCTTTGATTCCCAAGGGCAAACGACACCCCGCGTATATTGAATCCACATGGCTCCTTTGGACTCAAGCCTAAATGCGCTACACTCGCTCACAGGTGAGTTTGGGACTAAACAGCAGAGACACATAGCCTCTGCTTCCAAGGGAAGAGCAACCTCTCGCTTGCCCTCCCCTGTGTATCTTTGAATCAAAAAACCAAACGCCATACCCACTCAACACAATCGGCCTACACAGCCCTCTTCTGGATGTCTATCCAAGTCGAATGCTGCGTAGCTTCCAGAAAAGCGCCGGGGTGATCCCTGCACACTTTCATCCATCTAACGGAGTGACCGATGAACATCAATATCGCGACCTGGCTCACACGCAACGCCACCATCTTCGCAAACAAAACCGCCATCATCGATGATCGCCTCAAGTTCACCTACAAAGAACTCGATGAGCGCGTCCGCAGACTCGCGACCGCCTTTGAAGCAAAAGGTGTCAAAAAAGGCGACCGCATCGCAGTCCTCCTCCCTAACAATATCGAAGTTGTCGAAGCCCTCTTCGCCGCCGCACGACTTGGCGCGATCTTCGTCCCGCTCAACTGGCGACTTGGCATCGATGAGCTTGAATACATCCTCAACGATTGCCAACCCAGCCTCCTCATCTATAAAGATGATTGGCAAGACCGCGTCGACGCACTCAACGAACGTCTCTCGTCCCCACCTGCCTCCATTGCAACGGCTGAGGCTACGGAGAACCCATACGAAGAGACCATCGCGTCCAATGAGCCACACACAAACGACGACTACCCCGCGTGTGATGGCGATGACCTGATGATCATCTATACCTCCGGCACCACAGGTAACCCCAAAGGCGCAGTCCTCACCTATACAAACGTCTTCTTCCAAACCATCAACGGCTGGTCACTTGGCACAAGCCCGGATGGTATCGCGCTTGTCCTCTTGCCACTCTTTCACGTCGGCGGTCTCAATGGTTCCGTCGCACCACTCCTTCATATCGGCGCGACCGTCATCCTCCAGGCCAAATTCAAACCTGCACACGTCCTCAAGACCATCGAAGATGAACAAGTCACAGGCGTCCTCGGTGTCCCCACGATCTTCCGTATGCTCTCCGAACAACCGGAGTTCGAGACAACAGATCTCAGCAAGTGCGATGTCCTGCTCAGTGGTGGCGCCCCCCTCCCCGAATCCCTGATCGAGCTGTATCACGAACGCGGCCTCGAATTCCGCCAAGGATACGGACTCACAGAAGCCAGCCCCGGTGTCACAGGTATGGGTCCCGGTGAGTGTCGCCAAAAAATCGGCTCCGCCGGTCGCCAAATCCTCTACACAGAGGTCCGCATCGTCAACGACGCCGGCAAACAAATGCCCACAAGCGAATCCGGTGAGATCATCGTACGCGGTCCCAACGTCATGAGAGGTTACTGGAACAAACCCGAAGCCACCGCAAAAGCCATCAAAAACGGTTGGCTTCACACTGGTGATGTCGGCTACTTCGATGAAGATGGTTTTCTCTTTATCGTCGACCGCATGAAAGACATGATCATCAGCGGTGGGGAGAACATCTACCCCGCCGAGATCGAAAAACTGCTCGCCGCGCACCCCAAAGTCCAGCAAGCCACAGTCGTCGGTCGCCCCGACGAAAAGTGGGGAGAGATCCCCGTCGCGGTCGTCGTCCCAAGTGACAAAGACCTCACAAAAGACGAGCTCAAGGCGTTCCTCACAGACCTCGCTCGTTACAAACAACCCAAAGCGTACCACTTCTTTGAGACGCTCCCACTCAACGCTTCAGGGAAAGTCGTCAAAGCAGAAGTCAAAAAACAACTCGACGCGCTCGACAAATAACAACACCAACACAAAGGCTGATGGCCTGACCCTTTCACCCCCCTCAGATATCCTCATCGTCTGTAAGGAGAACCACTCAGATGACCACTACTGTTATGACCTGGATTGCCCTGGGTCTTTATGCCGCTTTGACTGCGTGGCTTACGATCCGCAGTGTCATGAAAACACAAGACCTCAAGAGTTTCTCTATCGGAAGCGGTGACATCCCCCCCGCTCTCATCGGCCTCTCACTGATCGCACAGCTCACAAGTGTCGCGACCTTTGTCATCAACCCTGGCTTCATCTATTTTTATGGTGTCTCAGGGCTGATGGGGCTTGGTTTCTCCGCAGCATTGGGGATCACACTTGGTCTGATCTTCTTCTCAGCCCGCTTCCGCAAAGTCGGAACACAAGTCGCGGCGCTCACGCTCCCACAATGGATTGGAGCACGATACAACTCCGTCGTTCTGCGCCTGATCTTCAGTGTCTTATCCCTCGCGCTGATCACCTTCGCGGTCTTGATCGTCGTCGGTGTCTCTCTAGTCCTCGCGGGGATGCTCAACATCAAGGTCTTCTGGGTGATCTCTGGCCTCGTCATCTTCGTGCTTAGCTACGTTATGATCGGTGGTGCAAATACACACGCCTACACCAACGCTATCCAGGCTGTTATCATGCTCATCGTCGCCTTGATCCTGATCGGAAGTGGTGTGCATTACTTCTTCCAAGATGGTGGCCTGCTCGGCAAAATCGCAACGATCAATCCGAATCTCACCACCCTCGTCAACCCAAAATCACTGTACTTCAGGAACTTCTTTGAGGTCTTTATCTGTAACTTCCTCGTTGGTCTTGCGATCGTCTGTCAGCCCCACATTGTCAGTAAATCCCTCTATCTCAAAGAAGACAGCCACGTTCGCCAATACCTGACCGTTGCGTTGATCGCAGGGATCGTCTTCCTCGGTGTGATGGTTGTAGGACTCTATGCTCGCGTCGCGCTTCCTCCTCAGACAAAGCTCGACATGGTTGTCCCCCATTACATCGCCGCGACTTTCGCGCCCTGGCTCAAAGTTGTCATCAGCATCGGTCTTCTCTGCGCTGGACTCTCAACCCTCGAAGGCATCTTGCTCGCCCTCTCGGGCATCTTCTCCAGCGATATCTACCTCACCTTCCTCGCCAAAGACGAAGATGAAAACCAGAATCGCAAGAAAGCCCTCGCATTCGGGCGGACTGCGATGGTTGTTGTCGCGATCGTGACCATCTGGCTCGCGCGCTGGCAGGTCAACAACCCGTCCGGTGGTTCTGTCGCGATCTTTGCACAGTACGGCGTCTACCTTCTCTTTACGACGGCGTTCTTCCCGCTCGCCTGTGGGATGTTCCTGCCAAAAGTCTCCAGAGAAGCAGTCACAGCCGGTGTCATCTCTGCCTTTATCACTTACTTGGTCGTCGCGTTTAACAAGATCACCTTTATGTCGAACAACCCAGCATTCCTCGCAACCTGCGCGCTCATCGTGGGATGGTGTGTCATTGGCATCGTCACAATGATCAAGCCCAATGCAGAAGAGTCCGCCACTTCAACCAAAGAAGAGACTCCGGAAACCTCGACTGAAACAGAAGCTTCGGCCACTGCATAACGTAACCCAAAAGGAGAATGTGATGTTCGCCATCGACTGGCTGCAAAAACGCGCCGAATTGAGCCCACAAGACGTCGCCTTACTCGATTGGGAGTCACAACGTGAGCTCACTTACAGAGAGTGGAACCAAAACACCAATCGACTCGCCCGAATGCTCGCATCTCTTGGCGTCAAGCAGGGAGATCGGGTCGCGATCTACTCGATGAATTGTGTCGAATACCTCGACGCCTTCTTCGCTTGTGGAAAACTCGGCGCGGTCCTGCAAAATCTCAACTGGCGTCTGACCACGCGAGAGTTGACCATGCTCCTCGAAGATGCCTCCCCCAATGTCTTCATCTACGGTCCTGATTTTCTCGAACAAACAGAAGAACTTCAGGCCAATCTCCCGGACATTGAGCACTGGATCGCGCTCGACAGACAAACCAGAAAAACAGACCTTCTGCTCTCTCAGCGCGATGCTTACGAAGACACAGATCTTCCCGATCTTCAACTCCCTCTCGAAACCCCCTGGGTTCTTTGTTATACAGGCGGCACAACAGGGCTCCCCAAAGGTGCCATCCTGACACACAGGAGCATCTTCTACAACGCCATCAACACAGTCGCAAGCTGGGGTCTCGACGCCAAAGACTGCGCAATCCTCAACGCCCCTCTCTTCCACGTCGGCGGTCTCTCCGTCTTCACGACGCCACTCGTGTACATGGGCGGCAAATCGATCCTGTGTCGAAGTTTCGATGTCGGTCTGACCTTTGATCTGATCAAAGATCACGGTGTAACCGTATTCTTTGGTGTCCCGACGATGTTCATCATGATGCAAGAGCACGAGCGATGGGAAGAAGCGGATTTCTCGAAGTTAAAGTTCGTCATCAGCGGTGGTGCTCCCTGCCCGCTTCCGGTCTTCGAGACATTTTGGAAAAAAGAGGTCTCCTTCAAGACGGGATATGGATTGACAGAGGCTGGCCCCAACAACTTCTGTTTACCAGCTGAAGATGTGAAGCGTAAACCCGGCAGTGTCGGCTTCCCACTCATGCACATCAAGATGAAGCTGATCGACAACGATGGCAATGAGATCCACGAAGCCGATCAAGTCGGTCAATTGCTGCTTCGTGGTCCTCATGTTATGCAGGGTTACTGGAACAAACCAGAGGCCACAGCGGAAGCCATTCAAGATGGCTGGCTTCACACAGGTGACCTCGCACATCGAGACGCTGAAGGATATTACTATATTGTCGGTCGTCTCAAAGAGATGTTCATCTCCGGTGGAGAGAATGTCTATCCAGCAGAGATCGAGAGTATTCTCCACGCACATGATGACATCGCAGAAGCTGCCGTTTTTGGTGTCCCTCATGAGAAGTGGGGAGAGATTGGGATCGCGGTCATTCGTTTGACACCCGACGCGACGCTCGATGTCGAAGGTTGTAAAGCGTATTGCCTTGCACATCTCGCCAAGTACAAAGTTCCCCGAAAATTCGCATTTGTCGATGACATCCCCAAAACCGGCGCAGGTAAAATCGACAAAAAACAACTCAAGGCCGATTACTCCTAAGTCACAAAGCAAATAAGAACCCCCTTACTCGACTTCGTCGGCAAGGGGAGCGATGCAAAACCCCCTCAGTCCGACCTGCGGTCGTCCAGCTCCCCCTGTACAACTTTGTTGACAAGGGGAGCGATGCATATCAAACCATATATCGCGATACAAGCGAAAAATCTTCGTGTATATCGGATGAATGTCAGTAGGGTCGGGCCTTGTGTCCGACCTAAACCTTCGTATATATCGGCTAAATAGTCCCTCCTCTCGAAAGGCTTGAGAGGAGGGAAGAGCCGAAGGCTCAGGGTGGTGAGTTTGTCGAGGCGGATGATTGCAAGTGAAGACGCA
>PCBK01000178.1 GCA_002731275.1 Deltaproteobacteria bacterium | reverse complement strand
CCATCCTACGAAACGCCTGTGGACATGAAGACCGCTGTGATGATGTTCGAGAAACTCGAGAGTATTCCGTTCATCAAAGCAAGTCTTGTGGCTGAAACAGGAAGCCGAGGCTCTGATTCTCAGATGCCCTCGGAAGCTCGCTCCTTTAGGGGCGAGTAAGTTCACTACTCAAAGGATGCCACGAGCACCACAGGCGATACACAGTTGGCGAGCTTTCGCTTGGTCAGGAACATGAACCCTGGCGAAAGTGTAGGTGTTAGCCCACCAGGAGGCCTCCTCATTCCAAATCAATTGGGAGTGGGATACATCGGCTGCATTGTAGACAGCACAAATTCAGTCGCAGAGTTCAATGAGAACAACAACGCCGCAGCCCAAAGAGTCACCATACAATAGACCCACCACAAAAAACTGTTCATCACAAAAGAACATCAACACCCTGCACGTGCACCCCTTCCCCATTTGACGTCTCCAAATCAATGGTCATATTTTTGATAGCTCTCACGACAAGGGAGCTGACTCTCCGATACATCCGTGGATCTTCCTGGATGTAGGATGACGTCGACATACCAATAAGTACAGTGGTGGATTGTGCCTCTGCACGACTCACCTCGCAATACAAGGAGCCATCCATGAGCCAAAATCAAAACATCGTGTGGCCATGTTCATCTTGTGGACAAATGAATCGCATCAAACTCGACCGGTGGACACAACATCCCAAGTGTGGACGCTGTCATGAACAATTAGAGACAGCAGCTCCCCTCGCTGTCGATACAAAAGCCTTTTACAACATCATCTCACAGAGCGCGCTCCCGGTCCTCGTCGACTTTTGGGCGCCGTGGTGTGGACCCTGTCGTATGATCGCCCCAGTCCTCGAACAAATGGCCAAAGAGTTCGACGGAAAGCTGCTCATCCTCAAACTCAATACAGACCAAGAACCCCACGTCTCGTCACAATTCAGGATCACGGGTATCCCGACAATGATCATGTTTAAAGGTGGTCAGGAGAGCACGAGACAATCAGGTGCGATGCCTGGCCCCATGATGAAGCAGTGGATCCAGCAAGCCCTCTAGTCCCTTACAGCAAAGAGCTTCCGCCACTTTTCCCCTCCCACAACAGTTGTCCTCACCCTCACAATATGGCACAACAACAACATCTTTGTGCTTCCATCTCTACCCCATTCTGTGAGGAATCCAAGCTATGCGAATGTACATGCCACCGGCCTTCGCGCTCCATTCACAAGAGGCACACCGCGTCACGTTACAAGGCACCAAACAAGAAGTGTTTGGTCTCTCCGTCCTTGAAGACGATATCATACGTGTCTACCATCATCCCGACGGGACATCGCGACATGATAGGACATGGTTGCTCACAGACATAGACGGAAACGTCCCAACAGAGGGACGAAGAAGAGATGACGCCAGCGCGTTTTCATGCCCCCAATACACCCTGACAAAAAACAATGCGTCTCTACACATCGAGACTGAAGCGCTCGACATACACGTCGAGTTGGCACCTCTACGGCTCACATGGCATGACAAACAAGGGCAGCTCCTCGCCAGAGATCTTCCCGAACGAGCTTATGCATACGATCTGCGCTCTCCCAACGTATATCATTATATGGAGCGCACCTATGACATGAAATTTTACGGTTTTGGCGAAAAATCCGGCCCTCTCAACAAACATGGACGCCGGATGAGGATGCTCAACCTCGACGCAGCCCGCTACAACGCTGAACATAGTGACCCCCTCTACAAACACTTCCCCTGCTATATCACTTTTTTGCCAGAGACAGGAAGCGCATACGCCCTGCTCTACGACAATCTCTCCACCTCGACATTCGATATGGGCAGCGAACACCACAACTTTCTTCCTCCCTACAGATATGTAGAGTGTGAAGACGGTGACCTCGACTACTACTTCCTCTTTGGCCCGACACTCAAAGATGTCGTGCAAAAAATCGCCCGCCTCACAGGGTATATGCACCTCCCCCCACGCTGGTCTCTCGGCTATCTCGGCTCGACGATGACATACACAGACGCCGAAGACGCACAAGAGCAACTCAAACAATTTGCCCAACTCTGCGAACAACACCAGATCCCCTGTGATATGTTCCACCTCTCCTCCGGTTACACCATGAAGGACGATGGAAAGCGTTATGTGTTCAACTGGAACCGTGATCGCATCCCAACTCCCGAAGAGATGGTCGCTGACTTTCACACTCACAACATCAAGCTCTCCGCCAACGTCAAACCCTGTCTACTCACGACTCACCCCCGTTTTCAGGAAGTTTCACAGATGGACGGTTTTGTGATGTGCGCAGAAGAAGACACACCCCAACTCGATCCCTTCTGGGACGGTGAAGGTGCACATCTCGACTTCACCCATTCCGAGACATTCGCGTGGTGGAAACAACAGCTCAAGACACACCTCCTCGCTTACGGTGTCGACTCGATCTGGAATGACAACAACGAATTCACGATCTGGGATGATGAAGCTCGGATTGACGGTTTTGGCGAACAAACAACGATCTCAAGATCTGGACGTCCGCTCCAGACACTGCTTATGGCGCAGGCCTCCTTCGAAGCGCTCGAAGAGACCCACCCAACACAGCGCCCCTTTGTCATCACACGTTCGGGCTGTCCTGGTATACAGCGCTTTGCGCAGACATGGACAGGCGACAACGATTGTAATTGGCACACGCTCCAGTACAACATCCCGATGGGATTGGGGCTAGGACTCTCAGGGATGCCAAACATCGGCCATGATGTCGGTGGCTTCTTTGGTGACAAGCCCTCTCCCGAGCTCTTCGTCAGATGGGTGCAAAATGGGATCTTTCATCCACGCTTTACCATCCACTCCTGGCATGACGACGGCTCCGTAAATGAACCCTGGATGTACCCAGAAGTCCTTCCCATCATCCGCGAGACACTGGAGTTTCGCTACCAAATGCTCCCCTACCTTTACAGCCTGTTTGTCGAAACACATCAAAGTGGTCTACCTATTATCAGACCACTCGTACTGGAGTTCCCGGAAGATCAAGAGTGCCATGATGCTTCCTTTGACTTTTTATTGGGCTCCCACTGGCTGATCGCTTCGATCTGGGAAGATCAATGTCGAAGGCGCCCTGTCTACCTTCCGGAAGGTTCGATGTGGTGTCATTTTGAGACAGGAACATGGTACAAAGGTGGCCAAACCATCGACTGTGACGCCCCTCTCACCTCGCTCCCGACCTTTGTCAGGGAGAACGGCCTCATCCCGATGGGACCGAAGATGAGATATGTCTCGCCGCAACACGATACGAGCCGCTCTATTCTAGCCTTCCCATCACCCGAGGGAGGAACACACACGTTCACATTGACCGAAGACGATGGCAACACCACAGGTTACAAACATGGCGAGGTCACAACACTCCAACTTTCGATGTCTTCGTCTAAAGAGCATATACAAATCGATGTACAGCTGACACAAAGTGGGTACGTGCTGCCCTATCGAGAATTAGAGTGGATCTTCCCACAAGGCGAAGACCGCGAGCTACGAGGTGCCACACGTGTCACCCTTGATGAAGATGGAATGATCCACGCATATACCCCGATCCCTTCGGGGCAATAAAACACAGAGGTAGAGATGTTTGACAAGACATGGCTCCAAGAACAATTCGATTTTACAAACGAAGTGATCGTGTTTACAGGTGGTGCAGGTGTATTGGGTTCGGAGATGGTGCGTGCGCTGTTGGGATTAGGAGCCAAGGTCGCGATCCTTACACGTCGCCCTGAGCGCGCTGAAGACCTGATCAAGGAGGCTCCAGAGGGACGCCTGAGGGCTTACAAGAGTGACGTCGTTCAACGCGACATACTCGAAGACAACGCAGAACAAATCCAACAAGATCTGGGACAGGTCACGACGTTGATCAACGCCGCAGGAGGCAACCAGAAAGGTGCCACGACCAGTCCAACCCAGTCGTTCTTCGACCTCCCCCAAGAAGCCCTGCAATCTGTCGTATCTGTCAATCTGCTCGGTACAATCCTCCCCTGTCAGGTGTTTGGACGTGTGATGGCCGAACAGAAACGCGGAAATATTATCAACATATCCTCGATGGCGGCGCTCAAGCCGCTGACAAAGATCCCGGCGTACGCGTCATCCAAGGCTGGAATGACCAACTTCACACAGTGGCTCTCTGTCCACATGGCGCAAGAATATGCGGCTTCAATCCGTGTCAACGCGATCGCACCGGGCTTTTTCTTGACGGAACAAAACCGCTTTTTGCTCCTCGACGAAGAAGGCGATGGATACACCCCTCGCGGACAAAGTATCATCGACCACACACCGATGGGCCGATTGGGCGACCCTAAAGACCTGATCAGCACCCTGCTGTGGTTGCTCTCACCGGCGTCAGCCTTTGTCACGGGGATCGTCGTCCCTGTTGATGGTGGATTCTCAGCCTTTGGTGGGATCTAGAGCCTATCTCTCAACCTCAACAAACACCCTTCATCAAAAACACAGAGGAACCTATGCTTCTTCATCCCAATCGCTTTTTTGACCCACATCCCGACATTCGACAACTCGCACGAGCACTCTACGAAGAGATCAAAGACACACCGATTCTCAGCCCACACGGACATGTGGAAGCGAGTTGGTTTGCGGACAATCAACCTTTTGCCGATCCCACCGAGCTGCTCTTGCTCCCTGACCATTACCTGCTGCGCCTGCTCTACTCACAAGGTGTCTCCCTCGAATCCCTCGGTGTACAGCCCAAAGATGATGCGCCATACCAACAAGATCGCAAGCAGGCGTGGATACAATTCGCCAAACACTATTATCTGTTCGACGGAACACCCTCCGGTGCGTGGTTTGATTATGAGCTGAGTACGTTGTTTGGTATTGAGGAGAGACTGTCTGAAGACAACGCCGAAGCGCTCTACGACCAGATCAACGAGGCGTTACAAACGCCAGCATTTCGCCCACGTGCGTTGTTTGACTCGTTCAATGTAGAGGTCCTCTCAACGACCAATGGAGCGACGGATCCGCTTATCCATCACCAAACCCTTCAAGACTCCGAGTGGAATGGTCGCATCCTGCCATGTCTTCGTCCAGACGACGTACTGAATCTCCACCATCCGCAGTGGAAGCAAAATGTCGAAACGCTCTCCTCACTCAGTGGGATCGATATCCACGACTATACGACGTTTCTTCAGGCACTTGAGGAGCGACGAGACTTTTTTCGCAAACAAGGCGCTGTCTCGACCGATCACGGCGTCGAGTCCGTGATGACCGCTCAGCTCAGCCAACAGGAGGTCTCTGCGCTCTTCACACGGGCACTCAAAGGAGAAGCGAACGAGGAAGACAATCATCGTTTTTCGGGGCACATGTTGATAGAGATGGCGAGGATGAGCGTCGAAGATGGGATGACCATGCAGATCCATCCCGGCTCCTTTCGCAACCACAACAAAGACGTATACAGGCGATTTGGACCTGACAAAGGCTCGGACATCCCACTCCCCATGGATTACACTCGCGGTCTTCACGCCCTCCTCAACGCCTTCGGGAATGATCACCGCTTCAAACTCGTGCTCTTTACCCTCGATGAGAGCACCTATTCACGTGAGCTCGCTCCACTTGCCGGACACTACCCGGCGCTACATGTTGGTCCAGCGTGGTGGTTTCACGACAGTTATCAGGGCATGAAGCGCTTTCGCCAGATGATCTGGGAGACCGCGAGTATTTACAACACTGTCGGGTTTATCGATGACACAAGGGCTCTACTCTCCATCCCTGCGCGGCATGACCTCGCCAGACGCATGGATTGTGACTTCCTCGCCCGACTTGTCTGTACACATATCATCGATGAACAACAAGCCAGACGTATGCTCACAGCGTTGACGTATGACCTGACAAAAAAGGTCTACCAACTCTGAACCGTTGGAGCTTAGTTGTGGTAGAGGATTTGTCCTGAGGGGAGGTTTTTTCGTTCAGCGTCGAGGTACAGCTCTTGCGCTTTGAGCACACCACGAGCTCGGTCGAGGACAGTCGGCTTGATGAGCAAGCCAGTGACAACTCCTCCAACACCAGCGGCCAGAACGACGACACCAATTGTGACAAATCGCACCCCCCAGTTAATAAGAGATTCACGTTCGGCGTGAGGGATCGTCACGCGCTTTGCCTCTGCATCATTCCAAAGATACGCCCCAAAAATGCCTCCCCCAATCCCCACAGCACACAAACCGACACCGATCCAAAAGAGCCCATTCCCCAATGCGATACGACCTTTCTGGTCTTTTTGTTGTTTGTCGTAGAGCGTTTGCGCGTCAAAGAGGGCTTTCGCGATATTCTTCTGCCGTTGTTGTTGGACCTTTGCGTCCACTTTGCGCTTCGCAAGCGCCTCACGTAGGCCACTCACGTCTCCTCTGCGTTTTTGCAATTGGGAGCGTACCTTGCTGCGGTCACTCCAATGTTTGGATGCGTACAACAACAAGGAGCGGTAGATCTTTGCATCTCGTTGGCTGCGTTCGATATCAAGTGGCAGGACATTCCTCATCCAGACGAGATTCCCCTTTTTGGACTCGATCACCACTCTCGTGAAGAGCCAGTGGTAGCGCTTGAGTGAGATCAGCGCCTTCCCCATGTGTTCGATACTCTCGTCGACCTTCTTGATATACCCTTGCAGCTCGCTTTTCTTGCGAAACCCCTCGATATTTTTGATCACCAGCTCCTCACCTCTGATTTGGTGGTATTTGAAGGCCAACAGCTTCAACCACAGCTCTTGGTTGTAACGTTGAAAGAGAGACATTGTATCCTTCTCCTTCTCAAATGCCTGCTGTGCAGCCTGTAAAGCGCGTCCCCACCCAACGACATCCCCCTTCGCGAGCGCCTTTTGGGCTTTCTGACATAAAGAGAAAGTCTTCGTCTTTGCTGCCATCACATCTCCAGAAAACACCAACAAAGATACAACTAGACCTGACAGAACCAACCATCTCATCGGAAGATTACCCCTTACAGATGTATAGACCTTCACGGATTGCCTCTATACACCATACGCGTATTTACAACGAACATTTGCTCTCGAAAGATAAGGCCTAAGATAATTGCCAAAATCACCGCACTTGTCAAGCCGTTCTCCCCTATGGAACAAGTTCATTGACAAATTGATGCGCCCATCCCAAACATAACGTCTCCTATCTCCAACACACACCCAAAACGCAATGAAAAGGAGCCAATATATGTGGGATGAAAAATACAACGATGAAGAATACGTTTATGGAACAGAGCCCAACGACTTTCTAAAAGAACACGTCGAACAACTGCCCAAAGGGCGCGTGCTATGTCTCGCAGATGGTGAAGGGCGAAATAGCGTCTTCCTTGCAGAGCAAGGATTCGATGTGACCGCAGTGGATGCCTCCTCCGTCGGACTCAACAAAGCACAACAACTCGCAAGTGAACGAGGCGTCAAGATCACAACACAAGTCGTCGATCTTGCAGAGTTCTCCTGGGAAGCGGACGCCTGGGACGCGATCGTCTCAATCTTCTGCCATCTCCCCCCTCCACTGCGTGCGAAAGTTCATAGTGGTGTCGTCCAATCACTGCGTCCTGGTGGCACCTTCTTACTCGAAGCCTACACCCCCAAACAGCTCGAATGGAAGACTGGAGGACCTCCCGTCGCAGCGCTCATGATCGAGCTTGCGCCTCTCAAACAGGAGCTCTCTGGACTTGAAGTGACACACGGTGTCGAAGTTGAACGGTACATCGAAGAAGGCAAAGGTCACAAAGGCCAAAGTGCAGTGGTTCAGTTCATTGCAAAGAAACCAGCATAACACCTCAAAAGACCCCACGCTGCCCCTCACACAACACAAATCCCTTGACATATCCTTTCAAAAAGCACACCTTTGCCTCACACAAAACACGCACCTTTTGAAGAATATATTCGATACATACATGAGTATTTCGTCTCTCACCAACAATAGGCAGACATATGTCAAGACAAATCACCTCATATGCATTGATGGCACTTCTCTTCCTGACATCAACAACTCTTCTCACACATGGTTGCTCAACAACACCAACAACAAACGAGCAAACACAAGAAAAGACTGTGACGGAGAGTACAAAAGAAGCGACCCAACAGGAACCAAGCCAACAAGAGCCAAACCAGCAGGAGCCAACCCAACAAGAGCCCACACAAGACACAGAGGCCGATGCGGGTATGGAGGCACCCCAGCCGGACAATACCACAACACCAGACACCACTGAGGTCGAGAAAACCCCCATCCCTGAGCCTCAAAAAGACGCGGCGCCAGCAGATGTTCCAGCCTCATCTGAAGACTATACACAACAAGGACCTCTCACTCTAGCGGCCAACACACAAGCCTCTCCGACATTGCCGACTTCAACAGGCTGCTCGGGATCAAAATGCAAGGTCTTCTTAAACATTGATATGCCCTCAGCAGGCAACACAACGCGTAAAGCTCCTTACCCCGTCATCATCTTTTCAAATGGCTTTTTGCTCAAAGCAGAGCGTTACAAAACGTACGCAGAGCGACTCGCGAAATGGGGATATGTCGTTGTCCGTTGGGACACCAACCAAGAGAGCGCGTTCTCAGCGCTTGCGCATAACGTCCTAGGGAAGATGTTAGTAGCAATCGTCGACTGGCTCGATGCAGAGAACAAAAAAGCTGGCAGCGCGTTGGCCGGAAAACTGGACATGAGCAAGCTGATGGTCGCAGGTCACTCGCGAGGAGGAAAGATCAGCGCCCTCGCCGCCCAAAGTGACGCACGAATCAAAGCCATCTTCGGCATTGACCCTGTCGACTCCGCGCCTCCCGGACAGACCAACACGCACTCTGCGATCAAAAATATGAACAAAACAAGCGCCCCCTTCGCGACTGTTGGCGCTGGAAAAAGCGCAGGAGGTTTCCAACCCTGTGCACCTGCTGCGGATAATTACGAGAAGTTCTTTAACGCAGCGACCACCAAAGCATGGGAGATCTTCTTACCAGAAGCCGGGCATATGCAATTTCTAGACAGCCAATCAGGTTGCTTTTCTTGCCTCGCCTGTAGTAGTGGTTCTTTACAAGACAAAGAGGTCCGCGAGATCACACAGGTCGCCTTGATCGCGTGGGCTGAATCCACTTTACGAGGTGCTGATATCAGCACCTACATCTCTGGCAGTTGGATACAAACACTCACACAAAAAGGCACCGCAACGTCGCGAAGCAAGTAAGATTGTTGCCTACCCCCCAAAAAGCGAGTCCCTCATGAAACCTGTCATGCAAAAAGAAGAGATCGAGTCATTTCTGGGCAAGGTCTTTCCGCAGATGAACATTTCCTACGCGATTACTTCTCTGTCTTCAGGCGCTGCAGAGGTTGAATTGTATACAGAGGACAAACATCTACGCCCTGGAGGGACGATCTCAGGCCCCACACTCTTTTCACTCGCAGACCTCGCCTTTTATGTCGTGACACTCGCACACATAGGTCCAGAAGCGCTGACCGTGACCACCAACGTCAACATCAACTTCATGCGAAAACCACGTCCCGGCACACTGCGTGCACAGGCCAGGATTCTCAAGCTGGGTCGAAGTTTATGTGTAGGGGATGTTTTGATCTTCTCGGAGGGAACGGAAGGTGCGGTCGCACACGCGAACGTAACGTATGCGCTCCCACCTCAAACTTGATCTTTTTCGCTACAATGGGATGACAAGGCAGGTTATAAGAGGTCGGTTACGCTGCTTTTTCAGCTTCATTGGCGCAGGAAATACACATCGACGCGGCGGGGACAGCTTTCAAGCGTCCTTCCTTGATCCCATCACCACACTCCACACAGATTCCGTACTCACCTTCATCCATGCGATTAAGTGCAGCGACAATCTCATCAGCTTCGCGACGACCGCTCCCGTCAAGATGCTCAAGCACCTCGGAGTTCTCTAGCTCAACAGCCTGCTCTGCAAAGTCCGGGCTGAGCGCTCCTTTTTCCTGACGGAGATCGTCTGTGATCTTGTTCATCCGACCGCGCAATTTTGCCAACTTGGCCTCAAGGATCTTTCGGTTTTCTGCTTGTAACTCGCTCATCTTCGTTATCTCCGTCAAAAGAGGTCCAAGGATATCATGACACCGAAAAGACGCCATGTCTTCAACACAATATCTCTTTCAAACGCAAGTATAATAGTGTCGATCAACGAACAACTTGATCCAGAGCAAGTCACAACGATGTTCGACTTTCAAACGACAACAAAAGTCAAACCTCAAAAGACGAGCAGCCCCACAAGAACAGTCGCCAACACAACGACAATACCGGAGAGATAAACAACAGGATCTTTGCGCAAGCGCTTGTCCTGTAAGGGCTTGATTCGTGCGCTTGTGATGCCTCTCGCTCCTTTTGGTTGCTCTTCACCCCCCACCAAAATGACGGTCTCTGCACCTGAACGAATCTTTGGTGCCTTTGCCTTTTTAGCGACAGGCTTTGGCTCCACTTCCAACACTGTCCTCATTGAGGAGATAGAACCAACCTCGGTAGATTCGTTTGTTTGGACGTGATACATCCCTGCAAATGAAAAGGTGTCCCCCAAAGCGTCCACTTTCTTGGGAGGTAATGCGCTCCCTAACTCCTCGGCAGGAAACATATCCATCGTGTGCAAATGATCGAAGCTCTCAGCAGAGGCTGTCTGGTTCAATTCAAGGAGACGTTTCTTTGTGCTTGCTTTTGTCATGTCGATCCCCACAGTCTCGTCGGTTGAAAAGGATGAAAAACATCTGTCTTCACCATAGAAAAATTTTTGTGCTAATGCGGACATCGCTCTCTCCTTTTATCGTAACGCAGAGACCATCCTGGCACCTGCTTGCTCATTCGCTTTACTCCTTCAGCACAAACTATGCCAATCCCCAAAGCCCTCCCGCAAAAAGAAAAAAAGTGATGACAACACAAAAAGATAGAACAGATACGAGGATGCGGACAGGTCAAAAATCATATGCGGTGATTTCAACGATCGTGGAGAAAAACATGAACGATCGCAGAGAGCTTGTCCAAGAAGCGCAAACAAAAAAGCGATGAGAAAACGATTTGATCCAGATCAATGGAGATGTGTAAAAACCAGGATACTGAATAGAAAAGGAGCAAACAGTTGGCCATCGCTTTTCCGAACGGGTTTTCGTGGCCAAAGACACACAGCAGATGGACACACATCTGCGATTTTTGAGATGGAGACGGTGATGAAAGTCGAACATTCAATGACTAAGCAGGTCTTTTTTCTGCTTCCGACAGACAGCATGGCAGAAGCGTATACATTTATGCAGAAGCTTCACATTCGGCACATCCCGATCCTCGACGCGACAGAGATTGTCGGCATGCTGTCCGATCGTGATCTGTTCCGCATCGGTAAGTGGGAAGGAGATGATTTTGTGGTCCCCGATGTCCGCATCGAAGACCACATGACAAAAGGTGTGCTGACATGTCGCCTGCAACACACCATTGAAGACGTCGTGGACAAGATGCTCGAACACAAAATCGATGCGCTGCCAGTGCTCGATGACAACGATCGAATGAAGGGCCTCGTCACGAGCACAGACTTGCTCGAATTGCTGCGTTTCCCGGAGACCCACTCCCCCAAAATGCAGCTCCCCTTCACGTTTGAGCTCAACAACGCACGCAATATGTCCTACTTCAGTTGAGACCACTCAAAGAACGCTCTCCGACCGATAATCCCCTCCTCCGACAACTTCCTCAGCTCCCCTACAACATCACAAAGATTGTCCTCAGCCCACAAGATGAGTACAATGCAGACATCTATCTCAATGGACAACAAAAGGAATGTAGATCATGACACAGCTTCCCACTTCACGGCATGGGCTAGGCAAATGCCCCTCCTGTCAGGCACATATCAAGGTACAAGAAGAGACCTCCTCCTGTGATTTTTGTGGCGCCACACTTACCTCCTCCACCCCATCAGATGGCGTCCTACAAAAAACACGCGCGCTCGCAACAGGTCGTGGGGCGCTGCTCGCAGCATCTCTGCTCGGCTTTTCCATGTTCACCGCATGTGGAGATGGCCCGAATAACAACGAACAAGTCCAGGACGCGAGCGTCCAACCAGCTTACGGTATCCCCGCCGAGCAGCTCGAAGAGAAACCCACAGAGACAGAAAAAGCGGCCGACGCAGGTGCGCAACCTCCATATGGTATCCCTCCAGATAAGTAAGTCCTCCCCACAAACATCCTATACACTTCGTTATGGAGCCCTTATGGAGAAGCAACATACAGCCCCCCCGATTGGTGCCGTACCAGACAAAAAAGAACAAAAAGAAAAGGACTACGACGGTAACCCAAAGCATCTCTACAGAACCCCACAAGATATCGACTGGGACAATCCCCACCCGCTCTATGCAGTATGGGAGATCACCCTTCGCTGTGACCTTGGATGTCGTCACTGTGGCTCACGCGCCGGCAAAATCCGCAGCCAAGAGCTGAGCACAGAGGAGTGTCTCGATGTCGTCCATCAGCTCGCCGATATTGGTGTACGAGAAGTCACCCTGATCGGCGGCGAAGCCTACCTACGTGAAGACTGGCCGATCATCGCCAAAGAGGTCACTCGTATGGGCATGTCCTGTGGGATGACAACAGGTGCGCGTAACCTCGATCAAAGACGCGTCGACCAGGCCGTCGAAGCTGGCCTCAAGACGATCTCCATCTCCATCGATGGACTCGAACAAACACATGACTCCATCCGTGGCGCAAAGGGTTCATGGCGTGCCGCCATCGACGCCGCAAAGCGCGTCTCCGAGACCGACATCCGCCTCGCGACCAACACACAGATCAATCGCCTCTCCATGCCTGAGCTGCCCGCTCTCGCTGACCTCTTGATAGAGTTGAACTCACGTGCATGGCAGCTCCAACTCACTGTCGCGATGGGACGCGCCGCAGATCGCCCAGACTTACTCCCCCAACCTTACGACCTCCTCGAACTCTTTCCACTGCTCGTGTGGATCAAACAAAACAAGCTCGATCCCAACGGCATCCAGATCTTCCCCGGTAACAATATCGGTTACTTCGGTCCCTATGAGCACCTTCTGCGATACGGTGGAGATCTCGGCGCACACTGGGCTGGATGCTCAGCAGGAAAATGGACCCTTGGTCTGGAAGCTGATGGCAAGATCAAAGGCTGCCCGTCCTTGCAATCTGTCCCTTACACAGGTGGGAACTTCCGCACTGACAAACTGAAAGATGTCGTCGCCAACAGCCCACAACTGAAGATGTTCCGCGAACGCACACGTGATGATCTTTGGGGCTACTGTAAAACTTGTTACTACGGCGACATCTGTAAGGCCGGTTGTAGCTGGACCTCCCACTCCCTGTTCGCCAAACCAGGCAACAACCCTTACTGTATTCACAGAGCGCTTCAGTTTGAGGAGCAAGGTAAACGCGAACGCATCGAGAAGGTCGAGCAAGCCCCAGGCATCCCCTTCGACAACGGACGCTTCGAAGTGATCGTCGAAGATATCCCAGAAGGTGAAGCAGACACCCCAACGATCCTTGGAATCCCCATCCAAGACGTCCTCTCACTCGACACAAAGGTGAAGGCGGCTTTTGATCAAGACACCATCAAAGAACGCCTCAACAAACAATAAAGTCCCCTCCATCCCCACCAAGCACCTCTTCAGCGCGCTGCAAAAGCAAACGTGCGATGCGTTCATCCGTGCCCAAAGGTGCTGTCACCAGGACCTCAACGCCGTACTTTTCAGAGGCTTCTTTGGCCATCCGTGGGATGTCCTCACGTGCGTGCCTCCCAGGTCCCAGGAAAAACAACGCCAACACGATCTTCGTCGCCCCCTGCTCCACACATAATTGAACGGCTTCGTCGATCGTCGGAGGTGCCAACTCCATATGTGCATAGGTCACATAGTGATATCGCGTCTCAGAGAGCTTCGCGACGAGTCCTGTAAGACATTCGAGCATCGCATTGGAGGCTTCTCGTCGACTACCATGATCGACCACAATTAGCGCTGTGTTATCCATTCTCGACACCTCCCATATCCTCTTGAAGCCACTGTGAAATCGACCACACCAACCACACCGCGTAGGACAAAAACAACAAAAAGAACCCCACAAAGAAGTAAGGGATCAGCCCCGAACCATCCTGAAATGCGGGATTCCTTGGGTGCAAGACCAACGGCGTGAGGAGGATCGAGAAGGTCACGTACAACGCATATCCCGCTTGTATCGCTCCCTTCGCACGCAACCACGGGAGCCATCCGTAAGCAGCCTGTGTGAGCAGTCCCACACAGATCGCCAGTGAGATCGCAAAATACCGCGGTTCAGCCCAAAAAATCGCCCCCCAATTGACACTCGCTGCGGGCATACTGAAGAGAAACCCCGCAATGAACATCCCCAACCCCACCCACGCAAGCGGTCCCAACCAACGCTCAGACCACGGCGACGCAAAGGCTAGCGCAACAAGACCACACAGCCCGGCCACGGTGATTCCAAGCAGCCCCACCCAAATCAACCCCACGTGGATGTAAACCAACCTGATGCCTGTGCCCAAAGACTGCTCAGAAGGGGCATTCAGCGCTGCAACCCAGGCGATCAGCAAGACCACGACAAGCCCCCCCACACTCCTCCATATCAATCGCATCCAAAACACTCCTTTTTTTGAGAAAAACAATCACTTCTTGCGAGGGGCAGGGCGACGAACAGCAGGTGTCTTTTTGCTCTTACTCACGTCCAACGTGACGCGACTCTTTGGGGGCACTTTCCCCTTGGCTTTTGTCTTCACCTTGCGAGGAGCTGGACTGGTTTGTGTCGGCGCTTCTTTGGCCTCTCGCAGTGATTGACAAGAAGGTTCAAATGTCACCTGCACATCATTAGGATGAAGAGACAGACGCTTGTTGGAGGTCAAAAATGTCCACAAGGCACCTTTTGCTTGCTCACAGCGGACAAGTGGACACTGTTTGGGTTTGGATTTTTGATAGCGGACAAAGACATTGAGTGCGCCCTTCTCGACAGTCGCCCACTTTTTGCGCGCAGGTGCGATACACTTCATGTGGGCCTTCATCTCACCACGAAGAGCCGGTAACTTTCGTTCTACAAGCCGACGAGTCCGTGCAAACTTGCGCTCTCTCGTGCTCTGTTTTTGGATGAAGCCTTCGAGCGCGCCCTTCCCTGTCTCATATGCGACCTCACGAAGAAGTCGATCGATCCGCATACTTTGCACCTGACGATTGACCTGTTGGACAGTCTGACGAACTTCGCGCACGAGCCTCATCGCCTCAGCACCGACGAGCTCCTGGAGGATCGCGCGAAGAGGTTTGGCCCGCGCATGGAGCGTTCGATCGACGATGTACTTTCCGATCTTCTCGATGACTTCAGGTGTGATGGGGCCGCGGTTGTTTTTTCCCTTGGCTTGCTTGCCCTTTTTGGGTTTGGGCAGGACATCTCGAATCACCACTCTGAGCAATTTCGCATCGTTGGCGAACAAATTCGAGAAGAGCACTTTACCTAACTTTTCGGAGATCTCGACGATAGGCGCTGGACCTTTTGATGCTTTGGTGGGCGCGCTCTGTGATGATTTTTGTAAGGTCGTGATGAGCTGTGTGCTGACACTCTTGAGCAATCTCCCGTCATGTTCGAGTAGACGCTTGAGCGTTTGTGTCGCGAGCTTTTCGGAGAGCTTGACGAATGGGTTGGGGGCAACTTGTTTGGGAGCATTTGCCTGTAGTTTTTGCAGCTGTGTGATGACGCGAGCTGTGATCTTGGAGAGCAGCTCGGCTTCGTTGCCAAGGAGTTGGTCTGTCGCGTATTTGGCGAGAGGTACCCACGCAGGCTTTGTGCTCCTCGCAGGAGGAGTTTGAGGTTGTGTCAGTGTTTGTATCGCCTTTTGGATGGAGGGTTGCTGTAGGAGCTTATTAGAGACTCCAGAGAGCAGCTTTCCATCTTTCTCTAGCAGACGATCTGCGATATAACGACCGAGATCGAAGCGAGGCTGCTTGGGATCAGGCGCGGTCATGTCGCGAACGGCTTTGATGACCTTGGGATGAGAGATCAGCGCGACGAGTTGTTCACCATCTTTTTGCAGGAGCTGCCTTGTGAGGTGGCGCACGGGATCATCCGTAAAGGACCACTTGATGACAAATCCCGACGACACAAGGAGGAAAAGCCCAAGGTTTAAGAGCATGACTTCGCGAGCGTTTTCCAAGGCTTTTTGTAACATAGACTTCCTCTCGTCTGGGGACGTCGCGACAACACGACTTCATTGGTTTTCGTTTTTTGACTCCACCTTTGCGGTGGTGAAAGGTGTGGCTAAATGCTATCGATAGAAGAAGCACGAAGCAAGATCCAATTACAAATAAAATCTCCTCGTCCCGAGACTGTCGACATCCTCCACGCATCAGGGCGCATCCTCATGGAGGATATATCGGCTCCCTGGGACTTTCCTCGCTTTGACTACTCCGCAATGGATGGCTACGCGCTGCGAGCAGAAGACCTCCAACAGGCCTCGTCGACCACCCCTGTGCAACTCCAATGTGTCCGTGAAATTCGCGCCTCCGAGTGGTCCGGGCAGATCGTCCAGCCAGGTGAATGCGTGCGCATCTTTACAGGTGCCGCCCTCCCTCCAGGCGCCGACGCCGTCGTGATGCAGGAGAATACACAACGCACAGATGACACAGTGACGTTTGAGCGTGCTGTCCCGACAACCAACAATGTGCGCAAACAAGGCCGCGATCTTCAAAAAGACGAGCTTCTTCTCAAGCGTGGCGACACATTGCAAGCTGGCGAGATCGGTCTTCTCGCTTCGGTGGGGCGTAGTGTTGTCCAGGTCTCACGTCGTCCTCGCGTCGCCATCCTCTCCTGTGGTGATGAGCTGATGGAGCTATACCAACACCCACTGCCTGGAAAGATCCTCGAATCCAACCGCTTCGCGCTTCACGTCCAAGTCAAAGAAGCTGGCGGCGATCCTTTTCTGCTACCGCTCGTCAAAGACGATCCAAAACAGTTACAGCAAGCGCTCGAACAGGGTCTGGACGCAGATATCTTGTTGTCTTCAGGGGGTGTCTCTGCGGGCGACTACGATCTGGTCCGTCCGATGCTCGAAGAGTTAGGTGTGACAATGCATTTTTGGAAAGTCGCGATCAAACCAGGGAAACCACTTGTGTTTGGTAGCAGAGGAGACACACTGATCTTTGGTCTGCCTGGCAACCCGATCTCGTCCATGATGACCTTTGACTTCTTTGTAAAACCTGCGATTCGCCAATTCCTCGGCCACACCCAACTTTTTCCGGCGACACTCGACGCACAGTTGGCACAAAAGGGTCCAACAACCCAAACCCGCACCCATCTCGTACGTGGACGACTCGAACAAACAACGGAGGGATTGCAATTTACCCCACTCGCGTCACAATCCTCTGGAAATTTACTGACGATGAGGCGCGTCAACGCGGTGGCCATCCTCCCCCCACAAAAAGACGATGTGCCTGCCGGAGAGTTCGTAAAGGTCTTGCCCTTTCGTCCCTTTTACTCTTGACCACCATGATCGAGATGAATGCGCACATCAAGGACATGCTGATTCTTGACACTGTTTTGGGTTTCCGTTAGCTTGGATGAGTGGTATTGCGTTGTGCTCCCAGAAGCACACGAATCACATCGTGATGTATTCTCAAACGCCCTAATGGTCGACGAGTTCAAAACTGAAGGTCGAAAGCATGTGTTTTTCGAGGTTTTCCATGACAAATGTTGCACTTCAAAAGCGAGCAAGCGAGTCATCCCGTATGCGTTGCCTTGCGTGGTCGATTCTCACCCTGTTGTTGCTATGGGCTGCGCCAGCATCGGCTGCCAATAACGACATCCACCTGCACTTTCTTTACGAAGGAAAATCATCGGATCGTGTGGCCCTTCAACAAAAGAACTTTCGTCTGCTCGCAGTCGAGTATGGGCTCTCCATCACCAACCCCGTCACGTCGACTGCTGAAACGACAGGTCTGGCAGGGTTGGACATCGGTGTCGAGTTCTCCCTCTCCGACATTCCAGAGTTGAAAGAGCACTGGCGTCGCGCGATCGAAGATGAACGTCCTGATAACCAACTGTTTATCACGCGCCTTCGTCTGCGCAAAGGACTCCCCTTCAGCTTTGAGTTGGACGGAAACATCGGCTTTATCTACGATAGCACTTCGATGGTCGCGGGCCTCGGTCTCAAGTGGGCCCTCAACGAAGGGTTCAAGTACTTCCCTGATCTCGCGGTCCGCGGTGGCGTAAGCCGCACCTTCTCGTCACGCGATCTTGACATCTTCACGGTCAATGTCGATTTTTGGATGAGCAAACAATTTGCGATCGCTGGGATGTTCACACTCACTCCCTACGCAGGTTATAGTCTCCTCTACATCCGCGCACAGAGTGGCGTTCTCGATCCCACGCCCAAATCTTTTGCTGACAACGAAAGTCCCGAGACAGGTAACTTCGTCTTCATCCCCGAAAACCTGATCGGGCACAGAATGTTCTTTGGCCTCCGCATCGTCTGGTTCTTTATCACAGGAACACTCGAAGGTGCGTTCAACTTCTCGGACGCTGGTAACTTCCCAGACGAGACAGATGAAGCCAAATTACCCACAATGATCTCTCAATTTAACGCAAAGATCTCGTTCTCTTTCTAGCGAGATCGGATACAAGAGGATAAACACCATGTTGTTCGCATTTCTATCAGGCAGTGAGATGCTCTTCGTCCTGGTCATCGTTGTCGTACTGTTCGGCGCGAGCCGCCTCCCACAGCTCGGCAAAGCCCTCGGCGAAGGTATCACAAACTTCAAAGGCGCGCTTGATGGGAAAACAGATGACAAAAAGCCCGCTCCCAAAAAAGAAGAGAGCACACCCACAAACGATCCTTCATAAGAGAATCACACTATGTTTTTTGCATTCTTATCAGGCTCCGAGTTGTTGTTTGTCACAGTGATCGTCGTCGTCTTGTTCGGCGCGAGTCGCCTCCCACAGCTCGGCAAAGCCCTCGGCGAGGGTATCTTCCAATTCCGAAACGCACTCAGCCAAAGCCAACAAAATAAAAAAGCGCTCCCCGAAAAAACCTCCCAAGACACCTGATCCCCTTATCCCTTACAAAGCTCCCCAAACAACACTCTCTTACAACGTCAACGCTCTTCCTCATCTGGTGGGAGAGTAAACCAAAACGTGCAACCTCCTCCAGGTGCGTCCTCCACACCAAGTGTGCCGTTGAGCCTCTCAATGATCCGTTTCACAATAGAGAGCCCCAGTCCGTGTCCCTCTGCGCGCACATTGTCCAGACGCGAAAACTTGGAAAACACTTCCGCCTTCTCTTCCTGCGTCAAACCTTTCCCATTGTCCGTCACATAGAACCGTATGACCCCATTCACGACTCGTATGCCAAGCTCGATCTTTGGCGGCGTGCCACCGTACTTCATCGCGTTGCTGATGAAATTGCACCAGACCTCCTCGACCCAAGGTGCGTGTCCAACAACCGATGGCCACTCATCGATCACATCGACGTGTGCCCCCACCCTCTCAAGCAGCGGCTTGTAGCGTTCTAGCGCGGAACGTACGGGCTCCTCCATCGAAAATGTACGCTTGGCGATCTCCTTCGATTGCCGAATGCTCGCGAGTAGCAGGAGTTCATCGATGATGTTCCTCATCCGCAAGACGTACTCATCGATACGATGTAGCTTTTGTATCGCACCTTCGTACTCCCCTTTCTCAAACATCCCCACAAGCAAACGTTCATATCCACGGATGACAGTCAGTGGTGCTTTCAAGTCATGTGCTACTGTGTGCGCGTACGCATCGAGCTCCTCTGAGACCAACTTCAACGCGGTGATGTCGTAAAACAAGAGCAACCAGCCAATATGTCGACCAAATCGACTATGCAATGTCGTCAGTTCAAGTTCATAGGTGCACATTGTCTCTTCGATTGTGACCTCAAATATACGAGACGCATCAGGCGCGAGATCCTCCTCCAATTCGTGCAAAAAAGGAATCTTTTCCCACACAATCTCCCCAATTAATTCGTCAGCCTTCACCCCAAATATCTCTTCAATTTTTGGGTTGACGTTGCTCACCCGCTTTCGCAAGTCGACGACCATCACACCGTTGTTGACACGTTGGTAGACAAGATCCAGCGCCGTCGGTGTGATATCCAAAAACCGATAGCGGAGCAAGCTCAGCATCACAAACCCACCACTCAACGCAAACGCCAGTGGGGATGGATCGTAGGGCGCAAAAGGATTGTTCCCTGTCAAATACAAAACATTGGAGAAGATTGGGCAGATCGCAGCGAGTAACAACCACAACACCTGACCATGAAACAACGCGGGAAAACGAATGACTGAACGCACGAGAACCAATGCCCCTCCGATAATGATCGTGTAGGCGTAAGCTGACCACACCCAAAACCACACCCCGTACACCTTCTTGGTCACGATCAAACCGGCGACATCATGCAACACAATCTCTTTGTAAAACCACGTATGCCGCTCCAACGTGAATACAAGCACAAGGGTGAGCAGCGGAATCACAGAGACCAGAAAAATATTTCGGGCTTTGAGCCATCGCCCATTTGTGCTGTAGTACACCGCAAACAGAAACCACGAGAACGGCGTCCCGATGATCCCGATGTAAAGAAATTTGGCGGCGAGTATCTTTAATGGCAACGTCGTCACAGACAAGACGAACATCTCGCCAACACACCACGTGCCAGCGAAGAGCATCACCACGCTCCACAAACGAGCGCCGTGTGCAGGGTGCAATCTCCAGGACTGATAGGCCAACACAAGACCAAAGGTCGCGCCTAACACATACACCCACATAGCCGAAGTAAACTGAAGAGACATCCATATCCCCAAAGACTGAAATCAACGCAAAACGGAACACACACTCTTGTCTTTGGAGATCTTCATGGTACAAAAGATTCTCTTCCCCCTAAAATAAGCGTCGGCCCTTCCGGAGTATCCCCACCAACACAAACAACAACAACATAAACGCTCCACCTCCGTCATCGCCGCCGACCGAACAACCACATCCAGGCCGCCCCACACCATCACCGAGAAGACCATCTCTGAGACCATCCCCAAGCGCCCCATCCCACAACCTGTCTTCATCTCCCGTCTTTTCAGAGCCTGCGTCTGCCACTATCTCGACACCGCTCGTTTGCTCTGTTTTTGTCCCATCTGTCTGTATTTCGGAAACCGACTCTTGCCCCCCCACAGACTCAGTGTTGTCTTGCACGGGCTCCTCGGAGGGTTCAGAAGAAGACTCTGTCACATTGGGCTCTTTCGGGGCTCTACCAACACACTGGCCCATCACACAGCTCGCGAAGATCCCAGGGCAAGAGACCCCATTGCAAGGATCATCTACACAATTGCCGTGATCTGAAACACATACACGCCCGGCAGGACAGGTCTTGCGATAGCATGGATCAGAGGCACACTTACCAGCGGTGTTACAATACTCGCCCTCTGGACATTGAACACCTGCACATGGGTTGTTGATACACTTTCCATCCACACAGTGCTGCGCGCTCTCACAAGACACCCCAACACATGTCCCCACACATTTTCCTTCTCGACAAAATTGCCCACCAGGACAATTCTTATTGGCACAAGGATCGGCTTCACACTTCTCGTTGCGACAGATCTGACCGTCGAGACAACCATCCACGTAGCAATCAAACGGCACACACTGTCCCATCACACAACGCTGCCCCGCACCACACGCAGGGACACATTGACCAGCAGGCCCATCTTGTTTCGGCTCTGGAACAGTCCCTTCGGGACGTTGCTCGGCGCTCCCACCATCAACAACCGGCTCCATCACAGGTTCAGGTGTCGGCTCTGACACAGGCTCTGGTGGCAAAGGAAGGTTGCAATCAGGAGCGTCGAGATACTGTCCTTGCGCCGCTTGTGGTGGCAGATAGATCGTCTTTCCATCATGCTGAAGTTTAAAGTAGTACTGGTAGTCCGTCCCACGACCGATGTTGTTGCTCCCGGTCTTCGAGGAACATGTCAACGTGTAGTAGTAGCGATATGGGTATTTTGCGCCAGAAGGAGCAGAAAACAAAGCGTCCTTGACCAGTGACTTTGTGCGCCATGTCGATTGGTTCTTGTCCCGATAGTAAAGTTGTAGATAGAACGAATACTTCGGTTCAATAGAGCTTCGCACGACAAAGGAGAAGCGATCACCGTCCTTATTCGTCACGTTTGGGCCAGTCCCTAATGGACTACGATCGAAAGAGCGCAACAACGCGACCCCCTTGCCATCAGTCGACGTGATCCCGCTGCCACCTGTATAGGTATCGGACTTGTAAGCGGCTGTCGGTTCATAATCGAGTCCTACAAGGGGTGCCTGTCCTCCACAATTCTTGTCCCTCGTGATTTTGAAGGCGTAATGCCCTCCCCAGCTCGCACGTGTCATGTAAAAATCGTAATAGTATCGAGTCTTCGCGGAGACGTAGAATCCAACGCCTTTGGTCGTAGTGACAGTCCCCACGTATTTGATCGACGAGCTTGAGAGATAGTTGGATTGCCAGACCCGAAACCGTACGTCCGAGTTGATCTGTGTGGGAGAGCCAGAGGGCGTCCGAAATTCGACACAGTAGAAGTGTCCAACATCCAAGACACTCTTTCCGTAATCGTAGTAGTAGACATCTGTGTCGTCGTAAATCGAAACGAGCCTCTGCAAGTATCCCTTCAAAAAGCTCGAATACCCGTACTGTAGTTTCTTTGCAGAGCGGATACAACCGTAAGCGTCACCACTCGAACCACCATCCTGCTGCCCACTCGCTCCCGAAGGTCTTGTGCAGCTCGACGGCGGAGTCTGTGCAAGACCTTCCCCGACACCAAGGACACCCCATAAAGCGCCCCACACTGCGAAACATAACCCAAATCTCAACATACCCATCGATTTACCTACCATTTGCTCGTGTTCCCAAACCATTGGACCTCAAAAGAGACAACGAAGACGACAACATAGAAAGATCTCTTTTTGTCCATCCATCATACCCGATTTGCCCCTCTCAGGAGAGGATCTTTTTGCGCGCTATCTCTGCAAGTGTCAGGACATGCTCGTCAAACGCCCCCATCTCCTTGAGGCTCTCGGCGAGCTTGAGGAGATATTCGATGTTGTCACCACTTGGACCTCTCGATCGGAGAATATGTGCGGCCATGTCCTCATAAGGAGCCTCCCCAATGAAGTTGGGGTTGTTGGGACCTGCCACGTAGACGAGAACGTCTTCGATGGTCCCGACGTGCTCTCCATCCTCCATCCAGTCGACGACAACCCGGTGGTGTTCATATCCCGCCTGTTCGCGGACATCGAGGTCGTAGAGGATCGTCTCCAAGACCTCTGGCTGGGGCTTGTACGCCATTCCCCAGACGGCCTCACCGGGAGCCTGTAGCAAAGTCACAACACGCCCAGGTGCTGCTGGTGTTCCACGATGATCAGGAGACGCTTGGTAAAAACGCCGCTCCCAATCATGTAGTACCGCAACTCTTTTCTCTGTAAACGGAAAATCTGGCCTCCAGATCAACGAACCATACCCAAAAATCCACATCATCCTCTATCCTTGTCATTGTTGGCAAAATGATAGTTGCTCTCTTTCGATGTATCGCGTATCTTCCAGGTTGCACAACACCTCATTGTAACGGGCAGGATAATAATGAACGAACAACAAAAACAAGAGTTAATGAATTGGCTCCCCGAAGAGATGCGCAGCGAAGAGATCCTCGAACAGAAAGCCGAAGCCGTCGGATTCAGCCTTCAAGAGTACTACGAGATCCTGTGGCACGCCTTTCTGGAGTCCTATATCAACGAGGAACGCCTGCTCAGAGGCGCGGATGAACAAGCGCTCGCGCTCGTCCCATTGAGCCTGTCACAGCGCTTTGGGATCTTGCCCATCGACTACGTAGAGGAGAGAAAGTTCCTCGTCATCGCCGCGCTGCACCGACCCACACACGAAGAAGATGAGTTTATGCGCACTCTCTACAAACATATCCCGGTCCATGACATCAAACTCTTTTGGGCCCGCCCTGAGGCGTTCGCCAAAGCACAAGCGCTCAACTACCAACAAGACATTTGAGCCAGATCAAGAATTCAATCCGCTTTTGTCAACAGAATAGCTCCTCACCTGTTGTATTCTGTTTATCACGAAAAAGATTCGCTCGAAGATCACTCTTCACCGCTTGGAGAATAGAGACATGCAACTCGCTAAAGAACTCATGCAAGAAGCCATCGTCGTCGACCCAGACCTTCCAGTTGTTGGACTCGCACGTCGCCTGCTCGGTCAAAAAGCCGACGGCGCCTGTGTCCTCAAAGATGGAAAACTCGTCGGTGTCGTCACCACGATGGACCTCGTCTTCCAGGAGAAGAATCCACACATCCCCCACTTTTTGACCATCATGGACTCGATCATCCCCCTCGAAGCCCCACAAAAGGTCAAAAAAGAGCTCGAAAAGATCGCCGGGATGTTTGTCAAAGACATCATGACTGAAGACCCCATCATCGTCTCCCCCGAGACCAAAGTCTCCGACATCGCAACCACGATGGTCGAAAAACACATCACCTTGCTCCCCGTCCTCGACGGTGAACTGTTGCTCGGTGTCATCACAAAATCAGACGTGATCAGAGCGGCCTTCCACCTTGAGGCAGGTGAGTAGTATGAAAGCCAAAGAGATTATGGCCCGCGAGATCGTCTATCTCCACCCCCAAGACGAGTTACGACGGGCATACCAGTTGATGCTCGACAACCAATGTCGACACATCCCCGTCCTCGAAGACAAGGTCCTCGTCGGGATGCTCTCCGATCGAGACATCCTCCGCAACGCGACACTCAACGAGGATGGAACACTCAATGTCCCGGCGCTCGCGCTCAAAGATGTCATGACCACCTCCCTCAAGACATGCACCCCCAAGGCGACCATCTCACAGATCGCCGAACACATGCTCTCCTACGGGATCGACGCCGTGCCCATCCTCAAAGAGGACAAACTCGTCGGACTGATCACCTCTACAGACATCATCGAATACACTGCAAGTACCGACGATGGCGACGACTTTCCTATCGAGTTTGATATCTATAGTCTCGGTGAATACGAGATGATGAGGGAAGAAAACCAGAAGTAGTCATCACACACTGTGGGATGATGACTCACCAAAGCGGAGGATACGAGGGCGGATGTGGCGGAAGATATCTTCTTGTGAATCAGCACAAAACAGCACAGGTTGGTAGACCGTCACGTCAAAGTCCAACGCCTCCATCTCTTCGAGATTGAAGGGGCGAATCTCCGCTTCGGGCATCTGCTCAAGCTCACCCGCCGATGACAACAACCCTGCACCGTATGCCTTGACCTCACCCTTCTCGCGAAGCACACCAAACTCAATCGTATACCAATAAATACGTCCGAGTCTGTCGA
This sequence comes from Deltaproteobacteria bacterium, assembly GCA_002731275.1. Classification (GTDB taxonomy): domain Bacteria; phylum Myxococcota_C; class UBA6777; order UBA6777; family UBA6777; genus UBA6777. The sequence goes on along the minus strand of PCBK01000178.1, from coordinate 10,505 downwards.
GCTCTTCCGACGTTTTACAGCGCAACGCAGCCTGCCCAACGAGCCTGTTTAGCTCCGCAAAGTCGGGATTGGCAAGAGTCACAGCGTGACCGATGATCTCGTGTACGACGTCAGGTTCAGGTGTATACAGAGGCGCCGAGGGGTGGCGAATGTACTGCGTCGACATAAACGTCCCTTCAGCCAATGCCGCCAAAAACACACCGGGTTCGACCAGACCAGCAGCAGGTTCGAGACGAAATCCACTGAGCTTTTGCAGCTTCGCGGAGACCTCGTTGAGCTGTGGCAGGTGGTCTTTCGGCAAATCAAGCGCGGCCTTTGCGTCCAGATACGCCTGACATGCGTGCTTCTCATGCACTGGATCGATCGCCTCCCACACAGTCTTCCAGACATTGTGCTCGGCGTCGACGTAGGGTGCATCAGGGACGGCTTCGCCAGGAATATACTCCATCGCAATCTGCGCGATCTGGTTGCGCCGCTCGCGATACTCCATATCGCGAAATCCTGGGTGTTCAGGGTCCAACTCCACGACCGCACGTTGATCGCGGTCCAGAGAGATCAAGGAGTTGGCTGTTGAACCGACATCACTCATCTGATCGATGGTCACAGAAACTCGACTGGTCATGGTAACCTCCAGCTACAGAGGCCGTGGCAGGGCTCGCTCAGCCCGCCACGGCCTATCCCACCGTCAAGTGGGTGGTTGGTGAACAAGATGTGATTAGATGACACCTCTGCGCTCTTGATCTCGTTCGATCGACTCAAAGAGCGCCTGGAAGTTGCCTTCACCAAATGAGTTGTGGTTTTTACGTTGGATCAGTTCGAAAAAGATGGGACCAAACAGGTTCTTCGTGAAGATCTGGAGCAGGTATCCTTCGGGATCGCCGTCGACAAGGACTTGGTGGCGCTTGATGTGCTCTCTGTCTTCTGTCACGTCAGGCACACGTTGAAAGGCTTCTTCGTAGTAATTGGGATGGATATCCAGTGTCTCGATTCCTGAACCTTCAAGGGCATCGAGTGAGGCGAGCAGATCCTTGGACAACAAAGCGAGGTGTTGGACGCCAGGACCGTTGTAATCGCGAAGATACTCTTCGATCTGTGACTTGTCTTCATTACCTTCGTTGATGGGAATGCAAAACCCTTTACATGGGGATTGCAGTGCGTAAGACATCAGCCCGGTCTTGCGGCCTTTGATGTCAAAGGTTCGGACCTCGGTGAAGCCAAAGATGTCTTTGTAGAAGTTCGACCACTTCTCCATCGTGCCTTTGTAGACGTTGTTGGTCAGGTGGTCGATCAGCAAGAACCCTTTCTCTTCGACGTGGATGGGCTCTTCGAGAGGAACAAGCTCGGCAGCGACAGGGGAGTTGTCCGTATTCCACTTGTCGACAAAGTAGATCAGGCTGCCACCAATACCACGGATTGCAGGGAGGTCAAAGGTCTTTGCACCTTCGCTATCATCATAGGCTTCTGCGCCACGAGCTAGCGCGTCGTTGAACGCCTGCTCTGCATTCTCCACACGCCATCCCATCGTACAAATGGAGGGTCCATGTGCCTTCGCGAAGCGACCTGCGAAGGATTCCTCTCCCCCTTTGTGCAACAAGAAGTGGATGTCATTTTGACGAAATGACTCCACCGGCTGTTCGCGGTGTTTACTCAGCTTCGAGAAACCAAAGCCCAAGAAGGTTTTCTCCATAAATCCTGGATCGGGGCTGGCATACTCAACAAAGTCAATACCTTGAAGACCAATGGGGTTTTGCGCTGAAGACATAATGGGTTCTCCTTGCAGATAAAGGTGGTATGGATCGTCGGGGCCGAAAAAGAGGAAGGCGACAGGATACACATCTCCTGTTAGCTTCGTGTTTCTAGCGACATGTATAACCGATATATAAAGGTAGGAAGGGTCATCAAGATCAAAACCACATTTGATCCAGATCAAAAAAGAAACGCAGATTTCTGGAGACACACATCAATCGTCAAAATCAATAATGCCCTTGCCCTTGATGATACGGTGTGGGTTATCGACCATGAGGCGTTGTGCTTCGTCATCACCGACATACCGCACGAGCGCTTCGAGAGAGTCCCGAAGGGCTTCAGGTGGATCGGGGTGGTGCATATCAGACGCCGCGAGACCATACAGTCGCTGACGCAAGAGCGTCTGTGCGACCTTCCTGACAGCCTTCCCGTTGGCGTCGATAAGACTCGGCAGGTCGAGCTGTAACACCCAACCTGCGTGTACCCAATCCTTCGCGAGTTGTGGACGGTCGAGCAATATCTCATAGCGTTCAGGGTGCGCGAGGACAGGCAACACACCACGCACACTCAATTCAAAGGCGAGCTGTTTGAGGTGAGGCATCGGATCGAGTGGTGGGAATTCAATCAAAATATACGATCCCCCTGCAAGTGTCATACAGGCAGGAGTCTGGACCTTTTCGAGCAATCCATCGCCGTAATACACTTCAGCGCCGGGATGCAGCTCGATTGAGAGACCTTCTTGTGTGGCGCGTTGCTTGAGCTGCTCGACCCCTTCACAGATCATCGAGGGTTGGACCTTGGAGAACATCGGGTGATCCAGGTGAGAGGTCGCAACCATCGTCGAAAAACCTGTCTCCTGAAAGAGACGCAGCATCGCAAGTGATTCCTCCATATCCCTCGCACCATCGTCGATTCCTGGAACGATATGATTGTGGAGATCTGCCATCCCCTTTGGTAACTCGACCTTCTTACGAAAAAACCACACAGCTGACTCCCAATATCCAATAGAAGAAGGCGAATAGACCGCCCCCGTTTTGAACGGCGATGGTGTACTCCGTGTACACAAGCTCTGCCTTCATTGAATCGGAGCCCACCGATCGTGTCAAGGTGCCGATACACTTGACACACCCACACCAAGCTGATACCACCCATCCCATATATCCAATGAAGTGAGCACCTTCGACAGACCAAAGCAAAGAGGAGCGGGAATGTCTTCGATACACGGCCCCAAAGGACCGATCTACTACATACGTGATGACTTTGGCTACCCCAGGATCTACGCAAGAGACGAAGATGATGGGACCTTCGCGAGAGGCTACCTGCACGCCAAAGACCGCATGATCCAGGTCTATCTCACCCTGATGTTGGCGAGAGGACGTGTCATGGAGATCACTGGCGATGTCCCTTTCGCCCGTATGATGGACCGCGCCGTCCGCTCACTCGACCTGCAGCGTCACCTCTCCTCACAGCTCGATACGATGACGCCCTACACGAGGGACTTTCTTCAGACATATTGTGACGGCTTCAACGCCTACACAAAGAAGAGCCGGCGCCCCTACCTGCTCAAACTTATCGGCCTCCCTTCAACCCCGCTCGAACCCAAAGACATCATGCTCATCTACCGATTTGTCGCATATTTTGGCCTGTCCTCTATGCAACATCTCGCAGAAGCCATTACCGCAGAGTTCGTCAAACTACGTGTCCCGAGTCACATCATGGAGGTCTTGATCGGTGAGAGCGCCAGAGACATCCACTACAACGCACTCGCGCAGATGGCGACCTTCCCAGAAGACGTCTTCCTCGCACCTCCACACGTCGGCGGCTCCAACGCCTTCGCAGTCGACAGCCAACGCTCTGCGACCGACGGCGCCCTCTTGATGGGTGAATTTCACATGGAGATCGGCAAATTTCCGCCTGTACTCTATGCCTTCCATATCGATTACCCGGACAACTACTACCAGGGGATCGGCATCCCTGGGCTCGCGTGGCTGAGCGCCGGACGCAATCGCGAAGTCGGTTGGTCCTACACATTCGGACACGCAGACAATATCGACATCCTCATCGAACGCTGCAAAGACGAACAGTACCTCGTAGGGGACACCTGGAAGCCTCTCACACGGCGCGTCGAGACCGCCCACATGAAGAACACACAGCCCGTCGAGTGGATCTTTTACGACAACGAATACGGCACGGTCCTCGGTGACGCGAGCAAAACCGGTGATTATCCATGTGTTCGATGGAGCGGTATTCACGGTGGTGCTTCTGACATCGAAGCCGCACACAGGATGGCCAACACCCGCAATATCGATGAATTCGCTGCTCTCCAGAGAGAGATCCGCGTCCTCTCACTCGAAGGTGTCTTCGCAGATTGTCACGGACGCATTGGTTCCATCCACTCCGGTCAGGTCGACTTACGCCCCAAAGATTGGACGGGTCCCTTCCCATACCCAGGTTGGCAGTGGACTGAGCGCACATTTGAAACGCTCCCGGAGTCCGCACGTCCTCACAACATCGACCCGACATCAGGGGTTGTCGTCTCGGCCAATGCACACATCACAGGCAAGGATGAAGAGACCTGGACCTCCCTGCCAGAGGCCTCTTACAGATTGCGACGTCTCACACAGCTCCTAGAAGATCTCGATCAAGTCGGTCACCACGACATGGTCGCAGCTTCTTACGATGAAGTCGACCTCTGCGCACAAGAACTACTCGCGATCTGGGAACCGCTGCTGCCAGACGATCCCCGCTGCAAAGCGCTCTGTGCGTGGGCTGCCACACAGACCCCATACGCCGACGACAAGGCACACGCGTCGATATCACTGTTCCACGCCTTACATCAAGAAGTCCTGAGAGCATTCTTTCTGCCCTACTTTGGACAAAAGCGCATCGAACGCTTCCTCAATGACTTCTCGTTGACGTTATACTTCCAACACCACATCGATCCAGTTCTCAAACTCGAAAAGCCTGACATCCTCGACCAAAAGACCCTCAAGGAACTTCTTCACATGGCATGGCCTCGCGCCCTCAAGCTCACACAGTCGGAGGATTGGGCGCTCCCTGTCCACGCCCCCTTCAAGAATGTCCTGACAGATGGACAGCTCCCGAGCTTTTTGGGCGTCAGTCAACCTCCCGTTCGTCTTCCAGGTGGACCGGTCTGCGCCTTCCAGAGTCGACGAATCAAACTGTACGGTGAGCCGTTGTATTTTGGTCCTGCGTTTCATTACTTGATGGACATGAGCGAACAAGGTGGCTGGTACAACATCGCCGGTGGTGCCTCTGAGCTCCCCTGGGGGCCGGGCTACGGGAAAGGCATCAAGGCATGGTTAGAGGGCGACTTCATCCCACTTGGCGATCCAACCTCCGCACCCCCTTCACACAAAAAATAAACTTTCAGTCATTGTCGTCCGTTGTAAAGTTTCGTAGAATCTTTTCGCGAAGTGTTTTCGTGAAAAAGATCCCTTACGGCCTTGTAAGCAGGAGTGTTACCGTTTGATGAGCCGTCCCTCTGTCATCCTCTTCGTCTATGTATGTACACAATGGTGTGCCTCATTCGCCTGGTCCAAAACAGACACCAAACCATGTCTGGAGATGATCAAGAAGAAACAATACGCAGCAGCAGGCGAATGCTTCGACAAAGTCGCACAATCGATGGGACATGGCTCCAAACTTTCGACCTTTGACAAGCGCACAAAAGGTATCTACCTGCTCAACGGCGCCAAAGCTTTTTTAAAGGGCGTCCAGGACGAAAAGACCCCCTCCACTCGCGCCTTCTATCAAGAGCGTGCGCTTCAACTATACAAACGCTATCTTGACGAGAAGCTGTGCCTGAAAAAGCTCCGCTGCCAAAAGATCCAGGCCACCCTCTACAAGATCTCACAAGAGATAGGGCACGCCACGCTCACACTTGTCGCCAACCAAAAAGCTGTCGTACAGCTCACGGGCTACAAATTCGAACAACAATACACCCTACCCCCCAACAAGAGTTACCGATTGCGACCTGGGACATACAAACTCAAAGCCAAAATCGAAGGAAAACCCCCCATTTCCCGTACGATCACGCTCGCTTCCAACGCATCGACTGTCGAGTCATTTACGACAACGATCCCTTCACCATCGGCAGCCCCCTCGAAGACACTTCCTGTCGTTCTCCTCATCTCAGGTGTCGTCGTCGCAGGTGTGGGAGGCGCGTTGATGCTCATCGCGACGCTCCCTTCACAATCACTGCGCACCCAATACGATGAGGCAGAAGCCAACGCCAAAGCGAACAAAGAGGAGACCCCTACCACCGAGATGAATCGTCTCCGTAACGAATTGGAGACCAGTATCGCGCAAGGTGTCCCACTTTATACAGCAGGGATCGCAGCGCTCGCAGTCGGTTCGATCGCGACGGCAACAGGCATCATCACCTTCTTTACAAGCACACCTGCCAAACCAACAAACGCTCCTCTGTTCCCTCATCATCATCTGTTTCACGGCTCCACGCTGCTGCACACAAGCAACTAACCCCCCTGACACTCCCGACAATTTGATATCCACGAGAGTGTCCAGACACGAAGGAGACTCTATGCTCTTTTCCATCACCACGACACATCCCCCTGCACGGGATCTGGGCTATCTGCTCTACAAACACCCAGACCGATTGCACACAAAATCGCTGGCGTTCGGTCGTGCGACGGTCTTCTTCCCCGAAGCGAGCGATGAAGAGACAACCGCTGTGCTGTTCCTCGACATCGACCCCATCGGGCTCGTAAGACGTGCACACAAAGGGCAAGAGTTCGCCTTACATCCTTACGTCAACGATCGCCCCTACGCAGCCTGTTCCTTTTTGTCTGTTGCGATCGCGCGGATGTTTGGTTCCGCCCTCAAAGGGATCTGTGAACCCAAACCGGAGCTCGCGCAGCAAGCGCTTCCCTGGCAAGTCCACATCCCCACGTTGCCCTGTCGAGGTGGAGATGGCCTCCTTCGTCGTCTGTTTGAACCACTCGGTTATCAGGTGGAAGCCACACATGGGATGCTCGATCCCAACTTCCCAGAGTGGGGACCATCCCCCTACCACGACGTCACACTCAACGTCACCTGTACCCTCTCCATGCTCCTCAAACACCTCTACGTCCTGATCCCTGTATTTGACGACGAAAAACACTACTGGGTCTCACATGATGAGGTCGAAAAACTCCTCTCCGCAGGGCAAGGATGGATCGAAGACCACCCCGCCAAGGAGCTCATCACAAGACGCTACCTGATCCACCAACGCGCGCTCACACAGAGCGCACTCGAACGACTCGAAGATGAGCCGCTCCCCCACACAGAGGAAACAACAGACACAGAAGATGCCGACGAAGAGACACAAACGACCCTCCGTCTTCATGACCACCGCCTCGATGTCGTCGCACAAACACTCAAGAAGGCAGGCGTCACAGAGGTCATCGACCTCGGCTGTGGTGATGGCAAGCTGCTCAAGAGGTTGTTCAGGATCAAACAATTCAAGAAGATCGTCGGCACAGACATCTCCACACAGTCCCTTAAACGCGCCGCCAAACGTCTTCGTCTCGACCAAATGACAGACAGAATGCGCGCACGTATCGACCTCTTTCAATCCTCTCTTACTTATAAAGATCAACGCTTCGCCAACTTTGAAGGCGCTGCGATTGTCGAGGTCATCGAACACATCGACGAAAATCGTCTCTCCTCCTTTGCCCGCGTGGTCTTTGAACAGGCGCGGCCCGGTGTCGTCGTCCTCACCACACCGAACGTCGAGTACAACAAGACCTTTGAGGGTATGAAAGAAGGTTCGATGCGTCACAGCGACCACCGATTTGAGTGGGATCGTGCCCAATTCAAGGCGTGGTGTGAGGATATCTGCGCGCGCTTTTCCTATACAGTCGAGATCACAGGGATCGGCGATACTGACGAACAATGGGGTAGCCCAACACAGATGGGGGTCTTTACACGATGCGAATAACCTTACCAGCCTTCTCACTTATCGCCCTCGTCGGTCCCTCTGGTGCGGGAAAGTCGAGCTTCGCGGCCAAGCACTTTCTCCCGACAGAGGTCCTCTCCTCCGACCGCTTCCGCGCCTGGGTCAGTGATGACGAGAATGATATGGACGCGACCAATGACGCCTTCGATGTCCTGCACTACGTCGCCTCCAAACGACTCGCCGCCAAACGCCTGACAGTCATCGACGCGACCAACGTCCAGGATGAGGCGCGCAAACCGATCATCCAGCTCGCACGACAATTCCACTGTCTACCCGTCGCGATCGTCCTCAATATGCCCGAAAAACTTTGCCATGAGCGAAACAAAGCTCGCGAAGACCGTTCATTTGGACCACATGTCATCAGCACACATGTCCGTCAATGTCGTCGCACCATCAAACGCCTAAAGAAAGAGGGATTTCGATACATCTACGTGCTAAACTCTCCCGAAGAGGTCGATGCCGTCACCATCCAACGTCAGCGTCTGTGGACGGATAAAGAGGATGAACACGGCCCCTTTGATATCATCGGTGACATCCACGGCTGCTTCGACGAGTTGCACCAGCTCCTCACGAAGCTCGATTACGACATTCAACACAAGCCTTCGGAGGCTGGCGGGACATATAAGGTCACGCCTCCAACAGGTCGGAAGGCCATCTTCCTCGGTGACCTCGTCGATCGTGGCCCGAAGACACCTGAGGTCTTGAGACTCGTCATGGACATGGTTGAGGCCAACCAAGCCATCTGTATTCCAGGGAACCACGACGTCAAACTCATCAAAAAGCTGCGCGGTAAAAACGTCAAGCTCAAACACGGACTCGCTGAGAGTATCGAACAATTGTCTCATGAGTCAGATGCATTTCGCGAGCGCGTTATCGAATTCCTCGATGGACTGATCAGCCACTATGTCTTGGATGATGGGAAGCTCGTCGTCGCCCACGCGGGGATGATTGAATCTTACCAGGGTCGAGCATCTGGACGTGTACGTCAATTTGCGTTGTACGGTGAGACGATCGGTGAGACCGATGAATTTGGTCTTCCGATCCGGTATGATTGGGCCGCTGAATACAGAGGTCGCGCGATGGTTGTGTACGGACACACCCCTGTCCCCGATACGGAGTGGCTGAATAACACGCTCTGTCTCGACACGGGCTGTGTGTTTGGTGGCAAGCTCTCAGCGTTGCGTTATCCCGAACGTGAGATCGTCCAGGTCGATGCAGCGCAGGTGTATTGTGAGCCGATCCGCCCTCTTCCAGAGGAGAGGACAGCCCTCTCTGCCCAACAGCAGCATGATGACCTCTTACACATTGAAGATGTCCAGGGCAAAAGGCTCATCGAGACACGTTGGCGTCGTCATCTAACGATCCGCGAGGAGAACGCCGCTGCGGCGCTTGAGGTGATGAGTCGTTTCGCGGTTGATCCACGCTGGTTGATCTATCTCCCTCCGACGATGTCGCCTTCGGAGACGTCTTCGAGGGATGGGTATCTCGAATATCCGGACAAAGCCTTCCAATATTATCGCAAGCGCGATGTGCAGCAGGTGATCTGTGAAGAGAAGCATATGGGGTCACGAGCTGTGATCGTAATATGTCGTTCAGTGGAGGCTGCAAAACAGCGCTTTGGTATAGAAGATGAGACCTTTGGCGTATGCTATACACGGACAGGGCGTCCGTTCTTTAAGGATGCGGCGTTGGAGCGTGCTTTCTTAGAGCGGGTCCAGGATGTCCTCACACAGACAGGTTTTTGGGAGGCGTTTGAGACGGATTGGTGTTGTCTGGATACGGAGTTGATGCCCTGGTCCGCGAAGGCACAGGTTCTATTACAGCAACAATATGCACCTGTGGGATTGGCGGCTGCGTCTAGCTTTTCTCATGCAGCACAACATTTGCAAAAGGCTGTAGAGAGGGGTCTTCCACTTGAGGAGGAGCTGTCACAGATCCAACAGCGTCATGGATTGGTTGAATCGTATCAGCAAGCCTATCGTCAATATTGCTGGTCTGTCGTATCGCTCGAAGATTACAAGCTCGCACCTTTTCACTTGATGGCGACAGAAGGTCATGTCCATACGGACAAACCACACACTTGGCATATGGAGCTCTTTGAGACGTGGGCAAAAGAATGTCCTCAACTCTTTAAGTCGACGAAGTATAAGCTTGTTGACGTGGAGGATGAGGAGAGCTGTCGACAAGGCATGGCGTGGTGGGAAGAGATGACCTCACGTGGTGGAGAAGGGATGGTGATCAAGCCGCTCGACTTTATCGTCAGGCATAAGAAAGATATTATCCAGCCTGCCGTGAAATGCCGTGGTCAGGAGTATCTCAGGATTATCTATGGGATGGAGTATACCCTCCCTGAGCATATGAAGAGGTTACGTAAACGTGGACTTTCTAGAAAAAGAAGTCTCGCGATTCGAGAGTTCTGTTTGGGTCTCGAAGGGCTCAATCGCTTTGTAGAGAGACAACCCCTACGCAAAATCCACGAGTGTGTCTTTGGTGTCCTCGCCCTCGAATCCGAAGGCGTCGATCCTCGATTATAAGAAACATACTGTATACATGGGGGATACTCGAAATCTGATCCAGGCGCAGTTGCACTTGTGTCTTCGCAAAGTGCACCCGAATGTACGATACAATCCCTCATGATCATACGTATGTCGCAAGCGACATCCTTCACATGCTCGACTGCTCGGTCAACATATGCGGTTGTCATTTGCGAGGCCACTTTGCAACCACCCCTTCTACAAACCTCTCCATCCCCCTGGCCTTCGGCCTTCCCCCTTCCTCT
>PCBK01000177.1 GCA_002731275.1 Deltaproteobacteria bacterium | reverse complement strand
CGTCTTCACTTGCAATCATCCGCCTCAACAAACTCTCCACCCTGAGCCTCCGGCTCTTCCCTCCTCTCAAGCCTTTCGAGAGGAGGGACCAATTACCCGATGTATACGAAGATTGAGGTCGGACTCAAGCCCAGTCCCTACTGACATCTATACGATATGCACGGATGTTTCTTTTATATCGCGATATCTCGTTTGATATGCATCGCTCCCCTTGCCGACAGGAGCGGAGCGCAAGTCGCGCAGGGGGAGCTGGCGGGCGAAGCCCGTCTGAGGGGGGCCTGCATCGCTCCCCTTGCCAACGAACAAAGCCCGCCTGATAGGGTTCTCGCAGCTTTCCATCACAAAGCTTGTTTTCCATCAACATCCAAAGTATCTTGGACAGATGCTCAGAAAAAGCGAGACCCCTTTGTTGACAAGTGGGTCTTTGGAGAGAAGCACATAGCCAAAGAAGGAAGCACACGTTTTATGTTTGAACACGAGTACATCAACCTCGACGCAACGGATATCGCAAAGCTCATCGCAGACAAAGAGATCTCTGCCGAAGAAGCCATGAACGCTGCCATCGCACAAATAGAACGCACAAACCCCACCCTCAACGCGGTCATCGACTTCCTATACGAACGCGCCAAAGAACAACTCAAAGCAGGATTACCAGAAGGCCCATTTCACGGCGTCCCTTTCCTGATCAAAGCATCACTCCCCGTCAAAGATCTCCGATACACTCTCGGTTCAGTCGTACTCAAAGACAACCTCAGCAAGCTCACCGCGCCACTCGCCAAACGTATGGAAGACAGTGGACTCAACTTCATCGGTATCACCAACATGAGCGAGCTTGGTCTGCTCCCCTTCACAGAACCTGAGCTCTACGGCGCATGTAAAAACCCCTGGAATCTCAAGGTCTCAACAGGCGGCTCAAGTGGCGGGACAGCCTCCGCAGTCGCAGCCAGAATGGTCCCCATGGCACACGGCGCTGACGGAGGTGGCTCGATCCGAATCCCCGCCGCCGCATGCGGGATCTTTGGCCTCAAACCCGGCAGAGGACGCAACCCACGGACACGAACAGATTCCCCCGATGGATTCGTCTGCCACCATGTCCTGACCCAAAGTGTCCGCGATAGCGCCAAAATGCTCGACATCACAGCAGGCGCAGAGCCCGGCGATCGATGGCAACTCCCCCGCCCAGAACGTCCCTACGCCGAGATCATCGAGTCCGATCCAGCCCCGCTGCGTATCGGATTCCAAATGGAGAGCCTCACAGGTACACAGCCCCACCCCGATTGTGTCGAAGGCATGGAAAAAACCATCGCCCTACTCAAAGATCTTGGCCACGAAATCATCCCCGTCGCACCCAACATTGATGGTAACGAGTACAACGAAGGATTCCGCGTCCTGTGGTGCCAATCTGTAGGATATGTCCTGCGCAATATACAAACAGGTATCAGTGAAAACACCAAAATCCCAGGCCCCCTCCGCTACCTCCTCAAACAACCGTGGATACTGAAACTCTTCTTGCGCATGTACAAGACCGATGGTCACGCCCAGATCGAGCACTTCACGAAGAGACTGATGGACATCGACGCAACCTACACCCCCGCAGACGTCTGGATCGCTTGGGACAAGATGAGAAAGGCGGATTATGCCTTCGAAGATCTGTTTGAAGATGTCGATCTATACCTGACCCCTGTCTTGCAAAAACCACCTCTTCCACTTCACTCGATCAATCAACGCTGGCCCGAGAAGAAGCTCGAAGAGTTCCTCATGCAATACGCTGGGTACACGACTTACGGAAACACGACAGGCCTCCCAGGGATGTCTGTCCCGCTGCACTGGAACAAGGACGATGTACCAGTGGGCTCTCACTTTCTCGCCCCGACAGGTCGGGAGGACCGTCTGCTTCAGCTCGCCGCTCAGCTCGAACGAGCGCAGCCCTGGCGCACACGTTATCCCGATCTCATCGCCTCTCAAGTCAACAAGGAGAATGGCTCATGAACAGGCACTTCCATCGGAGAATCTTGTGGGGATTGGCGCTCTTGAGTGCACTCTGTTCGCTACATTGTGGCAACACAGGGACACACACTCATTGTGAAAACGATCGCGACTGCCTCGCCCCACTCCTGTGTGTCAATGGCATCTGTGGTGTCAAACCACTCCCCGATGGAGCCACAACGATCGAGCCACACCTAAAAGAGCCAAAGCTTCAAAAAGAAGCCCCAGTCACACAAGAACCCCACAACGAGCCACCAACCCAAGAGCAACAACAAGCAGACGCCAGCACACACGAAGAAGTCTCCTCCGAACAACACCCCGAACACATCAAAGAAGACACACAAAAAGACACAGCTCCAGGGATGTGCCAGGATGGCGAGACACGTTCATGTTACTCCGGCGCACAAGGGACAGCAGGTGTCGGCCCCTGCCTGCGAGGGACAAGCACCTGTGTTGGTGGGTTCTGGTCACAAGTGTGCGAGAATGAAGTCGCCCCTCGAAAAGAAAGATGTAACAACAAAGATGACGACTGTGACGGAGAGATCGACGAATCCCTCACACAGAAGTGCTACGAAGGACCGACAGACAAGGCAGGAACGGGGATCTGTGTCCACGGTACACAATCGTGTACAGCCGGATTATGGGGCAAGTGTACGGGACAAGTGCTCCCTGGCAAAGAGACCTGTAATGGCAAAGATGACGATTGTGACGGAAAAGTCGATGAAGCTCTCACAAGATCTTGCTATTCAGGTGCAGCAGGGACAGCAGGAAAAGGAAGTTGCAAGAAAGGAACACAGAGTTGTACAGCCGGTAAGTGGGGAAGCTGTAACGGCCAGGTCGTCCCCAAAAAAGAGACCTGTAACGGCAAAGATGATGACTGTGACGGCGCTTACGATGAAGGCATGACCAAAAAAGCATGGTACGTCGACAAAGATGGGGATGGCTACGGAAAGTCGAGCTATTCAGGCTGTGCGAAGGACACAAAGACATACTGCCAGATCAACGCAACGACCTCCGGCAAATGTGCCGCGATGAAAGCCAACACAGTGACCAAAGGTGGTGATTGCTGTGACAGTGATAAAAACGCCTATCCCGGACAAACCAAGTATTTTAGTGTCGCTTCTGCGTGTGGTGGATTTGACTACAATTGCAACAGCAAGATCAACCTTCGCTATCCATCATGTCCTTGTGGTGGGAGCGTCACCGCAACAGGGAAGTTTGGAAATCTCACACAAAAGGTCAAACAAGGGGTGTGCCCTATCCCCAAAACAACGACGATGACGTACAATTCGTACAAAGTCCCGTACACACTTCCAAAGACATACGCAGTCTTCCCTGCCACCCATGCGACGTGTGGATGCTATATCAGGCCCACTTGTGGCAAAAAAGTACCTTCCTTTGGCACACGGACCACAACTGGACCTGTCGTGAAGACGACCTTCAGGATAGGGAGCATCATCACGCTCCCCACAACCCTCTCCTATCCTAATGGCTTGAATTACTGCCCCTATGGCACCTCGACCCGCACAGTGTTCTGCCGATAACCACCCCACAACCCCCTCAAAAAGCTCCCTCTTCACGTATCGAAGGACTCCGTTTGACCTGTCCGACTTGTTCTCTCACAAAATTTCGTGAGACCAAATGATATGTGATGTGTATCATACAAATACAAAGAAGAACTTTCGTCAGGGTTTGGCTCTTGCAAAGCCCCCACACAAGAAGATAGAGGTCATCTTATGAAACGAAATCATTTCCTGCTTTTACTTTGGTCAGGCTTACTGTTCGGCCTGCTCATAGGTTGTTCCGATCCCACCTTTGTCCAATCCAAAGATTGCAGCACAGATGATGATTGCGGCCCCTCCCAGCTCTGCATCTCAAATGTTTGTATCGTCAAAACCCAAACAAGAGGTGAATTTGTCCGGAGCGAGTATACGCCGACAAAGGATGCCTCCTCACCAGAAGGTCCAACAGACGCCGAGACCCCTTGCGCAGCAGGAGAGACACGAGCTTGCTACACAGGGCCAGAGGAAACGAAGGATGTGGGAACTTGTGTTGAAGGAACACAAACGTGCAAGGACGGAAAATGGGGATCGTGCAAAGATGAAGTCACTCCCAAAGACGAAACGTGTAACGACAAAGATGATAACTGTGACGGCCAAGTTGATGAGACATTCGAGAAAAAAGGAAGAGATTGCATCACTAGTAAAGGTGAGTGTAGAGCAGAAGGTACATGGGCATGTGATGCTGATGGCAACCTCTTTTGCAATGCCCCTACATCCAACCCAAAAACAGAAGAGTGCAATGGCAAAGATGACGACTGTGATGGCCTTGTCGATGAGAGAGACGACAACGGAAACCCCATCGAAGCTTCGTGCTATGACGTGTCAAAAGGTGGATGTAAGGAAAATGGAAAGGGAGGATTTGATTGTGCAGGTCTCTGCGCAAGTGGAACCAAAATATGCCACAAAGGTAGCTGGAGTGAGTGTCTCAACGCCGTCTACCCAAGAGTCAAGTCCAACGGTAATGAAGATCTTTGCGACGAGGAAGACAACGACTGCGATGGCTCTATCGATGAAGGATGCCAATGCAGAGACGGAATCACAAGACAATGTGGCACCGATAAGGGAGTTTGTAAAAAAGGAACACAAGAGTGCAGGCGAGGTCAGTGGAGTGATTGTAACGGCGCAGTGGCTCCAACAACCGAGCAGTGCGATAACAAAGACAATGATTGTGATGGCCGAGTCGATGAAGACCTGACCAAACATTGTTACAACGGTCCGACTGGAACAGCAGGCAAAGGTGCTTGTAAAGCAGGAACCCTAAGCTGCTCATCAGGAGTGTGGGGAGCCTGCACTGGCGAAGTCACACCACAAACAGAAACATGCAATGGAAAAGATGATGACTGTGATGGTCAAACAGATGAGGGGATTCCAGATATCACCTGTGGCAAAGGAGAATGCTTGGTCACAGTAAAAGCATGTGACAATGGACTGCCCAGCAGATGCGCTCCCATAAAAGGGAGGCCCGAAACATGCAATGGAAAAGATGACGACTGTGATGGTCAAGTCGACGAAGATCCAAATGACAACAATTTGAGTATGACACAACCTTGTTACAAATCAAGCGCCTCAGGCACATCCGACTCGGGATGTAAAGAGCAGAAAGATGCCATAACAGGACAAGTCATTTATACCTGCAAAGGAGAGTGTCAACAGGGTTCACAAACATGTCAGGCCGGTCGCTGGGGTGCTTGTACAGGCATGATCACACCAACCACTGAGACTTGCAACAATAAAGATGATGACTGTGACGGCTCTGTCGACGAAAACCTTTCAAGAGAAGCCTACTCAGGAACAAACGGTTGCACATTCGACCAAGGCACAAGCAAGTGGATATGTAAGGGCATCTGCCAAACAGGCAAGGAGGTGTGTACCGCTGGAAAATGGGAGTGGAGCACAAAACCAGTGACGCCCAAACCCCACGAAATTTGTCGCAACGGCTTGGATGATAACTGCAATGGCAGGATGGATGAGATCTGTGGTCCCGCGAGTCTCGCATACATGCGATATGAAGACGGATTCAAATCAAACCGAGGCTTCAAATACCACTACAAAGACACCTACAGCGGATGGTACATTTTTGATCTCATTGACTTTGACGAGTATGACGGGACGTCTGCAAAACAAAAGATGACAAAACTCAACTGCAACAAATCAGTTGCCTTTATCACCCCTGTAGGTAGCGCACCACGAACGACGAGTTACTTCTGTAACAAGGACTATGAAATCAAGTTCTACACAGGAAACTACATCAAAGTTGGCTCCGTTGTCACTGGCATCACAAACTTGCTCCGAAGCTCTTTCACTGTTGTCATGGCAGACCAACGATCGGGTGGTACATTTGGGAGAACGCACTGTGGCAAGGACGCAAATAACAAATGGAACTGTTCACTTCCAGTCTCCCACACAGACCAAAGCACAAAACCACAAGTGATCAGGATTCAGACCGGTATCTATGAAATCAGGACACCTGCTTGCAAAGAAAACACACCATTTTTTGCATCCCTTTATGAAAGAGACGCAAACAAATTTGTCTTCACAAATGTCAATCACCAAAGCGGAAGAACAGCATGCAGGGTTTATATCGCAAAGAAAACACTAACCTCAATGGATCTTGTTGACGGCCAATTTGCATTCTGGTTTCCAGAGAGTAAGAACACAATCTGGGCTGTGGGTAAGTCAACTCCAACAGCAAGCGCTCCGACCGAACGCGCCAACAACTTTGGTTTACAAACCCCCTGGTCTACAACATACACAACAACCAACAAGTACCTCGTGAGTTTCCCTGCACTCAATGACCACAAATACCAAAGTTACATCACCCAACCAATCTTAAACATCCCTTACAGCTTCTCCAGCTATAAACATTCTTACTTGCGCTTTGGTGCGATTGACGCGTCAATCGAAGATACACGCTTTCTCACCAAGTTCTACCCATATGGACAACGAATATCCAGCACCGCTAAATACTCCATCTTGATCGCAAAGTAGTAAGCCGACTCGCTCTCTGAACTCCCCTTTTTTCCCTCTTCCGTCCACTCTACACAGACTGCCGGCGTCTCTTCAGCCAAATCAATCCCAAAAAGTACAACCCCAAGACAACAAACCACCCAACAGAAGCCCCACCAACATCACAACCACATCCCGAAGGTGTTCCTTCTTTAGTGTCTTGACTCTCACCTTTCTCACCAACGACCTTGTCCTTGGTCTCCACTTCGGGTGTTTTTGTGTCCTTTACTGGCGTCTCAGCGACTTTCTCCACGGTCTTCTCAGGCGCGTTCTCCTTGGGTGCGTCGTCTTTTGTATGAATGTCAGGTTGTGTGGGCTCACTGCGAGGCTCAGGAGGCTGCTCTTTTGATGGTTCTGTGACCTTCTCAGTAGACGTCTCTTTGGAAGGTTCTTGGGCTTTTTCTGTCGTGGGTTCTTTGGCAGGTTCAGGGTCTGCTTTGTCCACACATCGAGTCCCTGTCTCACACTTCGCAGGGGACTTACAAGTTGTGGGATCTGCGCAGGTGCCGAGGACTTTCTTAAGGGTACAAGGCACTCTCCCACACTGTGTCGAGACCGTCTCGATACACAAGGTGATCGACGAACAAACCAATCCGGCAGGTTGGCAATCCGCCACATCATTACAAGTGTATGGTTTGCAGTAGGGCCCCGCATGGGATGTCGTGGGTTGGCTCCCTTTCGAACAATCTGTAGGGGGTGGCGGCACGACATCCGCATACACATTCATGGAGAAAAACAAACAAAAGACAAACATACACAAACGCATCAGTCACTCCTTCAGGCTCATCGGGCCGTCATAAGGCTATTGCAGCAGCAAAAAGCCCAACATTTATCGTCTTCGGATGAAGATAGGGTAGATCACAAAGGCGGAACCTGTAAAGCGAGGAAAACGCCACCTGCGGCTGCGCCTTCGTATACAGCGAACGAGCGACTTATAGGGTTTATCCGAGTCTTCGAGTGCGACATATCCGACCCGCCCTCGATCCCCTCGAATCGTAAATCTCACCTTTGCACCTGTAAACTGTTCATCGTCACGTAGTTGTTTTTTGAAGCACCCAAACACAGAGGTCAAATTGACCTGCACCTTTTGCTTCAACAGCTCTTGCGGAACACTGACATTCTTTTTGCTGTCCATGTCCATCGCTGGAGGTGGTGGAGGAAGCTCGCCTGTTGGCATCGGTGGCGGTGGAGGTGGTGGGAGCGGCCGGCGACAGACCCGAATCCGTCGACAATAACGTCGATATGTACATCGATAACGATAGCGCTTTTTCCCCCGTACATATCGACGGACACGTTTGAGATCACAAAACTTTTTCCTGTAGCAGCTACGTCGATAGAAGCAGTTCTTTTTTGCGAGAGGCTGTATCGGCACAGCCAATAAGAAAAGAATACACACCAACAGACCCATCAACCATCTTGTCATCATCGTCACCTCGAATACACAACTACAAATATGCACTTGGCCAAATCCCCTCACCTTTACAAAGCTCAGGAAGGGGCTTCTATCCCTTTGAGAAAGAAATTCTTGTATCAGGTGAAAGATAGTACGACAGAATGGGAATGTAGGAAAGTGGTGAGGGCGATCAAGGACGCACGGAGATCCACAATGGTTCGGTCCACAGTTTGACGTCATCTTCGTAGTATAGATACGCCGAAGACGCCATACTGTTGTAATTTCCAGTCACACGTGCGATCAAATCAAGAGGGAGTGTGATGTGCGCTTTGGGTTTCAACTTCAGGAAGTAGAACGTCACCTCTCGGGGACGTGTCTCGTAGGCATCGACAATGCCTTTCTGCTTCAACGCCTTCAATTGCCAGGTCTGGAAGGCCATCGCGCCAGGGAAGCGAATCCTCGCCATCGTCATCGGCAGCTCCTTCTCGCTCGTATTTTGCAACGTCGCGACCAGCCTGACAGTGTCCCCCATTCGGACACGTCGTTTCTTCATCTCGACTCGAAAGGCCAAAGGGCTCTGCTTTACAGACGCAGGCTTGTACGCCGTGTAATCAGCCCGAAATAGAAAGGGGATCTCGTTCTTCGCCGCGAGTGATAAACGCAACGTATTCTTTCCGGGACGCAACACATTGAATGGTACGGAGACCCGAATAGGCTGTGTTCGCTGCTTTGTGTACGAGACTTTTTTGAGCAGCTTTCCATTCACAGCCATCTCAAGTGTCCCTGGCGCTGGCTGAAACTTCTGGTACTTCTGAAAGGCCAGCAAGGCTTTCAACGCCAACACAGTCGCCTGTGTCGTACCAAAGCGACCATACCCACGACGTTGTCGATACAACCACTCCACAGAGCGAAAGATGCGAGCGATCGGTGTATGGGCACGGATCATCGACAATATCGCAAGAGAAGTCGTCTCAATATACAGATTGAGACCACGCGAGTAAGTCGCAGACGCCACCCTCCCACGAAATGAACCATTGAGCTGTTGCAAAGCGAGCAATTGCGCCAACCTCTTTTTCGCTCTCTTGTCATCCGCTCCCCAAATCTTCTGCATTGTCAACGTCGCAAGAGCCAACGGATAGGGATCTTTCTCCAGGTTGTCGTCATTGTTCATCGCCTTGAGCGTCTTTTCGAGGTCTTTGTGTCCTGCTTGTGATAACGCAAAGGCGACATACGCGGTGTTCACCAAGATCCTTTTGCTGCGACGATTGTAGCGATTATACGGAAACATCCCCTGCGCATTCATCTTGGCTTTGACCCAGCGAATTTGTCTCTTGATCATCGACTTGTCGACGGGATACACCCTCCCCATCTCGGAAAACTGCCAGATACCATACGCCGTCATTGGGACATTTCCAGGAGGACGCCCAAACAAAGAAAAGCCTCCACTGCTCGTCTCAAATCCCACGAGTCGACGATAGCCTTTGTCGAGATAGTGCAAGGCACGTGAACGCAATGTCGGCGCCGTATGTTTTTGAGAAGAGAGATATTGCATCACCATTGTGTTCGGAAAATTCGATGAAGAGGTCTGCTCAAAACAGCCATAGGGTTTACGCAAGATCGACTCACTCCCAGAGAGCAGTTCACCGATGGGGTTGGGATACACCTGAATCTCGGCGAGTGGTCTGCTCTTTTGTAGGTCTTGAGGGAGCGCAAATGAAAACAGCCTCCCTTTCGCGGTCAACTTTCCAGCATCGCCAATTTGACGAGGAAAACCACGTGGCATAACGGAGACGGATTCACTCACATGGGTCGTCACGTGCCCCGCCTGCGCAGCAAACTTGATCCAGCCTCTTCCGCGCTTGCCAACCACGCGAAACGGATAAAAGAACGTCCTCGCTTCGTGTGCTCCCAACACCACAGTGCTCGGTGCAGGATCTTCCACCAACTTGAACACAGTGCTCGTCGAATAGGCGTCAATATCGACCTTGAGTGTCTTTGCCAGATCATTGCGTACGGTCAGTGGGACAACGATCGCATCACCACGAGAGACCTCTTGTGGGATCTTGGCGACGGCAAAGAATGGTTTTCGAGACTCGATCAAGATGTCATCGGCACCGAGCATACCGCCACCAACACCGGCCACACGGACCCTGTAAGAGGTCACATCACCGACAAGCCTTACGCGAAACGACGCGACGCCATTCGCGTTGGTGATCAGACGAGGCACCCATGCGACCATCCCTCCAGCCTGCCGTTTGACTCGCAACATATTTTTTTGTAGTTGGCGAACGTAGCGCCTACGATAGGTCAAGTAATTCCGAAGTCGATGTAAATACTGAAGGTTCTTATTGCGGTGAAAACGCTCAAGAGCTGCATGAAACCTTGGGTCTTTGCGTGAAAGTCGACGGCGGCGCAACTGATACAGAGAACGATCGTAGTACAGGTATTGATAAACAAACGCGGTCGCCTCTTTTGATCGGTAGAGCGCTTGCGCCTCGGGACTTCCGGGTCTTGTCTTCTTGAGCTTTGTGGAAAAGGCGATCACACGTTTGTACACATCGATCTGCTTGACAACCCGACGGATACGACGATTCCAATACAAGATGTTCCCATAGCGATGGTAGGGTTGACGACTCCAAAAGGACTGCCAAGCCCGCGCGATCGCCTTCTTACGGATTTTTTTGTATCGTCGAATACCCTTGCGGAAGCCACGTAAATCGCGATACGCGAAGCTGCCCTGGTTTTTCTTACGCCGTCGCCACCGTCTGACACGTCGCACCATCCAGTGATTGTGTCGCGCGCGCGCAGACCTCTCCTCCGATGGCGGGGAGTCCACCCGAGCACGCCCACCAGCCCGAGTGCCTTGAATACGATTCAATGACTTCGCGCGGATACGATACACCGACTTCTTCTTTGCTTTGAAGCTGTAACGAGGAGGAGAGCGAGGAGCGGATAATATCCCAGAGATACGTCTTGAGGAAAAATTGTATCTGTTTTTCTTGACTTTCCCAGGACGTTTTTTGCCGAGGGTCTCGCCATCAGCATCTTGTTTTGAGGCACGTAATGTGCGCTGTGAGAGAAGTTTTTTGCCACCGGCTTGCTCGCGCTTTGCTTTCTGTTTAGGAAGCTCCTGATCTTTGATTTGCTTGGTACTCTTTCTCACAGGTTTGAGAGGTTTGGGGCGCCGCTTCACCTTGCGCTTTGAAAACAAGCGTCGTGGTGTCTTTGGTTTCCACTTGAGCAGTGTGGGGCGCAGCTTTCTGGGATCGCGCTGTGAGAGTATCTTCTTGGGAGCTTGGTGGACACTCGAGATATCGATCCAACCGTGGACACCCATCACAAGATCCAGGGCACGAGCGCGTTTTTTGGGCTGCTGTTTTTTGGAGAAGTAAAAATTGGGCTTGTGGATCTTGCCGACGAGTTGGCTCGTCAGAAAACGCTGCGCCAACAGATTAGGTTCATGGTCATCGGCGTAATTGAGCACAGTGTCATCGACGACGGATGCTGTAAGATTGGCATTGGCAAGAGGCGTACCATCGGGTTTTTGGGCAGTGATCTTGATCAAAGGTGTGTCAAAAGGACGGAACACGCGACGACCTACAAACCTTCGCTTGCCCTGACGGACAGCTTCAATCTTCAGCCTCATCCCAGCGCCCCGGTTGCGGAAGACTTGTCGCTCAAGAAGCGGCTTCATCGCATCGTCAAAGACCACAACCCTCATCACGCCACGCCACTGTGCGTGAGGTCGGATGTGTAGGGTCTGTGTTCCTTTTTGCAGACTGTGTGATCCGACGTACATGAGCGTTTGATGTTGGAATGCCACGAGAAAAATATCCCTCTTGGAGACACTTGAGAGCTTCACGGGGATTGTTGATGTCGTCTTTTGGAAGGTCTCGATGGTCTGCATCGAGATCCCCAAAGCTTTTGCAGCAGGGAGCGCGAATGTCCCGGGGATACCTTTTGGCTTGGTGATCTTGAACGTATAGGATTGACCGGCTTGTGGAGTGTACACAAAGCGGCCCATACCATCGTGAAAGGTACGAACCTTTGAGACAATGTTTCCAGATTTGTCGAGGATATGGCCTTCGACATCGATAGGTTTGAGATCGATATTGCGACGAGCTGCGAGGTAGACACGTGAAGACAGCCCCATCGCGGAGACGCCACCTTCAGGAAAGAACTTCACCAGGACATTACGCCTCGCGAGAGGAAGTGGCCGCGTGATCGTCTCGGTCACACCTGCGTCGCGAACGAGGATCACCATCAAACCATCATCTGTCGACAGATCTTTGGGCAGTGGGAACCCAATCAGGGCCTTTCCGCTCTCGCCAGTCTCTGTTTTCCAGGACTTGTACAGTTTTCCGGCGAGCATGACCCGCACCTCGAAGAGATGGTTGTGTAGGGGACCACCAACAGCCCGTTCGAGTGTGATCGTCGCTTCGACATCATCACCTGCACCGTATCCCTTCCTGAGAAAGTCGATCTTCTTTTTGATGCGGGGAGCCTGAAAACGCTGAACGACCACTTTTTTTTCTGCGTAGAGCTCCGAAAAGAAGGTACGCACCCTCACAGTGTATTCACCTCCCACGACATCTTTACGCAGCCGAAACCCGTTATGTCCTGACCCTTGCACGATGCGAACCCATTTTCGGGTGATCACACGACCACGAGGTGAGATCAGCTCAAACACAAGACCTGTCCTCTGACCTGTGAGCAATTGGTTCTTTTTGTGCCAAAGTGCATACGCCTTACACCAGATAATGCCCCCAGGGTTGTATATGGGTTTGTCCGTAACGACCAACAAACGCAGTGACTTTTTCCTAGCAAGTGTTGTGTGGAGACGCTTGGAGAGTTTCTTTTGCTGCACACTCTCCAACACCAAAGGATATGAACGAGGCATCGGTACGATCGTCGACAGCGCCCTGGCCTTTGGCTTCTTTTTGGATGGTTTTCGCTTGACGATCAGCGTCTTATAACGTGGGACAGGAGGCGCTTTTTGCCCCCAAGGGTTGGATTTCTTTTTTACAATGGTGTTGGGCTTTTGCTTGCCTTTTGTCATCGCTTTTGGAGATTCTTTTGCGTGTAAAGCCTCACCTTCCCATGTGACGGCCAAAAAAGACAAACAAACCAATGAACACTGGACGAAATATCGCACACGAAGCGTATCTCTCACGATGTCGCTCTCCTCTTTCATAAGACGCACTCTGGCCTCTCAACATCCCACTGTACAAGTCTGCAAATAAAGAACTTTTCCGATTGACACTTGGAGCAACGTGGGGTATGCTGCTTATCAGCTTTTCATTCCATTCAATCCAACAACGTCGTGGTTTTTGAGATCTTACACCTTCTGTGTACTTTTTTTCAACGACTCCGACAAAGACCTCATCGTTCTCAGTAGCGAACGTGACAACTGCGACGACAATCATGGTGAATTGGGAGAGAATGAGTATGGATAGTCACAGGTTATCGACATATATTGTGTGTGTTTTGGTGTGTGGTATATTGTCGAATCACCCCCAACAAGCACACGCACTTGAAGGACACTTTGCGATCCAGGGGGGCGCGCGCCTCGCGTTCCAGAAAGATCAATTACATTACGAACGCCCTCTGAGCCAACCCATCCCCATGCGTTACGGTACGCAGCTTTACGCAAACGCCATGATGTTGGTGTCCTTCACCAACTGGTTCGAGCTCGGCGTCTCCGTGGGGAGTGGAGAGGTCTTCCTCGGTGCACAATATCTCAACGACAAAACGGACCTGGTCATCCAACTCAACGACCACCAACTGACGGACACTCAGTCCCCATCAACTCGACACAACACCCCCTGGTTTTTGCGTGAACGCCTGTTCTTCAAAGAGGCCTTTGTGCGCTTTAAGACTCGCTCGTTTCAAGCCACACTCGGACAGCAGCGAACGACCATCGGCGCTGGCCTGATCCTCGATGGGTTTACGCCAGGAGCGCACTTTGCGATGGACATCCTCTCTCGATACAGAAGCCAGTGGGATGTACAGGCCAAAGCCCTGCTTCCTGACGGTTCCTTGAGCGCAGTTGGAAAGCAAAGCCCCATCATCCACCTCGAAACCAACGCCTCTTGGAGTTGGAGTGGCTACAACAAATCACCCAATCTTGTGGTCCAACTCTTCGCGACATTCATGAACGACGGTGACAATATCGCTGGCGCACGTCTCCTCTCCTCGAAGTGGCGAGAACAATTCACAACACTGCCGGGGCAGGCTCCTATCTGCCATCGATTCGAAAATGACTGTGCGAGCACCCCGACGAGCACAGGAGGACATTTTTGGTTTGGGGCAACGATGCGATACGACTATGCAGCCTTTGCGTTGAACGCAGCAGCGATCGTCCACACGGGTTCGATGCAAGTGACCTCGCCGACCTCCACCTTCGAGGCGAGTCCCACAACTGGATTGCTTCACGGCAGCCTCTCATTCTTTCCGTTGCCATTCGTCAAACTACAACAACACTTCCATATCCCCATCGCAGACGAAAAGAGCGACATCCCCTTCTTTTCCATCTCTCCCCAGTCCCAACAACCCTTGACGATCTTTCGCGGTGGTATGAATGAATTGACAACTCGCAGAGGCCTTCAACTACACGACCTGTATCGACAAAGTCCAGTCCTCGGCTGGAGCGCAAGTCTCGACATGAGAAGATTCACGCTCGATCTCAATATTGGGATGTTGTTGTTCGCCACACAAGAGCAGCAAACATACGGCACCGCGCCTTCTCTTCCGATGGAAGTCAACGTCCGCAGTACCATTCATATCAACAAACACATTCGCTTTTTGCTACAATTTGCGCTGTTGTCAGCCTATCCAACAGCCATCACCGATCAAACAGGGCCACAGTGGCAGATCATGATGGGTGTCGATATGAGTTATCGCTCCTGGCAAAATTGATCACCAGCCAAAAAAGTTCTCGAATCCAACATGAAAACAGTATATTATGGGCGAGAGATATAAACTGCACCCACATACCGTGGGATCGGCGCGCAGGAGTGGTCCTTGAAAATCTATCGCTTGTTACGAAATATACTTGTTTTCACATGCTTTCTCAGTCTCTCCAATGCCTGCTCAGACATTGATGTGCAAAATACTGGCTGTGAATCGTGTCCCGATCGATGTCTGAAAAACACTTCGGGGGTGGGGACATGTGTCGCCTGTCTGACGGACATACACTGCCAAAGTCCCGCGGGACCAACAAAGGAATGCACACTGGACTTCAAATGTGTTTGTGGGACGGATCAAGATTGTTCGACCGGCCAACACTGCGACGAGACAGGTGGATGTGTCGAGTGCGTGACAGACAGCCACTGCACCTCTCCAACAGCGCCGTACTGTATCAACGCAGAGTGTCAGGCCTGTAAAGTCGGGCAACAAAGAGACTGCACCCTCGACGATGACAAGCTCTGCGCGATCGGCAAACAGACGTGCGAAAAGAACGGCTCGTGGTCCACCTGCGCGATCACCAAACAAGACGCCTGCAGCCCCCAAGAATACTGCAAAGATGGTACATGTATTTGTCAGTCAAGCTTCACCAAGTGTGGTGACGAATGTGTTTTGTTGTTCGCCGACGCAAAACACTGTGGTGCTTGTGGAAATGCTTGTAAAGAGGGCGCACTTTGTGCATCTGGAACATGTGTGGACAAGTGCCCATCTGACACACCGACGATCTGTGGCAATGCCTGCATCAACGTCACAAAAAACCCCAACCATTGCGGTGGCTGCAACAACGCCTGCAAAGAAGGCCAACAATGCCTCGGAGGACAGTGTGTTTGTCCCCCTCACAGCGTCCTATGTGAAGGGCGCTGTGTAGACACACGCAGCTCACGTATGCACTGTGGTGGCTGCGGAAAAGCTTGCAAAAATGGTCAGTCCTGTGCCAACGGCGCCTGTTTATTGCGGTGTCCAGCGAGCACACCTGAGGGGTGTTTTGGAAGCTGCGTAAACACACAAAATAATCCCTCACATTGTGGTGCTTGTGGAAAAGCCTGCCTTGCTGGACAACAATGTGTGAAAGGTAGCTGCCAGTGCCCAAGCAATCGACTCAAATGCAACGGCCAATGCGTCAACACAGACATCCACATAGGACACTGTGGGGCATGTGATAACAAATGCAAAGATGGTCAATCCTGCGCAGAAGGAAGCTGCCGGGCTTACTGCCCCTCTGCGACCCCCACAGTTTGCTTTGGAGGATGTGTCGACACAAACACAAACAGTCAACACTGTGGTGCCTGTGGGAAAGCGTGTCCAGGGATGCAATATTGCGAGAAAGGACAATGTGTTTGCCCCAAAGGAACAGCCCTTTGTGGAAATGCTTGTGTCGATATCACCTCCAACAGACTCAACTGTGGAGGCTGCGGAAAAGTATGCGCAAACAACGAATTATGCGCAAATAACCAATGTGTACGTACATGCCCAAGACAAACCCCCACCCAATGTAACGGTGCTTGTGTGGACACCCAAAGTGATACGCGAAACTGTGGCGCTTGTGGCGTCCAATGCCCCGGAAACCAAGCATGTCACCTGGGCAAATGCCAATGTCCAAACAGTCTACAGCTCTGCGGAACACAATGTGTAGATACATCCTTTTCCCAAGATCATTGTGGTCAATGTGGCACTAAATGTCTCCCCTACCAAGGCTGTATTCAAGGTATCTGTATCCACACAGGTTGTCCCGGTCCGACCCCTCTCACATGTAACAAAGAATGTGTCGATCCAAAATCCAACACCACTCACTGTGGGATCTGTAACAACTCTTGTACGACCAATGAAAATTGCCTCGCAGGAGGCTGCCTCGCAAAAGGCTGCACCCAAGACAAACCCAAAAAATGTGGAGGCATTTGTACAGATGTCCTCACAGATACAAGTCACTGTGGCGGATGTGATAAGAGTTGCAAAGAAGGTGAGTTATGCATTCGTGGCCAATGCCTCATCAAATGTCCATCCGACAAGCCCCTGCGATGTGGCAATCAATGTGTCGATCCAAACACGGACAACCTCCACTGTAGTCAATGCGGGAATGTTTGTCCTACAGGATACGGCTGCCAGGCTGGCACCTGCCAAAAACTCAATTGCCCTGTAGGACAGCAGCTTTGTAACCAGACATGTACTGACCTTCGTACAAACACACAACATTGTGGGGCGTGTGGAAACACCTGTCCGACAGGGCAGAGCTGTTGCAATGGCACATGTGGGATCCCCAACCCCGGCGCGATTGAAGAATGTAACGACAAAGATGACGATTGTGATGGTCAAATCGACGAAGGCTACCCCAACAAAGGAACGAGTTGCAGTGTCGGTGTCGGAGCTTGTGCCGCGACAGGTATCTACGTCTGCGCGAGCGACAAAAAACAAACGGAGTGTAGCGCCATTCAGAGCGATCCAAGCACAGAAATCTGCGATGGCATCGACAACGACTGTGACGGGACTGTAGACGAAGGATTCCAAGCATCGCAGTGTAAAGCCAGCGAGCTTCATGTCGTTGGCGTTTACGAAGGCTCTCCCCCTTATACACCTGCTCCCAACGGTAATGGGAATCGCTTTGGTGTGGTGAATGTCTCCATCCAACGCACAAACAAAGCATTTATCCTGGCGCTTGTCTCCTATGAACCCATCAAATGGGCGCTCAACGTCTCTTCTGGTGTCGTGATCAAAAAGGTCATCCTCGGTGGTTACTATTCACATACAGTCCTCGGACTCCCACAAGGTATTCCCATTGAGCACAAAACGTACTATTCTGCACAAGGACAGTCCGGCGTAAAAGGTTACATCACCTCTTCTCACACACAGTCAGGACAGGATTACACCAAACTCGAATCACAATTGCTCAGCCTGACAGGACTCTCTATCACATCGTTCCAAGGCAAATATCAGGGTTCACAATTTACGATCAAATAAACCCAAAACAGGAGTAAGCGTGGAACTCTCAGGAGGCTCCACAACACACATCATGTACCGATATTACAAGTATGTTTTTCTTTGCTTTGTTCTTCTTTTTTCGAGTCAGGCGTGTGTCAGTCAGGAACATTCTCCGAGCCAACTTCAGCAAAATATCATCAATGGACAAGGAGACCTGAGCCATCCAGCTATCGGGGCGCTCGTCGTAAGAAAAGGTTCCTCTTTTTGTACAGGGACACTTATTCGTCGACAACTCGTCGTCACTGCCGCCCACTGTGTCGACGCGATCAATCGATACGGAATCCAAAACATCCAATTTCGTGTCGACTTTACCGATCCTAATCAAACATTCCGCAGTGAGTACCACTCTCTCCAACAAACCGTAAACCATCCCCAATACAAAGCAGGTTCAGGGGCCAATTACGATATCGCGGTCTTGATCCTTCGCAACAAGGTCACCAACGTCACCCCAATCATCCCCAACACCACGGCGATGGATACAAAATGGATTGGTACCACAGTCAGAGTGGTGGGCTATGGGTTGATCCAAACCCGTCCCAAACAGCGAGCGGACCAAAAATACGCAGCCAACATTCCGCTGTTTCAAATCAACCCAAGATCCTTTATCCATTACGACGAAAAAACCGCCGTCGCCCAAAGAAAGAGCGCCTGCCACGGCGACTCAGGCGGCCCAGCGCTGTACACAGTCAACGGACGCATCGCCGTGATGGGTGTCACCTCCATCGCCTACAAAGCGACCGCGACAGGACAAGGTGACACTTACTGCGATGGTGGTGCTGTCTCGACGAGATTGGACGCCAATCTCTCCTTCCTGCAACCCTACCTCCTCAAATACGCAGACGGCCCCGCCGCCTGTAAAGTGGATACAGATTGCGGTATCTGCGCCCAATGTGGCACAAAATCCATCTGCGAACCCAAACCCATCACACAAGAAACAACACACTGCCAACCTTGTGCAAAAGATGCGGACTGTGGAAATGGCATCTGTTATAAATTCACGAATGGGTATAGATGCTTACAAACATGCACAAGCGCCAATTGCTGCCCGACAGGCTCACAATGCACGACCCTACAAGGGCAAAGTCAGTCACGCACTGTCTGCAAACCTGAACAGACAACCTGTCCGGATGTATCCTGTAAAGCAGACGCAGAGTGCGGACTTGGTGAACATTGTGACCCAACCACCAACATCTGTATGCCGAAGCTCCCACCACGCAGCCCCAAGCTCTGTCACCCATGTACAAACAAAGATGATTGTGGTGGTGGAGACAATCTGTGCAACGGACCAAGAGGACAAGGAACGTGCAGTCAGCCCTGTGCTGTAGGCGACTTCTGCCCTGAAGGATTCCTCTGTCGCTCGTTGTTCGTAGGATTCCCCAAGCAATGTGTCCCATCAAGCGGGACGTGTAGAGTTCCATGCTTGCTTGACCAACATTGCGCGACAGGTTTCACGTGCAAGGATAAGTTTTGCGTACGAAAAGATGGTGGTGTCGTCGGTGATACATGTGATACAGGCACCTGCAAGAGCGATCTCCAATGTGCCAACTTGAGCAGCGGAAAGGTCTGTCTCCAACCTTGTGGAGTCCAGCAAGGGAATGCAGGTACCGATTGTCTCGCAGACAACACATGTAAAGGGAGCACACGTTGTTTCAGAAATTCCTCTTACAGAGTGTGCCTCGCAGCCTGTACAAACGCAAACGAATGCAAAGGCAAAGGCGGTGGGTTCTGTAGCTCCGTCGGCAATTGTCTGTGTAGAGATGACAGCGAATGTGAAGCCGATCACTTCTGCAATCTCTTCACCTACCAAAGTAACCAAGCCATAGGCTCCTGTGCTCCAAATACGAGCAACCGCTCGTGCCCTTCTGGTCAGGTCTGTGCGGGTCTTGATGATGGGCAATATTGTATCGCCAGCGCGCAAGGGTATCGCTCGATTGGACAATCTTGTGACAATCTTCGTCGATGCAAAGATGGACTCATTTGTTTGTACACCCAATCAGGTGCGCGATGCTTTGAAGACTGCACACAAACCAAAAAATGTAGCATCGGTGGACAGTGTGTTCGCTACGGGAATGCCGCCAATGTGTGCCTCTGTACAGAGAAGGATTGCCCAACAGGTCGGACCTGCAACAGAATCCTTCAAACGCAACAAGGCACCTACGGATACTGCGAAGCCGACGCAACGACCACCACGTGCATCGACAGCAGAGAGTGCCCCATCGATTACGACTGCATAAGTGGGACATGTACACACAACCCTAGACAACCAGAACCACAACCAGAGCCACAATCCGAACCCACACCTGAACCACAATCAGACGCGAGCGTCCAACCCGAACCACAGCCAGAGCCTGACCCCACGGAGATCAAAAAGACAGTGGAGACGACACCAGAGGCTCCCAAAGAGACCCTCCCTGAGCTACCGGCGAAAGGATGTGGTTGCCATACACAACCTCAACGCTCCCCCTCCGCTCCTATCTGGCTGTTCACGTTGGTCATCTTTTTTATGGGTACACACAAGACTAGGCGAAGATAGGCCACAACGTGTGCCAGACGAGATCCGCACAAAGATGGACGACAACAGAAGCCCATAACCCGTAGCGAATCGCCACGACCCCAAACAACACCCCCGCTCCTCCCTGTAACACAATCAACCCAACCCACATTGTAAATGGTATCTGCGAAACACTCACCAACTTAAAGAGCCCCATCGACACAGGTACATAACCCAGCGCAAAGATGAACGCGACGAACAGATTCACCCACGCAAAAGACACCTGCCCCCACAGCTTCTTGCAGGCCCATACGACGAGCACAAACAACAACCCTCGATACAACAATTCAGCCAACAAGACAGCACGCAGGGAGACAGCAAAAGACAACAGAGGTGAACCCAACGGGATCCCCTTCCAGCCACCTCCAAGCTCCAACATCCGATCACCGATCATCCAGAAGACACCAATCACCAAACCAAGCAGCACCCATTTTACGATCATGTCTTGGCGAATGACGTGATTGTCCATCCACCCAGGGAAGTCGACCTCCTTTGCAAACCTGTCCATGAACACAGCCACGAGACACAGCAAAGAGCCCAGAAGGAGAGGTGCATATCGCCACATGAGCGCACGTTCGAGGTACAAAGATGCGCCCCCAAATGCACGCAAAACACGCTCGCTTTCGGCAAACATCAGGTACATTGAGCTGGCGGTGTAGCCTGTTGCAAAAAGGCATCCCCAAAGATATCGGTTCTGGTACGTCATTGATCCTCCGTGTCCGCCAATGTGATGGTCAAAACATGAAAAGTGATGAGGAGAAGTCAAGGACCATCTACAAAAAGAAAACGCGGCCAAAAGCATCTTTACTGGACATGACTCAAAAAGCACCTTGATTTGTTGTCGAAGATTCGATAATTACAAGCAGCTCAGGTCGGCTGCACACACAACATAACTGCGATGTGTTGTGAGCGTTTTGAAGAAATTGGGAACCTGACACGTCAAATTCAGGCAGATGTGCCCAAAACCATCGAATCTACTACTGTCTTCCACGCTGTTGGGACAAAGAAGAGGAAGCGTCACATGAAACAAAACTCCACGAAGGCTCTAATGTGCCTCTGCTCTCTCGCGCTCGTCGGGATATCACTGTTCTCTCCAGGACAGGCTTTCGCGGGCAAACGAATCGCGCTGTTTTTTGACCAATCAGGGCAAGAGCGCACAGCCGACGTCGCCTGGGTCAAACGACTGACGAACTGGGCATTTCGTAGCAAAGGTGGGTTTTCAATTTACGACCGCGAACAACAAGAGAAAATCCTACTCTTTAAGGGTGCGGTTCCTGCGAGAGTCCAAAAAGATATCGCAAAGATGAAAGCCTTTTTGCTCAAAGGAAAGAAGCTCTACGTCGACAAAGAAGGCCTCTTTGGCGCGAGGCGCTTCCCCTTTGCCCTCAAATCCCTGAATGTCGCTCAAAGGCTCGCAGAAAAACACCGCAAGTGGCTCTCAAGTCCCGTGTACCTTCGAGATGCATACATCTTCAAGGCGCTCGTCTACTTGAGCACCAAGAAGCCCAAGCTGGTGCGTTCCTTTATGACCAAAGCCATCCTTTACGCGCCAACCTACGAGCTCCCCTCCAATTACCCAAAAGGGGCGGTCAGCTACTACACAGTCCTGCGTAAATACTACATGAAACAAGCGCAGTACAAACTCTCACTCAAGACGTACCCAAAAGGTGCGAAACTTTACTTGAACAACAAATATATGGGTGAGACCCCTTTCTTGCTCGAAGATCTTCCCCCAGGACAACACATCATCCGCCTCGAAAAAACAGGCTACACGACACTCCAAAAAACCATAACGATCAAAGCAGGCCAAGCCAAAACAATCAACCTGCCAAAGATCGTACTCAAGCTCGACCCACGCACCCTCACCGTCACAAACATCGATCTGTTTGATAACGGCTCACGCTTCAAAATCCTCAAAAGACTCCGCGCGATCCGTGGTAAACTTGGTGTCGAAAAGCTTTACATCTTCCGCATCGAAAAAACCAAAACAGGCAAAACCATGTACCTCGCGGTCTACAAAAAGAACAGCAATAAGGTTCGCCATCGCGTCGTCAAAATCGGAGGCACAAAGCAATCCCATCGACGTGTCATCGTCCGCCTCGCCAAACAAGAAGCCAAACGATAAAGCAGATCCGGCGTATCTTGCAGTTGCGCCCAACGCAAGCGCCCTCGTCGGGCTGATTTGCTTCGTGCGCTTTGCAACATACGCCTCAACAAACTCACCACCCTGAGCCTTCGGCTCTTCCCTCCTCTCAATCCTTTCGAGAGGAGGGACCATTCAACCGATATACACGGGAGATACTCAACATCGGATCCGGCGGACGTTGCACTTGTGTCTCCGCAAACTCCCCTGACTCCACTCTGCAATCCCCTTCTTCCAGTCGGATATGGCAAGGCCATATCCTTGGATTCTTTTTTGCTTTCGAGCTTTCAGTGGGTTTTTTGCGTCTTCGCTTGCAATCATCCACCTCAACAAACTCTCCACCCTG
>PCBK01000176.1 GCA_002731275.1 Deltaproteobacteria bacterium | reverse complement strand
CTTCGTACGCTTTGCAACATATGCCTCAACAAACTCACTACCCTGAGCCTTCGGCTCTTCCCTCCTCTCAAGCCTTTCGAGAGGAGGGACTATTCTACCGATATCCTCGACAGTTTTAGTCGGACACAAGGCCCGACCCTACTGAACTCCAACCGATATACACGGAATATTCATTTGTATCGCGATATCTCGTTTGATATTTATCGCTCCCCTTGTTGACCGAAGCAAAGCGCAGGTCATACAGGGGGAGCTGGCGGGCGAAGCCCGTCTGAGGGGGTTCTGTTCCCTCTTTTGTATCGCTCCCCTTGCCGACAGGAGCGGAGCGCAAGTCGTGTCGCGGGAGCTGGCGAGCGATATCCCGTCTGAGGGGGTTCTGTTCTCTCCTTTGTATTGCTCTCCTTGCCAACTAAGTTGAATAGCAGGGGGAGCTGGACAGCGATAGCTCGGTCTGATGGGGTTCTGTTCTCTCCTCTGCATCGCTCCCTTTGTATGACCGAAGTAAAGCGCAAGTCATACAAGGGGGAGCTGGCGGGCGAAGCCCGTCTGAGGGGGTTCTTCCTTTTCCCAGCGCTCGAAGAGCGCAACACAGACGATGCGTAAGCATCGTGGGGTCTGGGGTGAAAACCCCAGGTTGCTCTATCAGGCAAAGCCCGCCAAAAGGGACCTTGTAGCCTTTCTATTTACTCTTTACTTACCCTGTCTTGACGAGAGGTATACCGTCCATTCCTTCGTAGATACGCCACATCTTGATCAGGGACCACAGTTGGATGAGAGAGGGGTATGTATCTTTATTTTTATGGAAAAAGAGTGTTGCGATGCCGAGTTTTCCGGCATGTGTATAAGCGTTGATGGTCCAGGCAAATTGGAATGGTTCGTTTTCGCCTGTAATTTTGTACGGATCTTCTTTGCGGTGAAGCTGTTCCATCCACCACGTAGCCTTGTCACCTTTTTCGGCGAGGATGGCGCCGATGCTGCCCCAAAGGTAGTAAGCACGGACCTGGTATCGGTACAGTCGAAGCTGCACGATAAGTTTGGCACCTTTCTTCAACGTCTCGTCTTCTGTTTTACGAATGGCTTCAATATAGTGATATGCGAGCTCTTTTTCCTGGGCTTGTGCATGCTCCGCACCTTTGAGTAACCACTGATAGCTTTGCTGCTTATGTGTATGAAGGTGTAAAAATCCCAACCCTGCGAGAGATTTGGCGATGTGATCTTGTGTGGCCAAAGAGGAGAGTATCCGCTCTGCGATATCTTTGTGGTAGGGGCCGACAAGGCGAGCTTGTTGGAAGCAGGCTTCTTGTCTTAGCTGTCTTGGAGAGAGACGGTGTGAAAAGAGCAAATAGGACAGTCGTAACCGGCGTGGCGGTTGTTGTAAAAACTTGAATAGATGTATGCGAGCTTGTTTTTTCTCTGCGCGGATACTGTGTGCTTCGGCCACGTAGAAAGGTGCATATCGATCTGTGTCAGGTTGCTGGCGTAATAATGTCAACGCGCGCTGTGCAAAGTCGTGTGACATCATAAGGAACACAGTCGGGTCGAAGTAAGTGAGTTTGGTCCTAATACCTTGTTCTTGTAGTGTCTCCTGATCCACCGGCATTCGTTGCACATCAGCAGACCACTCCGCACGTTGGCCTGTTCTTACACGCTCGTACAGAGCGGCTCTCTGTGTTGGTGTCGCAGGTTGTCTTTGTGGTGTAAGGCCAAACAGGTGATGCAAGAGTATCCACTCCGTCCATCCGTCTGGGTCGTTCGGGAATGTGAGCTTTGCGAGTTGTTGCGCTGTCTGCTCGGCAGTTTCTCTCGTAGAACGGCAAGCATACATCCATGCTTTGATTCGATCATGTCGATGCTTTGGTGTGTTCTTGAGGGCTCTTTGTAGAGCTGTCGTGGCTTGCCTTCGGTATCCACGCAAACATTGAAGCCGTCCCCAATAGTAGTAAAAGTGTTG
Source organism: Deltaproteobacteria bacterium (assembly GCA_002731275.1). Lineage (GTDB taxonomy): Bacteria > Myxococcota_C > UBA6777 > UBA6777 > UBA6777 > UBA6777. The sequence goes on along the minus strand of PCBK01000176.1, from coordinate 16,452 downwards.
TCCTAGTTGGAGCTTCTTTTTGCGCTTGAGTCGACGTGCAAAGACTTCCTTGTGAAATTGAAGAGATAGATGGTAATTTTGCTTGTGAAAACGTGCCATTCGCAAGAGCAAACGTGCGCGAATGATCCTGTGTAGATCAGAGAGTGTTGTATTTGTGAGCCTTTGCCCCAATGTTTTGACGAGATGCTGGTTTTGCATGAGCGTGAGTGTATCTTGGCGCAGGGCTTCTTTTTGATTGAGAAATTTGGCCAATGTGTCCGGCTCTTTGTGTAGCTTCTCGACCCAGGAACGTTTGGGAAGTCTTGTATCTTTTGTACATATCCCTGCTTGCTGTTGTGCAAAACTGCGTGTTGGAATACTCTCGGGGCCGGGGAGTCGTCTGGTTTCACTCGCCTTGTTTGTGAGGTATGACGAGAGAGGTTGGTACGCAATGACCGCCACAGCGCAGAGGACGGCGGCTGAAAGCCAGTAACCTAAGAAGCTTCTCTTTGTTTGATCCCCATCTGTGGTGTTTTCTACATCGTGTCCAATCGGTCGTTCAGATACTTGAGGTGCTGAAATGTCAGGCTCTTCGATGGACAGTATGTGACTGTTTTGTACTGTGGGGGATAACGTTTCGGCATTTTGAGTGGTGGAGTGGGCAAAGCCTTCGTCGTAGAAGGTGTGATGGATGTCATCAAACGCAGCTTCAAGCGCAGGGGAGTCTTCTGCGAGCTCCATCAACAACGCGATCGTGTCGAAGTCTCCAGATTCAAGAGCCTCGATGTATTCGTACACAAGAGCTTCTTGTGCAGACGGATCAGAGTGTGGATAGCTCATGTCGTCCTCTCTGTTGAAGTGCTTCGCGTAATGTTTTACATGCCCGATATATGCGGACTCTTACAGCACCTGGTGTGCAGTCAAGGCGTGCCGCGATCTCTTTGGCGCTCATTTGTTCGACGGCGGACCAATGTAAGAGTTGTCGTTCTTCTGGTGAGACACAGGAGAGTAAAGCTTCGTAATGTTCGAATGATGCAAAGATCTCTTCAACGTCACGTGCTGTCTTGGGTTCCAATCGGTACGAGGTCGATTGTCCGGCGTGTTGTTGCTGTAAATCGTGTAAGAAGGGTTCTCTACGTTGTCTCTTTGCGCGTTTTTGTTTCTCTTGAAGGATGACGTTGGAGGCGATCCCGAGCAGCCATGCCATGATACGTTTGTTTGGGTCGAACGTGTCCGCTTTTTTGAGGGCGCGTTCGACGACCTCACTGAGCAAGTCTTGGGCTTCTTGCTGGACTTGGTTTCCTTTTGCGAGACCGGACTTATAGACATATACACACAACGTCTTGTGCAACACATCGACGTGCTCTTCGACGTATGCTTTGATACGTTGTATATTTTTAGTCTCCAGTCTGGTCACACGCACCTCTGTCATGAGCTGGTTCATCAGAGTCATTCTCTTTATGATTTGACTGAAAATCGTTTGAGAAGCAAGTTTCTCAAGTGAGACGGCGGCCCTAGTTTCCACCTCTGGGAGCAGGGGGGATGAGGCCACCTTCTCGTTTCTCCTCTGTGGAGCAGGGAGGATTGTTACATTTCGTGCTTGATGAGTCGACGACCTCTGGGAGTGCGATCTCTTTTGCATACAGTGGGATGGAGCGTTTGATACTGATTGGATCGCCCTTGTACTCGATCGAGATGTTGGGATGGTGGAAGCCGCTACGTTTGAGTCTGATCGCGTAGATAGTGTGTTCGAGGGGTTCTTTTTGAGTCTCGCCAGTATCTTTGTCGATCAGCACTTTACGATGGCAGATCTCGAAGTTTCCAAATTGATCTGTGACTGCATAGGTCGTGTGTGGAAGTGTCGTCACCTGCACACCTCCAAAGCCTTTATCTTTATCGTTGATGACGCGTCCCTTGATACAAGCAAGTTTTTTGATCGGTTGAGGGCGCTTTGTGATCTTGTTTTGTTTGACTTGTGTTTGTTTGCACCCAACGATGCCTATGCTTAAACATATCGTAAGTAACCCAAGCATTGCGTTCTTGGTGAGGTAGAGTTTCATTCGATTTTCCTTTCGTCTATCCGTTCAAAAGCAGGAAGCTCTCCTGTCCTTCATGATCATCTTCCACGACAGGGTACAGATCGTTACCAACTTTTTTGATGTTTCTTCTTCGCTTTTGATTTGATTACGTTTTTGGGAGGATATGTTGGTGTTGGCAGAGGGAAGATTCGACCCTCCATCCTCTTGGGTGTGCCAACTTGGGCGTTATAGTGGGGGGAGCGCGTAGTACCTTCGAGAGCGCCGCTGGATTTGCAAGTACCATCCAAGTAATTGCATTCGAAGTGTTTTGTTTTTGACTTTGTGCAAGGTGACCCAAAGCCTTGTCTGTAGTGCCTTTTGTGTATGGATGAGTTGGTGAGCTTTTTGTAGGGCGTCCTGATCCATCGGAGGGATCGTGACGAATGTTTTCCCATTGACCAACGCCCTGATCGCGATCACGTAATTTTTGACGTTGCTTCGGCGCACTGTGTATTTGATCTTTTTCCAGAGGTCGTAATAACGTTGAAGTAGCGCAAAGGACCGAAAGTAATAAGGTGTTACAGGTTTGGCACCTCTCGTGCAATCTGTGATTCGCCACTTGATGAGCGCTTGCTCCAGCTTACTCTCCTCCATGATCTGTTTCCACAACCACATCGCAGGTAGATGGATGTATCCCTGAAATTCTTTGCTCACGGCTTTTTTCGATGAGAGTCGTAGTGATGCGACGAGTGATCGAACGATCGTCAGCCGTTCTCGTTGTGGGAGTTGGGAGAGTGATCGAAGAAAGTAAGCCTTCGAGTTTCCATAGTAGCTTGCCAGAAAACTCGGTGTGATCATGCTGTAGTGAGAGGCATACGCGAGGAGATGCTCTCCCAAAGTCAGCTTATAAGCGGGCTTTGTGCTGTTGAGCAAGACATGAAGGACGGCCAAGCCTTTTTTATCCAAAATGGCGAGCTGATGGATGATCCCAATCCGTTTGTTTTGTTTGGCTTTGGCGAAGTGGGGGTAGACACAAGTCGCGTGCTGGTAGGACGTTTGATTGGGTTGGACACATGATTGGATGTGTGGTGGTTCTGTCTTGACGCCTGCGAGGACAACTTGCTTCATGTTTCTCTGGAACCAGCCTTCTTTGTCCTGATCTGTAAAGGACGAGCTGAGCACGTCTTTTTCGGGGGCACGTGTTTGTATCCAAGGGCAACCCGCACCAAACAGTATGCTCGTGATGGCGATGAGTGCGATGTACCATTGAGCTGACAGAGGCTTGCGATGTTCCATCAAGTCGTCTCCACTGACGAGGTGTCGGGGATTGTGAGTGAGTCGAGTTCTTGTATGAACAGATCGATGAGCTTGTCGATTTGTTCTCTTGAGATGGCAGTTTCACAGAAGCCAGAGGTGACAGTGAGCTGTTCACCAAACCCGCTAATCCCCAACAGTATCCCAGGTGGGTAGAGGATAGAGGCTGTAAGGAATGCGTTCTCGACAGCGCCACCATGAAAGGAGAGTTGGGTCGTATCAATTTGTCCCATATTGGTCATCGCTGGTGGGTAGAGTTTGGTGACAAGGACAAAGGCGTATTTGCTGAGCTTACGTGACAAGGCATGTGGCATGACCCGAAGAGCTTTCGGCAAGATCGCGAGATCCCCCAAGCCGATATATTCCTGTTTGAGTGTCTGCATGAAAGAGTTGACTTTGCCGAGTGTATCCTCGAAAGAATCGCCTATATCGTAGCCAATATTCAGATAGGAGAAGAGGGAGTTGTTACAAAGCGCGCCTGTTTGTCGGGTGGGCAGGTATCGTCTGAGATCGACAGTGTTCATCATGCGCAAGGGGACGCGTTTCTTGGGCTGTAAGAAGGCGTAGAGTGCTCTGAAGTACGCGCTGACAATGACATCGTTGACGGTCGCGCCGTGGTGTTTGCCATATCTCTTGAGCTTCCGAAAGAGTGGAGGTTCAATCACACGAATGGCATAGCGTCGTTGCTCTCTTGGGCGTCTTGGGAGATTGGCGTGCCAACTTCTCAAAGGCAGAAAGAATTGTCTGATGTCTTTGATCGTGCGATGCCAAAACAGATGCCAACCGGGCCACTTGAGCGGAAGATGTTTGAGGAGTTGATCCAGCTCTCTGTTTCCATCGATGTTTGGGGTGATATGTGGGGTGTTCCCTGCTTGGAGCGCTCTGTACAGATCAAAGAGCATGTACACGTAGTCTTTGATGCCGCCTGCATCGACGATCAGGTGATCGATCTTGAGACAGATAACATCATGTGTTGATTGACGAAGGACCAGAATGTCGACCATTGGTTGGTGTCTACCATCAAGTGGAGCCGCCATAAATGTTTGGAGTGTTTCTGTCGGGTCTTCTGTGTGTTGGACCTGTACGAGTGTGAGCGTGTCGAGATCTGTGCGACGTCTCCAATGGCCTCTCCACCATCCTTCGACGTAGGTGCAACCGACAATGGGTTCTGCGTCCATACTTAGACGAACAGCTCGTTTGAGGAGCGCTTCGTCGATATGTGTGTCGAGCTGCATCACACAATGCATGACGATGTCGCCGATTGTTTCGGACATGGAGAGCAGCGTAGGTTCGATAAACGTAGAAGGTAATGTCGGAGGGATGTGTTGGGGCTCAGCGTTCATGTCTTGTACCTTCAGGTCAGAAGCCCTTACAAGCGAACTTCGTTCGTGATTTTGAAGGCTGAGTATGCGCGGGGAGGAGAGAAAAGTCAATCTTTCGGGGGATGAATGGATGGATGTTGTGGGGGGGGTTATGCGACTTGCGCTGTGTGTGTGTGTAGAGGGATGGTCGTGGAAGGTTGTGGGAGTGATTCGATGAGTTCGATGAGGTGGTGTCTTTGCCAGATACGCTCCTGGTTCCAGCCTTCGATCCAGTGTTTGAGGACTTCTTCATCGTTGGCTTTGAGCCAAAAGATAGGAGACATCATGGCTTGTTGACTTTGTGACCACGCAGCTGCTTCTGTCGCCTGCTGAATGGCTTCGACTTGCCATGTATTTTCGGGGTCTGCGATGAGCTGGACAGCGTGGAGCAGTTTGTCTTTGATGTGATCTTTGGGGTTGGAAGACGTTTTGGCTCTTTTCTTCTTTTTCCAGCTTGAGACACTTGCTGAGATCCTCGCGTCGAGGAGCATTTGTGCGTCAGCTTCTCCTGAGAGCCACAAGCGTTTGACCATGATGATCTCCCAATACGGAGAGGGGATCTCCATACCCAGATCACGCTCTCTCAACATCGCCTGTTCGACGACATCGCAAGCGAGATGGTGGAGTGTGTGAGTGTTGATCGAGCCATTCAGCAGATATCGTGTGAAAGCGTCTTCTTTGAGCCCATCGAGTTGTTGGGCACCAGTGAGCACAGGCAGGTTTTTGATCTCGTGAATGATATCAGTGTGATGCATAGCAATTCTCCCAAAGCAAAGTCAAAGGTCTTTGTGAGTATGGGAGATGTCCACGTCATATCATGTCATGCATGATGTTTTGTGCTTTATCCTTCGTCTCTGTGGACTGTGTCCATCGAAAATGCAGGTGTGCAGACCGCGATATATTCGGCACCTTCTTCTGAGGGAGTGCTGTAGCGGACCCATTCACCAGGGTGTGTGATGATCACCTGTCCTGCTTTGACGACGAAGGTCTCTTCTTTTGTCTCGACCTGTAACTCACCACGTAAGACGATCGTGTACTCTTGGAACGCCGGTGTTTGTCCTGGCTCGACCCATCCGCCAGGAGAGCGCATGTGGGCGATGCTTACGTTCTCCGACTGTGTGTTGACACGACCGACGTACTCGTCGATCAGTTTGGGTTTGTTTCCTGCCGCTTCGATGCGTGTTGCGGACGGTATGATTGTGGGCATGTTGATCTCCTGTGTCATGTTGGGGGCACATTGCAGTCGAAGTGGGGGTTATCTTGGGCGGTCAATGTCGGCACCAAGGACAAATGCGACGTTGGGAATGGGACCACGACGCCACAAGTGTTGTGCAAACCACCGCACTGCAAAGAGCAAATAAGGGGATTTCATGGGACCTATTTTCTTCTTCGTGATCTGCCATCTGATTGCAGGGCCGATCGCCCAGCGGTTCTGTCCTGCGTTAAACGTGTGAGTATATGAATTGGCGAGCAGGAACATCACATTTTTGTATTCGTAACCAACGATCGCGTTGATATCGAACATCATCTCTTGTTTGGCGGCGAAGATATCCATCCCCGGCGCGAAGAAGTACTGTGAGTTGTCCACGTCTTCGAATTGTCCCCACCACCACATCATCCTGGCGATCACGAGGAGGACGACGCCTTTGAGCTTCATTTGAAGTAAGGCATTGGCGCTGAGAATGTGCGTCAACATCATCGGACGTCCGTTGTTTTTCTTTTCTACCGTGGCGATATGATCGTTGAGTCGCTTGTCACCTTCGAAGACATCAGCGATACCTTGGAAGTGATTGACCAGTGACGTCGTGTTGGTAAACAATCCACCGACTGTAAAAGCCGGGAAGTAACCACGGACTCGATAACTGACGCCGAGATTGAAGAAAGAGGAGGGTTGCAGTCGCACAAAGACCCCACCTCCTCCGTACGCTGGTGTCGCGCTGGCGACGAGCCCCGTGTACAAGAAGTTGTTTTTGAAAGCCCTGTGTTCATGAGGGTACAATCGCCACTTGTGACCAAATTGCCCTCCGATACGTACGCCGAGTCCATTAAAGGAGCCTGCGAGCGCGAGGTCTCCTGACCACCCTGTGATCCCATCAGGGACTGTGCGTTTCTTTTTGATCGGTTTGGGGCGTGTGATGATCGTCGCGACCTTTGTGGAGGCTGCGTGGGGTTCAAAGAGTGGCCATAGCACGATCAATGGCAACAAAAGTAATGGTGTGGCTCGCATGTCGTCAACTCGCATGGGTTGGGGGGCTGTGTGATCGGTTGTGCATGTGTTCAATGTATCATCTCAAGATGGATACGTCATCACCCACGTTTGGCGTTACATTTGAGTGAAGGTTCTTGCATCGAGCGCGCTCTTTTCCCAATATATCTGTGTTGTGCTGCATGATTGTGGTATAGCACTGCTATGTTTCTTCAGATGATTGGAACGTCATCTGTATTTTTTACATCTTGTAAGGAGGTCAGTGAGGATGTCATTTGACAAATTTCAGGGGACGGAGAGCTACATCACATCGCAGGATCTGAGAGACGCAGTCAACGTCTCCATCGCGCTCGCGCGTCCACTTTTGATCAAAGGTGAGCCGGGGACAGGCAAGACGTTGCTCGCGAGAGCCATCGCCGAAGGTCTCGGAATGGAGCTGCTCACGTGGCATGTTAAATCGACCTCCAAAGCACAAGATGGGCTCTACGTGTATGACACCGTCCAGCGACTCAATGACAGTCGCTTCGGTGACAACGATGTCAGTGACATCAGCAATTACATCAAACTTGGTCCACTCGGCCAGGCGTTCAAACGCGAAAAACGCTGCGTCATCCTCATCGACGAAATCGATAAGGCTGATATGGAGTTTCCCAATGACCTGCTCCATGAACTCGACGCGATGAGCTTTCACGTCGTTGAGACTGACGAGACTGTCTCTGCGATCGAGCGACCTATCGTCGTGATCACCTCCAACGCGGAGAAAGAACTCCCCGACGCCTTCTTGCGCCGCTGTGTGTTCCACTACATCTCCTTCCCTGAGCAGGAGCTGATGAAGGACATCGTCGCCGTCCACCACCCCGATATCGAAAAGAAACTTCTCTCACAATGTCTGACTCGCTTTTACTGGCTGCGCGATCAGCCGATGATCCGCAAACGTCCCTCGACGAGTGAGTTGATCGACTGGATTGGTGCGATCATGAGAGGTGGGATCAGCGCCAAACAGGTCGAGAAAGAGCTTCCCTTTTTGGGGGTGTTGTTGAAAAAAGAACAAGATCTCGAAATGGTCGAGAAGAAACAGACTGGTGGTTCAGAACGCAAGCGTTTGTGGTAGGGAGAGAAGATGTTTGTCGACTTCTTTTACCTGTTACGTTCTCGCGGAATCAAGGTCAGTATCACGGAGTGGCTGGCGTTGATGGAGGCGTTGGCACTCGATCTCTCAGGCACATCACTGACGCGGTTTTATCACCTCTGTCGCAGTGTCTGTGTGAAAAACGAAGCGCACTTTGACCTCTACGATATCTCCTTCGCGGAGTATTTTCACGACGTCGAGCCTCCCGAAGATCTGACCGAGAAAGTGCTCGATTGGTTGAAAGACCCCAAGTTCCCCCGTGAGCTGACCGAAGAAGAGCTTGCGCAGCTCGAAGTGCTCGATCTTGAGACGTTACGTGAGCAATTCGAAGAGCGGATGCGTGAGCAAGAGGAACGCCACGATGGTGGCAATCGCTGGGTCGGGACCGGTGGGACCAGCCCCTTTGGTCACGGTGGTCAACATCCTAGCGGTGTGCGACTCGGAGGCGAAGGGCGCAATCGGAGCGCGGTACAGGTCGCGACCAAAAGACGCTTTCGCAACCTCAGACATGATCGGGTCTTGGATGTCCGACAGTTGGGGATCGCGCTTCGTCAATTGAGACGGCTGACCCGTGATGGACGCCCTGATGAACTCGATATCGATGAGACCATCGATATGACCGCCAAAAATGCCGGTGAGATCGAGATGGTCTTTCGTCCAGAGCGAAAAAATACGGTCAAGTTGTTGTTGTTGATGGATGTCGGTGGGTCGATGACCGCTTACTCGCAGCTATGTGAGCGACTTTTCTCCGCAGCACACGCGGCGACTCACTTTAAAGCGTTCAAGTACTACTATTTCCACAACTGCCCCTACGAGGCGTTGTATTCTGATATGGCCCGTCGTGAGGGAGAGCCCACCGCGAAAATTTTGCAGGACCTCGACAAGGATTGGTTTTGCTTTATTGTCGGGGACGCTGCGATGGCTCCTTATGAGCTGACAGCAAAAGGTGGTGCGATCGACTATTTTCATTATAATGACGAGCCCGGATATGTCTGGTTGCAGCGTATCTCTCAACGATTTCCTCGCTCTGTCTGGCTTAACCCCGAACCCAAGCGGTATTGGGAGAGCACCATGACGACTGTCATGATTCGTGAAATTTTTGATATGTACTCTTTGTCCCTTGATGGCATCGAAGAAGCCATTCGTGAATTACGTCAAAAACGCCAAGAAACTCGATAGGTAAATTGTGACCCACTCTGACACATCGCTTTTTTACGAAGAACTCAAAGAAGACACCTTCTCTCATGCTGAACTCGAAGAGCCTGTATTGTTTCGTCGTACGTGTGTGCTCAAAAAGAAGCTCGCTGATGAACAGTACGCGGAGTGTCGTGAGCTGCTCAACGAGATCCAAGGACACTTGGAAGATACACCCCGCTTTTTTCGCGTGCTCCACAGATGTCTCAACTCCTTGGAAGAGGGCAAATTCAACACCGCGTTGTTGTTGATCGACGCTGAAGAGTTGTTTGGTGAGCGGCAACTTGGTCAGATCTTCGCGTTGCACACGGCCAAAAAACTGAAAGAGTCGGGAGAATTGCTCTCCGCTGCGTTCTTGTACCACGAGTATTGGCACACCCAACAGGAGTGTTACCAGCTACTCGACGAGCTTGGCATCTCGTATGAGGAATTGAACCCACTCTACGATCAAAAACAACTCGCCAATCTGCGCTCGATTCGTGAAAATACTGCGACTGATGGACTCTGTCTTCGTGCGCTTGCGCTTGCGTTGCTCGAAGATGTAGGTATCGGTGATGAAGGTATCTCCGAAGGGCTCGATATCCTGTTTGAAGCTGTCTCAAACTATCCCCTTGATGTCGAACATTACGATATGTTGATCGCCTACTTCGATGAGATGGAGGAGATCGCGGAGGATGACAAACACATCAAGCGTTTGCTCAAGCATCTTCAGGATGTGACACGTCAACATCCGGACGAGTGGCGATTTTGGTTGCGTCTTGCCCACGTATATCACGCTTTCTTTGATGAGCCTGAGCGTGTCGAGAAGGCCTTCTCGCGTGCGCTGGAGTTGGCGCCATCAGAGCGCGAAGTGCTCGACGGTGTGCGAGAGTGGTTGTGGTCGACTGAAGAGTGGGATCAGCTCGCTGATCACCTCAAACGTTGTCTTGAAGGCGAGCCTGGTATCTTCTGGAAGATGGAGCTGCTCGAAGAGTACATCGAGGTGCTCGACGAAAAATCTTCGGAACCTGACGCGTCAGAGCCTTGGAAAACAGTGTTGGAAGAGACGTTGTTGACGGTCAGTTTACGTGAGCAGTGGTTTCGTCGGCAATTACACGAACAGCAAGATCAGCTCGATATCTGGTGGGGATTGTACGATATCCTGGCCAAACTCGAACGTTGGCATGAGATCGCAGGGCTCCTCTCCTGGAGACTTCGTTTGACGGATCAACTCGATGAGTGCAAGAGATTGTGTGCAGTTCTCCACAACGTCGTTCGGTCAGGCTTCTCCGACATTACGTTTTATCCCTGGCAAGATCTGATCGCTCATATGCACCAACGTCTCTCTGATACAAGCGAAACAGAACAACACCAGCAGATCTTCGATATTTTGCGGGATGTGTATTGCCAAATCCACCTTCAGCCAAACAGACAACTCGAAATTCTGTACCCTTGGGAAGGGTTATTTCAGGTGATCGCTGATTATCACCAGCGCACAAATGATCCTGATGTTGCCCAACAATTCGAAGACAAACTCTTTGAGATCTACCACATCGACCTGGATCACCCTGTCGTGGAGGCGAGGCGGCTGGCTAAGAGGGAGTTGACGCCTCACAAGGTCGAACGCGCTCCCACCGAACAAGAACCAGATCAACCTCTGTTTGACTCCAGCATGTTGTTGTTGATGGGGGTCGTCTTCCTCATCATGCTCGTCTCCTACCTCCTTGGGACTTGATACTGTTCGCTTTCTTCTCCCAACACCTCGCTACTTTTTGGCATATATGATAGTTTGCATTGGTAAGTGGTCCTCTCGCGAAAAAGATATACAACATCGAGGTCGGACACAAGGCCCGACCCTACCGGGAAAATGCAACATCATGCTCATCCGCTTACTTCACCAGAGGACCACTAAATGGTCGCTCTCGCGAAAAAGACATACAACATAGAGGTCGGACACAAGGCCCGACCCTACGGAAAAAATGCAATATCATGCTCATGCGCTTATTTCGCCAGAGGACCACTACATTATCAAATTCGTGAATCCTTTTACGGAGCGTTTGATGATCACACCATTTCGTGTATGGCAGCTTGTTGCGTTCGTTTGTGTTGGCTGGTTTGTGTCCTGTGCTCCCAATCCAAAAGATTTTACCTTCAGTGGGAGAGTGGTTCGTTGCGAGTTCGATGTCGATTGTCCTTCGTGGACGACATGTCTCGGTGGGATCTGTATGACACGGCTCACCGAAGGTGACTCCCCAGAACCGTCTGAAAATCCCAACCAGGAATCATTTTCAGAGCCCAACCCAACTGAGCCTCAGCGCGAAACGGTTGATATTGAACCGGTCGTTGATGAGGGCGTTGAGCTGCCAGACGAGCCCACAACACCAGATGAAGCAGGCACACCAGACGAGTTTGTTGCTCCAGATGAGCCCACAACACCAGATGAAGCAGGTGCACCAGACGAACCGATTGGAGTTGATGCGTCAGAGCCCATCGCTGAAGAACCTGTCGTTGAACCACAGCCAGAACCGAAGCCTGAGCCACCGCCTTTGATGAGAGTGAGTAAGGATTTGGTGGTGTTGTACACCTTCGTTAATGGGAGTGGGACCAAGATCAGCGATCAGACGACGGTGAATAAAAAGATCGACCTGACCATCTCAAAAAATACAAACAACGTGAAGTGGTTATCTGGTCGCAATGGTGTTCGTGTTGTGGGTGATATGAACATCCGCAATGACAACGCGGACAAGTTGCACGACAAGATCAGCAAGAGCGGTCGATTTACGATTGAGGCGTGGATCAAGCCGAGAGATAAGCAGCACTCAGGTCCAGCTCGTATCGTGTCGTTTTCGAAGGATTCTGGGGATCGCAATGTCACCTTGGGACAGGATAAAGCCAACCTTATTCTCAGGCTGCGGACTTCTGGGGATGGTGATAACAACGGTCAACCGGATATGGTGTTTCCCAATCAGATCAAAGTGGCAGAGACTCATTACGTCGTGACGTTTGACGGAAATGATGTTGTTTTGTACGTCAACGGTGTCAAGACCAACACACTCGCGCGCAAGGGTGATCTCAAAAAGTGGAATGATAAGTACGCGCTCTCTCTTGGGAACGAGAAGTCTGACTCACGGCTTTGGCGTGGAGAGTTCTACCTTGTCGCGATATATAGCCGCCATTTGACGCAAGCCGAGATCAGCCAGAATTACCAGGTTGGTTCGCGTTTCTAACTTCTTTTTCAATAGTGGAGTGGTGTCGATGAATGTGAGATCGTCAGAAGATTCATATCAGGCGAAGAAAGCAGCGAAAGAAGCCGAGAAGACAAAGGCTTGGGTGAAGACCGTGCGCTTTTTGGAGTGGTTGGCGCAACATTACAATCGCCTGGAAGTCTATGGAATCGAACATGTCCCCGACAAAGGGCATGGAGGGATCTTGTGCGCAAACCATCCGGCGTTGCTTGATCCGGGCTTCATCCATATCGCCGTACACACACAGAAGGATCGATGGATGCGTTGGCTCGGTTGGTCAGGGCTGTTTAAGGCGTCCAACAAATTTATCAAGTGGATCATTCATGAGGTCGAGAGTATCGTCCCCGTCGATGAGCACGAAGGCAAAGCCCTCAACAAAGAGAGCGTCATCGAGTCGATGGATAACATCGGTCGAGAGTTGGCTGAGGGGCATCTCGTGGGGATCTTTCCGGAGGGGAAGAATCATAATTACTTCGATTACAAGGAACCATATCGCTTTCGGACAGGTGCGATCAGGATGGCGCTCAAGAATGATGTCCCCATCATCCCTGTGGCAGTTTACGGGACACACAAGGTGTGGCCGAGCTTTGGGGAGATCAAGAAGCCTTACTTTCACATGTGGCTGACGATTCCAGGGTGGTTTCCTGCAAAGGTGAAGGTCGCATTTGGTGCGCCATTTGTCTTGGACCCTGCGTTAAAAGAAGACCCTGACAATTATGATCTTTTGCGTGCTGAGACAGAGCGTTTGCGTGATGAAATCTACGCGCTCACGGAGACGCTTTACTGAGGTTTGGCTTGTGAGATGATCTCTTGTGCGCGTTCGGCGGCTCTGGGGCTATCACTTAGGCCGAGTGCGACGTTGGCGTAGGTCTCGGCTTCTTCTTGCTGACCTACTTTCAGGCAACAGTCGGCGAGATTGATCAGAATGTCATAGGATTGGGGGGCAAATTCGAGGGCTTTCATCAAACACAGACGACCCTTCTCGAAATCTTCGTCAAGCTCGGTGTACACGAGCGCCGTACCCAGATATGGTTTGTATAATTCGGGGTAGACACCTGCGACATGGTGGTAGTATTTGAGGGCTTTTTCGCGGTCTTTGAGTAGGCGGTGGAGGTGGCCGAGGTTGATGTAGCCGCCCATATCATCGGGATCGACTTTGATGGCTGTTTCGTAGGCGAGCTTTGCAGCGTCGAGATCTTCGAGGAGTAGTGCGGTGTTTCCGACACGCAGGTAATCTTCTGCCCATCCTCTTTGGGCGGCCAGTTCCATCGCTTGAAGCATGGCTTGTTCTGGGTCACTTTTGATCATGTACATGACATACAGCTCCTCTCGGAGTTGTGGCATGTGTGGCATCAACCCGACACCATTTTCGTAGATCTCGATCGTTTCATCGACGAGGCCGAGGAGTTTTGCGAACTCGCTGAGGCGAAAGTAGGGGGGGAGATAGCGGGGGTTTGCGGCGATGGAGGCGACAAAGTGATCGACAGCTTCTTCGAATTGATGCAAGCCTGAGCAGATGATCCCGAGGTCGTGTTCGACTTCTTCTGCCAACGCGCCCAATTCGAGTGCTTTTAATGAGTGTGTTTTGGCTTTCTCGTACTCGGCGTTACGTGCGTATGCTTTGCCGAGGTTGCTCAGGACCAAGGGGTTGTTTGGGTGCCATTGATTGGTGCGTTTGAGGAGGGCGAGAGCTTCCTCTACGTCGTCCTTTTGAAGAGCGCACGAAGCGATCAGGGCATTGGCTTCGGCTTTGTCTTCTGTGAGTTCAGCAGCTTTTTCGGCGAAGCCACGAGCGATATCTGGTGCGCCATGAAGGAGCTTGAGTCGGGCCATTCCGAGATAGACTTGTGGTTCATGTGGCATCAACTCGATGGCTTTTTGGAAGGCGGCTTCTGCTTCGACCAGCTCGAACTCACTCAGGAGATGTTGTGCTCTGGATAGGGGGGATTGTGTCGATTCACTCATGGATTCGTTCCTGTTGATAGGGATAGGAGTGATGGCAGATGATGTGGCCGTTGCTGTGGCCGATCGTCAGTCAGGGGGTGGGACTGATAGGAGGGATTGTACAGATCAGAACAGTTTTTTGAAGAAGTTTTTCACTTTGTTGCCGGCTTTTTTGAGTCCATCTTTGATCTTGCCACCGACTTTCTTGATGCCGTCGACGACTTTTCCTCCGACTTTGGCGATCCCTTTGCCTACTTTTTTCGCGATATTCCCGACAGTCTTGAGTTTGCCGGCGAAGTCATTGAAGGTGTCCATGATGGAACCGAAGGGATCGGTGAACATTTTCATGATGCGTTCACCAATTTTGTTGAAGTCGAGGGAGAAGCCGACATTGAATCTTGCGCCAACACCGAGTGCGAGGCCGAGTTTCAGGTTGAAGTCGAGCTTACCGTCTTTGAATCCAATTTTTGCACCAGCTTCTGCGCCAATACCAGCGACTGCTGATGCGCCAAAGTTCGCGGTCGCACCGGAGTTGGATTTCCAAGAACCTTGTGCGCGGGCTTCTGCACCAGCGAATGCGCTGCCGCCGATCTCTGCGTGTACACCATCTTTCCCCATCTGGACACCCGCAAAGCCTTCGGCTCTTGCGCCGACACGAGCATCACCTTGGAAGTCCAATTCACCGAAGTTGTTGAGTTTGACTTTGGCTTGTGTTTGGACACGGACGAGGTCTACGGACGCTGAACCACCGGCTTTGGCGTAGAAGTTTCCATCACGGTGTCCGGCTGCTGCGTATCCGGCTGCGGCTGCGTCGAGGAGGGAGATCTGGTTGCGGACATCTGCATATCCCCACTTGCCTTGTGCGCCAAAGTTGAGGTCGGTTGAGTAGGCGGTCCCACGAGCAGAACCTGCGACGCCGACTTCTTTATTGGCACCGAGTGCGCCAGCAGCGCCGCCAATGGCGCCCATTGGGTTCATCTGGGCGGCCATCATTTGTTGTTTGAGGGCTTTCCCGTATGCTTCGAGCTGTTCGGGTGTTTTTCGCGCAAACAACTCCTGCAACATTTGTTGGCCATTGCCACCAAAGCCTGAGTTAAACAGGTTTTGGAACATGTTGTAGCGTTGGTTAGCTTGCTGGAAGGAGGGTTGTTGGCGCAACATCGATTCGAGTTGCTGGAGGCTTTGGAATTGTTGGACGTTGGAGTCCCCGTAGTTTTGGACAAAACCTGTTTGGCCAGAACGTTGTACGTTTTCAAGTGAGCGTAGAAAACTCAGTGCGTTATTCGAAATCATGGGTGACTCCTGTCTCTTTCCCTGTAGAGGCATTCAACATATTGTTTTCACGTGATTTTCACGTGTTGGATACTTGGCTGAATCGATCTTCATGTTCATGTTGGTTAAGATCGTTACGCTGGTTATCGGCACTTTTTCGTATATGTTGCGCAAATATTTCCTCACCAACGCAAAGCGTTGGATCTTCCTTGAAAACCTATCGGTTTTCTTGGCAACGCAAGGCGTTGCATCCACCTTGAAAACCTATCGGTTTTCTTGGATAGAATGGCTGATGACAGCCATTCTGGACGGATGCATTGAGGGAGTTGCTTGCATCGAGGAAATGGGATGTTTGCTGTTTGCATGGGATTTTGGGATGATTGCTGTTTGCATGTTTGTGGGAAGGGAACAAGAACCCCCTCAGTCCGACCTGCGGTCGTCCAGCTCCCCCTGTCCAACTTCGTTGACAAGGGGAGCGATGCAAGACCCCCTCAGTCCGACCTTCGGTCGTCCAGCTCCCCCTGTCCAACTTTGTTGACAAGGGGAGCGATGCATATCAAACGATATATCGCTATATAAACGAAATCTTCGCGTATATCGGTTTGATCTCAGTAGGGTCGGGCCTTGTGTCCGACCTCAATCTTCGTGCATGTCGGTTAAATGGTCCCTCCTCTCGAAAGGCTTGAGAGGAGGGATGTCACGAAGTGACAGGGTGGAGAGTTTGTTGAGGCATATGTTGCAAAGCGCACGAAGCAAATCAGCCCGACGAGGGCGCTTGCTTTGGACGCAAGTGCAACGTCTGCCGGAACAG
>PCBK01000175.1 GCA_002731275.1 Deltaproteobacteria bacterium | reverse complement strand
GTTCGTCAAAGTAAGTCTTGTGGCTGAAACAGGAAGCCGAGGCTCTGATTCTCAGATGCCCTCGGAAGCTCGCTCCTTTAGGGGCGAGTAAGTTCACTTGTCAGTGATGGCATAAGGAACAAAGGCTGGGCGGAAACTCGTCTGGTGGTCTCGGCGGATCTTGCTCATAGAACGTTCTGCAAACACAGCCATCTCTTTGCGTTGCCCAAAGACAGCTCCCCCCCTCACAGGTACCCTCTTGCGAAAATAATCACGTCCAGGATCTTTTGGCGCAGGAATATCGCGAAGAGGAAACTCCACGGCGAGTCCTTGTGTTGATGGCTCATAACCCAAACAAAACTCCATCACATTGCCGATCATGTCCTGACATCCATACGCCGTACGTGTCCCAGGATACGAACCAACTGGACAAGTCACTCTCTGCAGATTGGCCCAGGTACAGTCTTCACCTTCAGGGGTTCGATTCCCCCAAGAGTAGATACGCCCATCCGTTCCACGCGCCGCGTGCTCCCACATATCACTGGTCGGCAATGTCAAACCAGCCCAAGCACAGTAATGAACTGCGTCGATCCACGAGATATACACGATGGGATGTGTGAGCAGATCTTCTGGACATTCTTGTTGCCCCCAGTGCAGCAGGTAATAGGGCTTGGAGGGATGATAGATAGACGGTTGGTAACCAGTTTCTTCGAGAAAGTGTGCGAACTGCGCGTTTGTCACAGGGTGTCGGGCCATGGAGAAGCCAGCACACTGAAAGGGTTTCGCAGGATCTCCCTGGAGGAAGGTCGCAGCAGGGATCCAGATCATCTCCGAGTTATCGACAGGATTGTGCCAGGGTTTGTGCTCCTGAATGCCCTCCCACTGCGCAAGACATTGCTGCGTCTGTAGAGGCGTCAGCAGGTTGTGTGCTTGCATGTAGTCGAGCGCGACCTGAAAGTCGTCGCGGAGGAAGAGCGGTGCAAGCAGAGAGAGGAGCGCTTGCTGTCGTTCGGAAGAAGGGGTTTCGTAAGCGAGTGCACGCAAACGAGCCAGGATCTCATCCATTCTCAGGGTCTTTCTCGATAGGGAGTTTGCCTTCGCGATCGAGCTGAAGGATATGCTCGACCTGTTCGATAAATTTGCGCCCTTCGTCAGGATGGACCATGTTGATATAGCTCGCATAGCCCTGCAAATATGCGGGAAAATCTTTTCGACCGCGAGCTTGTGATTCCAACCCATAGCGCTCGCAGTTGTGCAAGATCGCGCGGAATCTTCGTCGCTCTTTTCGCGGTACACGTAGCGTGTCATTGACGACGATTCCGGTCACCATCTGCCTTTGAGAGCGACGGACAACGCGAAATTTCTTTTGGTTCACAGCGAAGCCTTCCTGTTGGCAGATCTGATCAACCCACCAACGGAAGCGACCAATTTTGGTACGTGGCAGCTCTGCAAAAGAGAAGGTCATGTCATCGGCGTAGCGCGTGTAATCACCATCAAGACTGCGCGCCAAGCCGCTCAAGCGGGCGTCGAGACCACGGCAGATCAAGTTGGCGATGTAGGGAGATGTGGGCGCACCTTGTGGTAGATAGCCTCTCCCCCACTCCTTGGGATTCGATGTGTATGTCGTCAGTCGTGCGAGGACTGGCGCGATCGCCTCGCTCTCATCATCACTCTGGAAGAAACCCTCTCCTACATCGTATCCAAGCTGCGCAAACAACCCCATCACTCTGTAGTAGTGCATCGATGGAAAGAAATTCTCCAGATCAAATTTGATCACGATCTCTTTGCTCTGATGGACAGCAGCGTTCGTCACAATGGAACGCCCTGGTACGAAGCCATGTGCTGTCTCGTGGGGTGGGACACCAGAGAGGATTCGATCGAGAATACGACGTTGAATACCTTTTAAAGGTTGTCGCGGTGCACAGATCAGACGTGGGGACTTATCTTTTTTGGGGATCTCAAACAGCGTGTAGGGTCCAGACCCATCTTCAAGCTCGTTACTGAGCAGTAAATAACCAAGCTGCTTTTCACTTTTGATCTTTAACAGCGTACGAAGATCTTTGACTGTTTCGATCTCTGGGACACCGTGCTTGCGCTGGATACGACTGCCTCTCTCATGCTTAAACAGGGGGCTCGTCTCTTGTTCGGGGTCGGCATTGATCCCCTTTGACCAACCAGAGGCGTCCCAACGCTCACCTTCTTCGAGGGGGAGCGCGACGTCTTTTGGCTTCTTTGTGCGGATGAGGGTCTTGACGCGACCACGCACATGAGCGGAGGGGTCCTTCGCGAACCGACGACATACAGGGACACATTCATCCGTCGTCATATAGTCGCGAGCCATATCGAGCAGAGCAAGACGTTGCTTCTCTTCTGCGTGTGTCAACACACGTAAACGCGCCAGGACGAGGCGCACAACAAACACTCTTGCTGCGTCGAACTCCACCAACATATCGATATCAGAGAGTACCTTGTACAGCTCGCTCATCGAGTCCGGGAGTTGATCCGCCAAGGTTGAGATCTGCTCCAACAGCGCAGAGTCGAATGTCGCCCCGATGGGTAACTTATTCTTCAGCTCCGCCTCATGAAGCACTACGGATGAGGTGCTTTGTGTATCTTCACGCATAAGTCATTCTCCGCGCCGAAAGGAGACAACACGTTATAGGGAATGGTTCTTTTGGCTTGACAGGGAAACAGTCTTAACGGAACTATCTTTAAGTTGCAAGTGTTTTTCTACGATCCTGTGATTTGATGACGACAAGGAGCGTCGATGTCCCTCCATTTAACGTCCCTTTTGTACGACAAAGATATTTCTCCCCACACACTTCTCACACATAGCATCTCAGGAAACACTATCGATCATGATGCTTTATGTGCGATCATCGACACACATAAAAACGCACGATTGGTCAGCATCGCGATACAAAAGCTGCCCCATCCTCTCTCCGCAGTAGCGCAACAGCGCTGTATAGACGCCCTTCGCTCACCTCACAGCGCAGTGAGAAGGAACGCCTTGCGCCAATTATCGAGTGCTTCAGAGCACACACATAACGCTCTATTTGCACACCACCTGCGACATGATCCCGCCTGGACCATCCGACAGGACTGCCTCGCCTACCTCGCAGACACACCTGATGGTTATGAAGACACGTTTTTTTTCGCGACCTCAGATCCCCACTGGCGCGTCCGCCGCGATCTCTTGCGCTGCTGGAAGACCTGGCAAACGACTCACACAGCGGTCGCTCGACGGCTCAAACAACAACTCGAAGAGACCCTGTCACCCACACCCCAACAAGCAGGTTGTCTACATTATATGTGTCTCCCACAAGGCCCACCGGCGATCGACTGGGAAGATCCTCGCTGGACCTCTCTGCGTTCACAGCCGTGGTGGGATGAAGACCCGCCCGTCCTACACAAGCGGCTCACGCGGCTCTCACGAAAGCAGGCCAAAGACGCAGTCAGTCACTTCCCGACGCTCCTTCTCCACGAAGACGAACGGGTGCGCACCAAAGCCACACAATACCTGCGAAAATACGGAAGTCACCAGGATATCATCACCTGTCTCACGCTCCTCAAAGAGCCACGGCTGACTTTTGTCAAAGAACACATCGAACACTTTTGGCGCACATTTAACCTGGATCGTCGCGAATATATCGTCCTCTCGATGCTTGAAGCCACACCTCTCCCACTTCACCTACATCGCTGGCTGCTCGAACAACTCGCCCTGCTGCCCGATGAGCTCTTCGAAGAACAACCGTCCCTTCTCGAACGGTGCCTCTCATGGAGTTGCACAACCCCTCTTTTAGAAAGCAAAGCGCTCAATGCAATCCCCTATTCACAACGTACGAGTGAAGAATGGTGGGATACTCTTCGAACATCGACGTCAGAAGAGACACACATGATCGTGTGGCAAAAGTTACGCAAGCAATGTACCTTTGATGAACTCCGACAAAGACTTTCACCGGAACAATGCAAGACACTTTTCTGGCAAAAAGAGATCGCACAATTATGGATTCACCAAGCAAAACAAGGCCATCCCCCTCATACAGAGAGCCTTCCAGAGGGACTGTGGAGGACGCTCGGGAACGCAAAGGAGGCAGACGCGAGAGGCTTGGCTGCGCAAGGTCTCTGTTTGCAACACGAGCATACTGATACTGACATTGAGTTGCTCACATCTCTGCAGCGAGATCCCGACTACAAAGTCCGAATACGAGCGCTGACACCTGCACACGCTGTGTGGTTATGGCAGGATATCGAGCGAGAGACCTCATGGCTGGTCCTCGAAGCTGCTGCAAGAATGGCAAGTGTATGTCCGCTTCATCTTGAAACCCCCTCAGCACCAACTCAAGCTCTCCCACAAACGCCGCCTTTGACCCTCTCGACGTGGTCTTTGCATCCCAATCACCGGCCCCTCGGAGCGACAGGTTTGAAGATTAGCTGTATGGGGATCTCCGGCCACTACGGCCTCTCTGAGGAGGGTTTTGGTCATGCGTGGGATCGAGGTGTCAATCTGTACTTTTGGGAGCCCGATTACAGATCACAGAGCCGGTTTTTTCAGCAATTAACACCTGCACAAAGACGTCAGACAGTCGTCGTTTGTGGGACATTTGAGGCGACCCCTAAGGCGATCCGCAGGGACATTGAGCTGGCCCTCACGAGCCTCAAATTGGAGACCATTCCGCTGTTCTTTTTGTTCTGGGTCCGCTCTAAAGGTCGTCTGGATGATGAGGTGATGGGGACACTGACCCGCTTGCGCGAAGAAGGTAAACTCTTACATGCAGGTCTCTCGACCCACCAAAGACCCCTCGCGTGTGACGCCATAGAGGACGGCTGGGAGCCTGTGATGGTCCGTCACAATATCGCACATAGAGGTGCTGAAGAGCAGGTCTTTCCACTCGCGCAGGCGAGAGGATGTGGTGTGCTGACGTTCAACAATTTGATTTATGGACGCTTATTGCAGATGCCCTATGCGGACAGCCTCCAACCACCGACACCACAAGATTGCTATCGCTACACACTCTCCCAAGAGGCCGTATCGGGGTGCTTCTCTGCGCCGCGTGATCAACAACAGCTACGAGAAAATCTTGAAGTCCTCGATGAGAGCAGGTTATCAGAGGAGAAGAGAGCGCGGCTGCGAGCCTTTGGGGATATCTTTGTGAAGAAGAATCGAGCGTTTGCGAAAGACATCCGCAATCGTTGAGGGAGAGGAAAAAACAGAAGGGACAGGCAAAGTACTTACCTCCAGTCAGAAAGAGAGCCGCCTGGTGTGAACTGTAATTCACCCGGTCTGCTATCTTTATCACAGGCCCCAAAGGGGTGGATGTGTTTTGATCCAACCACGACGTTTCATCGCAGAACAAGCTACCTCCACTCCTGTCCCTTCGGGGAAATCAGCTTCATCGAAAGTCTGGAATGTGACAAGGAGGGCTACTTACCTCCATAAAGCGTGGAAGCCACGGCTATTACATGTAAAGTGCGTAGCACACTCTAGTAAGGCGGTGGATTCGACGTTTTGCTTTGTCGTGTTCCATCTGGACGTTCATCCGCGGCGTATCACCGCAGTATTCGCTACCTCCATCCTTGCACACTCCAATCACACAAGAGTGTGATGTGGACTTTCGACGCAACTGACACGCTTGATATACGGATCATTGTGAAAAAACTTGCGCCTTTTCTTCAAAAAAAGTGAATACCATTCAAAATCCTATGAAAATACAGAAACGTACAAGGGGGATAGAGGCAAGACACCGCAAGGAAAAGCACATGAGGTGGTAAGAGAGGAGTAGGGATATATCAACACGATTCACCTTCGGCGAAAGTCTCAAAAAGGGGTTTTTTGACTTGCGCAATGTCGAAAGACATACACATCATTCCGCCTTCACCGTGGATGGGACATCTTGTGGTCCTATTGAAGCCGCTTCCAAGAGCGTCCATTCCATCGATACAACCCACCAAAATGGGAGAGACCGTAGACTTGACCTTTTGCGTTCGCGCTGAGACTGACAAGTCGTCCAGGCAGACGCTTCCATCGTCCGGCGCTCCGGTGATAGAGATGCCCCATGCGATTGATTCCCCAGAGGGAGCGACTGTGCACGACCGCGAGTTCTGAGAGTTGTCCTTTCACAAGACGCCAACGACGTCCTCTCTTGTGATAGATACGCCCGGCTCGAAGGCACCAAAGACTTCCATCACGACCGACTGCGATCCGATCCGCACGTTGTCTTGTGGCCACCCATTTGTGCTTCTGCCAAACAACCACATACCCTTTCGTATTGATTCCCCACATTTTATTTCGACGTAAGACCGCGATCTCGCGAAGTTTACCTGAGAAATGTTGCCAACGTGTGCCGCCGATCCATCTCATCACGCTGTTGCCGACCCCAATCCCCATCGTCGTCCCGTCGACACCGACACTCACACGGAGTAAAGGCAAGCTTTGTGCAACAGACATTCCTCCATGAGAGCGATGAACACGACCATTTCGAATGGTCCAAAGACGTCCATCAGGCGCAACCGCGAGAGACATAAAGGAGGCTTTTCGCCGCCCCCGCGCGTGGACCTTCACACCTCCAAGTTTCCGTTCGGGATCATCGACCAACAGTTCAAATGTGCTCGTGTGTACTTCTCGATGACCACGCACAAAGAAGCATTTTTTAAGCGTAGTGTGAAGTTTTCCGATGTGATATGCATGGATAGAGCGTGCGTCACCGCGCACTCGGCAGACATACATCAAATGATTGCCTTCAAAACCTGCCTGTACAGCACTCGCAGGCAACTGCCCCATAAAACGCACCCAACGATGCCCAGGTTGTTTGACTAACATCTCATAGCGTTCACTCGCAAACGCCTTCCCTGCAAAGGGAACGACACATTTACGATATCGAACACTACCTGGGATCAACATCCCTTTGTGCTCTGCACGACAGACATAGTCGTCGAGCGCCAACAACGATGAAGCACGATCGTTGAAGTGGACCTTTCCGCCACGTGTGCAGACACGATCAGTGCCGTAGAAGAGCATACGTGAACCACGATATCCTTTACCATCAAAGAAAATAGCCTGTGGTGTATGTGTGGCTTTGGGGACAGTGCGATGCATACAGGAGATCCTGTTGCCCCAATGGAGGCGCGCCAAATTTGTATGAGAACCACGTAGAACACCACGTCGCCCTCGAAACCCCCAATCTTCGTACACCAACACTGAAGTGTGTGTGTTACCAGCGCCAACAAACTCCTTATGTGTTGGGAAAAGTTCACGTCCCTTCGGTAAAAGCGCAGGACGAACCCAGTCACGTGCAATTGTCATGACTTGGATGCCACCACGTAATGGATAGGGGCGCTCACCTCGTCCGTGAGGAATAAAGCAACGAAGTGGTTCATAATCATCGAGACGCCCGACACGCCAATCTCGACCGAAGCGTTTGCGACAAAAAAACATTCGCTTGTGCTTCTTCCACAGCGTCGCGAGTGCAGTGTTGGCTGGGAGTCTTTCATCATACACATTCACCCAACGAGCGCGTGTGTTGACAAAGATCTCAAAATCACCCCCCGAACATACACGCTTGCCATGAAAGACGAAGCAGCACTTGTTGTAATCCTTTCCGGCCGTGCGATCGACGTACAATATCCCTGGAAACAACTCGTTGTTCACAGGCAAACGCACACGGCACATCCCCACCATCGAGCGACCTTCCTTCCCCCCAATAATAGGAGCCTTCCCGAGCTGTGATGCCATCGAGCGTTTCATCCAAGTTCGTGGTGAGGAGAAGAGCGGAGGCCGCTTGGAGATCGGTGGCTTGTCACCAAAGTTCTTTTGGCGTGAGGCGTTATCCGGCGCACAAGGAAGCTGACACTTCATCAGATTGTCCGGGAGTCGTTGCACGATTTGTCCGGCAGCCTTTTCGATGAACTTGTGTTTATCAAGTTCGTTGATCAGCGGATGGAAGGCAAAGCGTGAAACCTCAATCATCCCTGTAACGAGGATGTTGAGGAGC
The DNA here is from genome assembly GCA_002731275.1 of Deltaproteobacteria bacterium. GTDB lineage: Bacteria > Myxococcota_C > UBA6777 > UBA6777 > UBA6777 > UBA6777. The sequence continues at coordinate 38,788 of PCBK01000175.1, read as the reverse complement.
TTTTCAGCGATAAACTTCACCGCTGGAAAGGAAAGAATGCCAAGCGCAGAAGTCACCATCGCGAGTTTTACACTTACATATGTCGCGATCTTCAGAGAGGCTGGTTGAATCCATTTGAGATCGATATAGGCCTGGAGGATATTCGTGATGATGCTGTACATCGCGTCTTTGGTGTAGTAGGTGAGCTGCCTCTTCAAACACCCTCTCTTGGCGTTCCCTGAGTAGGCCAGACAATCGAGCGCTGCGTGTGTAGGAATGAGTGTCAGCTCTAGCGATGTCCCCAACAAAAGCCCCGTCACAAAGTTCGCACGAGCGTTGACACGTGCGATGGTCTTTGCGCTGTCGGAGAACTTAAGCCACTTGGAGAGCGCGCTCAACTTGGAGCCTTTTTGTAAGATCTTCTTGACGATCTTCTCGACAACCTTCTCGGAGCCAACATCCACGACCTTGCGCAACGTGAACAACAACGCACTGCGCTTGGTTTGATCGTGCAAAACGGGCAAGATCATGCCGGTAACAACAGTGCCCGCCATCTTCTCTGCTGCTTGCGTGATGGCGCCCTCTTTGGCCTGCTTCATGGAGAGCTTCCATACGGCCTCGATCTTGGCGTTCAGTGAGCGAGAGCTCGCGACGATATCGACCATCGATTTGTAATACAAGACCATCTCGTCGAGCGTTTTGCGGATCAAGTTTTTGGAGCCAATATACGCGAGAACAGCAGCCTCTTCGAGTTTGTTAAAAGGTGGGCTTGACTGAATCCCATCGATCTTTTGTAGCTGATATTGTCCGTCATACAAGTAATTACCTATCAAATGTACTTGATAGGGACGCCCCAACACATTCACAGGGATCACAGCAGAGTGGGTGAGTTGTTTGTAAAGTTTCTTCTGCTCCTCGCTCAGCTTTTTGTAGTCGATAAGGTACTTGGAGGAGCGTTTGTTGTAACTGCTTGCGGAGTCTGGCGCGATCTCCTTGATCAGCCTACGTCCGGCGTCAAGGACAAATTTACCAAATTGAATCACATTCTTTTTCCCCAAATCAACCAGTCTCGAACGTAGCGCTTTGAGCTCGGACTCAGACTGCAATCGCACCCGCAAAAGTTGATCGAGATCCAGCGTCTTGAGAGAGCCAAGAGATGTCAACGACTGCAACGAAGGTAACCCTGCAACAGTCGACGCAGTTGAGATGATCTTCGCATCCTTCACGAGAGTCCCCATCAATCCCGGAAGAGAGGAGAGGGTGTCGAGGACAGGACGAAACTCGGGGTTCTTTTTGAGAAGATTGGTCGCATATGACACAAGCATGCCAGGAGCCACACGCAAACGCACAGGCAGTGCTGCGTTGGTCCCAAGGAGAGCTTTTGTGCGTTTTTGGGCCACAAGGATGTCAAAACGACGACGTTGTAACTCACGTCCGTAGCTGCCGACAAAACAGGTCTTCAACTTCGTATGAAACTTTCCTGCATGAAGATGTCCTGCCTTCGCAGGTGCACGGCAAATATAAATACGGCTCGCGCCCTCTTTGCCTCCGACCAAAGCACCTGAAGGCAACTTGACACCTGTACGTGAGGGAATCCATCTGTACACCCAACCTCTGCTCGGCATCAACGCCTGCTTGTTGCCCCTAAGACAGTATTCCTTGCCTGCAAATCCAATGCAGCAAAGATCACGCACGGAGAGCCCCGGGATCATCATCCCTTTGTATCTCGTCCGACAGACCCGGTAGACCTCGCCGTCTTTCCGCGAGTAAACGTGTATGCTCTGCTTGGGCGCATAGCCCTTATAGGCTCTCCAACGACTCGCACTCTTCGCATCTACCGAACATGGTACAAACATCATCAACCCTACAATGAAGTACCATAGACTCCTTTGACTCATCTTCGTTTTCTCCTCTCTTTCAGACCAAGAAAAGATCACACCCACCTTCTCGGAGGTATGACGCCATCAATATCTATGCGAGCATAATGGGTGTATGCATGACAGACTATCACCCATAGAGGTGAATTTAGAGACCAAGAGAGAAGATCAAGGGGGTGAATCTAGGACAAAGGGGGGTGAATCGAGTCAGAGGACAAAGAGCACGGTAGCGGAGAGACAGCCCTTTCCCTCAGGGGGCTAGGATGTGCGTCCATGATCGCCAGATGACTCAAACTCATCGCGGTAGAGCTTGGCGAGCGCGACACGCGAACGCAAACCAAAGCGCCTATACATACGTTTGAGGTGACTGCGAACTGTGTGTACGCTAATGAAAAGAGCTTCTGCGATCTCTTCGTTTTTATGCCCTTGTGCGACCAGTTTGGCCACCGCCAGCTCTCTCTTTGAGAGAGTCGGTGCGGGCGGGAATAGTATGGTCTCGTCAAGCCCCAGATCTGAAAGGTATGCCCAGGCTCTCTTTTGGTGAACAGACGCACCACAGCTCTCAAACAACCGCACACAAAGACGAGATCTCTCCAACAGGAGCGGAGAGGATGCCTGCTCAACGGAAGCCAACGAGAGCCACACGAGCAAAGCCCTGCCAAGATCAAAGGGAATAGACAGTGTGGTGAACGTATCGATCGCCGACTCAATGCGTTGCCTTGCGCACGTCAGCGCCCCTGTTTTGTGGAGACATTGTGCTTCGATCATCGCCCCCCATGCGCGATGGTAGTCGCTGTATAGACCTGCGCATTCAAAAGCCGCGAGCATCGCACGGATAGGTTCATCTTCCCCTAACTGTTCGTGGCTTTGCAACCAGCACTGCATCCCAAGTGTGGAGAGTGTGATATCAAATTGAGGTAGCTGGTCTTCGAGGCGAAAGAAACGAAGTGCATCGAGGGCTTTTTGCGGACGCTGCCAAATCAACGCACAGCTCGCTTCTCCGATCCAATACGACGCTGCCATGTGCACATCATCCGTACACACACCGAGAATTGATGACGCTCTATCCAAATAATCGCGGGCTTGTGCATCATCACCTTGTAAGGCATAGATCATCGCACATAACGCACACAGGCGAACTTGATATCGAAGAGACCCTGTCTGTACAGCCAACTGAAGGCCTTGTTTCGTTCGCTGCAAAGCTCTCTCCCAATCTCCAGCCTGGAAAGCAATCACCCCTCCCACTCCTAACACTGCGGGCTCATCACTGAGGCGACCAAGGGTTCGGATACGCGCAATATTCTCGCGAAAGAAGCGCTCGCCTTCTTCATGTGTACCGACAGCAAAGGACAACAAGACGGCGAAGTTTTGCAGTCGAATGATGTATTCGAGGTGGTCGATCTGCTTGGCGAGTGTGAGGAGGGTGTCACAGCGCGCGAGTGCATTGTCAAAATCGCCCTTGCGCACAAAGATACCCACCTCATGCACACCATACACGATCTGGAAAGTCTCGGAGTGCTCATCATATTCGTGATGTAATGACTGAAGAAGTTGACGCAGCGATGAGATGTCGTCGATGCGATCGAGAAAGACCATCTGGTCAGCGATCAAGTCTTCCCATTCGCGCGAGTGTCGAGCAGACCTCGGGAGTCGAGAGAGCCCGACTCTGTTCGTCTCTAGTGCTTGCTGGAAGGCAAGCGCACTCCATTGACAATGAGCAAGCCGCCGCAGAAGACGGGCTTGTCCCACTGCGTCATCACAGCTCTCATAGAGTTGTAAGGACGAATGCAACGCCTTCATCCCAACCTCTTGCTCACCAAACAGCAGATGCAGCTCAGCGATCTGTTCGAGCAACAGAGCTCGCTGCTTCGGCGCTTGTTGCGGAAATGTAGAGGCTAATTTGTAATAGGAAAAGGCGCGCTTCAACTCACCTCGTTGAGAGAGCTGGTCTCCAGCTCGCTGGAGTGTCTTTGCGACCGACTCGTGCGCGATCCAATGACCGCTACCATGGTAGTGTGTCGCGAGGCGGATGGTCTCTTCGGGAGCACGTTCTTCGAGAAGTCGTGCAAAGAAGACATGCTTTTGCCTTTTCTGCAGAGGGGACATTTGCTCATAGAGTGCGTGCCTCGCCCACGGACTCTGCCATACGTACAAGACATCCTCCGTCGTGTCTTGTTGAGCTAACCACCCTCGCTCGTACACAGCCCGGACCGCGCACTCTATAGAATCGACATCATCGTCCATACACAACAACAACCATCGATGAGGTGTTGGCCATTCATCAAGCGCCAACCACCACAGACAGCTCAACGCATCGGCAGAAAGCCTGCACAGCTCCAGTGACAACGGAAACGTAGGCCACACAGTGAGCGCACGCACCAACAAATGCCACACATACCCATCGAAGAACAAAGACTCTCTCTCGATAAGCCATTCAAGCAACGTATGAAGTAAGAGAGGATGACCACCTGTCTGCGTCAGCAAAAAGTCACAGAGCTGCTTCGTGACTTCATGGCCGAGCCTTTGCTGCAATAACACAGCAAGATCTTCTTCACCAAACGCTCGCAATTGTAACGTCGAGGTCGTCGCAAGCTCTGTGTACGCACGCACCCATTGGGCATACACTTCGCGTCCAGCCTGCCGACTTCCCACACATACGACCAACACGCGCTGATCCTGTAAAGATGTTGCGAGATATAACAACAAACGCAGACTCGCCCCATCAAGACAATGTGCATCATCCACACACAACAACACTACATGTTCTTGTTGTAGCCACGCAATGTACTCCTGCACAGCCTCACAGCACTGCAATTCTTGTAAGTGTGTCTGTTTGCCTCCGTGCTCAGATGCCAAAAACGCAGAGAAAAGCTCTGCGCCTCTCTTTACAGAGCGTCGTCGCTTGTGTTTGAGGGGTCGAAATGCTTTGATAAAAGGGGCATACGGAAAATCTCGAAAGACTTGACAGCCTTGTATCAGGAAAGACACAACTCCCCGGACATTCTCGGCATGTGACATACAACGCTGCAAAAAGAAGCTCTTTCCAAACCCTTCATCGCCTTCAATCCAGATCGCCCCTCCCTCACCAGCCTGTGCAGCTTCCCAACGACGCACAAAACACTGCCAATCAGCACCTCGACTCTCCCACACAGCACAACGTGCGCCCAACGTCCACTGTGTCTTTGATGTTTGATGAGCCATCCAAAATCCTCCACACAAAGATGAACCTTCACGTACAGGACAACGTCCATCCGTATATTCCATACTTTTTGCAAACGTTTCACTCGCCACAGTGGCGGTTGACAGAGTTTGTCGTAGTTTCTACAATGAAGACTCTTTTGTAGGGTACAAGCACACCCACAAAGTGCACAGCATACAAGCCTGAAATGGCAACAAAGTGAGTGCTTTAGACTATACCCACGAGAAACACCGCGAACGCCACATGTGACGTGTGTCGTTCAACGTCATCCTTACAGAGCATATATAACGTCTGTGAGCTTCTTCTCAAGGGGAGTGGTCATGGCATATGAACACACAAACATCACCCCACATCGAGTGATGGGAGCGCAAGAGAATCGTGGCATCTTCTGCATTATCACACACAGACAAGCAAACGCCTGGTTTCTTCGATGTCCCAGAGGGGATGTTGAATGTCGCCGCGACGGTCCCCTGTACAGAAGCAGAGGGGCCAGGGAAACGCTTCGCCCTCTGGGTACAAGGCTGTCCGCTGCGCTGTCCAGGATGTTGCAACCCCCATATGCTCGAATTTAAAGAGGCAAACTTTCGCCCCATCGAAGAGGTCGCTGAGGAGATCCTCGCCTCCCCTGACATTGAGGGGGTCACCTTCATCGGTGGCGAACCCTTTGCACAGGCCGCAGGCTTGACCGCTCTGGCAAAGAGACTACGCGCCGCAGACCTCTCCGTGATGGTATTTTCCGGCTTCACCATCGAACGAATCCGCAAGGCCAACCGCCCAGATTGGGAGTCCTTCCTCGAACACATCGATCTTCTCGTCGACGGTCCATACATCCAGGAGAAGCTCGTCACAGACAGACGCTGGATCGGCTCTTCAAACCAACGCACACACTTTCTCACAGAACGCTATGCTCACCTCTCCGATGAAGAAGAAGGTTGGGACAAAGGCCCCAACACCATCGAGATCAGGATGGTCAACGATCAAATCTACATCAACGGGTTTCCTCACTCCGATGTGACCAAGATCCTCGAAGCGTTGGCCCCCAAAAAACCCCGCAAGAAAAAGACGTCAGGAGCGACGAAAGCATGAGAACAAGCCCGTACAAATCGCAAAAAGCCTCCACAGAGACTTTTCAGTACACGGCCAACTTTGACTTTGTGCCCTTCATCGTGCGTTTTTTACAAGGGGAGAAGTTTAAACAAGCCCACCACACCCTCCCTATCGGGAAACCTGAGTCCCTCACACTTGAGACCATCGAACGCTTTCGCGAGGTCCTCAACAGGGCGACCTTCAGCTACCTTTGCCAACAGACAGGCTGGCAACGCTCGCTCTTTTTACAAGCCCATAAAGAACATCCCCAACAAGGGCGACTCTGGGACGCTCCCAATTGGCAAGATCTCTCGCTGTCATTTAGCGAACAGAGCCTGGAGCTGGCCCTGGCGATCTTCAACATCAGCCGCCGCCCTCCCGGCGCACAGACCACCAAAAAAATCAAGAGCAAAGACGCCGATCCCAAAGAACAGGACACCATCAAACAGCAACTGCGTGTGCAAAACAAACACATCAAGGCGAGCCAAAAACACCTGCCAACACTTGCACCTGAACGCAATGGTGATCTGCTGTTCCACCACATCGCGTTTTGTCGACTCGTCGAGACCAAGCTGAGCGGAAAGTGTAAGAGCGAAGATTTTGCCAACAATCCACTCAACATCATCACACATTTCCATCGCTTTGACACGATCACAGATGAACATGGGGCGTCCTTCGAGCGACTGCTCGCCAAAGACATGACCCCATTGCTGCCCTGGCTGGGGCTCGACTGGGCAAGGCAGTGGGTGCTCACGGAGACGGAGCGCTGGAATGGTGGACTCGAACAATTTCATCATTACAATCAGAACATGAGCACGATGCTCAAACACTGGCTCGCTTTGGTGGTCGGAAAAGAAGAAACCCATTGCCACCTGCTTGTACCACTTGTACGTTACTATGAACGTCTATTTGAAAAATATGAGCAAACCCAACCGTGGGTGGAGCAGTTTCAACTGATGGTGCGTAATCTACGTATTATGGAGCGACAAGATTACAGTCGGACCTGGATCGAGACGTGGACCCCTGCGCTTTACCTCAAAAGAGCGTATGATGAAGCGACAACGTACCACCCTGTTGAACGTGAACCAGCGCAGCGCCTGTTTATGGAGTGTTATCAACATTCATCCTTCAAGCAAGCGCTTGAGAAAATCCATGAACTCACCGAGATCCTGCAGCCCAAAGTAGGCTAAGGCCGGTCGGTTTTTTGTATGGTGTCTTCAACCCTAGCCACAAAGAGAGGACTTTCATGAGTCAGCTTTATCACATCCAACTCAAAGCCTCCGTCAGCGAAACCTACGACTTGAGCGACAAGACAGTGCACCAGCTCGATCTCACAGAGATCCTGCCAGAGGATGAGATGAAAGACATCCTCAAGGGACGCCTGCAAGAGCGAGGATACGAAGAAAAAGAGCCGGGCATCTGGAGCAAACAGCAAGAAGGTGGTGTAGAGGTCAACATCAACCTCGAAAACATGGAGCTCACCGCGCACATCAAAGAAGAGAAAGAACTGGAGACAGAGGTCGCCGTGCGCGGAAGTGGATACAGCCGCGAAAATGCACGCAACGAAGCACGTAACCAGCTCAGTCACGCACAAGACAGCGCCAAAGAAAAACTCGACGCGGAGGGGCAAAAACTCCAACGACAGCTCACCAAACAGCTCGAAGAAGGCGAACAAGAGCGCCTTCGTGAGGTCAACGAGATCTTGCAAGAGGTCTACGCTGAGAGCCTCAAGCGACGCGCCGGCCAGCTCGGCGAAATCATGGAGATCCATGAGAGCAAAGAGCAAGGCCAATACGAATTGACCATCCACGTCACGCAATAAACCCACAAACGAGTCCCACGACACCACCTATCGACCTTTTCACCTTCGATACTCTGTCGTCTTCTCGTGATATCATTTGTCCGAGCACACCGCTCTGCAAGTCTTTGTGTGGTGCTAACGTTAACGTTATAGAGGAATCCTATGTCGACAAACCTGGTCTCCATCGACTCGCTCCCACAAGAGCTCTCTAACGACGAAGCGATGGAGTTGGTCTATCGCGAAGAACTCGACAAAATCGAAGACAAATTGCGACAGGGGCTCTCCGTCCTCGTCGAATGCGATAAACAACTCACGTTGTTCATGTACAAAGCGATCCGCAGCCGACTCAAACGCCGCAGCGCCGACGAACAGCTACGTTGCCGTCTGATCTCTGGACATGTCGTCCAAGACGAAGGCTCTGCCGTTGGTGCTATGCAAACCCGTATGCAACGTATCCTCAACGAGTTGCAAGAGTGCATCTTCAGCGGGATCACCAACCAGATCCTCGTCCTCCCTCACCTCGACGTCCTCACGACCACCACACGCAGCAGCCTCAACCTCGAAACACGAGAAGCCGCCGCCCTCCTCTACGAAAACCCTGAGAGCGTCTTCCTCGGCTTCAAAGATCCGAGCTTTGAGCTGCCCAAGGTGATCGAGAACGTCTTCGCGGTCCGCTACTCCCTCATCGGCATCCCACGAAATAAGTTGCCCTGTGTGATTCTCCAACGTGAAGCACGCAAATTCGGTGTCGCCGAGTTCAACCCCTACCGGCTCTACAAGTACGTCTCGGGTCTCAACGCGATCCGCTTTCGTCAGATCATGGCACACTTCTCCAACCGCGTCGACTACGATCCAGCGACCCCCGAGAGCGTCGAAGAGATCTATCACGACATCCGACAGATGACCCTCGTCTCCGATCTCGACATCCCCAAAGTCGACTTAGACGAAGACATCGGTGGATACGGAAAAGTCAAAGACCAGATCAAGACAGAGATCCTCGAACTGCTCAAGATCAAAGAAGAGAGCACCGATCCAGAGACCATCCAACGTATCGAAGAGATCGTGCCCAAGGGGATGATCTTTTACGGACCACCGGGGACAGGTAAGACCTTCTTTGCAAAGGCCATCGCGACCGCACTCGACGCGACGATCAACATCGTCTCCGGTCCAGAGCTTAAATCCAAGTGGGTCGGCGAGTCCGAAGAAAATCTCCGTCGCGTCTTCTCACAAGCACGTAAGTCCGCCCCCTCGATCATCGTCTTCGACGAATTGGACTCCTTCGCTGCTGCACGTGGGACCTACACAGGCTCCGGTGTCGAACACTCTATGGTCAACCAGCTGCTTACGGAGATGGACGGTTTTCGCAAAGAAGAGCTCGTCTTTATCGTCGGCACGACCAACTTCATGGAGTCCCTGGACCCTGCCCTCTTGCGCCCCGGTCGCTTCGAGCTGAGTATCAAAATCCCCTTCCCCAATCCAGAGGACCGCAAGGAGATCTTTAAGGTCTACAAAGACAAATTCAACCTCGACGTCTCCGAAGAAGTCACGGATTATCTCGTCCAAAAAACAGGCGGCTTTGTCGATGAACGTCGCTCCTCTCGTTTCACAGGTGACCACATCTACGCGATAGCTCGTGCGCTGAAACGCGAAGAATTACGCCAAGGTGACGGCCAACTCGAAGTGACTGAGGAAGAGGTGAACAAAGCCATCAGCGTCCGTCGCAAAAAACCCGTCAAACTCAAAGCCAAAGAAGAACGCACCATCGCGATCCACGAAGCAGGCCACGCCATCTGCGCCTACGTCCTGCCAAACAGCCCCAAGATCGAAAAGATCACCATCGCCACAGGCGAAGAAGACGCGCTCGGATACGTCATGCGTTCAGTCCGTGAGAACAAGTACGTCACGACACAAAGTGAGCTGCTCGATGACATCTGCGTCCTCCTCGGTGGACGTGTCGCTGAGAGCAAAATCATCGGCGAGATCTCGATCGGCTCATATGATGACCTGCAGCGCGCGAGTGAGCTATCCCGTATGATGGTCGAAGAGCTGGGGATGGGAAAACAGCTCGGTCTTCGGACATACACGAACAACGAACAACACGTCGTCGAATTGGGCGCCAAGAGACGACCGATCTCCGATGGACTCGCCGCCAGAATCGATGAAGAGATCAACCAGATCCTCGATGAACAGCTCAAGATCGCCGAAGGCCTCGTCGACCAATACAGAGCTGAGCTCGATAAGATGGTCGAGCTCCTCATGGAGAAGAAGACACTCGGACCAGAAGATGTCAAAGAGATCTTTGGTGGTCGGAACTTCAAAAACTCGTCGTCAGAGGACGAAGAAGACAAAGCCTCTGATGACAAAGACGCGTCGTAACACCGACACAAACGATACAAAAGGAGCCAATCATGGCCGATATTTTGATCCGTCTTCGCTTCAACCTTGAGACCGGTAAAAAAGACATCATCATCGATTACACCTCCGATGACGACGCGCTGCCCATCGAGCACGAACAAGCACACAGAGAGTTTATCGGAGATCTGCTCGGAAAAGGTATTCTGGAGCCCGATGAGATGGGTGAAGTCAAAGTCAATCGCATCACCCCAGGTTCATCACCACAAGGGCGACGTGAGGAGACTGCACAACCACAAAAGGAAGGTGCAGGACAGTCCTGAGCCACTCACTCGACACACGTCGACCCGACCTCCATATGCCATGACACACAGGCGAGCCGTACGGCTCGCCTGGCTTTGTCAAAAGAAGTTGGCCATCACACGTCACAACCTTTGACAAAGCACAATGCGGGCAACACCCAAAGCCCCGACATCTACGTGCAAAAAAGGAAAGTCCATACTCATGCGCAAAGCGTATATGTTCCACGATATCAACCAGTTTTCCGACTTCGTCCGCATCTATGGCGCCAAATCAACCTCCGCGCGAGGCTACACCCTGTATCGCGTACGACACCCCGAGCATCCGGCCAAAGACACCCTGCTTTTGTTTGGATTTCGCAAACCAAATAAGCTCTGGTCCATCGACGATATCGACATCCACGCCCAAGAGGTCCAGATCGAAGAGAAGGACGACCAACTCGTCCAAAAACGCAAAGGAGAAGACAATATCGTCTTCGAGATCCTTTACAGACAACACACGGACACCCTCCTCGAACAGATCCAACTGCGACCATGGCGGGATGAACCAGAGTCATTGCGGGAGTTACTGTTCTGGCTACACGACCCACAACAGATGCCCTGGCTCGTGACGACCTCCCTCAAGCTCAACAACGACCGCATCCAATACGCGACCATCGAGCAGGACGAAGCCAAGCACATCATCCTTCGGATCGAGACCCCCTCCTATTACCTGATCCAATGGTGTGAAGAGCAACACACGAGCAAACTCGACCTGTACTATCCTCTTATCGACGGCACCTTCATCGAATGGGGACACAACCACCCCCTCGCCGACCTGTGGCGACGCGCCCAAAGTAACCGCCATGACGAGTGGACCTTCTTCCGTGCAGACGGGACGCGACAACACATGCCCCCACTCAAGTGGGAGGATGTCTACCAAACGACCGAATTCTCCCTCGACTTCCCCGCACAATCAGTGTGGTCACAAGAGAGTGATGAGAAACCCCGTATCCCCGTGTCCCTCCGCCTCGAACACAGAGGTCGTCCGCTCGATCCTGAACTTTGGCTGCTCGAAGAGGACGAACAACATCACCTCGAACAGCTCCTGTCCATGGTCGATGAAGAAGATCTCAAGACGCTGCTGATCAGCGTTCAAAAAGATGAGCAGGGACGCAAACGCTTCATCATCCGCGAAAAACACATGGGTGAAGGTCGCCAATATCTCGACTTTGGTGGCAAACAGTTTGCGACGTACAAGGGCTTTTACAATCTCTTTCTGCCCATCCAATACGAACTGCAACCGCAGCTCCGACGTGACCAATACCGCAAGATCTTCTCCCTGCAAAATGGTCAATTCACCGTCCTCGTTCCGCCTCCTGGTGGACCCGAGACATGGGACGGGAAACTCGAAAGTGCAGAGCTTTTGACGTTCAAAGAGAACAGCTTTGAGCCCATGCTCAAGCTGATCGACTACCTGATGAACTCAGAAAGTGAGCACCTGACATCTCTTCTCAAAAAGAGCGTGTTTGACTTCGGAGCCTATGCAAAGGCACCTTCGAGGCCTGACCTGCGAGAGAAGAAGGACAAAGAGAAGAAGGAAGACGAGTCCAAAGCACCGAAGAAGCCTGAAAAAGCAGCGAAGCCCAACGAAGATGAGAGCGCAGGCGTCGAGGTCAAGAAAACGGTCGTCAAAAAACGCCGCAAACAACAAGAGGCAGAGAACGTCAAGATCGAGGTCGCGCCCACAGAGCTCGAAGTACAAGAGGCTGACCTCGAACGAAAGCTCATCTCCAAAGGCCAACAAATGCAGACCTGGAGCATGTTGCTCGACACCAAAGCGCTGCTAAAAAAATGGTCCGAAGCGACGGACTGTGCCTTCGAAGCGCTCTGGCTCGCAGCCCACCAGGAGACACCGGCAGATATCCACGAGCAGCTCCGCGGTCTGCTCGATAGACAGCTCGACATCAAGGGAACACCAGGAAAACGGCTCGCAAAAGCCGAACAACTCGCCCGCAAAGAGCAAGAGCCCATCGCCGTTATCTCCTACATCCTGCACGGACAACAAGAGTCCGAAGACCGCATCAACACGTGGCTTCAGACATCTTCTGAGTTGTTGCGTGGCGTCGAGCAGAAGATGCGCAAGAAGACACGTTGGTTGATGTGGCGAGAGCTACTTCGTCGCAACGGCGACGTCCGCGAGCAGGCACGTATCAAGGAATCCATCCTCGGCGAGCTTAACCAACAAGGTCTCGCACCTTACGACGTCCCCCACTTCATCCAAAACAGGCTGTTCCAAGAGCGTTGGTTGCAACCAGACGATGAGGATAGCAGCGGAGAAATCGGCGCAGCGCACGGCAACCTCGACATGATGAAGAACAGCGTTGACGCCTTCCCCGTCGCACACCTGCGCTACATCAGCTATGCGATCCTCGCCCGCGCTTACTCGCGTATCGGCTACCACGCACAAGCCCACAAGCTCCTCGAAGAGGCGCTCTCCAACACCAAGAAAGAGGAAGATTACGTCCAAGCCTGGATCTACCTCTACAGCATCCAAGCCATCCAAGTCGAATCCAAAAACGAATCGCGTGTCTACAGGCAACAATTCCAGACACTCTTGAAGCAGATGGAGAAGTCCCGCAGCTCCCACCTCACAACGCTTAAGGCCGTCGAAGAGACGCTCAAAGCCAGAGTTGAGCTGGACAACCCTGCGGAGTTCCTCTCCAAGGAAAACTTCAAGCGCTTCTATCCTGTCAACGCGAGCCCCGCGAGTGAAGAGACACAGCAGATCATGCAGCGGTTGACGACCGCGTTCCAAAATGGCCTGCGCGATCAATTGATGCCTAACGTCGAAGCCGCCCTTGACCACGCATCCCGTGAACTCAACGAGAAAAAACACACGGACTATCGGGGGTTGTCGTGGCTGCTTCACTCGATGGTCGAGATCATCAGCAAGATGAGAGCCGGCGCAGACGGCCGTAAGCTGATCCAGCGCTTCGAAGACTTTGTGCGTGACCTGCCCACCACGCCACCTGAAAACAAGATGAACGCCTTCTACTTTCAGTTGTTGCGGTTGAGTCTGTCACAGGGGCTGCTTGAGCTGGGCAACGAGTTGATGGCCAACAACATCCTTCAGCAGACCTTGCATTGGACCAATCAAGAGACCGATCACCTCGTCTCACTCGACTTTATCGACATGTGTTCGTCTGCGTTGAAGATCATCGAATCTGCACAGCTCCACAACAGACGAGACTCCCTACAGATCTTGATGCAAGGGATGATCGCACAGATGAACGGCCCCTACAAAAACACATACCACGAGCATTCCTTCTCTTCTTTTGTGCTCAAGCTCATCGATCAGGCTATCGAGGCGACCCTGAGCAAGGAGAAGTTGACTCTTGGACTTTACAAACAATACATGGACCAGGACGAATTGCTGATCCGTGAGCGCATCCTTCACGAAGATGTTTGCCTGCTCGCAAAGTCGTCTTCGTAAAGCCAATTCACATATAAGACCACAGCGCACAGCGCTGATGACTTCACATACCTCGATCAGAGAGTGGGAGTAGAAACGTTGAGTACAGAGACCAACTACACATTCGAAGAGATCCGCCCGGAAGTGGAAACACTGCGCCAACGAATCAACAACTTGCGCCGCAATCTCGCCCAGTACTTCGTCGAAAAAGAGGAAATGATCGACCTGATGGTCGTGTGTACCCTCGCCCAAGAGCCCCTTCTACTCGTCGGAAAACCAGGGACGGCGAAGTCCGACCTCGTCGTCAAGTTTTGCCAAGCGCTCGGTGTCGGTGGAGAAGAGTACTTTGAGTACATGCTCACCAAATTCACCGAGCCCAGTGAGATCGTCGGTCCGATCGACATCAACCAACTCAAAGATGGTCGCTATATCCGCCGCGTCTCGGGAAAACTCCCTGAGGCCCGGATCGTCTTCCTAGATGAGATCTTTAAGTCCAACTCCGCGATCCTCAACACGCTCCTCACGATCATCAACGAACGCAAATACTACCAGGATGGTAAGCCCGTGAAGATCGGCCTGAAGATGCTGTTCGCGGCGACCAACGAGATCCCCGAATTTACAGAGCTTGCGGCACTTCGTGACCGCTTTGTCTTGAAGATCGAGAGTGAGAGTGTACGTCACCGTCACTTCGACGCGCTCCTCGACAAAGGGTTGCGCAACGAAACTTACAAGGCGTTTAACCAACGCCCCTGGGAAGGCATCACCTCACTAGAGGATTTCCAGAAGTTGAAGACCTATCTCGATTACTTGATGGTGTACGGAACAGACGGGAAAAGCCAAGACGACCGCAGTAAATACTTCCCCAAAGAGATTTACGCGCTGTTTAAACGCATCATCAAAACGCTCGAAAAAGAAGACCGTATCGAGATCAGTGACCGTAAAGTGATCAAGATCTACAAACTGATCCGCACAAGAGCCTTCCTCTTTCACGGTGGTGTCGTCACAAAAGAAGATCTCACGCTGCTCAGATATGTCCCCGATCGCATCCAAGATTTTGGTCCCATCAGAGAGAAAGTCGACACCCTCCTCAGACTCGAATAGTACCCCAATCCCCTCCTCTATTCTCCCCAATTACCCCAAACCAGCCTCTTCCAGTGCGTCCTCTCGGCCCGCCTTGACCATCGCGTCGCGTAAAAGAGAGCGCAATGTCTCCTGGATCGTCATCCGCATCTTCTCCTGTGAATCAGCGCTCACCTCAAGCACTTCGAGCTCTTGCTCTGTCAAACGATACCGATCAAGCCCCAGCTCGTCGTAGTAATCCATTCTCGTATCCAGCCGCCGCGCTGATTCGAGCGGCAAGTGAGAAGCATCTCGCTCCTTATTTGGTTCCACAGCGAAGTACTGGAAAATATCGAGTCGGCTACCACCTTCATCGTACAAGACCTCTACCATCGAGCCTGCGCCTGCGAAGGTCATCACGATCGCCGTGATCTCCTTTTCGATCTGCGTTTTCAAGGCATCTGCATCCACACCATATGCCTGCGCAAGCCCCCCAAGAGGAAGCACCAACTTCTCAACATTACATTTATGTTTCATCACTTACACCCTTCAGCCTTACTATCATCAGATATCACGAAGCGATCTATGCTCCATCGTTGGCCTCAAAATGTACCACAGCACCATGCCCACCCCAACCCCCTTTCTCGACTTCACACAGATCGGAAAGAAAACCTTACACAATGTATACCCAGATATACAAAGTCGCCAAACACCGACAGGGCCCCACCTCCAGAGGCCTCTCTCGTGAGACCTCAATATAACAAGTTAATCAATTGTTTTTGAAAAACAAAATACAGATACAAGGTCTCAAAATATACAATCAAGAGAAGCTGGCACAAAATATGCTCTTGTGTCGGTGTGCTTTTTCTGGTTCAGCTGGCGGACGACCTCAACGGCTTTAGGGTCGTTCCCCTTTTTTACGAACACTGGGCAGGTCCCATTGATATAGAGCGAATGTGTACAAAGAGCGAACACATTCCTCCGTACCTTCTGACACAAAGAGCGAACCCGTCAGAAGGTGCACTCCCTATTTCCTTCCAAAATCCTCAGTATTCTGCATATAACCTCATATTGCACACCTGTTGCTCCCCCATCTGACCTGGAGTCAGATGGGGCGAGTCTCGCCTATCTCGCGAAGGCAAAACATCGATATTCGCCAAGTGTTGTAGCAGGAAATCAAACAAGTGACACACATCTCACGTAGGATCGTAGCGCAAGGGTATTGCATTGATCGATGTGGACGCGCACAATAGAAAAAGCGTGTCCCCAGACACATCCACTTTTACGAACGCATGAGGCCTGATGTATGCTCACGTTGCCAGAGAAAAAGCTACAGAACTATCTACTTGGTGGGATCGGATACAGCGCAATCCACTGGAAAAAAGTACCACACGCGATCGAACGTGGACTCAATTGGTACCGTCCCCTCGCCGGACAAGGCCATTACCACCTACCCTTTTTCCTGGTGATGGATCTGGGATTACTGCTCGAATACGGCTTTGAGACTCCCTTTGCCTCCGAACAAGAATACCAACAATGGCCCGAAGCACAGCGTGCCCCCCGCCTTCGCTACGAAAACGAGCTGCTCGGACGCCTGCTGCAAGAACCCAACGTACAGAGCATTTTGGAGTTCCTCCAGCTCCATAAAGACCGACAACAACGTATTCAGCGATTGCTAGAGTTGTTGATGCGCAGCATCGCACCTCACTATCCACGAGAGGTCTTGGTCAACCCCGCACACCTTCGTAATTTTCGACCACAAGCCATACAGCTCTCGGACATCGCAGAGCACCAGGTACAATTTGAGGCGTTTATCGAACGTGAGGACTACTTTATGAGTACACTCACACAATTCCTCGACAACGTCTCAAAACACGTCCGTTGGAGCGAGATTTTACGCGAAGAGGACATCTTCGAGATCGAACACTGGGACGTCCTCAACACAGAAGATCTGCGCATTGGTTGTCGTCAAATCCTCGAAATAGAGCGTATGCTTGGCGAAATTGACGCACGACAGATCGCGATCGCAGACGAAGGCGCAGACGTTGAAACAGCCTTTGTCGACGAAACCCACTACCCTACAGGTGGACTCTCCGAGTTGACGAACAGAGGTTCTTTCGAGAACCTCGTCCTCTCAGAGCTTGTCTACATCGAAGATGGTCCAGAGGTCGACCTGTTCGAGGTGCGCTTTGTCGAAAATGAGCTGTTGTACTACCTTCGGGATTCAGGACAGCTGCGACGAAAACGCCGCTCCATTCACCTGATCATCGATCTCGATACGACCTTCCAGCTCAAATCGAGTGGCTACGATTACCAGTTCTCGATCCTGGCGCAGGGGTTTTTGCTGCGTATTGCCCGGGATCTCTTCAAGGTCTTCGAGCACGACGCCGTGCAATTTCACTTTCATTACGTGACAGGTGAACAAGACACTGAAGCCATCGAGCGAGAGATTGAGATCATGCGCTTGCTCCTCGCAGATGAGGTCCAGCATGGCTGGGTGACGTTGGACATCTCCAAAGAGCTAGACCTCGCCTCTCTCAAAGAGAGCAAGCGCAAAGTCTACGCGGTCACGTTCAGCGCAGCGCGGGGACAATGGTGGCAAAAACGCTTTCACGAGACCCTTCATGAACACCCGGCCATCCTCGGCATCCCCATCCAGATCAAACACAAAAAAGACAAAGAGACAAAGGCAAACACACCGACCTTCCAACTCCCCATCGAAGGGCTCCCCTTCCAAGATATCGTCGAGCTAAAAAACAAAGTCATCGCTGAACTCGCAGGGCTTCGAAGCTCGTAACCAATCCCTCAAGAAAATCCCCTCCGCGATCTTTACAAAGATCAGCAAAAACCCTTACAATTAAACATCGTTCACGAGCACACAGTGCTCCTTTATACCAGTCCACGCGGTGTCACAGCCCCCCCTACCCAGGGCTTATCTCGACATATCCGCGGTCTTACCCCCATGTAAGACACGTACATCTCGAATCTGCCAGAGTGAAAACGCTCACGCAGGCCACAGTAAGGAAAACGATGCACAGACGAACCAACCCCCGATCTTTTCAATGTTTCGCGAGCCTTGCTCTCTTCGTTTTACTCTCCATATGGGGAGGCTGCACAGCCCCTCCCCCCTGCGTCGGCGACATCGGCCAACAGACCGTCGATCCTAATGGTAGCCCTTGTACACGCGATTGCGAATGTAACAACCAAAAATTCACGGGCTTTTGTAACAGTGACAGTGTCTGTGAATCCAAGCAACGCACAGCCTGCAAAAACAAAGGCGAAGAGCAACCTTGCTTCTTGCCCTCTCATATCCAATCGACATGCCGAACGGGGGTGCAGCTCTGCCAACCTGAGGGTCTCAACGAGTTGTTGTGGGGACAGTGTCGTGCGCTCAACGTTAGTAAAGATGAAAAAGACCTCACCCTCTGTCAAGACGGTATTGATAACGATTGTGACGGCAAGACGGACAAATCTGATCCAGACTGTAAAGACTTCTGTAACCCCGGTGACCAACGCTCTTGCTACAGTCCACAAGATCCCTCCACGAGCAGCAAAGGTGTCTGCCGCAAAGGCACCCAAAAGTGTACAGATGAAGGTTCATGGGACAATGTCTGCGAAGGTGAAGTGATCCCTTCCAAAGAGACGTGCAACAACCTCGACGATGACTGCGATGGTGAGGTTGACGAAGAGGTCGTCGGATGTGAACGCAAAACCTGTAAAGCTGGTGAAACACAGTCCTGCTACACCCAAAACCAGGGATGCTTGCGCGATCCAGCCACAGGTGTGTACACCTGCCAAGGGATCTGCAAAGCCGGCACGAGGACTTGTGAAGGCAACGGAACGTGGTCGCCATGTGTCGGAGATAAACGGCCAGACGCTCAAGAACTCTGCAACGATAAAGATGATGACTGTGACGGAAAACTCGACGAAGGTCTCCAGCGCCCCTGCTACACAAAGACCGTTGGATGTGCTGCGACAGCCGGCGGAAAGTACAACTGTGAGGGGAGCTGTAAGACTGGTATTGAGACCTGCGCCAACGGACAATGGACCCAATGCGCAGGAGAGACGAACCCTTCCGTCGAGGTCTGTGATGGCAATGACAACGACTGTGACGGCAAAACAGATGAGGATGTCCCCGATCGAGTCTGTTACTCAGGTGCTCCCAACACCACCAACATCGGCGCGTGTCAAAGCGGAACGCAAACCTGTCAAAACGGCTCATGGAGTCTCTGTCGAAACGAAGTCCTACCTTCCACAGAAATATGCGACGGAAAAGACAACGATTGTAATGGCAAAGTTGACGATAACCTCGATAAGATCTGTTACAAAGGTCCCGTAGGAACAGATGGTGTCGGCATCTGCAAGACAGGGATCGACCAATGCAAGGCTGGACAGTGGACTGGATGTATCGGCTATCGCGGACCTTCCAAGGAAGTCTGTGATAGTGTGGATAACGACTGCAACGGACAGATCGACGACGGCATCCCCGACATCTCCTGTGGTAAAGGTGAATGCACCAACAACGTCGTCGCGTGTGTACAAGGTAAAACACAAACCTGCACGCCCAAAGACAGCCCAGGCAAAGAAGTCTGTAACCTCAAAGATGACGACTGTAACGGAAAAGTCGATGATGGATTCCCAACACTCACTTGCGGAAAAGGTGCGTGCGCCAACTCTACCCCCTCATGTATTCAGGGCAAGACACAGACCTGCACCCCAAAAACCAGCCCAAGTCAGGAGATCTGTGACAACAAAATAGACGACGACTGTGACGGCCTGACCGATGAAAACTGCTATGGCTGCCTCGCAGACAAGAAGATGCTTCACCTGCAAGGTCCACACAGAGCGAGCATCGAGTCCATCGCGTGGAGCCCCACAGAAGACCTGCTCGCGACAGGTTCGGTAGACAAAGAGATCCGCTTGTGGCGCATCACCAACCGCCGTCTGACCCTTGAACGCGTCCTCAAAGGACACACAGGGACACCACAGACGATGGTCTTCAGTATGGATGGAAAGACCCTTATCTCCGGTGGAGATGACAACCTCATACTGATGTGGGACGTCAAAACAGGCACGCTCAAGCGTACACTCAAACATCACGCGCATCCCATCTTACGTATCAAACTCGATCGCACGGGAGCCTTCTTCTTCTCTGTCGACAAACAAAAGGTACATATCTGGGACACACAAACAGGCGGCCTCAATGGAAGTATCTCGGCCCCTGCGGCTGCTCTGTACTCCATCGCGATCAGCAGCGACAACAAGACCCTCGTGCTGGTTGCTGATGCAAGGCGCTACACAAACGAAGGCATTTACCTCTACGATTGGAAGCAGACGCTCCTTCTCAGAAAACAAAAAACACCGAACCTCAGAGACGCCGTCTGTATCCCTACAGGCGAGGTCTTGTACCTCAACGAAGGCAAAGCCGCTACGTTCGCCGATCTTGCGACATTGACGACCTCAACGGTCCTCGGTGGCGCAACTGCCCCCATTCGCCGATTTGGTAGTAACAGCCGAAAAGATCGCTTCTTGATCATCAACGAAGATAACACTGTACAGCTCTGGGACGCTGCCAAAAAACAGGTCCTGCGCTCCATCGCTGGTGTACATGGAAATGTGAAAGATGCGAGTGTTAGCCGGAACGACGACTTTGTCGCGCTGGTCACAGACGAAAATGAGCTGTTGATCGTCTCCAAAGATGGCACAACCGTCGCGAGACGTGAAGGTCACTTCAACCAAATCAACTTCATCAAGATCAGCCCAGATGGCAAACTCCTCGTCTCAGGCTCTCAGGATCGAACGTTCCGTGTATGGGAGCTGCCACACGGACGATATCTGTATACCCTTCGTGACATTCCAGGTGTGATACAGGAAATGGATATCCGACCAGACAGCAAGCAGCTCGCCGCGCTAGAGGTCGAAAACCCGTCCTATAGGGTCTACATCAAAACATTGCGGTTGTGGGATCTAGCAAAAGGCACACTCACACAAAAGACAATCACCAACACAGATATGTACGGTTTACAGTACAGCGCAGATGGCAAATTCCTCTTTTACGGGAATGGCGCCTTCTCGATCTGGGACCCCACGCTCGGAAAAAACATCGGTGCAACAAGCATAAAACATAACAGCATCCACCGCTTTGCGCTCAGCCCCGACGACAAGCTGGCCTTTGGCTATGGTGGAAAGAAGTCCTTGATCTTCCAGTCCAGCATCACCACCAATCCACCATACAAAGGAGCCGCATACAACGACAACTCGATGATAGACGCAGAGTTCCAGCAAGACAACAAGAGAGTCGTCGTGCTCACCTCCGACCGCAGGATCTTTGTGTACGACGCGACGACGTTCCAATCGCTCAATCAATCCCCTGTCCAGTCCAACGCGCTCAGTTCACTGTCCGTCCGTAAAGATGGAAAGATTTTTATCGTCGGGACAAAAGGCAATGAAGTCCAATTCTGGCAAGACGCGTCACACACAAAAGTCGGCAGCGTCACCCTCTCCTCCCCCGTCAACAAGGTGGACTTTCACCCGGATAACAAGACCTTCGCGGTCTCTCTTGAAGACAACAGCATCGAGGTCTGGTCATGTGGTTGTACGGCAGGTGCAACACGTCCATGCTACACGGGCGCATTTGGAACACTGAATGTCGGTGTTTGTAAGGCAGGGACACAAACATGTAATGCATCGGGGACGTGGGACGCCTGTACCAATCAGGTCATCCCAACACGCGAATCCAAAAACAGCCTCGATGACGACTGTGATGGGAAAGTCGACGATGATTTGATCGACTTCGTCGTCACCTCCTTTCAAGTGACTCCCACAACAGTCTCCATAGGAACGACAGTGACCTTGCGCGTATGTGTTCAAAACCAAGGGATCGTCGCGAGCGCTCCCACCACAATGCGGATCTATCTCGCAAGCCAAAACCAAAACTTCCCAGCGCTCGCTCGTCACCTGACAGGCAGCACAGGGCTTCCTGCTGATGTCCCCTTCCCAGCGCTGACACCAAACGCCACTGAGACCTGCCAACAGACGACGATTAAGATCCCAACGACTGTCCTGGGTCAACAATACCTGGGAATCCAGATGGACCCCGACAACACAATCAAAGAGTCTGGTGAGCAAAACAACATCCGTAGTAGCCTCATCACGATTCAATGAGCTTCCAACAACATTGAAAAGATACTCTCCGAATAGACACTCTCCCCAAACATCTCCCCTTCCAACATCTCCACTGACATTCCAACTCCGTTGCAATCCGACGAGAGGCTCATAGCTCCCTCTCTGTTGTATAGAAAAAGAGTCACGATTGACTCGACTGTGTCAATACCACCCCCCCCAACTTGAAGGAGACCCAAAACAGCACAATAAATGCAAAATACTCCCTACGAGTCAACAACATACGTAGAATAAATAGACAAAAAAACGACTTCGATAAGAGGATTGATATATCGTTTTGAATGACACATTCATCTATATACAGTGGTCATTTTTGACATGACTCTATCCATTCAGTCAATCATGACTTCATGAGTCAAAACCCAAGCATTCACCTTAAACAACTGTATTTATGTAACATACCTCCTTTCTAAAGAAATCACTACCTGCACCTAAGGGTCATCATTCACCTATCCAAACAAGATCACTGCGACACTATAAAACAAAGAAGTATCAACCACATACTTCAACTTAAACAAAAACGGTCTAACTTTTGCACAAAAAGAAAAAAGGAGCTACACGTCCACCTTGATACATGAAGTCAAAGAGGCTAACGCAAGGAAGCAAAAAGAGCGAAATAGCCACGGGGACATCACTTCACACTACACACAGAGGATCGGGACATGGGACAATTTATTGGCAAGAGCAAAAAGAGAGGACACATGTACTTGCTATACATGTGCATCATGGCGTTATTTTTGGGAGCAGCTTCAAACGCACATGCAGTCGGCGAAGCATCGACAAAGTTCAACTTTTATGTCCCCCCCAATAACGAGAATGTCGGTCGATATGTTGCGCTCGTCGTCACAGCGGTCACGGGCATGGCAGGCGAGACGACGACTGTCCAGATCGTAGACGATGGTGCAGACGGCGATACAGATGACAGCGTCAGCAATATTTCCCTCACAAGAGGACAAAGTTATATCCTTTATATAAAGGATGGCGCTGTCAATGACGACGCAGGTGGCAAAGCGGATGGAGATTACTTCAAGATCAGCAGTACGCGGCCAGTTGTTGTGCAGATGTCGACACAGTCCAACTGGCAGCATGACTGGGCGCCCGCCTCCAACAAAAAGATGCTCGGTCGCGAGTTTTACCTTTACTCCCCTCCGAGCTCAGGCGCAGACTCCGACATCAATGTGTTTGCCTACAGCAATAACACAAAGGTCGTCATATACGACATCACATCAACGCCCAAAACAACGACAGGGACAACAACAGTCTCCTTCACGAGTCCAACCAAAATCCTCGAACGAACCCTCAATGAAGGTGAAGACCTGATTCATCGAAACAGCAACATCAGCGCCAACCTCCTTCAGATTGGACGGACATATTATATTCAGGCGACCAACCCCGTGACAGTGATCTATGGACACCTTGCAGGGCTCGTCGCGAACGAGAATTCACCTCGCGATGGTGGGGGATTTGTCCCTTCCTCAAATGGCTCCTCTGTTGGTGAACTTTTCTACTTTTCCATCCCTCACAACCCTGGCCTTGAGAGCGAAAAAGAGCTGCGCATTGTCTCGTACGACGACGCAAATGCCGCGACACTCTACGGATGGGATAGTGCAACGTCCGGATGGATCACAATCGGCACGACGACCCTTCAGGCCAACGGGCACTGGGACTTTGTCGGCGCAACCAACGCGACCTTCAAACAATACGGACTCTACAAACTCGTAGGAACAACGGGAAAACGCCTGGCAGTCTTTGAAGCCAACTGGCTGGAAACTGGCGCTGTCGGGACGAGTGACATCGCGAGTTCCGTCTCCTCAAGTGACGGCAGTGGCGCAGGAAAACTCTTCATGGTCTATATGGGACCTCCTGGCTACCAGACCTCCACAACGCAAAATGGGACGTACTCTCACCTCTTCATTTTCGGTCACCAAGCCGGCACAACAGTCACCGTCAAAGACAGCGATACAAACGGCACCTACTTCTCGACAACGTGCAACTTAGGCGTCGATGAATATTGCGATGTCAAGCTCGATCAAACGCAGTGGAACAACCTGAACACCGCAGGACGTCGACCTTACCTGACTGTCACAAGTAGCCATCCTGTCGCGGTCCTCTCGACCAACTGGAATGACAACTGGATGACATACGCCACGAGTGTCTTGATACCTTCTCCAGAGGTCGCGCTGAGCGGAAACACGACAGTCAATTGTGGTAGTCAGGCGACTTACACATTTACGACACAAAATACGACCGGTGGGACATTCACGACGACCAGCACGAGCATCACCCTCCCTGCAGGGCTGAGCTATGTGTCGACATCAGGTGACTTGGGGACAACACCAACGACGACGACAAATAACGGCATCACCAAGCTGACCTTCTCGGGATATGCACACAGCGATACGACTGTCCTCACACAAACAGTCGTTGTCAACGCGACTTGCCTCGACGCAGGTGGCGCGCTGCTGCCTTCTGGTAGTGTTGTCACACTCTCAACGACCTCCGGTGGTACGTACATCGGCGATAATTACATGTCCCAAGAGTCGCTCCCGATTCAACTGATCGGAAACAACGCGCTCAGCAGTATCTCCGCGTCGGGAACAGGCAGCCAGATCAACGTAGCCTGGACCACCTCGAAAGAAGCGAGCAACACGGGATTCGCGATCCTGAGGAGCACATCACTCACAGGTACATATACCCAGATCAACGGCACGCTCGTCGCCTCACAAGGAGACTCTATCGTCGGACATTCCTACACTTACAACGACACGACAGCCCAGGCCAATACACTTTACTACTACAAAGTGGAGCTGCGACCGAGCACTGGTTCAGCCATACAGATCGGACCTGTTACGGCGACCTCAGTAGATAAAACAGCCCCAGACGCTCCAACGATCGTCGCGACAGGTGGAAATGGACAGATCTCACTCGCCATCTCTGGTGGAAACAACGATGGCGATCTCGATGGATACAAGATCTATCGTTCATCCAACCAAAGCGGTCCCTTCACACTGTTAACCAATTCGTTGGTCGGTCCATCCTACGTCGACACGAGTGTGATCAATGGATTCACCTACTACTACCGAGCTTTGGCCTTTGATACGGCAGGCAATATCTCCGATTTAAGTAACACCGATGACGCGACCCCCACCGTCCCGGCAAACAGCAGCACCTACATCGTAGCCTTCGAAGATATGAGGGGTGCAGGGAACAACGACTGGGATTACAATGACTTTGTCTCGCGCATCTATTCATCTTTCACAGTCAACGGCAGCAACCAAGTCACCAAGATCACGATTCACATCGAAGCGCTCAGTCGCGGCGCTGGCTATGTTCATGAATTCTGGATGCGCGTCCCCAATCTCGTGGGAGGTTCCAGTTATACCCTCGCGATGTACGATCGCCCAGGTGGTACGTTGCTCTCCTCAAGTGGCGGAAGCCAAACAGATGCGGTCTCTGTCAAGATCTGGAATAACACAAAAGACGCCTTGCCAGCGTACACAGCAGGCACACACGGCTTTGCGACCAATACGAGCTTTGATCAACCCTCTCACACACAAGGCCAGGCCGCGATCTTGACGATTACACTGGCGACACCTTCGAGCAACCCGCTGAGTGGAATGGCCAACGCGCCCTTCGATCCACACATCATCCTCCCTTATATTACGGGACGCCCAGAGATCCACCGAGTACCATACTGCACAACCTGCCAGGAGACCGTCGACACTGCGGTTTACAGCAACGCGAGTTTGTTTGGCAGCAACCTTGAATTTGTCCTCGTCGTCCCAGAGAACAACACAAACTTTTGGCGTTGGCCCGAGGAGGTCGTGCCGATCTGGGACGCTTACACCTCATATGACAACTACATCCTCAGCGGAAAGACCACCAACACCGACTGGTATCTAACCCCTGACAACGCGACGACGTGGCAACACTATTCATCTACACCATAGACCATCAAGTAAGAGGAGAAGACAATGAAACACCAAGCACAAGGTATGATGGTAGGGTTGTTCACACTCCTGCTCGCAGGTGTCGTATACGCAGAGCCTCCTGTCATTAAACTAGACACACAAACCATCTCACTCAACGCACCCGTCCAGGCTGGTGTGATGGTCGCAGACCTCGATGGAGACCAAAAACCAGAGATCTTACTCAGCACATTGCACAAAGGCATCCGCCTCATCGGAGAGAAGATGAAGTGGTCCGTCGAGCTGAACGTCGGCCGCGCTGTCCCCGCCATCGGCGATCTTGATGGAGACGGCAAACCGGAGATCGTCATGCCCTTCTTAAGTGATCGCAGCACCACACAGAAGAGACTCAGTGATCTCGCGATCTTCGATAAGAGCGGAGGGCGTCAATACACACTCCAGCTTCCAGGTGAAGTCGGTGGCGCTGTCGTCCTTCAAGACATCAATGGAGACAAAAAGCCAGAGATCATCATGGCCACTATCGAAGGAAAACTCCTCGTTATCGACACAAAGGGGAAAGCACAACCAGGGTTTCCGAAGGATATCAAGAACACACTCGATGTCAGCGAAGTCACGATCCTCCCCACTCCTGCCGTCGGAGAGCTCGACGGCAATGTCAACAACGGCCCCGAGATCATCGTCGCAACAACAGGCGGTGTCCTCCACGCATTCCACAGCGATGGAAGCTCCCTGCCACAATATCCTCTGACACTCGACAAAGCGATCATGTCCTCTCCAGTCATCGGAGATATCAACAACGACGGCGAAGGTGAGATCATCATCGTCACAGCGAGCGGTATTCTCGATGTGCGCAAGCTAGACGGGACCTCTCATCAAGGCTTCCCAGTCCAGCTCAAGCAGCCCGTCACAGCAACACCTCTCGTCTTCGACAGCAACAAAGACAAGAAGAAAGAGATCTTTGTCGCGACGCTCGGTCAATTCGTGTTTGGTGTGGACGCACAAGGACAGCAGCTTCCAGGATGGCCACGCAAAGTCGACGCGATGGTCTCAGCCTCACCTCTTGCAGGCGATGTCAACGGTGACGCGACGATCGACATCCTCGTCGTAACACGCGCCGGCAGTCTCTACGCCTTTGACAAACAAGGGTTACATATCTCCGGCTACCCTGCCTCAGCAGGTGGTCCAGTCTACGCGACCCCCTCACTCGCAGACACAAAAGGTAATGGCAAGGCCGAATGGATCGTGGCACGACAAGACAAATCCCTCGCAATCGTCGAAGATCCCAGACCATCCATTCAGTCTCTGCGATACAGTACCCCTTGGGCCGTCTTCCAGGGTGGAAATGCACACACAGGGAGCCTCAACAACGTCACCAAACCTTCAAACCTCATCCCAACGGCACCAGCGCAAACCATCCCAACACAACCAACAAATCCTGTCATCGAGGCACAATCCTGTGGTTGCAATCAGACCGCCGATCTCACAGAGGAGTTCCCTCTTCACATCGCCTTGATGCTCTTCTTCTTCCTCGTCCTCGCACACAATAAACAAAGAACACCTCCCACAGTGTGAATCTCCTCCCAAAAGGCTCCATCCTTCACTCTCCTCGCCAAATATCTCCACAACATGATGCAACGCAACCCTTGTGGTAAGCGCTTGAACAAGGTATGCTGGCACAATACAAACTCACAATCACACATAGAGACGAGAAGAAATCGATGGAACGTCGTTCGTTTGGCTCTGTCATACTCAGATGGTTTGACCGATGTATTCCTGCAGAGCTGAAAGTAGACCAGGAAGAACTACGTAAAGGTCGGCTTTTGTTCGGATTCAACATCCTTCTCTTTGCGTTCACGGTCAGCTTGGCCATGCGACAGGGCCTTTCGCCAGAAGGACTCCACAAACACTTCCCAGCGCTTGCCATCTCCTCGATCGTCGCGTACGCCTTCAACATCACTCTGCTGTGGTGGAGACGCTCCACTCGTCTGGCTTCTTACGTGTTCATGGGACAACTATTTGTTGTCATGAGTCTCTTGGTGATCGTGACAGGAGGGATTGCCTCTCGCTCCATGCCCATCCTCGCATTGTACACACTGCTCGGGTTCTTCTTGCTTGGGCTCAAAGGTGGGCTTGCGTTTGGGTCACTAATCTTTATCGAGATTGCGACACTCGGAGCGCTCGCGAGTTTTGGCATCAACATGCCACAATGGGCAACAGGCTCGACGATCCAACGCGACATCATCGCGTCGGTGAATGCGCTTGTGTTCACTGCATTTTTGGGTTGGTTGTACGAAACGACCCGAGAGCACTTCACAAAAGCGCTCACAGAAAGTCTCGAAGAGAACAAAGCGCTCCAAATCCAAACCCTCACGGCGCAAAAAACCAACCAGCTCAAAAATGAATTTTTGGCCATGATGAGCCACGAGCTGCGCACCCCTCTCAACGCGATCATTGGATACTCCGAGCTCCTCAAGGAGGACGCAGAGGAGCAACAGCTTGATGCGTTCATGGACGATCTCGACAAGATACATGGTTCTGGTAAACACTTGCTGCTCTTACTCCAAGATATCCTCGATCTATCCTCCCTCGACATCGACGGTTATCAAATCGAACTCTCGACATTTTGTGTCTCTGAACTGATACACGGACTTGAGCTGCAACTTGAGACCCCACTCCTCAAACACAACAACACCTTTCGCGTCGAAGGTATTGACCTCTCAAACAACAGCATCCCCATCACAAGCGACGTTCAAAAGGTCCGGCAGATCTTGTTTCACTTACTCTCCAACGCGATCAAATTTACGGAGCACGGCCACATCACATTGCGAGTCGCGATACACCCACAAACAGTTCAATTTTCGGTCATCGATGATGGGATAGGGATCGATGAGAGCTTGCAGAAGGAAATGTTCGCAATGTTCCAACAAGGGGATAGCTCATCAACTCGCAGAAGAGGAGGTGTCGGGATAGGACTTGCGCTGGTAGAGAAGCTCACAAAAACGCTCAATGGCTCTATCGAAGTACACAGTGTCAAAGGCGAAGGCTCAACGTTTATAGTCACGCTCCCCAATCAACCAACCCCCAACGCTGCTTCCACAAAGACCGACGCGTGAACAAAATGCTGTTTGTGCCGAAAAGAAGGCATATCAAAAGCCCAGACCTCATCCGGGTACTTGATTACCCTGTTGGGATGTGATGTAAAGAATGTTCATGTGTTTCATCTTGGGACCCAAAACCGTGCTTTTTTCGCCAAAGTTGTGGGGTGATTGTGGATACAGCAGAGCAACAAGACACGCTATTTTCTTTTGTCCATGAAGATCGTGAATCGGTCACATACCTGGCGCTTCGAGGTCATCTCGATGCCCGTACAGCCAATACACTCAAAGAGATCATCCAGACACTCATTCAGTCGAACACAAAGCGCCTCGCGCTCGACCTTTCGGGTTTAGAGACATTGGATAGTTCAGGGATGGGTGGGGTTGTCTCACTCATTGGGAGACTTCACACTGCGGGAGGAAAGGTCAAGGTCTTTGGCTTGCAAGGGCAGCCGAAAGAGCTCTTCACAGCGCTCAACATGCACAGGGCTTTCGATCTTGTAGACGATCTCAATCAGGCCGTTAAAGCCCTCACAAAGTAGAGCCCCTTTTGTAGTCCCCATCGTTTTGTCGATCTCGTCGCACTTATCGTCGTTTTGCGATCAGACCAAAGACAGGCTGTGTTTCAAATGAAAGTCCGGTCAGGGTCGGAACAGACCCAGCAAAGGCAATGGCAAACCCACCTCCCTCAAGAGCCCGATGCCACCGTGCGAGTTGACGCCGACGCTGTCGAAAGTCAGCATCTCCGGGCTCAGCAAGTTCCACTCCTTCTCCAGGAAGCCTTGTCGTCAAAATCAGCGTCCCCTCCGAGCCAAGCAAAGAAAGATGTGCCTCTAGCTTCTCCTCCCAATCGTCTTTTGCACCTAACTGACCAAAAGAAGCCACCAGATCGTAACGACGATAAGTCTGGACCTGGGAGAGTTCTCCGCGAAAAAAATCACCGAGCTGATAACCCTGCGAACGCAATGCGTTCACAGTGTCCATCAAGAATGCCGACGTGGTGTCGACACCATTCAATCGATACCCCAGGGAACCAAAAATGGAGAGTCGTTCCCCTGCACCTCCACCCACCTCAAAACAGTCCCCTGTCCGCTGAGAAACATACTCCTCAATCCATCGATGCAATCGCACATACAAAGGAGAGGATGAGCGCGTGTGTTGTTGGCTTTGTCGTTCATTGGATTGAAGTAAAGGTCGCATGTTTTGATTCTCCCAGCTCAGGATCGTTTGATAAAAAAACTCTATGGCATCAACACTTCACATGCCATGGGGAAGATAGTAGATGGCTATGGACGGACATAGGAACACAAAGAAGACGCCAGCCCGTCGACAGAATAGTTACTCTCTTGTTGGCTACGCCAGAAGCGCTCCCAGGTGAGCGCTGTGTGATGATGTTGATTCCCAACACAGATCCTATCGTCCTTGACAATCACTTGTACGGATTTTTCACATGCCAACCCAAACTCTCTGTTGGCGTAATGGAAGATCAACGTCAACTCACGTGCGAGCCATTGCAGATCTGCCGGATGGAGAATCGACTCCAAAAAGACAGTCTTGAGCTGTTCGCGGAGACGTGAGAGGAAATCAGGTGCTTCGGAGGACATCTCTACTGATTTTGTTTCCATTGTTCTGTTCCTTCTTTACCGTTCGTTGTCATTGCTGTTCATCTTTGTGCTCCTCTTCAAGAAGAATGCCAGATACCCACAATGTACATTTCGCTTCAGGCACAAAAACATCACACTTTGGTCATTTTTTACACAGAGTCGACAAACACCAAAAGATAATAACACTATAAAAACAAAGACATTGAACATTTACCCCCCCGACTTTCTCCCGTTGACCCAGCTTCAAAGAAGACCCCGGCGACAAGCTTCATTATATACGGCCAACAAGAGAGTGAACATACAAAGCTTTAGGCTGTTCCAAGGAAAGAAGCTTTAAGGCCGATAGATGCAAAAGAATATGAAGGGTGAGACCCTCACCATCGTCGTTACTGAAGCGATTTGATTTGCGAAACAACGAGCTGTCAGAGCCCACACTACCCCCGCCCGACAAAAAAAACATAAAACACTGATTTAAAACACCTTTCCCCAAAAAACCCTCATACACTCCACTCTCGATCCCGGCTCAGTGGCTATGGAGACAAATCCCCTCCAAAACAGGCCACCTGCTAAATTCTCATTTAAACCATACAAAACAAACAGATAAAACACATGGCACAACATATGCAATAGGAAGAAAAATAAGAGGAGACAAATACTCCAATTCTAGAAAAAGCAAAACATTCCGCTTGAACCAAGGACCTGTTTTCGGCGAACAGGATAGGAGAATAGTATGCGGTACATATCAACGCAGTTAAAAGCATGGACGCTCATCACTTCCCTTCTGTTTTTCATGGGTTGCCAAAGTGGCGCCTTTGACACACTGGGAGTCAGCAAACAAAATCTGGAAGCCAATATTGAATTTTGGGTCGCCAGCGAGAGTGAGAAAGTCACTCAAAGTAGCATCCCAAGTTGGCTGACCACAACCAACAGAGAAGTCTGGGATGGACAGAAGATCAAAATCTTCGGTGGCCGTAACGAAGTGCTGGGTTTTCAATTGTTCTTAAAAGCCGACCAGGACATCAATCAGATGGACATGACGGTCAGCGCGCTCAGCGATGGGACCAACCAGATCGCGAACGACCCGAACGCGACAAATCCGGCGTCTTCAAAGGGACGTCCGATTCAGTTGTTCGAGCAGCGTTATCTGTATGTCAACCGCGCAAGTGGCGGTCCCTGGGGTTCGCTCTTCTGGAGCAATGCTGCCGCTCCCACAGGCTTTGCCGGTCAATGGGTTCCCGATCCGCTCGTCCCCTTTGAGGTCAATGTCGCCAACAATGGCACCCCCTTTACGCTCAAAAACAATACACTCCAAGGTCTCTGGGTCGATGTCTATGTCCCCAAAAATACCCCCCCGGGTACATATCAGGGAACCGTGACCATCAAGGCCAACGGCGTCACCCATCATACCATCCCTGTAGAGCTCAAAGTCCACTGCTTTACACTCCCAGACAAACCCACCGCGAAGACCATGTTGTACGTCGATATGGGCGAAGTCTACTACAGACACCAAACCATGCCTGGCACAACAAAAGCAGCTCTCCTCGCCAAACGCTACTATCAAATGCTCCACAGACACAAAGTCTCTCCCATCGAGAGCACAGATGATGTCTCACAAGCGTCAGCGCTGCTTCCTGCGTTGAACGGAAGCTACTTTACCACCGCAGAGGGTTACGAAGGTCCTGGTGAAGCGACAGGCGTTGGGATCGTCTCTATCGCAACATACGGTTCATGGTGGTGGGCTGGTTATGACCACAACACCATTCGTCAAAAGGCTGATGACTGGGCGACATGGCTCGCCACAAACAGCCCCAACACAGAGTCTTTTGTCTATGTACTCGATGAACCAACCAACACTCCAGAGACCAACAACCAGATCCTCGACTTTACCCAAGCGCTCGCAAACCACTCAGGTCCAGGCGCAGACATTCCACGTATGATCACAACTGGATTTCGCGGAAGCCTCGCACCAAGCATCAACCTCTGGGTAGAAGGTGCCGCACAGTACAACGCAGACAAAGTCAAACAAGCCTGTCGCCTGCAACAAAAATACTGGATCTACAACGGATACAGACCAGCAACAGGGACCTTCGTGATGGATGATGTCGGTGTGTCCCCCCGCGTCAATGCATGGGTCCAGTACAAACACGGTATCCCCCGTTGGTTCTACTGGATGGGTAATTACTGGAGTGACTGGCAAGGTGGACGCGGTCGTCTCGACCCTTACGCAACTGCAGAGAACTTCCAAAACGCCTGGGGTGAATGGGGTGTGGGTGATGGAACACTCTTCTACCCAGGTGAACAACCCAGCCAATTTGCGAGCAACGACCTCAACTTCGAAGGCGGCGTCGCCAGCATCCGACTCAAAAACTGGCGTCGTGGTATCCAAGATTACGAATACCTCGCGATGGTCAAAAACCTCGACCCAAGCTATGCAGTTGCGCTCGCACAGAGCAAAGTCCCCACAGCCATCAGCCAGGCAGACAAAAACCAAAATGTCACCTGGAATATCCGTGGTAACAGCTGGGAAACCACTCGTAAACAGATCGCCAACTTCCTCGACATCTCATGCCAGGGTGGTGGAGCGGGTCCAGGAACACCCACCCCAGCTCCCAGCAACACCAGTCCTCCAGTCTGTACACCAGCGTTTGTCACAAACGCCGACGGTAACTGGTCCGACCCCAACACTTGGAAAGGTGGTCAGATCCCAGGTGATGGTGATGAGGTCGTCATCATGCACAACGTCACTGTTGACACAAACACAACAGTCGGCAGCAGCCCTACTGACAACCTCAAAGAAGACGTCCTCGTCCTCGGACCACTTGGTTCATTGAGCATCGCTGAGAACACCAAATTGACCGTCAAAGGTAACCTGTTCCTGAATGATGCAACTCTTACAGTCGGTGCAGGCGCAACATATGAGTTCGATGTCCCCGCTGGGAAAGTGTACCAGTTGAAGATTGGATACGCAGACAATCAAAATTCCAAACTCATCGTTCAAGGAGTTGCAGGCAACCGCGCACACATCGTCTCAAAGGCAGGAGGTGGCATTGGACAGCTTCGTGGCGGTGAGACACAAACAGGTGACCAGAGTGGTGGATGGAGAAACGGTGGTCAAATCGAAGCACACTACGCCAACTTTACACGAATCGGCGATGCAACACATTTCGCTCACGCTCGCTGGCCCTCTTCTGGTGAGAGCAGCCACTACATCTTTGACCACTGCATCATGGACACAACAGGTGACTGGTACTCCACAGGCTTCGATGGCATCCACACAAACATCGAGTTCAAGCACACGACCTTCCGCAACTCACAGAGCACACGTAGCCTACACATCGCCCACTGGGGCACAGCACCCACAGGAAGCCGCGTTGTACAAGGTTGTGTCTTCGACAAGGTCGTCCACTTCTTCACGGCAGCTGGATACCACATCAAAGATAACTTGTTTGGTGCTCTCAACGGCGAGACGTTCATCATGACACCAGGTGCACCCGCCTCCTTCTCTGGTAACTTGGTCCGCAAAACCAGCAGCCTCGCGACAGGTGTCTACGCCGAAAGTCTGAACATCAAAGACAATTACTGGCTCAACGATCATAACCAACTGTACGCACAATTTGTCACACCTCTTGGTAGCGGCTCTGTGAGCACACCGAGCAAGTTCGAAGGGAACATCTTCGAATCCACTGGAACTGATTCACAGGGTGGAGGTATCATCTTTAACACTTACCCAAGCACACCTGGACAGGTCGACATCATCAAGAACATCATGCTTCCGAACGCTGCGGGGACGGCTCCTGGCACACTCATGATGCTCCAAGGCAGCAGCAACCTGACCGTCAATGTCCAACGTAACACCTACATCACAGCGAACAGCCTGGGCACCTTCGTGGGTCTCACATACCTCGGTCACACAGGGATGATTGCCTCCTTCCGTAACAACTTGGCCTGGGACACCCAATACCGTCCGGCTAACTTCTTGATGTTCAACCTCGGCAGCAGCTGGACCGCGACAGATGTCGTCTCATCAGAAAACCTGAACTACAACAACACCTTCAACCAGGCACAAGGTAGCAACGGCAGAGGTTATCACGGGTTCAACTTTAGCAGTGGTACCCCCGGAGAGAATGACCTCAATGAAGATCCACAGTTTGTTGACCACAATCGCAACCTCGCACGATGGGCTGATTCACTCGGCGCACCAAGTGGCACAGATGCAGACAAGAGACAATACGCGCTCAACCAGTTAATGCTCGCAAATGACCCAGGTGCGAACCCCAACTATACGATCGCCAACTTGATGCAATACGTCAAAGCTGGATTTGAGCCGACCAATCAGGCGCTGAGACAAGCAGGTTCTCCTGCAGATGGTTCTCCAGACATTGGCGCTGTCGACCTTCAATAAACGCTTTGAAAGACACAATGTATCACAACTCATAAAGAAACGAACATTTCGACATAAGGAGCACAGATATGACATCCTTCATTCTTCTTCAATTGGCGCTCTTGGTGAGCTCGCCCACCATTAACACGAAGGTGACAAGGTGCCACCAAAGCTGCCAGATCACCCAGCTCAAATGTATTCAGGTGTGTTCACGTCAGATGATGGTTTGCAGCGCCAAAGCACAAACAACAACAAACAAGACCAGGCTGCCGGCCAACTTCTCCTGTATGAAAACACGCGTCAAATGTATGCGTGATTGTCATCACCTCACCAAGAAATGTGTTAGAGGCTGCCAAAGTACGTGCAAAACTCGATGCAAAACCATGAGCAACAAAAAAGCAATCCGCTACGCATATTGTCTGCACACACATTGTGGGATTTGCAATCAAACAACCCACGCTGCCGCAGAAGACATGAAGAAAAGGTTGCTGACGCTCTCTAGTAAGTATACCTCACAGTCCCTAAAAAGCCGACTGACAGCCTTGAAGCGCAAGGCTGAGGTCAAAGACAATGAAACAGGAGTCCAACGACGCGCACGTTGTCGCTTCAAACACTGCAACAAAAAATAATCCCAACATCAACCTTCCCACTCGACAGCAATTCTCCCCCACGACATCAAAGACACCATCCAACAAAGACCTACGAAACAGACTCAAGAGACGATTCCATCTATGTCACTGCACCCCCTATCCAACCCCCCACCACAAGTGATACAACTGCAACACCGGGCTAAGCGTAAACTGGTTGCACTTATCATTTGCGACGAACCCCTTCAACGAACCTCTCGATCCCCCTTTCGAGACTTTTCCCTGGGAAAAAGACACCACCAGCAGCTCCAAGGTCGTTTGAGACCACATGATGCATCGATGACCCCCCATCCTGACCCACACAACGAAAAGGACCTCCTCTCCGAAAAAACAACATGAACCAAAAATCCTATTCAACGTAGACACTTACCATCCAACAGAGTGTCAAAATCTAAGAAAAAGACTCCTGGCATACTCGTTGCAATAGAGCCGGGCAAGGAAAACGTAGAGTCAAACATACGGAGTTTATGATGGCTACACAACACAGTGACACATATATGAAAGGAAAGCGATGGAGCGCTCTCCGAGCCGCAGCTGAGACGCTTCATTGTTCCAGACATATCCATCATCAACCCGATATGAACGAACTTTATGATCTATCCATTGCACAACCAACGTGTCTCGAATCAGACATTCCGATGGCCGATCCAGACTTTGTGGGATTGACAGGTGGAAGAGATCGCGTCCTTGTTCACTACTCAGGTCAGGACACTGCGCGTTCGGCTTGGGCCAGAGAGTGTATGCCACTCGCGAAAGACTATCCTCTCACGCTCTCTCAGAAAAAACAAAAAGAGCGGATTGAGCGTTCTGTTCGGGAGGCCAACTTTTCACTCATGCAAGAAGAGTTGATCCACACAGAGGTTTACTTTGGTAAGAACAAAGACTTTATGGGACGTATTCATCTCCTCGTCCCTCAAAAATATGCGAAGTTAGCATACGACCTCAACCTGAACTTT
Source organism: Deltaproteobacteria bacterium (assembly GCA_002731275.1). GTDB lineage: Bacteria > Myxococcota_C > UBA6777 > UBA6777 > UBA6777 > UBA6777. The sequence continues at coordinate 1,888 of PCBK01000175.1, read as the reverse complement.
ATCCGCAAGACAGCAGAGCAGGATCTATTGTACTCGGTCTCCAAACAGCTTCCTTTTCCGGATTTATGGATTGTCTGTGATCCGGACTGGCAGCCAAAAGCCACAGACGCGTCAGCCAAAGACAACAAAAGATTGCAAATGCTCTTCGACCTCGAAGGTTGCACGAGTTATCTCCTCGGCGCGAGATACTTCGGTGAGGTGAAAAAAGCCTGCCTGACCATGATTTGGCACGCTGCCCTTTCACATGGTATTGGCATGCCAATCCACGGCAGCTCAAAGACCCTTCATATCGAAGTGCCAAACAACGATTATAACGAGCCATTTACGTTCTTAACACTTGGCTTGTCTGGGACAGGAAAATCGACCGTTGGTTCCAGCCAACACACAGATCTCCTCGATCCAGAGAACGAACCTGTCAGGCTGGGTAACGATGACGCGATTGTGATTCTATATGACCCCTCGGATCCAATGAGCGCGTGTGTAGGGCTTGAAGAAGGTTGCTACAACAAATCAAATGACTACGACGAATCCTCTCCGATGCTCGCGACGATTCAGTCCGCAGAAAATGTGCTGATCCGTCGAGACCGCCAAGGCAATCATGTCCTCACACATGAGGACGCATACTCAGGCAATGGCCGCGTCCAGACAGCAAGACATCGACTTCCAGGGACGACCAAAGAGCTCGACACACCTCATCCCGACTGCGTTGCGTTGCTGATGAGAGACGAAGTATTACCACCTGTTCTTCGCGTGATCGACCCATCATTGTTTATCGGCATGTACATGTCTCTTGCGAGCCGCACAACTAACGCCGAGAACGTCCCCATCGAACAGATCGGGAGACTTCGAATGGTCCCTGGTGCCAACCCATTCAACACGTGGGGATTTCCAGAAGAGACACGTGCCCTTGAGCAGCTCATTGAACACGCAACGTTCGAAGGTTTGGTGCTCAACACAGGAGGATTCTTCTCAGGAAACATACAAGGTGAAGAGCCGCGTGCGATCCCCAAGGAGCTTACACTCTCGATTTATCCGAAGCTCGCAAAGAATCAAATCCAGTGGCAAGACTGGCATATGTTCCCTGGTTTGCAGATCCCCGATCCCAAGTGCTTTGAAGACATCGACTCGGACTTCTCCAAGCATTTTCATCCGCTCTATATTCGGGACAAAAAGGGATACAGACAGCTTTTGTTTCAACGACTCAAAGAGAGGATCCACTTCCTCCAGGGTCTGACAGTCGACCAAAAATATATCAAACCATTCGTCCGTGCGTTGCAAAGAATGCAGAGCACTTCACACAAACAACCAACCATATTGAGAGGCCACAACCACGAATCACTTTTTGCGTAACCAGCCCATACACCAAATGGTATGGAGCTTCTCACGACCTGTGAATATGGTGTCGTCATGATGTCAGAAAGCAAAGAGCAGGTCGTGAGAAAACGGAGATGTTTCCCCTGAACGAGCTTCAAAGCTCCACCAGGTCAAGCATAAAAACTCTTCTCCAGGCTTATCCAGACGAGCTTGTCTCACCTGGTTTTCCTTCCCTAACCATTCCCCCTCTTCTCTGCATGTGAGAGGGGGATTTTTTTTATCTCACACACGAGTTTCTGTTCATCTCCATCCTCTGGAAAAAAGGGGGGAGGGTTTTAGCCGATATGTACGGGGTTTCGCTTGAAGTCTGTTCCGGCGGACGTTGCACCAACGCAGCGCGCTGGACCGCATTTGAACCCCTTCGGGGTTGGGGCTTTACCACTGACAGAACTCTTCCAGAAGAGGCTTCTCTTCGTGGCTGATTTGCTTCGTGCGCTTTGCAACATACGCCTCGACAAACTCTCCACCCTTCGCCTTCGGCTCTTCCCTCCTCTCAAGCCTTTCGAGAGGAGGG
>PCBK01000174.1 GCA_002731275.1 Deltaproteobacteria bacterium | reverse complement strand
TCCAAGGATATGGCCTTGCTATATCCGCCTGGAAGTGAGGGACGGAATAGTGGAATGAGGGGAGTTTGCGGAGACACAAGTGCAACGTCCGCCGGAACAGCATTCAAGCATCCCCCGTGTATATCGTTTGTCCCAGATGTCGCCAAATTTTCGAATATATCGTTTGAAATCAGTAGGGTCGGGCCTTGTGTCCGACCTAAACTGTCGCGAAGTCGGTAAAGCCCTAACCCCGAAGGGGTTCAACCGGGGTCCAGCGGCCGCCCGCTGGTGCAACGTCCGCCGGAGCAGATTCCAAGTTTCCCTCGTATATATTTTTCACCTGACAAAGACTGTCACAAAGGAATAGATCTCTTTTTTGCCATTATCAGGATTGCAACGTTCTGCGCTGTTTCCGGCAGAGAGGCTCTTTTTTCCACCACATGCGTCACCAATTCCACCGACACCAATGCGCGAATCTGGATAGTCGCAATTTTTAGCATCATCACCAACTATACCTATTCGAACCCCATGGTGGTAGCTTGGTGTGGACCTGCCATGGGCGTTAAATCCCTCTCTGTTGCATTTGGTTTGAATGGACCCTTGACCGACAACCTGTTTCCACGGACCTCTGCCACGATTTTTGTCAAAGTTTTTGTGTGTCCCATCGCTGATGAGGCCATGAAGGGAGGTCGCGCCTTTCTTTTGGACGACGATCTTGTGTGTCGTGCCGCTTGTGCTATTGGGGCTACGAAAGAGTAATAAGACTTCATCAAAACCAACCGTCGCGTAACTTAACAGCTTAGCTTCTTTTTCGTCTTGCATCCCAAGTTCGTCAGGTTGATGTGTTGCAGTATTGCTCCAGAGCGCTTTGTCGTAACGGAATGTGTCTTTTGCACCGTTCACTTTGAGGGTGAGTGTCCATCCACCACCGTGTTGGGGATCGTTCATCAGGCAGTATGTTTTGAATGGAGTGTTGCTAGGTTGAATCCAATAGACGCCGTTTTGGGTCGCCTGGACATAGGTCGGATTGGAGGTGTGTTTGGTGAAGTATTCGTTGCAATGTCGGGCGTATGGATTATTTGTGTCATCCCATTGATAGGCACCATCTGCATCTTGTTTGAGCTTGATTTTGACGATGCACGCGCCATTATCGCAGACTTCCCCGTTGCCTGTACACTGAAAGTCGTCTGTACAAGGGGCACAGCGGTACTGGAGACATGCCGCACTGTTGTTACAGTCTTTGTTGTCTTTGCATTCATATGGCGCACAGCGCTTGTTGAGACAGATGTGTTCTGCTTTGAACGCGCATTGTTTGTCGTCTGTACAGTCTTTACAGAAGTAGTCAATGCAGACCTTCCCATCTTTGCATTCGCTGCTGTCGTTGCACTCTATGGCTGTGCATGTGCTGCTGAGACACTTGGCTCCTTGTGGGCAATCAGCGTCTTTTGAGCAACGGCCACACTTTCCATTTATACAGAGCTCTCCGTTCCCACAGTCAGCGTTATTTTTGCATTCTGCGTCAGGAGTGGTCTCTGTGGGAGTTGTTTCGGGGAGGGTCTCTTGTTTGGCTTCTGGAGGGGTGGATGCGTCTGTTTCAGGGGAGGCTTCTGTCTGGACTTCCGCCGTTGTTTGTTCTGTTGTCGTTTGTTCTTTGGTGACAGTTATGCTTGTGCAGATACGACTCTGGCAGGTGAAGCCTTGCGCGCATTCATTGGACGATGTGCAAAATTTCGATTGGATCGGGAATGATTGTGGTGTTTCACAATGCCAAAGGACAAGAGCAAGGATCGAGATCGAACAGATACGTATCAAACATAAAGACTTATTTCCCATGAGTGCCTCCTCCACATATGGTAGTGGAGGGGGTTGGAAAGGTCAAGATCTTCTAAGTCATGTGTTGTACTTCGGAAATATGCTTTGGTTTGTGGTGACTGTGGCGGCGTAGGTCTCACCGTTGTGCAAACGAACACTGACCTCTGAAGGGACAGAACCGACATTTCCATTTTTCATTGTGTGGGACAAAGCGGGCAGGGCGTTTACCGAGCCAGAAGGGCATGGTTTGGTTTATTTGGATTTTGAGCCACGCCTCACTGTGTGGGAAGGCGTCAACCCCAAGTAGGCTTTTGTCTTGTTGCCATTCGTATCGGATGAGGAGAGGGTCTTCGATGGGAGGGGCTTGTTGGAAGCAAGAGAAGACGAGCGGGGCGAGCGTCTTGAGGTTGGTTGCGGGCAGTTGCTCTGGTGTAAAGCCTGCTTGGAACTCCTCTGTGAAGGGAGTCTCTGGTGAAACAGAGAGTCGCTCAAAGAAGATTGCCTCGTTGGTTTTTCCCGAGGAGAGTCGGTCGAAGAGCCCTTTGTAAAGCATCATTTGGAAGCGCGTCGTGCGCTTTTGGGCCTCTGTTGGAAGACGTGGGCTTTTTCGCGTCTTGGTGTCTGTGAGTGAGATCGTGTTTTGCTCTGTCATGACGAGTTCATCGATGATACCAACGAGCCATGTGTCTCCAATTGGACCGAACACCGGAAGCTCTCGGCAGATCCCATCCCGTTGAAGTTGTAAAAGCGCAGCGAGCGAGTTGTAGAGATGAAGACCCCACAGATCTTCGCGGCTCCTTGGTTTGACCTTGATGATCTCTGTGATTTCTTCGTGTAACTCTTGGTGGCGTTGCTCGCCTTCTTTCATGGCCTTTGTTTGTTTGCGTCCAAATTCGAGTGTAAATTCGAGTTGTTTCTCACACCAAGTTTGGTCGCGAAGATCTGTGACGCGCAATCCATAAGGACGGTATCGCTCAAGGGGACGCTCGTGTGAGGGTGCGTCCTCTTTTTGTGGGGGCTCTTTGGGGGACTCATTAGAGGGGGGTTGTTGGGTCATAGGTCGCGCTCATGAGGAAGATGGAGTGTGACGTTGGACTTGCCCTTCTGGAAGGCACGTGAGCAATTGGTCTTGTTTGGCATAGAGTCCAAAGAGACCGCCTGTATGGATAAATAGGATATGTTCTCCAGGGAAGCGTGTTGGGTGATGTTGGAGCTGATCGAGGAGGCCAAAGTGGGCTTTTCCTGTGTAAACAGGATCGAGGAAGATCCCTGTTTGCTGGGCTGTTTGGGTGAGTAGCTGGAGTTCTTTGTCCTGACTGATTGCGTATCCGAGTCCCTTGTATCCGTCGACCATATCGAGGATATCACGTGCTTGAGAGGAGACACCTAGCGTTGTGAGGACTTGATCGACGTGTGCGTAAAAGTAATCGGCATCATCGCAAACATTGACCGCGTGTACTCGTGTTTGTGGTGCGCTCAACGCGGCGCCAAGGCTCAGACCGGCAGCAGTCCCGCCGCTACCGCAGGCAAAGACTATGTGGTCGAAGGTCACGCCGAGCTGAGCCGCCTGGGTGTTGATTTCGCGCATCGCTTCGATATATCCCCAGGCTCCGAGCGCGTTGGAACCGCCTTCTGGGATGATATATGGCCGTCTGCCTTGGGCGCTGAGTGTTTCTGCGTGGGCTTTCATCAGCGCGTTGCGCTGGCGATATTCTTCGTGGTTGATCAACTGGATGTTTGCACCTGCGAGGCGGTGGAGAAGGAGATTACCTGACAGTCCTGGATCATTTTCGGGCTCTTTTGTACGTAAAAACAAGACACTGTCCAGGCCTACTCGTCTTGCTGCGACGGCTGTTGCGCGGCAGTGATTGGACTGGATTCCACCACATGTCAGGACGACATCACATCCTTTGGCTTGGGCGTCTGCGAGTAAGAATTCAAGCTTGCGAATTTTGTTTCCACTCAACGCCATCCCGCTGAGATCGTCTCTTTTGATCCAGTAGGTTTTGTCTTGGGGGAAGTGGGGCAGGTGCCAACGTTGGATGGGAGTGGGCAGCAACCCAAGCGGAAGTGTATGCGAAGGTTGGTATGTGAGCTGACTGGCCCAGCTTGGTACATCATATGGTTGATTCATGCTTGTCTCCTCTAGAGCGAAGGTCTCATCAGGGTCTATTCCTCAAGGCCGTTCGTTGCGATGTCTGGGGCACACTTGCCTTGACATAGACTTCGTTGGCGTTGATAATCTACCGCGCTATGGATTGAAAGACCAGCTTCAATCTCACAAGGCGGGAATTCCGATGCTCGTAGACCTTTCAATTGTGTTCCATTCTTCCGTAGATAGGTAAACAGATGACCAAAGATGCCTCTGCACTTAAAGAACAGATTATTCGCGAATTGCTATCATTGATACAGGCACATGAGCTTGGTGCGCAAATTGAGGTCGGTAAACTCGTCCTGTTCCTCGAAAAAGAGTGGCAACACATGTTTCAAGGACAACAACTCTCTATGGTGCCTTTGTGGTCCTTTTGTGCCAACGCGACGACCTGGTCTGTTGCCAATTTTTGCGAAGTTCTTGGACCTCTTGAGACAAAAGTCTCCGGGCCTGTCGTCTTTGTGTGGCCCGAAGTGAATCACCACTTTGAACCCATCCCACCTCACCTCGTGAGCGATGTACAGTCCGCATTGATGAAAGTTCTTGTTGACTCTGCGCTCCGTGATATCGTCCGCCTAGATGAACTCGACTTACTCATCGAGGATTTTGTCTCCCAGGCTTCCGTACCGCTACAGCTCGAAGAACTTTGGCAGATCTTTGCCGAAGAAGGTTTGCCACCTGCATTGCTCGAAGAGGTGTTTGCTGGTTTTTCGGGGGCTTCTTTGCCCGTTGCATACGACCTGCCAGAGGCTCTTGCGTCCGGCGCGCCTGCTGCCACGAGTGGAGATGAACGTCATGAGAGAGTGGTGATTGACGTCATTCTCGATTGTATGCGTCAATCTCCTGTCAACCGGATTATCGATCCCGAAAAACTCGCCGAACATCTCGAAGAAGATATTGTCGACATGTGGGAAGATGGCTCCTACAACCTTCAAGAGCTTTGGGATATCTTGTCCGAAGTGGATCAGATCTCAGAGGAGATGTTGATTCACGCGTTTCTGTTGATCGAGAAGAGAGAAGACGAGCTCCCTGTAAAAGTCTGGGTGCCTGCACGTGTGCGCAATCTCCCACAGGACGCAAAGGACGCGATCGTTCCTCCTGACGCTTCGGAACCACCCAAACACACTGCACGCCCTGTGATCGAGGCTCCTAAGCCCAAACCCCCAAGCCAGAACCTCATGCGCACAGGCGCATTTTCATCGGCAAGTACTGGAAGCCGACCAAGTCCGAAAACAAAAGAGAAAAAAGAGAAGAAAACCAAAGCTCAGCCGAGAAAGAAAGGCTTCGAAGAGCCTGAGCTGATCAACCCCAACTACGTGATCTCCGCTGTCGTCATCTCCGTCGTGTCGTTGTTGGTGTACTTTCTGTTTGTCTACGAAGGGACCCCTTCTTTTCAGGGGACGCCGATGAACTCGGTCGAGTCGATCGTCAAAAAGTACCCCGTCGCAGAGCTGCGGATCAAAGACAAATTTGTCTATATCCTCACCAACCAGAAATACACGGAGCTGAGCGAGCAAGAACAGCAGGACAAGATCTTCGATCTTGTGGGTGACCTTCGCAAAAAGAACAAAGAACTGAAAGGGGCCATTCTTTATTCACCTGACAAGAGATTTATCAACAAGACGAAGTTCTGATAGAGGGGGTTCTCGGAGGGAGCGGGGATGTTCTTCTTTAACGCGCGCAGACGAAATACTTTCCACGCTGTCGAGCGCGATATCCACTACAGTGAGAGTAAGGTCGGTAGGTTCGACAGTAGGCGTTGACATAGCGGGATATGCGACCACATAGATAAGAACGTTTACACAAAACAGGCGCTTGGCGCCAACTTTGGGACAAGCGCAGACCTGCGTCGTAGACCGTTGAGCTGGCTGCGCGGTTGAGCTTTCTGGCGGTTTGTGTGTTGAGTCGTCGCCCGAGTGCCCGATCCAGTTGACCGTACTGCACTTGTCTGCTTTGCGCTGGGCATGTCGCGAGGCGAGGGGCTGCAGGTCTCCTCGGTCTTGGTGCGACTTTGACAACGACAACACGACGCACTGGAGGTGCTCTTCGTTCGATTGTGATGACAGGTGGTGGTGTGGCACGTCGTACGATTGGAGGCGCTTTGCGCTCAATGACACGTCGTCGGGGTGGGATGTAACGAGCGATGCGCTTGTACTGTCTTCTTCGAGTTCGATATCGTCGCCTGTATCGTCTTCTGCGGACTCGTCCAGGTCGTCTCTCTGGGAGCGGTTGGGTGCGTGGGAGCGCACGAGGTGTGGTCTTCGGCTGTGCTTGAGGAAGCCGTCGGGGTGATACTTGTGTGCCTGTTTTGGTTTGGAGGGTGAATTTGTGTTTGTTGTCCGTCTGTATTTTTTTCGGACCGGTCAACACATATGCAGCGAATGCACCGATGACGACGACGAGAATCGCTGAGAGCGCAAGGACAAGACCTCGGTTACCTGACGGGGGGGCGACATTCCCGAGCGCCGATGCGCTATCTTCGATGCCTTGAGGGGCTTGTCTGAGATGGTTGACCTGTGAACGGTCGATTGCGTAGGCTTTGCTCGAACGATCGCTCATGGCTTGTGAGTGGAGCCTGACACTCGGTGCGCGGGTTAAAACATCACCGCCTCCGGTGGGCGTGATGATCAGGCTGCCTGAGAGACTGTCACCAAGCAACAGCTTCAACTCGCTCTTGACTTCATCGATGGTGTTGTAGCGCTCTTCTTTGTCGTGGGCGAGCATCCTCATAATGATGTCTTCGAGATCTGGATTGATCCCGATTGGAGGTGCGCCTTCTTGGTGTAACATAAAAAGTTCGAAGAGGTTTTTTGCATCAAAAGGTGTCCGACCTGCGAGGGCTTCATAGAGGACAACACCGAGAGAGAAGATGTCTGTGCGTTGATCACACTCTTCACCGAGAGCCTGCTCTGGGGACATATATCGAAAGGTCCCCATGACGACGCCTGAGGTGGAGAGTCTGTCATCCATACTGTTGGTGTTTCGGGAGAGACCAAAGTCAAAGACTTTGGCGAACTTCTCGCCTCCAGAATCTTGCACCATGATGTTATGTGGTTTCAGGTCCCGGTGGATAATCCCTTTTCGGTGGGCTTCTGAGAGGGCACCACAGATCTCGATAAACAACCGTACAAGCTCTGTGGGGTCGAGGCTCTCGCGCTGGTTCTTGATGATCTCGTTGAGGTCATATCCTCGTAACAGCTCCATCACCATAAATTGTGCGCGGACTTCAGAACCTGTTTGTCGTTCTTCGTAGAGCTCACCGTACGTGTATACACGGATGTTATGTGGATCATTGAGCATGCTCAAGACTTGTACTTCGCGTTGGAAACGCTGCACAATGTCTTGATCCATCATGTTTTTGTTGAACTTGATCGCGACCTCACGCTGGTAGGTGTTGGCGTGGTTTTGCTCAATACCACGGTATACTTCCCCCATCCCACCGCCGCCAATGTATTCGCGGACTCGGTAAATCGCATGTCCCCAACGAATATCCCGTCCGCTAAACTCACCAATGAGGATATTTCCACACGATTGGCAGTGTCTGTTGCGCCCCTGATATTGCCGGTGCATCGCGCAACTTTGCGATGAACACAGGTAAATGTCTGCAAAACTTTGATGGCAATTGATACAACTCTGTGCAGTGAGTTGATTGGGGTGTGAATACCCACACCATGGGCACGCAATCACAAGGCTTCTCCTTTGGTCACCACGAAATAAATGATCCAGCTCCACCGACTCTACAAAGAGGTGCAATATAAACCAACATCACAGCCGAAACCTCTTTGTCTGGCGACCTCTATCCACATCGATATCTGTTCATTGTGGGGGTTTTCTCGACTTTGGTCAAGGGGCGCATCTCTACGAACGTACCACGATGAAGATCGTTTCATGGAATCTCCTGTGAACTTCGTAAGTGCCTTGTAAGAAAAGTGTTTCGAAAGTGTGGAGGGGGGAGGAGGAGGCTGGACGTTTCAGCCTTTGAGTGTCTGTAGGGGGATGTTGCCCTCTTCGAGGAATAAGGAGGCGTCCCCTTCGAGTGATTTGAGCTTCAGTATCGCACGTGCGACAGTCGAACCATCCACTCGCTCCTTACGGGCTAGGAGCGAGCCGACTTCCTTGCCCTCTGCGTCGACGATTTTTTTCCCGGCTTCAAGTGCAGAGGTGTCATCGCTTGAGAGGAGGAAGAGGCCCTTGTTGGCTTTTCCGCGATAGTGCGTGCGCGCGACAACCTCTTGTCCTACCCAGCAGCCCTTGTTGAAGTGGACATGTGAGTCTTGGAGACCTGTCTCGTGGACGAGAAGTTCTCTTAACTCGGACATCGCGTCATACCATTTGTATTCCGTCTGTAGCTGCGCCCACTGTGCTTGTGAGAGCCGTTGGAATCCATCTGCTTCGAGCTTCGCTTGGGCTGTTTGGCTTGCGTCTTTGGTTCCCCATCCTACGAGCATGGGGACATCTCCTAGTAAAGCAAAACGTGTGGCCCAGAGCTGCTCATCGCCTGTTGTGAATGTGATCCCTTCACCTGCTTCTGGCTTGGGCTCTTTGCCTTCTGTCATGACGAAGGCAGGCATACTCAGCGCTTGTTTTTCGAGATAATCGGGGAGCTGCTCTCCAGCCATGACAAATGTATCGAGGGACGCCTCTTCTTGGATCGTGACGTCTTCGATGACATGGTAATGATTGAAGAAGTGCAGCGCGTGTTTGAGACTTTTGGGAGGGGCGAGGAAGAGATAGCGGTCTTCATCGTTGAGAAACAACAACTCTGTGATGATCCGGCCTTTGACGCTCAAGATCAACGTTGGATTTCCCGATCCTGTCGAAAAACCACGGACTTTATTACTCACAAGCCCTTTGACAAACTTCTCTCTGTCGGGACCACTGATCGAGAAGGCCTCCCATCCATATAAAGGCGCGAAGATCTGTTGAGGGGGGAGTGAAAGTGGTGTGTCCATCTATTTTTCCTGTGTTTTGTGTGTGCGGGGTGAGCTTCGTTTGATTCTGCCATCGAAGTGAAAGTAGGTCAGCGCTTTGCGAGATGCAAGCAGTGAAGATATATGCACCGGAGAAAGACTCGCGTGGGGTCGGATGGGTCAGTGGGTAGGAGCCGAAAGCCTTACGTGATGGCTCAAGAGGTTTGTGCTTGGGCATCTTCACGAGGTGGGTTGGGATCACGTCCAAATATCAAGAATATCAAGGCAAAACATACAATCGAGAGGACGATGCTTAGATAGATGCTCATGCCGTATGCGACCGCGAGATAACCGATCGTGGAGGCGACAAACATTACGGTCAGCGCGTAAGGAGCTTGTGTTCTCACATGGTCGACGTGGTCACAGGAGGTCGCGGCTGACGAGAAGAGCGTCGTGTCGGAGAGTGGTGAACAGTGGTCTCCAAAGATCGAACCGTCAAGGACCGCACCTACCGAGAGAATGAGGATCGGTAAGCCTCCAACTGCGTACGCCAACGGTGCCGCTGTTGGAAGCAAAATTCCCATCGTGCCCCAAGACGTACCTGTCGCAAATGAGATGATCGCGGCCATGATGAAGATCAACAGAGGAACCCATGCCGGAGAGAGCGAGCTTTTCAGCAGCGCGATCAGGTAGTACGCGGTCCCCAGATCTTTGGAGAGCGCACCCATTGACCACGCAAAGACCAGAATGCCGATCGCAAACAGGATCGCTTTGGCGCCGATAAACCAGGCTTTTAGAGCTTCAAATATCGAGAGCAGTCCTTGGCCCACTGAGAGGATGACCGCGACGGCCGAGCCGATCAACGACGCCCACAAGAAGACACGAGGGCTGTTGGCGGCTGCCAGAGCGTCTTGTATCGACTTGCCTGCGAAGAAGCCTCCACTCCATAACAAACCGATGAAGCCGGCGATCAAGACAACCACAACCGGCACGACTGCGTTGTACCATCTGTGTGGGATGCCTTCATTTGGGCCGGAGTGATCGATGTCGACCTCGACGAGTGGCTGGGCACCATCGCGCATCAGCTTTCCTTCGTTCCAAGCTCTCTTCTCTGCTGACAACATGGGACCAAAGTCTCTGTTGAGAAAGATCCCCATAAACACGAAGATGAGCGTCATCCAGCAGTAAAAGCGGTAGGGAAGACTCGATAAAAAGAGGCTGTATCCGCTTATATTGCCAGGAATGCCGAGGTGTTTGATCAAGTCACCGATCAAGCCTACTTCGTAGCCGATCCAGGTCGACAAGAGCGCGATCCCCGCAATCGGAGCGGCTGTTGAGTCCACGAGGTAGGCGAGCTTTTCACGGCTCACTCTGTAGCGGTCTGTGAGTGGGCGCATGGTATTTCCGACGACGATGGAGTTGGCGTAGTCGTCGAAGAACACTGCGATCCCCAGCGTTGCCGTGATCAAGCGGCTGGAGCGAGGGGTCGATGCGTAATCTTTGAGCAGCTCGATCAATCCCTGAATACCACCATTTCGGTTACAGATGTTGACCATCCCAATCAGACTCAAGCTGAAGAAGATGATGTTAAAGGAGAACTCTTGATAGATCGCATTTTTCCAGATGTAAGTGAGCGCTGTATGTTCGATCCCCGCGAAGACATTTCCCTGATGGTACAGCACTACACCAAACAGCAGACTGAGGAAGAGACTCAGCAACAATTGCCTCGTGATCAAGACAAAGAAGATCGCGATCAGCGGCGGCAGGATCGCGCTCCACGTGACGATATCACTGCGCGTTGTCTTTTGAAGGGTGGGTTTGACCTTCTTTTGGAGCGTTCGCAATGAGAGCTGTTTGCCACCCATCGTGTAGCTCTGTTTGTGTTTGTACAGGTCACTTTGACGTCCCGTGTGGAAGGTCGCTTGCAGAGACATGTGTCCTTGGGTAGGGCGGATAAAAGACCAGAGCCAACCGTTGCCCTTGGTCCGCTTGGGGAGCTTATGTTGGGTGAATTGAAGCGTCAGTGTCGGGACGCTCTGTTGTGTTTGTGGGGCGCTGGGTTGTGTCGAGGGGGCTGGTGCCGCGTATACCAAAGGAAGCTGTTGTTGGAGTGACCAAAGCAGCCGTTTGGTGCATTGGGCTTTGGGGAGACAACGCAGCTCGACGTTCCAGGCCTGTCCACTCGCGCCGCCAGTGACATCGTCGAGCATGGAGAGGGCGTGAGAGACCTCCTGAAAGCGTTGGAGTGGGGCCTTCCAGGAGGAGAGAGTGCGTTTGAGAGATGCGCTGTTGGCCTGCTCTTGGAGGTAGTGTTGATCAGCTGGTAGGGAGTAGAGGGTGAAAAGGACGGCAAGTCCGCAACATACATAGAAGAGATAGCGTTTCCAGGATATGGATGATTCCATCAAACAGAGGTCTCCAAGATTGGCGAAGGCGTTGGTGCGATAAACACAACACACGAGAGCACCCAACATGTGAAGCGATATGCTCGATGTGAGGTGAATATTTCGTGGATGGGAAAGATTCTAGCACAAAAACGCGCAACACAAAACAAGGTATGTTTTCGGTGTTTGTTTGGGATGCAGAGTGTTGTGGACCTCTTTTGGGGGAGGCCCCGATAAAATGTCCCTGAACATCAGACCTTCTACACAAATGAGCGTGCCCAACCCAACGCTTCCACCTTGACACGACTATACATTGGGCGTACTCAAAAGCACAAAATCGACATATTCGTGAATAGACATCCATGTAAATCGTATCTTTGGAAGTGAATCTTGGTGGGCCATTTGGCGAGGGCACGGAGTACCTCGTTGGTGGCCTGCATCAACTCAAAAGGAGAGAAGATGAAGCAAAGAAGAGAAAGTTGGAGGTGGCACCAGCCCACATCCATCCTCAAACAGGGTGGTTGGCTGTTGTTCCTTTGCGTGGGCTTGATGTTGCCTGCGTTGGCTTCTGCTGGTGCGCCAGACAGCAAGCCTGGAACACTTGGTTATTATCGTGCACCCACTATTTCAGGCGGTCAGATCGCCTTCAGCGCAGGTGGTGACCTGTGGACTGTTTCTGCGAAAGGTGGATTGGCCACGCAGCTGACCAACCACGCTGGACCTGAGATCCGTCCGCGCTTTTCACCTGATGGCAAGTGGCTGGCCTTCTCGGCTTACTTTGATGGTGACCTCGAAGTGTACGTCATGCCCGCAAAAGGCGGCGCAGCGACACGTTTGACCTTCCGCGCAGGACCCGACGTCGTCGTTGGATGGACGCCGGACTCCAAACACGTCCTGTTTAGCTCGATGCGACGCTACTATCACTGGAACACCTGGATGTACAAAGTCGCGCTCACAAGCAAGCACGAAGTCAGCCGTGTGCGTATCGGTTACGCTTCTTGGGCGTCTTTTTCACCTGATGGCAAACACGTCGCGTTTAACCGCTCTGGCCGTGAGACACGCAATTGGAAGCGATACACAGGTGGATGGTCTCAAGATATCTGGGTCGGGAACACCGCCAAACAATCGTTCAAGAAGCTGACCAAGTACCCCGGCACCGATGCGATCCCCATGTGGCACAAAAAACGCATCTACTTTATCTCTGATCGTACAGGGATTCGGAACATCTACTCCGTCGATCCTGCGGGCAAGAAGATCTGGCAACATACCTTCCACAAGAAGTGGGACGTACGTTGGCCTTCACTCGGCGGTGACAGCATTGTGTACCAACACGGTGCGGATATTTGGAAGCTCAATCTCCTCACCCAAAAGACACAAAAAGTCGATATTCGCTTGGCCTCTGGTGCGTTGAAACGGCGTGCGCGTTTTGTCCACACCATGAGCTACTTCCAGGGCTTTGATATCAGTCCTAAAGGGAAACGTCTCGTGATCAACGCACGTGGCGAGCTGTTTAACGTTCCCGTCAAAAAAGGCATGTCTTACAGAGTCACTCGTTCTTCCAACAGCCACGAGAAATTTGCGTCCTTCTCGCCAGATGGAAAGTGGATCGCTGCGCTCTCTGATGCGTCGGGAGAAGAAGAGATTACACTGTTTGATCCCATGGGCGAGAAGAAGCCCAAGCGTTTGACCAAAGGCGGAAAAAATTGGCGCTTCTGGCCTGTCTGGGCACCCAACAGCAAGTCTCTCGCGTTCGCAGATGCCAAACTGCGTCTTTGGATCGCCGACGCCAAGAGCGGAAAACTCACACAGATCCCCAACAAGAGCCGATGGGAGATTTACTCTTACCGTTGGTCTCCTGATAGCCGCTATCTCGCGTATGTCGTCTATGAGCGGAACTATTTCCGCTCTATCATGATTTACGACACCAAGAAGAAAGAGAGCTTCCGTGCGACCGCGCGTTGGACTGATGACTCCGATCCTTCATGGTCTCCTGATGGAAAGCGTCTGTACTTTGTCTCCCGTCGTCACATCAACCCAATGATGGGGAGCTTTGACTTCACAGAGATGGTCGACAAGTCCCAGAAGCTCTACGCGATCGTCCTTCATAAGAAGTCGCGCGCGCCCTTTGCGGCGAAAGATGCGCTCCTTCAAAAGCGCAACAAAGCGGAGAAAAAAGCGCTCAAAAAAGCAGCAAAGAAGGCGAAAAAAGCAGCGAAGAAGGCTGCCAAAAAAGCCAAAAAAGCGAAGAAGCCAGCAAGCAAGCCCAAAGCGCGCAAGCGAGGCTTTGGCATGGGAGCGTTGAAAGACGCTCTGAAGACTGCTGGCAAAGCGCTGAAGAAAGCCAAGGCGCTCGCGAAGGCACCCAAAAAGGCAGCGAAGAAAGCTTTCAAGAAGGCGAAGAAGGCGCTGAAGAAAGCCAAAAAAGATGTCAAGAAAGCTCTCAAGAAGGTCAAAAAAGCTCTCAAGACCGCTGATACGACCGCGAAAAAAGCACTGAAGAAGGCGAAGAAGGCGTTGAAAAAGGCCAAGAAGAAGGTCAAAAAAGCCCTCAAGAAGCTGAAGAAGTGCAAGTGCAAAAAAGGCAAACACAAAGGCAAGAAGAAGTGCAAATGCAAAGCTAGAGTGACCGTCAAGATCACACGCAAAGGCTTGCTCTCTCGTGCATATGAGCTTCCAGGTGTCCCTGCTGGCCACTATTTCGGTTTGAGCGCGTTGAAAGATCGCCTGTACGTCGTCTCCTACCCCTCCTTCAAACTCGGTAGCCGTCGTGGACGTGGGCGTCATGTCAAGTTGATGATGTACCACTTCAAAAAGAAACGTCTGGCGCCCTTCGCGGCAGGCGTGGGGTCTTACTCCCTCTCTGCCGATAGAAAGACTCTCGCGATGCGTCGTGGCCGTGCGATCATTGTGACCTCTGCTCGCACGATGAGAGCCCCCAAAGGCAAAAAAGGGATGGTCAAACTCAAAGGTATCTTCAAGATGCGTGTCATCCCAACTGCCGAATGGAAGCAGATCTTCGTCGAAGCGTGGCGTCACCAACGTGACTTCTACTGGGCACCTAATATGGCTGGGATCGATTGGGAGGCTGTCCGCAAGCAGTATCTCACACTCATCCCACGTCTGCTCAGCCGTGGCGATCTCAACGACTTGCTCGGACAGACGATCGCTGAACTTGGAACGTCTCACACCTATGTATGGGGTGGTGGACCCAGACCTCGCTTCACTCGCCTACTCAATGGCGTCCTTGGTGCGGAGTTTGCGCTCGATACGAAGAGCAAAAAAGTGCGCTTCACCGAGATCTTCCGCGGCGCACCCTGGGCGCAGAGCGAAGTCTCTCCTCTCGCACAACATCATCTCAAGGTGAAAGCCGGCACCTATCTGCTCGCGATCGACGGACAGCCCGTTAACACAAAAGCAGATGTGTACCGACTTCTCGAAGGAAAAGCACGTCAGCTGGTGAGCCTGCTCGTCAACAAAAAACCCGTCCGTGAAGGCGCTCGTCGCATCATCGTCAAGCCTATCAGCTGGTACAAAGAGCGACAACTTCGCTATATCAAGTGGGTTGAGAGTCGCCGCAAGAAGACCCTCCTGCTCTCCGGTGGTAAGGTCGGTTACATCCATCTACCCAACATGTCGTACGACGGGTTGCTCGCGTTCTATCGCATGTGGTATCCACAGCTCGACAAACGCGCGATGGTCATCGATTTACGTGGTAACGGTGGTGGATTCGTCTCGCAGCTGATCTTGCAAAAATTGATGCGTAAGATTTACGCGTTCTTCAAGGCGCGCAACGCACCTCTCAGCGAGACCGTACCAGAGCGTACATTCCACGGTCATATCGCCGTTGTCACCAACCAGAACGCTGGCTCCGATGGTGACATCTTCTGTCAGAGCTTCCAACTGCTCAAACTTGGACCTGTCTTCGGGACCAAGACATGGGGTGGTGTCGTCGGTATTCGCGCCAACAAACGACTCATGGATGGTGGTCTGACCACACAACCTGAGTACGCATGGTGGGCACCTTCTGTCGGATGGAAACTCGAAAACAAAGGCGTCGATCCTGATTACGTCGTCGATAACTCCCCCGCTGATATGGAGAAAGACTACGATCGTCAGCTCCGTGCGACTGTCAACTGGTTGCTCAAGCAGCTGAAAAAAGATCCCAAAAAGCTCCCCAAACTTCACGCCTATCCTGATAAGTCCGTCAAAGCCTTCAAAAAACGATGGAAGAAATATCAGGCTCCTGCTGTCCCCACCAAAAAATAACTTCCACTCAGCTCCCTTCTCTGCTCCTCACACTCCCTTGCTCGATACAATGACCTGATGTGTGCCCTTGTCTTCCCAGATGTCTTTGGGAAGGAAGGGTTTTTGTCGATATATGACTCGTTTGTGTTGTTATGGTTGCGTGTCTCTTGCGTTTTTGGTACGTTGTGTCGACATTGTGTGTGGCCGTACAGGCCACACTGAATATATACAATTCGAACTTGACGGTTAAAGGAGAAGTTTGATGAAGGACATTGTGATCTTAAGCGCTGCCCGAACAGCCATTGGTACATTTGGTGGTTCGTTGAAAAAAGTATCGGCACCCGAGCTGGGCGAAGTGGCAGTTCGTGAGGCCCTGAAGAGAGCAGGACTCCAACCCGAGCAGGTGGACGACGTGATCTTTGGTTGTGTCCTTCAAACAGCGCAAGGACAAAACGTCGCTCGTCAGGTCGCGATCCGCGCTGGTCTTCCCCACGCGACAACAGGGATCACCATCAACCAGGTGTGTGGTTCTGGTCTGCGCGCTGTGATGATGGCAGCGCAGGCGATCAAAGCGGGTGATGCTGAGGTCGTGATCGCTGGCGGTTGCGAAAACATGAGCGCGGCTCCTTATGCGATGCAGCAAGCTCGCTGGGGCGCGCGAATGGGACACTCCGAGCTAGTCGACACGATGATCAAGGATGGTCTCTGGGATGCCTTCAACGATATCCACATGGGGAACACGGCCGAAAACGTGGCCGCACAGTACAACATCTCCCGTGAAGATCAGGACGCGTTCGCACTTGAGAGCCAAAATCGTGCGCAAGCTGCGATCGAATCGGGTGCGTTCAAAGATGAAATCGTCCCTGTTGAGATCCCCCAACGAAAAGGCGATCCAATCGTCTTTGATACAGATGAGCACCCAAGAGCTACGACGATCGAGAAGCTCGGTAAGCTCCGCACTGTCTTCCAAAAAGGTGGCTCTGTGACTGCTGGAAACGCTTCTGGTATCAACGATGGCGCAGCGGCAATCGTCGTGACAACTGCCGAGAAAGCCAAAGAGCTCGGTGTTGAACCTCTCGCGACCTTGAAAAGCTACGCGGTCGCAGGTGTCGATCCCAAAGTCATGGGGATTGGACCGATCCCCGCGTCACGCAAGGCGTTGGATAAAGCAGGGTGGAGTGTTGGTGACCTCGATTTGATCGAAGCCAACGAAGCATTCGCTTCCCAGGCGCTGGCCGTCGTTCGTGACCTCGAAATCGATCCCGCGAAGACCAACGTCAACGGTGGCGCGATCGCGCTCGGTCACCCCATCGGGGCGAGCGGTACACGTATCCTCGTGACCCTGTTGTACGCGCTCAAAAACCGCAATCTCAAGCGTGGTCTCGCCACACTTTGTATCGGTGGTGGGATGGGCGCTGCGCTCCTCGTTGAGCGCTCCTAAGGTTCCTCCCCCATGATCTCCTCCTCTCACCCACTCCCATGAGCACAGCCTATACAGAACATACGCCCTCGACTCACCTCTCTTCAACCATCGAATGTTATTGGTCCTTTACAGCACTGGAAGATTCACAACACATCGTCTTACCTGATGGTTGTGTGGATCTTTTGTTTTGTGCGTATGCTGGGGCATACTCTCTCCGATGGGTGGGGACGATGACAGAGGCGAGAGTCGTGCATTCACGGCGTGGGATGGCGTACATCGGTTTTCGTTGTAAACCCGGAATGGCGTCTTCTTTGCTCTCTGTGCCGCAGCTTCCAGACGCCAACCAGTCGAAAATCTGGACGGAAGCGTTGCAGCTCTCCTCATCACAGCAACGTTCATTGCTTCACTCTGACACCGAAGAGGAGCGCATTTATCTTTTGGAGAGTGCGCTGTTGTCGAGCGAAGAGCCTTCCCCTGTACAGCACGCGATCCAATATGTCCAAGAAAACAGAGGGCTCTGTACGATCGATGAGCTATGTGATATCGCTCATGTCTCGGCTCGACAGTTGCGGCGTTTGTGTCACCTTCACACTGGTGTGTCACCGAAGATGTTGTTGCGTCTTGCGCGGTTTCGACATTTGTGTGATCTGCTCGGTTCTTCTGCGCATACACTCGCCGAACTTGCGGTGATGTGTGGATACTACGATCAGGCGCACATGAATCGTGAGTTCAAATCTTTCGCTGGACTCCATCCTACGGCTTATCAGGCAACCCTTCTTTGAGTAGATGTCCGTTTTGTACAATACAGGGGATATGCACTTGTGTATCCTCTGTATTGTCTCGAAACAAAACCTTTTCTCTGACACAGAGGAGTTGTCATGAAGTTTGGATATACCATTTTGTACGTTGAAGATGTAGACGCGACGATGGCGTTTTACGAGCTCGCCTTTGGACTGAAAAGAGGGATGCTGACAGAGGAAAAAGATTACGGTCAGATGAAGACAGGGGGGACGACGCTCGCGTTCGCGAAGCACTCGTTGATCCAGGGGCAACTTGGGGCGTTGTACGAACCGACACAACGATCTGGTCGTGCGCCGAGCTTCGAGTTGGGATTGATCACAGAGAACGTCGAAGAAGCCCACCAAAGAGCTGTCCAGGCTGG
This sequence comes from Deltaproteobacteria bacterium, assembly GCA_002731275.1. Classification (GTDB taxonomy): domain Bacteria; phylum Myxococcota_C; class UBA6777; order UBA6777; family UBA6777; genus UBA6777. The sequence goes on along the minus strand of PCBK01000174.1, from coordinate 55,334 downwards.
TGCCGAAGATATCCAGGCGCCCACGAAGAAACCTTGGGGACAGGTTGTCAGTTATGTGCGCGACTGCAATGGGTTTCTCGTGGAGTTGTGTTCGCCGATGGGGTAGGTCTGTTAGGGCTGGCAAGATGCGGAGTAGTCGACCTTGAGCGTTTGTTTGGCTTTGGGCGCGTTGGCTTCGGTGAATGAGATCGAGTTGCTCTTTGCGTCGTATGTGTAACTGCTCTTGTTGAGGGGTTTTCCATCGAGTGTGACGGTGATGCTTGCGGCAGAGGCTGGGCGCGTCAAGAAGAATTGTCTTTGTAAGCCAAAAGTCGACGCTGCGAGCTTTTGAACGATACTATTCCAATTGGTATTGCAGATCGATTCAGTCGCACCTCCGAAGTTTTTCGCAAATGTCCAATAGAGCCCTTTGCTCGTGGCACCTGGACATTGACCTCCAGGCCACGGTGCTGTGATGGCAGAGGCCTGGATCGTTTTGGAGAGAGTGGCACCTTTCAGACTAAAATAGAACTTATTGTAGAATGTGAGTGAGTTGATGGACTGGTCAGGCTCATCGGAGATGAAGATCACAGACAGTGAGGCATCTTTGCGCAAAAATCCGAGATTGCAGTTGGGATCGTAGAGGAGTGGGGCTGTTAACGCGCGGTACATCGCGTCCATTCCACGCTCTATTGCGGCTCCTTTTGTGCCGACAATGACGCGCTTTTGGAACGTCGCAAGTAGGTTTGGCGTCTTCGGTGTCAGGAGCTTGTCTGTGGTCCCGACAAAGCAGCCCCCTGGTCGCTGTGTGGGGCTCGGGTTGTCTTCGACACTGGTCGTGGTGACAGCGATTTGAAAGTCGACCTTTTTGTTTTGTGCGTAAGTCAATAGGGGCTGAAGGTTTTTAGACAGGTTTTGTTGGTGTTTGCTCATCGAATAGGAGTCGTCAATCACAAACAAGAGATCGACCTTGGGTGTATCTGATTGGACGAATTGATCGCTTTGAGTCTCTGTCGCGATCCCGGCTCCTTTGATGGGTAGCTCCATAAGAGGAAGGGTGTCGGAGCTGTTGCTGATCGTGATGCTTCCAGAGTCTTGTGTCAAATCTGTCGGATGATAGGCCACTTCAAGTTGAACAGCTTCGCCTCGTTTGAGCTGGACAGGGAGTGTTTTGCTGTTCGTGATCTTGAACTCACTCGATGTCCCCTGTGTCAACGCGATCTTTTTGATGTCGAGAGGTAGAGAGCAGATGTTGTAGATCGCGATGGTCTGTTTGGCAGATTGACAATTCGCTTTGACTTTGCCGAGGTCGAGTGTATCGGGGACTGCGCGGATGCAAAGAGGACCTGCGCTGCCGAGCATTTTGATGTTCATGCTTGGTCTTTTTGGATCGTCGCTATCGAGTATCACCTGCGCCTCGTACCAAAGTGCTTTGCTCGGCGCGTACAGCAACTCGACCGAGAACGTGCCGTTGGGTTGGACCGTTACAGGCAGCGTTGGAGGTTGCACGATCTGAAAAGCCGATAAGCCAAGGGGCGCGATGTGTTTGACTGAGAGTGTCTTGATCTCGCAGGGGCGGAGTCCTTCGTTGACGAAGCTGAGCTTCTTTTGTTGGGCTTGTCCAATGGGGACGCGGCCAAAGTTGAGCACAAAGGGGTTGGGAGAGAGTTCGCAAGCTTCGACTTTTACAGGGGCTTCGAGTGTGAGTGTGATCGTTGGTTCATCAGGATCATCACTCTCGATGGTGATCTCTCCTTTATCATTGTTGTTGTCGGAGGGACGGTATTCTACGAAAAATTCGAGAGATGTATTGGGGGCCAAACTGATGACCGGCCAGCTTCCTGGGATCATCTTGTAATCTTTCGAACTGGTCGGCTCTAGCGCGATGCGTTTAAGCGTACACGCTCGGTTGCCTTGGTTGGTGAGTATCACGGTGACCGTTTTCCGCGTCGGAAAAGTTAGCTTTCTCGGCGAAACGACGAGGTCACAACCATCTGCGACTGCAAAGAGGCGCACCTGCACTTTTGGGTTGTCTGGATCGTTGCTGGCGATCGTGACGATCCCCTGTTCGAGGTTTGTTGCGCCGCCTTTGTATTCGATGGGCAGAGAGGCAGACCCTCCAACGGGGATCGAGATGGGGAATGTTGTGCCCTGTTTGACCGAGAAGTTCGGACTGGAACCGGGTTCGATAAGCATTCCCGTGATCTCAAGGGGGATCTCGCCACGAGAGAGCGCTGTGATCGACTTGGTCGTTTGTTTTCCCTTGGAGGTAAATGGGAAGATCAAGGCTTCTGGTTGCACCTCAATCGTAGCGCTGGCGGCTTTTCCTTTTAGCGACAGGACTGGCGCTTCGTCTTCGTTGCTCTTGCCGTCCTCCTTGGTGATAAACTTCAACAAAACGTCATCTTTTCCGGCGTCAATAGGGGAGTATGAGACTTGTATCGTCGCCCCTTCGGCGTTGGGTTGGATCACGATGGGGAAGGTCGCGTCGACAAAGAACTCCTGTTGTCCGCCTTCTGAGAATTGCAGCTCCGTGATCCCCCACAACGAGGTCCCACGGTTTTTGAGGGTGCAGGTGAGTGTCTTCTTTTTGCCGATCTCAACGCTGCCAAAGTCGAGCGCCTTCCCACAAGAAAAGACAGGCTCAGGGGCGTTGAGGAGGGTACGTAACTTGAGGACGACACGTCCTTCATTGTCGGCGTTAGAGGCTGTTGTGTAGATGTGAAGTTCTCCACTCGCGCCACCTCCGCTTGTGGGGGCAAAGCTGACCTCAAGTGTTTTCTTCTCTCCACCTTCTAAGGTGAGGGGGAGGGGGATGTCTGACTTCAGGGTAAAGGCTGCGTTGCTTTCTTTCGACAGCTCGATCTTCGTGATCTCCAACGAGACTTGATCTTTGTTGGAGAACTCGATCGTCTGTTGACTCGTCTCGCCGACTGTTGTCAGTGGAAAGACGACCGAAGAAGGATTCAAGGTCAGCTCTGCGTTGCGACGGACTTCTCCGTAATCACAATCGCAGGCTGGAACGAGAAACAGGACGGCACACACAGCCAAAGACATCACGAGTAGATGGGCCCGTGTGTTGTGAGGAGAGGGTACAAAGCTCATCTGTTGCGCTCCTTGGCAAGGCGTGCGTTGGGCGCACGACGTCTCACAAAGGCAAAGAGCGCGAAGAGCAAGAGCAACGAAAGTGGCAATGAAGGTGTCGAACCTGCCTGGGTTTGACAGCCACATCCTCCAGGCGCCTTTGTCCCTCCATCGTTACCACTTGGACCGGCATCTCCGTTGTTTTTGTTAATCGTGTTCTCATCTTTTTTCTCTTCATCTGTCGTTTCATCTGTGGGGATGGACTCCCTTGGACCGGTTGCCATACATTGACCTTCTTTGCAGACCTGTCCCTGTGGACATTGAAGAGCGAGGCATGGATCGTCGATACACTTTCCTGCGCCTGGATCGCAGACACGTCCTGCTCCACAGGTGACAGAGGCACAAGGATCATCGACACATTTGTCGTTGAGGCAGATCTGTCCGTTGTTGCAGCTTTTGGTCTGACATGGGTCATCGACACACTTGCCATCTTCACAGCGTTGACCAAGAGAGCAGCGGACCCACGCACAAGAGTCGACACAGGTGCCTTCTCGACAGGCTTGATCGGCTTTACATTGTGCTGCGAGGCAGGGGTCGGGTGCACATGTTCCTTCTTTACAGATCTGTCCACCTGGACAACCGAGTCCATAGCAGGAATCTTCGACACATTTTCCGCTTCTACAGACTGCTCCTTGTGGACAGGTGAGTAGGGCACAAGCATCGACGCAGTGACCGGATACACAGCGTTTGTTCTCTGGACATTCAACCCCTTTGCAGGGATCGCCTGTACAGAATCCTTCGACACATTGGTTTCCATCACCACACTCTTTGTCTTCTTTGCAAGTCGCGGTACATGTCCCTTTGTAACAACCTTGTCCTGCACCACATGGTGCTTCGTTGTCGATGAAGCCGTCACAGTTGTTGTCGAGTGCATCACAGACTTCTTTTTCTGGTTTGGGTGCGTTGCAGTTTTTCCAGATACCATCGACACAGCTCTCTTTTCCTTCGCCACACTCGCTGCGGCAGGTGCGAGGCTCGATGTCGTCGATTTTTCCGTTGCAGTCGTTGTCAACACCATCGCATACTTCTGGCGTCGGTTGATCGCCTGTACATCCGACAAACACACCTGATTCACAGTTGGCTGTACCTGAACCACAGGCACCTTGGCAGGTCTTGGGAGCGATGTCTTCATCGACTGTTCCGTCACAGTCGTTGTCTTTGCCGTCACACACCTCTTTAGAAGGAGCGGGGGCCGAGCAGGATTGCCATGTTCCTTTGGCGCAAGTTTCCGTTCCTTTTCCACACTTGGAGGTACAGGCGCGGACCAGACCATTGTCGATTTGGCCGTCACAATCGTTGTCTTTGTTGTCACAAAGCTCTGTTGTCGGTTTGGGGGCGTTGCAAGCGCCAAACTTTCCGGCCTGACAGATCTGAATCCCAGCACCACAGGCCGAGCTACAGGCTTGCGTAACGCTCTCATCGATCTGACCATCACAGTCATTATCTTTGTTGTCGCATATTTCCGTAGAGGGAAGTTGTGGCTTACTATCACACTCAACGCCTGTTTTGTCGGCTTTACAGCGATTTTTACCTGTCGCCTTACACTCTCCGACACCGACGGTACAGGCCGCACCTAAGGTCGTGAAGTCTTCGTCAACTTGGCCATCACAGTCGTTGTCTATATTGTCACACAGCTCCTTGGTGCCGGCTGTTCCTTTAGAGCTGCACTCGACTCCTGCGCCAGATACCGCGCAGATATACTTTCCTGTCGATATACAGGCCCCTGTGCCGCCCTGACAGGGCTGGTTGAGTGTGGGCCAGTTTTCATCAATTGCGCCATCGCAGTCATTGTCTTTGCCGTCACATCTTTCGGCTGTCGGTGTACCTGCTTTGGCCGAACAGATCGTGCTGCTTGTTGTCGTTGCGCAGATGTAAGTGCCGGTCGTTTTGCACTCACCTGTTCCTGCAGAGCAGGCTTGTCCGAGGTTTGCGAAGGTCTCATCTTTGGCTCCATCGCAATCGTTATCGATGTTGTCACATTTTTCCGTCGCTGGGAGGACTTCGCCGACACATGGTCCCCATTGTCCACTGACGCAGGCTTGTGTACCTGCTTTACAGATTCCTTTTCCTGCGGTTCCTGCTGGACCACCGTAGCAAGAGCGAGTCTGGCCAGCGGAACAGGCAGGTTGCACACAGCCTTCATCTGTAAGGCCATCACAATCTTCGTCTTGGCCGTTGTTGCAAGTCTCCGTGGAAGGTGTTCCAGGTGTCGCACTACAAGCCAGACCTGCTCCGTTGGAGGCGCAGATCAACGTCCCGGCGCGACGACAGAGTCCTTTTCCGGATGTACAGGCGTTCCCTTTGGTTGGCCAGTTTTCATCGGTGAGGCCGTCACAGTCGTTGTCTTTGCCGTCACATGTCTCTGCAGAAGGTGTTCCCACAGAGACAGAGCATTGGACACCGCTGCCGTTGCTTTTACATTGGTTTGTGCCAGTGCGTAGACACTCACCGACACCGACGCTACACGCTTTGTTTTTTGTGGGGAAATCTTCGTCGATTTGACCGTCGCAGTCGTTGTCTTTGCCATCACATGTTTCGGCAGTTGGTGTGCCTGCCGTGGCCGAACACTGGATGCCTGTGCCTGTTGCGTTGCAGATATTTGTGCCTGTGCGTTTACACTCTGTGACACCGACACTGCAGGCGTTCCCCTTGGTAGGCCAGTTTTCGTCAATTTGTCCGTCACAGTCGTTGTCTTTGCCGTCGCATGTTTCGACAGTTGGTGTGCCTGCTGTGGCGGAACATTGTGTACCAGAACCATCGACTTTACAGGCATACGTTCCCGTACGTCTACACTCGCCTGTACCGACGTTACAAGCTTGGCCTTTGTTGAAGCCTTCGTCAATTTGTCCGTCACAGTCGTTGTCGAGGTTGTCGCACTTCTCGGCAGTTGGCGTACCTGCTGTGGCGGAGCATTGTGTACCAGAGCCGTTGCTTCTACAGACGTATGTCCCACTGCGTACACATTGTCCAGTGCCGACAGTGCAGGCTTGTCCTTTGTTAAAGCCTTCGTCAACTTGACCATCACAGTCGTTGTCAATGGCATCGCACTGTTCACTTGTTGGTGTTCCTGGAGAGACGCTACATGTGATCCCTGTTCTTGCGGCGTTACATACATTGCTTCCGTTGCGTTGACAGGCGCCTATGCCGACCGTACAGACCTGTCCTTTGGTGGGCCAGTTTTCGTCGATCTGTCCATCACAGTCGTTGTCGATGGAGTCACAGGTCTCGGCTGTCGGTGTTCCCGCTGTGACAGAACATTCGAGGGCTGTGCCTGCTGCGTTGCATTGTTTCGTTCCTGTTCTGCGACATGCGCCTGTGCCGACGGAGCAGGGATCGCCGACACCTGGAAGTGTGCAACCTGAGACTGTAATGGCGCAACTTTGCCTTGCGTATTCGACACCATCTCCATAGATACAAACATCAAATGTATACGCGCCTGGAGTCGTCCCTGTCGGAGGCATCACCGTTATCCCGAAGGAGTGTGGACCTGTGCCACTTGTCACATTGGTCTGGCTGTCTGGGTTCGAAAGCCACGCGTTGTATGTTGTGCTTTGGTCTTTACACAGGCCGATCGTGAGGTTGCTGATGGTAGCTGAGAGTGCCTGGACCTTTGTCTTAATAAAGTCCGCGATGTTCGTTTTGTTTGGGAGGTTCCCTTGTGTATCAAGCTGGAATGCATCTCCGCCAGTGTTTTGGGATGCGATGTCCCAAAAGTCGAAGACGTTGAGAGGAGGGCCACCGAGCTTCAATTTGGCAGGTCCACTGTAAAGGGTGATCAGGGAGATGTTGTTGTTTTTGAGCCCTGTGATGGTCGTGGTCCACTGTAAATCGTCTGTGGTACCGGCGATCTGATCGCGTCCTGGATCGGGACCTGTTGTGAGTGTATAGGGAGGGACGTTGAGGGAACAGTCGTGTGGGAGGGCGTCACCAAAGAGCAGAATGAAGCGCTTGGAACCCGTGCGCCACTTCACGTTGGTGTCATTGTACATCTCCCACAGTGCTCGTGTGTATGAGGCCGGATAGTCCGTGTTGGGATCGCTGCTGATGTTCCAGCCGTTGATCGCAGTAGAGACGGACGTTTTATTCGTCGTAATCGACTGATCCAGCTTGTAGGCAAAGTCCTGTCCCGAACCGTAGAGCACCGCACCACCTGTGGAGGTTTGGTAGTTGCAGTATTTGTAGGATTTTGCGTAGTCCTTAAAAGACATTGCGCCGAAGGCTGTATCAGGAATCAACGCAGTGATTTGGTTCATGATACTTGTGGAGTTGGTCTTGGCCTTGGAGACCTCCTCAACCATCGATGAGGTCAAGTCGCTGGCAAACATAACGTCTGCTTTCGGAGGAACATTGGGGAGCGTGATGCTGATCGTGCGCCGGATACTTTGCCCGGCTGTGAGGGTGTGATTGCATAGGTTGATCGCTTGCTGCAAGACGCCGTACTCTTGCTGGTTGGAAGGTCCTGCCTGGTGTTGAATGCCCTCTGGTTGTGGTTCCATGCCACAGCCAAGCGCCAAAAATAAACACACTCCCAATAACCATCCGAATGTGCGGTATACGTACCTCATTGTCTGGATCCTTTGTAAAGAATGATATACATGCTTCTGTGTTATCTAGAGTCTGTCGCAGGTGTGCGTCTTTTTCTTTAAAAAAGATGAAGAAATTGTTTGAGGAGGTGTTGTTTTTGGGGAGTGTAGAGGCTTGGTTGTAAGGGATTGTGCGTGTTGGAGCGATTCATCGCGATGGGTGTTGTAAGATGTGAGCAAGCTCCCCACGTAGGTCTTGCTTGACGCGGAAATACGAGGCTTGATCCTTTTCTTTGAGCGTGTTGGCGAGGGTCTCGATGGCACCTTCGAGTTCTTTGGGAGGGAGCGCTTGGTGGACGAGTCCTTTTGATTGTGCTTCTTGTCCGGTCATACGGGCACCTGTGAGCAAGGCATAGTGGAGATGGTGGGTGGGCATCGTGAAGGCCACGAGTTTGTGCATGCTGGAAGGTACACTCACCCCCATTTTTCCAATATCTACGCCTGGAAAACAGATCCATCCCCTGTGTGCGTTCATGAAGCGAAAATCAAACGCACAGCTCATGATCGCGCCGAGTCCGAAGGCGTGACCGTTGAGATGGGCGATCGTGGGTTTGGGATACATAAAGATCGTGTGCAGCAGCTGATGACTCAATGTAAAGAATTGTTCGAGAGCATCGTCTTCTTGTTCAAGCGCCCATGGGACATCCAGACCTGTGCAAAAGTATTTGGGATGTCGACCCGACCAGATCACGACGCGGGTCTCTTCGTCCTCTGCGAGTGTATGTAACATATCCAGACATTCTTGGACGAGCGCTGTGTTGAACGCATTTTTGTGCTCGTGATCCATGGAGACGTAGGCCAGATGGTCTTTTTTTGAGACTTCGAGGTAACGCACAGGAGGCTCCTTTGGTAGGGGGTGGTTTGCATGGTTAAAGATAGGGAGAGGAGGCGATATTGAAAAGGGGAAGGGGGCGTGAGAGGAGGCGGTTTATTCGGATGCTACGATCTCTTCGGGGGGGATGATGACCTGTCCGCGCTCTTCAAATGTCTTGGCCATGACCGCGTGGATCGCCGTCATATGGATGACCGTTGTCTGGTCACAGCCCCTTTGGATCGCGCTGATAGGCTTGTCGAGTCCAACGAGGATGGGGCCAACGGCTTCCATCCCGACGAGATACTGCATGAGCTGGTAGCTGATATTCCCTGCGTTCAGGTCGGGGAAGATGAAGACGTTGGCCTCTTTTTTGAGCTCACAGAATGGATAGTCGTCGATGAAGCGCTGTGGATCGACAGCGACATCGACCCGGATCTCTCCCTCAATCATCAGGTCTGGCATGAGTGAACGGGCGATTTGTGTGGCTTTTCGGACCTTGAGAGATTCGGGCTGCTCGGCGGAGCCAAAGTTGGAGAAGGAGAGCATCGCGACGCGAGGTTCGACGCCGTAGGAGCGAACCATTTTGGCTGTGTTTGTCGCGATGTATGCGAGCTCTTCAGCTGTTGGATTGGTGTGCAATGTCGCGTCAGCGAAGAATCGAGTTTGTCCCTTCTTGTCGAGGATCATGTACATCCCACAAGCTCTGTGTGCACCTTTTCTCAAGCCAATGATCTCGAAGGCCGGGCGGATCGTCTCGGAGTAGATGCGGTCGATCCCCGAAACACAGCCATCTGCGTCACCCATTTTCACCATCATCATCGCGAGGTTGATGGACTTTCTCATCTTGTGTTGGGCCTGTTCGAGGTTGCTCCCTCTACGCTCACGGAGCTTGCGGTATTGTTCGACATAGTCGGGAAGTCTTGCATGATCTTCAGCGGGATCGACGATCGTGTAGCTGCCCGCTTCAAATTGTAAGTCGAGCTCTTTGATCGATGCTTGGATGCGTTCTTTGTTTCCGAGAAGAATGGGGTGCGCGATCTTGAGATCGGTGATGGTCTGACAGGCGCGGAGGATCGTGTGGTGTTCGCCTTGTGGGTAGACAATACGTTTTGTACGACCACGTCGTGCGCTACCGATAAATTGCTGCATGACTTCGCGTGCGGGGTGTAGTTGTCGTTCGAGCTGTTCGCGGTACTTTTGAAAGTCGTGGATAGGACGTCGGGCGACACCTGACTCCATAGCGGCTTGTGCGACCGCAGGGGCGACGCGGTAAAGAACACGGACATCAAAGGGTTTGGGGATGATGTAATTGCGACCAAATTGCATATCTTTGGTGGCGTATGCGTTGAGAACATCGAGTGGGACTTCTTCTTTCGCCAGCTGTGCGAGGGCTCGTGTGGCGGCGGTCTTCATCTCTTCGTTGATGGTCGTCGCGCGGACGTCGAGCGCGCCGCGAAAGATAAATGGGAAGCCGAGCACGTTGTTCACTTGGTTGGGGAAATCACTACGTCCAGTTGCCATGATTGCGTCATCGCGGACTTTGGAGACCTCTGCGGGGAGGATCTCTGGATCGGGGTTGGCGAGGGCAAAGATGATGGGGTTATCGGCCATCGATGCGACCATTTCGGGTTTGAGAATGCCCTTGACGGACAGCCCTACAAAGACATCACTGCCTGGGATGACCTCTGCGAGCGTTCGCGCTTCTGTCTCTTGAGCGAAGGCACCTTTGTATGGGTCCATCAGGGCTTCACGTCCTTTGTACACGACACCTTCGATATCGACCATCGTGATGTGCTCGCGTTTGACACCCAACTCGACAAACAATTTGGCGCAAGCGATCGCGGCAGCGCCGGCTCCTGTGAATGTGACTTTGACATCCTCGATGGGTTTTTCGACAAGCTCAAGGGCGTTGAGGAGCGCGGCACCGACGATGATCGCTGTCCCGTGCTGATCGTCGTGAAAGACGGGGATGTTCATCTTCTCGCGTAATTGCTCTTCGATGTAGAAACACTCGGGAGCTTTGATGTCTTCGAGGTTGATCCCGCCAAATGTTGGCTCAAGTGCTTTGACAATGCGGACGAAGTCATCGGGACTTTCCGAGTTGAGTTCGAGGTCAAAGACGTCGATGTTGGCGAATCGCTTAAACAACACACCTTTTCCTTCCATGACAGGCTTACTCGCGAGAGGACCGATGTTACCGAGTCCTAGGACGGCGCTTCCATCTGTAATCACCGCGACGAGATTGCCTTTGACAGTGTAGTCAAACACTTTATCAGGCGTCTGCGCGATCTGGCGGCAGGGTTCTGCGACACCTGGTGTGTAGGCGAGTGAGAGATCGAGCTGTGTGGTGCAGGGTTTGCTCGTCACAACCTCTATTTTTCCGGGTTTTCCGCTTGCATGGTAGCGTAATGCGTCTTGTTGGCGAGAAGGTTTCATGGCTCTATCGCTCCTCTGTCTCGTGGTATGGGCGTGTTGTGTGCTCTATGAGCATGTCAAAAGAGACCCTTATGGTCACCTGCGGTGCATTTGTATGGTTGTAACATGCTCACGGAGAGGACGCGAGAAAAGAGCAAGGGAAAAATGTTTGAGGAGGGATGGGGTTGTGGGAGCGAGAAGGGGCTAGTTGTTGATGAGTGTGTAACCGACGACGCCAGGGTTACCATTGGAGCTGAGATCTTGGGTAAAACGTCTCCACTCACTTGGAGAGAAGGTCTGACAACCTGCGCTTCCTGTCATGGAGTTACCGCCCTTGTGGAAGAGCATTGTACGTCCTGCGTCACCAAGCGCGTTGTCGTTAAACAAACCATCTTGGTTGGTGTCGCGTTCTGCGGCTGTCGCCGCTGTTGGTTTGAGGATGGTGCCGAATTTGCTGTGACGTGTGCGTCTGAATTCGTAGTAGCCAGCGGGCAGACGTCCTTGGTCGAGCTTTCCGTCTCCGTTGACATCTTCGCCGTACCTTCCGCGGTAACGGGCGCTTGGCTCTGTGTTGCCTGTGTACTCACGCACGCGCTTGTTTCCATTTTGGTCTTTCCAGAGCATCACAAACTTATCGTCATACGCGCCATTTCCACCATTGACGTCCGCGTCTGTCTCGTTGCGGATGCCGAGAATGTTGCGCTCATTGGTGCCTGTCTTGAGTTGACCGCCGTTTTGTTCGATCAAACCGCTAAAGTAGTCGTACTTTTGTTCTTCGGTCATGTTGGACGTGTCACGAACACTTCCTGTACGACTTGTGCTTGTTGTCTCTGTGCCACCTGTGGACTTCGCAGTGGAGAGCGCCTCTTGTGCAAAGATTCCTGCTTTGGTTTGTGCCGAAGCTGTACCTGTGTCGATACTTCGAGTGCTACCATTGTTGTCAAAGGCGTCAACTTTACCGAACAAAGTCGCGGCTTCATCGTTTCCTTTGATGACCCCATCGTTGTTGCGATCGGCTGTTCTTGCTGCGCTCTTCATCTCATCTGTGAGCGTCTGACTTTTTTCGATATCTTCCAGCGCAATTTGTTTGTTGTTAAGATTTTCGACAAACTCGCTCTTGGTCAATTTCATTTTTTTCTTCCTCTCGGTGAAGGCAATAATGGTATCTCCATGAAGTAGTATCGGCGCTTTGATGCGTCTGTTGCGTAAAAAGTACCGAATCTGCGAAGTCTTTGTGTTGCAAAGGAAACATTCACATCCTTTCTCCATACCAGCCTCGCTATTGTTCTCCAAACGGACGAGTTGTCCTCAACTTGAGAACCTTTTTTCCTGAAAATGACCTGAAAGGATTCGCTGATGTACACACAAGCACATCTTCACGAAATCGTCTTGCGGACGGAGATGTTGTTGCAGTCCGTCGAGCATTCTTATCCACAAGCATCGATCTCACGTCATGAATGGTCGATGTGGTTGGAGGATCGAGAACGCCTCTCTGGAGCACCAACGGACCTCATACTTTGCCCTGTCACGAGCGACGAAGAGTGGCAGATGTTGGAAGAGATTCGTCGAAAAGTTGAAGGGCCCTTTGGTTGCGAACATCCCGACTTGATCCGAAAGTTTATCGAAGACGCCAAATGTAAGCACGAACGGTTCGGTGGGACCTGGTTCCTCGCTTCGTACGAAGGGCGATGGGTCGGACAGATTGGGATTGTACCTTTTCGGATCGAAGGGCAGCTGATCGGCCGCCTTCAAGATGTCGATATCGTCCCCGAGGAGCAGGGGAAAGGCTTCGGACGTCAGCTTTTGCAGGCGTTGTGTCGGTGGGCCTGTGAGCACACATTTCAGGCGCTTTGTTTGATGGCGAAGGCCGATGATTGGCCGAGGCTGTGGTATCAGCGCTTCGGGTTTCAGAAGGTCGGTGAACAGCTCTCACAAGCTCCTCTACTTGGGAACATTCGGACGTTATGTGAGGAAGCCCTATGTGATGTTGATGTCCAGTGTATGATTTTGTACGGTTCACGGGCTGTGGGGGCTGCCAACGAAGAGAGCGATGTCGATCTGTGGGTTCTTACACCGTCGGATGTGCCTGAACGTGTGAATCGCCCCCACGAAGGGTATGTGTTGGACCTCTCTTTCGTCCATCCCGAGCGCTTACCTGAGACAGCCGAACTTGCCTATCTTCGCGATGGGATTGTGCTCTACGATACAGAGGGGAGGGGGGCGAAGATCTTGTCAGAGGCTCGTGCACATTGGCGAACGGCTCCTGTTCCACTCAAGCCGGAAGAAAGGGACTTTCAACTGCGATGGATGAGGAAGATGCTTGCGCGTAGTGAGGGAGACAGTGTCGACGCACATTATCGAAGACATTGGATGTTGTTGGACAGTCTACCGCTGTGGTTTTCGCTCCGACAACTTCGTTATCCTGGTGCAAAGGCCGCGTTCTCGTGGCTCAAGAGGGAGGCACCAGAGACCTATGCGATCTTCCAAAGGGCCTGTTGTCCGGGGGCAGAACATGATACATTGGTCGCGCTCATAACATGTTTGGAAGCTGTACAACCCAACCCCACAATGACCCACATCCCGTGGCCAGAATGAGAGGTGAATGATGTGTGCGTATTCATACCATCAAGACCAAGAGGTCCCCAAAGAACTCAAAGATTCACTAACAGCGCAACAAAAGGAGCTCGCAGCGCAGATCTTGATCCAACCTCTCGATACAGAGGTCAAGCTGATCGCTGGCTGTGATTCTTCTTTTTACAAGGGCGATCACATCCTCTCTGTCTTTGTCGTGCTCTCTTACCCTGAGCTTGAGCTCGTCGAATCACACTATCACGTATCCCCTGTTGAGTTACCCTATATCCCTGGACTGCTCGCTTTTCGGGAGATGCCAAATGTCTTGAAAGCCTACGAACTGCTCGAAAATGAGCCCGACTTGATCGTCGTAGATGGACATGGGATCTCCCACCCCCGCAAGATGGGGATCGCCACACACATTGGTATCGAACTGGATAAGCCAACGATTGGTGTCGCCAAGAAGCGGCTGGTCGGAAAATACGATGAGCCTGGACCTGAGAAGGGTGAGTGGACGGAGCTGGTGCGTGCAAAGAAGGTCATCGGTCGAGTCTTACGCAACAAAAAGCGCACCAACCCGATCTTTATCTCTCCAGGGCATAAGATCACCCTTGAAGAGGCATTTGACTTCGTCGAAAAGAGCACGACAAAGTATCGACTCCCCGAGCCAACACGTATCGCGGATGCGCACTCCAAGAGTTATAAAAAGGACGTCAAGTTGTAGAGGGAGTCAGGGGAAAGAGGGGAGGTTTGAGAAGGCTAAGTGGTCCTCTCGCGAAAAGGACATACAACATCGAGGTCGGACACAAGGCCCGACCCTACGGAAAAAATGCAACATCATACTCGTGCGTTTACTTCGCCAGAGGACCACTTAGGGGATAATGCCATTCGAACAGCATGTACCTCCACCAATGCAACTTCCACGAATGCTCCTGTAATTGATTGGGCAGGCTCCTGGATAGCATCGACCACCGGCTTTTACACAATCAAGTGTGGGTTGCCTGATACACACACCTGTCGATGTACAGTTGTAGTCCGTGTACTGTGTCGTGCTTGTTGTGCAAGTGCCGGTAAGACTACACCCTGGCGTCTTTTGTGTGCAAATATTTCCACTCTGGGTGCAGCTCTTCTTCACGGATGTTTTGGAAGAGCCACAAACACCACCACTACACGAGGGATTCGTCTGTTCACAGACACCGCTGTTCATCAAGCAGGTGCGTTTGTTGGTCTTCTTTGTCACGCCGCAAGCACCAGAGGTTGCACATGTCGGACTGCTCTGGACGCAGCTCGTACCACTCATTGTACATGAACGTGAAACGGTCCGTTTGCTCGTGACACATTGTGAACCTGAGCAAGCGGGCTTGGTCTCTGTACAAGTCGTGTTGCCTGTGTTCATAGAGCAGGAGAGCTTTGTACTGACGCTCTTCGTTGTGCAGCTTCCACCGCTTGAGCAGCTGGGGTTGCTCTGTACACAGGTTGTGCCACTCATGCTGCAAGCACGGATCTTGGTCGAGGTTTTTGTGCTGCAACTGTCTCCACTACATGCCGGTGTTTTTTGTGTACAGGTTGTGTTGGTCGAGTTCATGGAGCAAGAGAGGACTGTGTTCACCTTTTTGACGGTGCAGCTACCACTACTCGAACAGCCAGGGTTACTTTGTACGCAGGTGGTGCCACTCATGTTACAAGAGCGGCTGGTCGTCGTTTTTCTGGTGGCACATGCGTTGCTGCTACAGATGGGGGTCGTCTGGACACAACTCGTGCTGCTCATCGAGCAGGAGAGCGAGGAGGTTTTGGAGCTTTTGACGCAATTACCTGTCGCGGGATCACATGTATAGCTCGCCGAGTTGCACGTCCCCGAGGAGACGGAACATGATGGTGGTGAACACTTTACAGTTGCGCATTTGTCGACCTTTGGACAGGTGCCACTTTGCCCTTTGCTGTCAGTACATGCCTTATCCGAAGGGCAATTGGCCTTGCTACAACAATAGGCAGGACTGGAGCCTGTGACGCATTTTCCTTTGGTGCATGATTGTCCTTGTTTGCAATCACAATCTACATTGCACTCTGGTTTTTCACACGTGCCGTTGCTGTTGCAGATGTAATTGGCGAAGCTCTGATCGCTGGTCTTGCAGAGACCGTCGCTTCCACAGGATGGGTTGCTCTGGATGCAGGTCGTGCCAGACATCCGGCATGAGACGTCTTTTTGGGAGGAGGACGTGCTGCAAGTTGTCCCCGAACAGGTTGGAGAGACTTGCTCACAAGATGTCCCATTCATGCTACAGGAGGGCGATGTGTTCGTCGTCTTTGTTACACACTTTCCTGTGGCTGGATCGCACTTGGTGCTGGTGGCCGTGCACTTGTTGCTCTGAACGTTACAGGTGGGGCCTGCACATTTTACAGTCGCGCACTTATCGGTGACTGGAAGGCAACATGTGAGTCCAAGCGCTCCTCCGCAAGAAGTCGCGTCGATTTTGTAGTCTTTGGGGCATGATTGTCCTTGGGTCGTGCAGATACCACCCTTTTTGCTGCAGTCTGTAACTGGAGCCGGGCATGTTTTGGTGCTACCGACAGAGTCGACACAAGCTTCTCCTTGGGGACATCCTGATTTTTCACAGCAGTAGGTTGGTTTCGTGCCAAGCAGACACTTGCCTCCCTGACATGATGCGCCTTGTTGGCAATCACAGTGTGTTTTGCAGTTTGCGCTGGCTTTGACACAGCAGGTGTCTTCTTGTTTGCCACAGGCTGTCGTGCTCACCTTTTCGTCGATGTTACAGATTGTGCTTTCATTGATACAGCGACCGCCTTGGGCTTCGCATTGGCTTTGTGTGTTTTTGCAGTCTTTGGGGCATGTGCACTCATTTTCGCCATTTGACGCGTCACATTTGCCATCACCACATTGGATACATACAAACATCTTTCCAGTCGCGTTGCAGCCAGGAGGTTGGCTCGTCTCTGCTTTGGTCAAGCCCGTGCAGCAATTCTCCGATGCGCTGATCGTCGCACCGAGTTGACCGCAGGTCGGTTGTGTGGGGAGGCAACACTGTGCATCTTCCCCACCTGGACAACCTAACGTACCAACACTTGAAGGGGTATGATCTTGTTTGCAACTCTTTGAGGATTCTTCGCAATAGCCGCCTTGTTTGGCGCAATCGGTCTCTTTCTCAGGAGCTGTCTCTGTGGGCGACTCCTCTTTTGCAGAAGCGTCACCTTTGTCTTCTGCGATAGCTTCTGTTGTTTTTTCGGCCGGTGTGCGCTCTCGTGCATCTGAGATGCTCTTTTCACCGCCGTTGTTTTGATTGAGACCATCGGGGGGACCGATGTTTCCTCCTACAACACAACCACCGCCAAGTGCCGGCAGGTACAAAAAAGACACCATCACAAAACAAATATACACAATGTGCTTTTTGAACATTCTTATCTCCTCGGACTTGAAAAGTCACGACTCCCAAATCGTGCGTAACGTACATGTTCGCTAGAATATACCTGTGTGTCAACGATCTTTCGTATGTTCGCCTTGTCTTTGTGACAAAGGAATGCATGCGGACTCTGCGTACGTTGACCTTGTCTCCGGCAGATGAGTGAACTTGTTTCATTTTTTGTTCGTCTTGAAGGAGGTCAAAAGGTAGGTGAAGTCAAAGTGGCCAAAACAAAAAATATCCGACATCCATACAGGTGAATATGATGATAGAGAGTCCACAAGTGAGCCAGCTCGCAGAAGGTGTCTTTGCTGTACCAAACTTCCTCTCGGCTGCACGGTGCGCAGAGTTGATAGCGTATGCAGAGAAGCAGGGGTTTGAGGCCGCAAAAGTCGGCAGCAGCGGAAAGCATATGAAGATGGAGCATCTGCGCAATAACGCGCGAAGGATCGAAGATCGTCCCGTGTTGGCACAAGAGCTGTGGCCTGCGTTGCAACCTCACGTTCCTGACGAATACTTTGGTTGCCGACCAAATGGGTTAAATGAGCGATTTCGTTTTTATCGATACCGGGAAGGGGAGCGGTTTGGGTGGCACGCAGACGGAGCGTATCGCCGTCCCAACGGCGAAGAAAGCATATACACTCTGCTCATCTACTTGAACGAAGGATATGTTGGGGGAGAGACCTCTTTCAAAGAGGTCGAGGTTGTCCCACAGACAGGGCTTGCGGTGTTCTTTTTACATAAGAAAGAGCACCGAGGTTGCGAGCTCGTTGAGGGAGTGAAGTACGTCTTGCGATCGGATATTATGGCGACGCGGCCTACGTGGAAGAGATGAAGCAAAAACCAAGTCCCTCACCATAACTCGCCCGTGTACGTTTTTGTGGCGAATTATGGTGGGTACCTATGTTTGAAGCATCATTGAGTCAAGAATGTCGCGCGTGTGGCATTCTTTCCTGTGTTTTATGAAGGACGTTTGTCACTTGCGTCGGTGGGAAATCTTTTTTCAAAAAAAAGAACATTTTGTTGAAGCGTGTATGTTTTCCTTCGGTGTGATCGCCTGTCTTGACAGGAAGATCGTCTCTTGCTACCGTTTTGGGCTCAGTGACACCATCCTCTTTTGTCCAGTTTGACGCAATCCCTCTGGGCAAACACTACGACGCGAAGGAGAAATGGATATGTGGAAGAAGTGGTTGAACAAAGAGCAATCGGCGGATGTCGCAAAGAAGCGACTCTCCCACATTTCAAAAGCACCCTCGATCCCTCCTGAGCGTGTCTACCAAGACGAAGATGAAGAGTTACCTGCGCTCGATCCTGCCTGTCTCCCGCTCGCGATTCAGACCGCTGAGCCCGAATCATACGAAGAGGTCAAACAAAAAATCCTCGAAGCCTGGCCCGAAGCGACACAAGACTCCGAGCAGGACGCCCAAACACAAGACGCTCGCGTCGCTGAACAGGTTAGCTTCGCGCAGGTCGGCGCTGAGAACGATATTCTCCCCAAAAAATAAGCGCGTTGTTAGCGTCTTTTACAGAGCGCGCTGTTCAAGAGGGGGTGCACACGTCATACACCTTGATTATATTGTTGGTGAGTTGTCTCTCTGGGGAGAGTCGATCCCCAGCTCGTGATGATGTGTCGGCAAAAAGGTGAATACCATGAAGAAGATCCTGATCCTTGGGGCTGGAAAGTCCTCTCCTGTCCTCATTCGCTACTATCTCGAACGTGCACAGCAAGAACATTGGCATGTCGTTGTGGCTGATCAATCCGAAGAGAATGCGAAAAAGCGCATTCAGGGGGCGACACAAGCCAGCGCACTCGCGCTCGATATATTCGATGAAGCCGCTCGCGAAGAAGCTATATCAAGCGCTGACCTCGTGATCTCTCTGCTCCCTCCTTCTATGCACCAGCTCGCGGCACAAACCTGTATCAAACACAAAAGACATCTCGTCACAGCTTCTTATGTCTCACAAGAGATGAAAAAACTCGACGCTGAAGCCCAAAGTGCAGGCGTTATCTTACTCAACGAGGTCGGCGTCGATCCTGGAATCGATCACATGTCGGCGATGAAGATGCTCGATGAGATCCGCGATCAAGGCGGAAAGATTCTGCGCTTTGAGTCCTTCACCGGCGGACTCGTCGCACCTGAGAGCGATGACAACCCCTGGGGATACAAGTTTACCTGGAACCCTCGCAACGTCGTGCTCGCAGGGCAAGGCGCTGCGGCGACATTTATCCAGGAAGGATATGTAAAGTACATCCCTTACCACCGTCTCTTTCGTCGAACCGAGGTGATCAAGGTCGATGGCTATGGACGTTTCGAAGGCTATGCCAACAGAGACTCCGTGAAATACGTCGAACTTTACGGTCTGCAAGGCGTCCCGACCGTGTACCGCGGAACACTTCGACGTCCTGGGTTTTGCAAGGCGTGGGATGTCTTTGTGCAGATCGGTGCGACAGATGATACGACGATCGTCGACTGCTCCTATGGCATGACATATCGGGAGTTTATCAACTCCTTCTTGTACTATACCCCCCATGACTCCGTTGAGCTGAAGCTGATGCACTACATGCACATCGATCAAGACAACGATATTATGGAGAAGCTCGAATGGCTCGGGATCTTTGATAAGACACCAATCCCCCTCAAGAAGGCGACGCCAGCGCAGATCTTACAACATATCCTCGAACAAAAATGGTCGCTCAAAGAGGACGACAAAGACATGGTCGTGATGTGGCACCTTTGCACCTACGAAAAGGATGGGAAGATCTTCGAGAAGCAAGTACCTATGGTTGTAGTTGGAGATGATCAGACTTGTACTGCGATGGCCAAAACAGTCGGACTTCCACTCGCCTTGGCCGCACACTCAGTTCTCAAAGGTGAATACACTCGCGCTGGTGTCCATATCCCTGTCACGCCAGATATCTATGAACCTGTCCTGAAAGAACTCGCGCTACATGGAATTCAGTTTGTCGAAAAAGAGCGGGAGCTTCCACCCAAAGGACATGAGTGAGGTCGTTTAAAAGGGGAAGAGTTCGAGCTCTTTGAGCTTAGGGGCGAGGTGTTCATCGTAGGTCTTTTGGAACACAAGGGCTTGTCTTTCACGGCTGAACAATCCGAGCGCAACACGTTCTTCGTCGGGCCATGCGTCGAGTGTGCGCTTGTCTTCTGGGATAGAATCGAGGATAGGCTGTGCACCATTGATGTGAAAGTCGAGTGTGACCTTCACGAGGTGACGCCAGGCGTTCATCGTCGAAGCAGGGAAGCGTTTGAGGGATTGCTCGATATAGGACCAACCGAAACCGTGGTGACCTTCTTCATCCTCGATGGTGCGGTTGAGCACCTCTCTGATGACGGGCTGTTGGCAGCGTTGTTGAAGATCTTCGATATATCCTGAGGAGATGGTCTCGTTGATACCGAGCATGGAGATGGCCGTGTGAAGAGCACGCTCACCCATCGGCGCTTGCAAGTACGCTTCGGGCTCTTGTAGGTGGATTGGGGAGGGGAAGATCGCCTGGGTGCCGAGCGCTTCTGTGACACCTGCGCACAACGCCGCGTGGCGAATTTCATCGGCGATCAGATCCGCACCTCCTGCATAAATGTCGATCGGATCGCCTGCTCCAACGGACTCCGTCAAAAAGCGGATCATGATCTGGACGGAGCGAAACTCCGTCTGGAAGCGCTCAAGCCATGTCGCCTGTGCTTCTTCGAGGAGGGCTGGATCAAACGCTTTGGGATCGAGTGCGGAAAAATCGACAGGGATCCCCATCAACTCTTTGTGAAATTGTGCGAGGACACCGCCTGCATATCGAGCTCTATGACTCATCTATTTGCCTCCAAAAAAGGGAAGGATCAATACGATACACAATGACATCGCTGTGTGTGCATCGTGTGTCATCGGGTGGATGGTTTGTTGTGTGTATCGAGGGGAGGGGTCAAGGGCATGATTGGCCTGGAAAAACGCAGCTACCATTTTGACAGGTTTGAAATTGTCCGTAATTGCAAGCCAGACCTGTGGGACAAAAACAAGTCGTGATCTTGCCGTTTTGGCAACATGGTTGCCACGTCCCGTCTGGCTGGGTCTTTTCTGGGACTGGGCATTTATCGACTGGACCGACGCACACACCTTCGCCACAATTCTGAAATTGTCCGTAATTACAGGCCACACCTGTGGGACAAAAACACGTTGTGATCATGCCATTTTGACAACATTGTTGCCATGTCCCGTCTGGTTGTTGTTTTTCGATGACAGGCTCAGGCTCAGGTTTGGGTTCAGGTGCCATCTCTTTGGGGCCCGCGTCTTGGACAGGCTCACAAGATTGTCCAGGGAGTACACAGTAGCTACCGCAGTTTTGGAATTGGCCATAGTTGCAAGATGCGCCAGCAGGACAAAAACAAGTCGAGACCTTGCCATCTTTACAGCAGGCTTCCCACGTACCGTCAGGTGTCTCTTCTTTGGTCTGTTTGTCCGTTGTTGTCTCGTCTTTGGTCTGTTTGTCCGTTGTTGTCTCGTCTTTGACTTGGTTATCTGGGAGCGTGGGCTCACAGGACTGTCCTGGAGGTGTACAATAACTTCCACAGTCCTGGTACAATCCGTAGTTGCAAGATGCACCGGCAGGACAAAAACAAGTCGAGATCTTGCCGTTTTGGCAACAAGATTCCCACGTGCCGTCAGGTGCCTCTTCTTTGACCTGTTTGTCTGTCCCACCAGCGTCTTTTGATGCCTCTGTGCCGCCATCCTGGACGACCATCGGATTGACGCAACCTGTCGTATGTACCTGAAGGTATGCACCAACACCCATCACGAGAAGCAGGACGATCACATTCGGGTGAAGGCCTGTTGTCGCCGCGCAGCCCGCTAAAAACAGGCTCGCGAACAAGAAAAATAATCCCATCCATAATGATTTTCGATACATGCCATTCCTCATACGATAAGAACGTGTGTGGGTGCTAGGTGTGGTGTTCATCCCCAGCCGCCTTCGTCATTTGTATAATCATCCTTCATATTTACACGAATCAGAAGCTTCCGTCAACAGAGCGAGAACAACGGTCTTTTGGTCTCTGATGATAAATGACTATAAAGTCTATTTGAGTCATTTATTTCATTTTTGTGTTGACGTTTGAAGTGGGATCCGTATAAAAATGACTGAAAGGACTGATTTGGTCATTTATGTCGATTTTGAAAAGAGAGTAGGCAGGAGAGAAGAGATGGCTGCGAGGAAGAAGGCGATCACACGGGAGAAGTTGTTGGATATTGCTCGCGCACACTTTGCGCGTTTTGGGTACAAGAAGACCGTGATCGATGAGATCGTCAAGGAAGCAGGGATCGCAAAGGGCACGTTTTACTCGTACTTTAAGAGTAAGGATGCGTTGTTTTTGGGGGTCTTGGACCTGCTTCAGGAGGAGGCGGGGCAGGCATTCGCAGAGGGGATGGCGTCGTCGGAGACGGCGACGGAACAGGTCCGTTGGTTGTTGCAAATGAGCTTTCAGTTGTTGGCGGAGGAACCCATCATGGCGAGTCTTGCGATGGACGATCCTGAGCTGCGTTTTTTTCGTGAGATGGCCGAAGGTCCTGACAAGGAGGAAGAGGTGCAGGCGGCGGTTGGTGCGCTGAGGGCGATTTTGCAGAGTGGTATAGAGCGCGGTGAGTTCCGGGAGGACCTGGATCTGGAGCGCTTACCATTTGTCATAGGTTCATTCAAGTTTCTCCATTTTCACATGGATCTCGTCACGGGATACGGCCTGATCTCGCGAGATGGTTGGGTCGAGACGTTGACGGAGTTGGTGATCAAGGGGTTGGTCAAGCCGGCTTCTTTGTCCCCTCAAGAGAAGGAGTAGATGATGACTGGTACACAAGAGAGAGTGATCGAGTTGAAGGGTTTGACCAAGCACTTCGGCGATTTTCATGCCGTCAAAGACGTCAGCTTTTCGGTCACCAAAGGCGAGATATTCGGCTTTATGGGTCATAACGGTGCAGGGAAGACGAGCACGATCAAGATGCTTCTTGGTCTCAGTAAGCCGACTGCAGGGACGGCTGAAGTTCTTGGCCACGATATCCTACATGAGTCCCTAGCTTTGCGTCAGCGATGTGGATTTTTACCTGCGAGTTACTCGCTGCCAAAAGACATGACGCCGACGACGTTCCTGACGTATATCGCGTCGATGTTTGGACGCGCCGGAGCACCTGTGAAGCGAAAGATCGATGAGCTGCTCGACTTCTTTGGACTCGCCGATGTGAAGGACAAAAAGCTCGGCGGCTTCTCGACAGGGATGGCCCAAAAGGTAGGGCTCGCGCAGGCGCTGATCAATGAACCCGAGGTGATCTTTCTGGATGAACCGACTGCTGGCCTAGATCCTCTCGGTCGACATGACTTTTTGCAGTACATGAAGACCCTCTCGACAGAGCGTGGTGTGACGGTGATGTTCTCGACACACATCCTTACTGATATCGAAAGTATCTGCGAACACGTCGCGATCTTGCATCAAGGAAAGTTGATCGCAGACGGTCATCTCAACGCGCTCAAGCAACAACATCAAAGCGCGAACATGGACGAGATGTATCTCAAACTCGTCAGGGAGGCGATGTCATGAGCAGTCTCACGACCACGTCTTCTTTACCGAGCGAGTCTCGTGTGGGGCTGCCGCTCGCGTTTGTGTGGCAAGAGTACCTTCAGATTTTGCGTAGTCGCCGGATGAAGCTGCTCTTGTTCTTCGTCGTGTATATGGTCTTTGGGTTGCCCTTTATCCTGAAGAAACCGCCTGCAGAGGTGCTCAAGTACGTCAATGTCTGGTTTGGCGAGGGGAGCACTGCGCTCAAGCTGCTGTTGTTTATCTGGACGGATATCGCGATGAACAAGATGGCCGTCTTTTGTGGTCTGATCCTGGCAGGGGGCGTCTTTGTCGATGAGCGCGCACGTGGGACGATCCAGGTGTTTTTGTCCAAACCGATCTCCAGACCGATGTACTTTCTCGTCAAAGTGCTCGCAGCGAACATGGCCTTCTTCACGCTCTATGGGATCGCAGTGCTCGCCGCGAGTTTGTATTTTCCATTTGCGGCAAAAGGTTTTGATCTGTGGAGTTTTTGGGCGTTGTCGAGCACGCACTGTTGGGCGGCGTCCTTTGGTGTGACGTTCAGCGCGTTGATGGCTGTGACCTTTCACAAAAAGGTCTCGGCGATGTTGGTGAGCGTGTTGGTGTTGTTCATGCTTGTAGGGGTCACCTTTATCGGCTTTTACAACCCGAAGTTGATCATCATCGGGTATCTCAACCCGTTCTACCATGGGATCTCGCTGATCGCGAAGCTGGGTAACCCGATCGTCCTTCATATTGTGTTGTCGACGCTCGTTCTCTGGCTCTTTCACGCGGGTGTGTTGGCGCTAGGGTGCTGGCGTGTGTCCAAGCTCGAAGATCTGTAGGAGGTCGTGATGCAAACAGATTTACAAACATATCGTTGGATGGAGGCGCGCGCTGCGCTGCGCACACAGCACCTGATCGCGTTGCCGCTGGGGTTGTTGCTTGGTGTCCTCTCTTCATTCTTGATGCCTGCGATGCCACCGATGGTACTCAAGGTCTTTGGGACGATGTTTCAGGCGAAGACGTGGACAGATTCGATCTTGCTCAACGATTATCTTGCCTTCTTCGTGATCTTGTATTGGCTTGGGATTTTCGACCTCTTGAGGATCTATATCGTCCCCGCAGAGGAGCGTTATCTCGACGTCTTGTTGTCCAAGCCGTTGACACGGACACAATACCTGATGGCGCGAGTGTGGCCGACCTTTGCGGTCTTGCTGGCGCTGGGTGTGTTGTTGGTCGTCGGATATTGGATGAAGATCGCGCTGATCAATGGCCTGGGTGAGCTGAATACACTTGCCTACTTCTCGGCGTCTGCGATCGTCGTCTCTTTCACACTGTTCGTGCTCTCGATCGTGATGTTTGCCTTCATGTTCTTTGACGAGACGTACAACGCCCTTGTCGTCGCATGTGCTGCGTGTATTTTGCCTCTCCTGCCGGCCTCGATGTACATGTATCGTCCCGATGTCTTCACGTCCGCTGTGCTCAAGTACACGGTTGTCTTTCCGGCCAATCTGCTCTGGTCCCCGTCTTCCAACCTGTTGTGGGCCTGTGTGCTCGCTCCTGCGTTCTTGGGTGGTGCCTACTTGTTTATCTTGTTGACCGGCAAACGCCTGGAATCGATGGACAGTATCTGAGGCTCTTCCAATCAAATTGAAAAAAAAACGAACTATCCTCGTTGCGCGTTCGTAGGAACACACATCAATCGAGAACTACACACTTTTCAATCAAGGTGCGACGATGATGTTTCTTTTCTACTTCACTTGACTTCCCCCTCCCCAACACATCCCTACGATGTGTCTTTTGCTTTTGATCAAACGATACAGGTGGACAACCTCCGATGATTTGAGATCGAGTTTCTTCTTTTGGCCTTATCCTGCACATAAAGGCCTCGACAACACACGCCACTCACTTGTGAATAGACCCACTCCGATGGTCTATAGGGCTGTGTATCCCACAAGAAGAAACGCGCCACGTTTGATCCCATACGCACAATTTCCACAAAACCAATTTTGAATCCGCTTATGTCGCTTGTAAGCGCATCGCCAACTCACGACGAACACACGACGTTTTTGCGCAGAAAGTTCATCTGACATGACGTCTCGATCGTCCTATGTGGCCCTCTCGCGATAGACGCCCAATGTAAAGGTCTGACACCATGACCGACATAGAGGGCGAAAACGTCACATCACAAACGTTTTTTCTTCATGAGACGGCCTATACGACAAACGTGTGATTTGTTTTGTGAGCGCTGCATACAGAGGTCCGTCCGAGCGACGGCCTGTTTGACACCGTGTGGACGGGCATGTTGACCTTGTCTTTTCGGTGTGAGCGGAGGACCAGGAGTATCTCATGAGATATAAGAATCCTTTAGAACGTACACAAAAAGCTATCTTGGTAGGGATTCAACGCCCTGATACGACGAATCTTGCACACCAGGCCTCTGTCGAAGAGTTGGGACGTCTGGCGGAGACGCTTGGTTTTGAGGTGGTTGATACCATCCATCAGAAGAGGCAGGAGCTGTGCACCAAAACAGCGCTTGGTTCGGGGAAACTGCAACAACTCAAGCAACGTATCGAAGAGATCGTACAGAGCGACGCAGATGATGAAGTTCAGACGAGCCGAGGTCCACGACAACGTCCTTTGACGCCTGTCGTGATCATGAATGACGCTTTGACACCGCTTCAGTTTCGCTCTCTTGAGAAGGAGCTTGAGGTGAGCGTGTTTGATAGGACAGGTGTCATCCTTGAGATCTTTCGTCGCCATGCAAAGACGCGTGCAGCACGACTTCAAGTGGAGCTGGCGAGTCTTCAGTACGAGGCGCTTCATCAACGTGAACGTCGTGGCAAGAACATGGATCAACAGGCTGGTGGTATCGGTGCCCACGCGAAGGGGGCCGGTGAAGCCGCGCACAAGATGGAGAAGAGCCGTTTGCGAGCACGCACAGCGCAACTTCGCCGTGAAATCGCGGCCATCGCACGAGAGAAGGAGCATCGCTGTGCACAGCGCGGACAGCTCGCTTCTGTCGCGCTCGTTGGCTACACAAACGCAGGCAAGTCGACTTGGATGAGAAAGCTCACAGAGTCCGAAGTCTCAGCCAAAGACCGATTGTTTGAGACCCTCGATACGACGACACGTGTGTTACAACACGAAGGTGGACAGCGTATCTTGATGTCCGATACGGTTGGTTTTATCGAGAATATCCCTCATGAGTTGGTCGCGTCCTTTCACTCTACCCTCGAAGAAGCTCGTCAGGCATCTGTGCTTTTGCACGTAGTGGACGCCTCTTCGCTACAGGTGGAGACCCACATCAGGGTCACACAGGAGGTCTTGCGAGAGCTTCATGCTGGCGATATCCCGCAAATCTTGTTGATGAACAAGGCCGACCAGGTCGACGAGGAGCGCTTGGAGACGCTTCAAATGTGTTACCCTGACGCGTTGTTCGTGAGCATCTACCGCGATGAAGATCTCGAAGCTGTTACCCAACACATTGTGTCCTTTTTTGAGCAGGAGATGTTTGAGGAGACACTCTTTATCCCCTATGAAAAACATCACCTCGTGTACACCATTCATGACTCGATGCGTGTACTAGAGGCCTCTTATGAGGACAAAGGGACACAACTTAGTGTGCTCGCATTTGCCAGACAGCTCAAACAAATCCATTCACAATTACATGCAGCCTGATCCCCTCGTATATCGACTCCATCGACTAGATAGAGACGCGGACGCCGATGTATCCAAAGTTTCCGAGAAAGTTGTTGAGCTGACTTTGTTTGCTGTAGAAGTTAAAATCTCCCGAGAAACCGGCATCAAGCGCAACATGTTGATTGAGTAAAAACAACAACCCTGCCTGAATATTCAAGAGCCACCTCAGGTCATCTTCCCCGGACCAATACCCCCCTACACCTCCACCCACGTAAATGAGCATCTGCCTTTGGATGAGAAACGTGTATTGTGCCGACACTCTCGCGCCAAATGTTCCCTGGATGCTCTTTTGAAGACCCGACGGAGAGAGCGCGATACTTGGCGTGATGTGTAAGGAGAACTGATCGAGCAAGTACCATCCTAGTGATGGGTAGAGTCCTACATACCACTGCGTCGAAGGCGTCTCACTACCAAGTGAAGAGGAGATCGCGAGTGTCCCCTGACCACCGAGCGTAAAACGACCCTTTTGAACAAATTGTTGTGCTGGTGATTTGGACGCTGCGTGTGAGTCTTTGCTCTGGAAGCTGCATACTGTCAAGGCCAAAAAGAGCACGAAGCAGCTACGTTTGAGGGTGTATGTCATGTCAAAATTCCCTTGCGATGTACTTTATGTGGAAGTGGATACATACAGGATATATCGGGCTGACGCGAATGCAAGGGAAGAGGATGATGTGCGTTCGGAGGATAAATATATGTCTGGATGGGGGCGGTGTATTTGTTGGTTTGCTCCTTGTATCCGAGCATTGTTTTGTGTGTATGGGCAGGCCTTGTGTTTGCCTATGATGTCGTTTTGTTCGTAGAAATGGTGGTTTTGTGTTTGCCTATGATGTCGTTTTGGCCGTAGGGGCAGGTTTTGTGTTTGCCTATGATGTCGTTTTGTTCGTAGATTCGGGGCTTGTGTCTGACCGTGGTGTCGTTTTGTTCGTAGGGGCAGGCTTTGTGTCCGCCTATGGTGTCGTTTCTTCGTCGGGGCGGGACTTGTATTCAATTATGGTGTCGTTTTGTTCGTAGAAATGGTGGTTTTATTGGTGTGTGGTGTCGTTTTGTATGCAGGGGCGGGCCTTGTGTCCGCCCATGATGTCGTGTTGTTGTGTCTTTGTGTTCGGTGGACTTGGTCTTTGTGTCTGAACCATCAGGGACGGATACGGCTGAGCTCGCTGTTCATGTTCTTCAGGGTGTTGATGTCGGTTTTGAGTGCCTTTGCGGATTTTAATTTGTCACCGAAGGACTTGAGTTTGCGTTGGATAGAGGAGAACTTCTTCTCAAACTTTTTGAGTTTTCCGAGCTTGAGGCCTTTTTTGACCTGCTTCATGATCTTTTTGACGAGTGGTTTGATGGCTTTGTTGAAGATGCCTTTGACGGGCTTCTCTACGACATTGGAGAGTTTATCAAATGTGCGGACGAGGGAGTAAAACTTGAAGCAGAATTTGACCTTCTTGGTTTTGACTTTGACTTTGGACTTCCAGACCTTCGCTTTGACTTTGACCTTCGCTTTGACTTTGACGCCATAAGTGATGCAGCGTTTTCTCTTGAGCTCTTTGATCAGCTTGTTGGTCAGAGAGAAGATAGGCTTCATCCCTTTGTTGAGTGTTTTGATACCCTTCTCAAGACCTTGGATCGGTTTTTTGATGGGCGTGAGTACCTTCTTCAAGGTGCGAAATGTGCCACTCATCGGCATGATTGCGCTCTTTGCGGCGTTACATCGTTTGAGGATTGCGTCGATACGGGACTTGTACTTTTTGGCGACAGCGACGAATTTTTTGCCGGCGTTGATCGCTTGTTTGCGTTTGATCGCAACACCGAGGAAGGTGCCTTTTTTACAGACGGCCACACCGGCAGTTTGTACGCCGTAGTATCCGACCCTTGCGGCGGCGACGATGTAGTAGGCTGGTGTGTAGACTTTTTTGTAGAAGATCGCGGTCTTGCTGCTCAACTTGGCTTCGTCGATGAGTTTGGCGCTCTTGTCCATGAAAGGAAGCATCGCGCTGCCGAATGCCTTCAACGGTCCGACAAACGCGGGGCGACTCGCTTTGAGCGCGATGTTTGTCGACTTCATCCCCTTGCTGAGCATCTTTCTCTC
Organism: Deltaproteobacteria bacterium; assembly: GCA_002731275.1. Lineage (GTDB taxonomy): Bacteria > Myxococcota_C > UBA6777 > UBA6777 > UBA6777 > UBA6777. The sequence goes on along the minus strand of PCBK01000174.1, from coordinate 26,064 downwards.
TGTCTCATAACGTACCATCGAGGCGAGGATCGCACCTGTGAGATCTACAGTTGTCGCAACCGCCATAAATGTATTCGAAAATGCTTTGTTTTTGACCATAAACTCTTTGACCGCGCAGAATTGTTTCTTTGCGCTGTCTTCGTTGTCCACTGCAAATGCGGCCGTGGGGAGGAGAAGGCTCAACAAACATAGGCTGGCGATCAACGCTCTTATCTTTCTCATCTTGTGCTCCTCGTCTTTGACTGGAAACGATCCTTCCTTGGATCTGTGTAGAAAAACTCTTCTCAACATGTTGTTTGTATCTGAAGAGATGTGGGTTGTGAATCACATTCTGTATCACACCCTCTCCTTAATGCAATGGATAGACCAGAACGTCGATGTTTTTATTCATGAGTAAAAACATGATTGTGTCTTCTCTTCGGAGTGTCTGGAGGGGTTGCGTTTCAACGATCGTTGAGATTTGTGCGAGTGTTTTCAATGATCGTGTATTGTTGTGGTGTGGGCGCTTGAAGTGGGTTTTCGTTCCATCTTGACAGAGGAGGCGTAAGCCTGAAACAATAAAATAGCTCGTATGCATTTGGACATGCCCATAGAAGGAGTCAAGTCATGTGGATGGTGAGAAGTGTGAGTGTGGCGCTCTTGTTGATGGGCTTTGTCCATTGGGGTGGATGTGCCTCCATTGAATGTAGTAATGAGCTGAGCACCGCGACAAACGATCCAAATGGTCAGGCCTGTCAAAAGCGCTGTGATTGCAACAACCAAAGCTACGAAGGTTATTGCATCAGCGGAAAATGTGTCGCAGTCAAGCGCTCCACATGTGCAACGAAGGGAGCTGAGGCTGTTTGTTTACCTGATGCGCAGTTCGCGGCGGTGAGCGGGGCATGTCCTGGACAGGATTACAAGCAGATCTGCCAGGATGAGGGACTCAATGACCTCGTGTATGGTGACTGTAAGTGTCAGACCAACAAGCCCACTGAGCCGACAAATCCTGTTGAATCCGTGCCTGACGCACAAACACAACCCGAACCTTCCAAGCGCGATAGACTTCCTTCTGACATCCACCCACCTGATACGCACAAGGACGAAACAGCTCCTGAACAGACTCACCAAGACGAGACCCCTGCTGAGCCTGGCACTCCTGATGAGACGTTCTCTGACGCCTCTGAATCTATTTCTCCTGATACATCAGAGCCTTCGACACCTGACACGGCGTTCCCAGAGACTTCCTCTGATGGAGGTACACCTGAGGCATGTCATTGCGCAGCGGGACAAATTTGTAATGTTGCGTTAAACCGGTGCGAGTGTGACTTCAAGGCATGCTCGGCGTTAGGGCGTAATTGTGTTGGGGCGCAGTGTGCGGTGTGTCTATACGATGTCGATTGTGCGTCAGGGGAGCACTGTGACAACTCAACAGGAACGGCTGCCTGTGTGAAGAACAAACCTTGTGTGCCTACCTGTCAGGCTGGCGAAGTGTGTGACGTGCGGACAGGGAAGTGTGTTGTCTGTGCAGGATTTGCCTCGAAATGCACACAAAATGCACAGTGTTGTTCTCTCTTTTGCGATGGCGGCGGTCGTTGTGAATGTGCTGCGGAGAACAAACCCTGTGCTGTAGATGCCGATTGTTGTAGTAGTAAGTGCGCGTCAGGTCGATGTCAGGCGTCTTGTACACAGAGCGGAGGGGCCTGTAACGCTGACAGTGACTGCTGTATTGGTCGCTGTATTGGTAACATTTGCAACCGCGCTTGCTTTCCAAAGGGGACGACTTGTTCGGCTGACATGGAATGTTGCTCAGGACTTTGTGAACTCGGTAGCTGTGTCGAATGCCGACCAGCAGGGGGATCATGTCAGAAAAACACAGATTGTTGTTCGGCCTCTTGTACCAATCTCACTTGCGATGCGCCAAGCTGCAAGCAAGATCTCGAAGCGTGTCAACAAGACGCAGATTGTTGTTCCAAATCTTGCTCGAAGGGTTATTGTGGGGTCCCATGTGCCGATGTAGGCGCGACCTGTAAAGCAGACAGCGATTGTTGTTCCAACAGCTGTGTTTCACAGAAGTGTGCAGCCCAAACTTGTGGTGGGAATGGTGCGGCTTGTGGTCGCGATACAGATTGTTGCGATAATTATTGCAATCCTACGTCAAAGAAATGTGATGTCCCTCCTGCATGCAAACAAAATGGACAAGCTTGTGCACAAAACAGTGATTGCTGCTCAAATTACTGTGACGCTTTCAAGTGCGCGGCCAATCCTTTTTGTGGTGCTGCTGGGAATCAGTGTTTCCAAAATAGCGACTGTTGTTCGAATTATTGCTCAACATCGACAGCGACGTGTGCGTCGAGCGCGAGCTGCAAAAAAGCAAATGAGAGCTGCACCCAAGACGCGGACTGCTGTATCTATGTTTGCAGTAATGGAAAGTGTCTTTCACCACCGACCTGTAAAGCTGCTGGGGAGTCATGTGCTGCCGCCTCAGACTGTTGTTTTGGCAGTTGTACTGGCGGTAAGTGTGGATTCCCGACGTGCAAACAAGTCTTCCAGATGTGTACACAAGATAGCGAGTGTTGTTCTAGCATTTGTGAGAGCGGGATGTGCGAAACTTGTCGAGGAGGAGGCGGCGCTTGCACGAACAATCAAGATTGTTGTTCTGGAACATGTGCAAATGGGACGTGTACGAAGCCTGTATGTGGCTTGCCTAACGAGAGCTGTTCGAGTGATTCTGCGTGCTGTTCAAACAAGTGTTTGAATGGGATGTGTGATGTCTGCGCAATCGGAAAGGCATGTCGTACGGGGGCATCGTGTTGTCCTGGTGATAAGTGTTGTCAATCACAATCGGGTTCGGGATTCTTCTGTACGTACAAAGGGATTGGCGGAATCAACTGCAAGTGAGAACAAAGCGAAAGGTCTTTTTCATGAACAAAGTATGGTTACTGGTGCTCGTCGTTGTCGGGTACATGGGAGTGTCTGACGTTGCACGGGCGGCGAAAACACAGGAGAATCATGGAGACGTTGCGTTTTGTGATGTGCTACGCCAGATCAAGCACCGACTTGCTCTTCCAGGTCTTCGAGGCAAAGAGCGAGTGGAGTTGGAGAAATACAAACAAACCCTCTCGCTGTACTGTCAAGGGCAGCCTGAGCGGATGACCTTGTGTACACTGGCCAAGCGGATGAAGAAGCTCTCTGAAAAGCGCAAAGGGAGCGTATACAAGCGAAAGATCGTGGGGTTGTTGTGTGAGACACAGCGCAAAGTGCAGCGAAAATATTGGCAGACGTTGTACTGGCTTGCGCTGTGGGTGAATGGAATGAGCACCGAACCTGTGTTGGAGTGCTTTTACAAAGGACTCTCCCGTGTGATTACATTTAAGCCACGTCTCCAACCCAAAAACGCCAAAAAGAAAAAGACGAAGGAGCTAGGGGCACGTGTGAAGGATTCTTTGATGGATCTGGACTCTCTTTGTCAGCTCTTTGCGACGGATCACAAACGACGTTTACAGGCGATGCAGCAAGTGCGTCGAACCAGCCAGGATGTCTCTCCTTACGTCCGCTCTGTCGTGAAAATGCTCAGTGATCCTGTTGAAAATGTTCGGTATCAGGCGATAGAGCTCCTTGGTGGCTGGAGCGAGCGCAAAGGGGTCTCATCATGTGTCCCCGCGTTGGTGCGTTCATTGGTCGACAATAGCTGGCGTGTGCGGGCCAACGCAGCACGTACATTGGGGAAATTTCCGGTGCGTTGGAAGAAAGTCGTCCCCTCATTGGTGTTCGCACTCCAGGATAAAAGATGGAATGTACGCGCTAGCGCGATTCGTGCACTTGGTCGGATCGGATACAAGGCAGCAGCCGCTGTTCCTGATCTGCTCGAACGAACCAAAGACAAAAAGCCGGTCGTGCGTTATGCCGCGATCGAGGCGCTTGGGAGGATCGGAGCGAGCGCAAAGACTGTTTTGCCAAGATTGCGCGAGCTGCTCAAAAAGAAAGAGCCTGTTCGTATTCGTCGGATCACAGCGCGCTCACTTGGTTTGTTTCATCGCAACTCTGCAAGGGCTGTCCCTATGTTGGAGAAGGCGTTACAGGATCGTGCGATTCGCAAAGAGGCGATGAGAGGGTTGCGTTCACTTTTGAAGAAGCCTGCGCTGAAATTGGTTGTGCTGCGTATCAAGAGTATTCGCTTGCGAAATGAGCCCAACCTTCGCGCGGCAGGACGCTTGCGGGTAAAGATCGGAGAGGCTGGGTTTGTCCTCGAAAAGTACCGCATTGAAGGGACTGTTTACTACATGAAGCGTAAAGAGCGGGTGCAGTGCCAAAATCGTCGTTTTATCGACATTCCCAAACACCACATTGTGCGGGTGATCTCCAGAGGGCGATACTTTTCTCGATTTGGAAACTGTGTGTTTATTCCGACAACCAGCTTCTTTGGTGCGTTGATCAAAGCTCGCTATCTGTATCGCGTGCAATTTTTTGGTAACCGAGTAGGGTGGGCGCTTGATCAGTGGTTTCAGTGAGTGTCTGAGGGGGCGATGAGTTGAAGCGCGATCGCTTCGAGTTGTTCTTTGTATTCGATATGTTGTACCCATTCATCTGGCCATACATGATGTCCGTGATATGCGCCGGCAAAGGCACCCGCGAGGCTGGCGATAGAGTCGGAGTCACCTGACGTAACAGATGCTCTTTTGATGACACCTACAGGTTTCTCTGGATGCACCAAGAAGCAGAACAGTCCTGTCGCGAGAGCTTCTTCTGCGATCCATCCTTCACCGGTCATGAGACATGGGTCTGTGTTCCCGTCCCAAGATACCAGACTTTCTTCGACGCGCTTGAGCGCTTGTAAGCACTCCTCCCAACCACGACTGATAAAAGATACCTTCGATGTGACCGTTGGTTGTTGCCAAAGTGGACCAAGCCATCGTTCGTGATACCGCGTTTTTTGCTGTTCTATATAAGCAAAGAGATCCTGCAACAGGTCTTTGGGGTGAGAGCCTTTGAGCAGACGCGTGATGCTGAAGGCTGTGAGATCGGCGGCAGCTAAACCTGTCGGGTGTCCGTGTGTAAGAGCGGCCTGAAATTGTGCGAGCGCGCTCCGTTGTTGTGTTGCGTCCGGGTCATCGAGCTTCCACAATCCAACAGGCGGGACACGCATGTTGGCACCACAGCCCTTGGACCATGCGCTCGTTGCTTCCCACCAGGGGAGTCCTTCCTCCAACTTCTGACATGAGCGAAGACATGTGTTACCTGGCGCACGTGTGTTGTCTGGTGAGTGGTACCACTCATGATAGCTCTCACGTAAAAGTTCTTCACATTCAGAAGGTTTGAGTTCTTCTTGCTGTGAGAGGGCACAGAGAACCTTTCCTACGGCGATCGCCATCTGTGTGTCGTCTGTGACGCGAATAGTGGAGTTGTCTTCAGGTCCAGGGTATCCGAGCGGACGTGTTGGTCCTGATGGTGGCCAGCGCGAGCTGATCGCATCGATGGATAAAAACTCCGTGGGGGCACCGTACGCGTCGCCGAGCGCCATTCCCAACATACATCCCAGGGCTTTTGATTGCCTGTCATTCATCGCGACGTCCTCTTGTGAGTGAGTTGTTTGGCGTAAGGAGCAACAAGAACTCGTAGGGCAAGTGTGCGTCGTAGTATGCGCAAGGAGACCTCCTCTGACAACATCTTCCCATATGAGAAACCTTTTTGAAGCGCCTTTCGCAAATCTTCAAGAGCGCTCCCCCGGTGATCTTCTTGTGCTTTGAGGCATGCTCGTACGTAATAGAAAAAGGGTTCATTGGAGAGAGCGTACGACGAGCGATTGAGCCACTGCTTGGCTTGTTTGCGTTGTCCTGATTGTAGCAACAGGTAGGCGATATTCAGGCTTGGGTAGGCTGCGTATGGTTGGAGTGAGAGGGCTCTCTTGAGTCGTGTGATGGCCTGTTTGTAATGCTTTTGGTGGATCGCGACCGCTGCGAGGTTATTGTAGACATTGACGTCTTTGGGGCGTTGTTTGAGGATCGCTTGTAGATCGCGTTTTGACTGTGTCCATTGTCGAAAAGAGAAGTAGAGGAGGCTCCTTTTGTACAGCGCGTCGGTGTCGTTGGGGCGCAGTTGGAGATAGTGTGAGATGGCTTGCAGCGCTTTTTTGTGTTGGTGTGTTTGCACATAGGCGGTGTACAAGCTCATGTAAACGTCGTGTTGTTTGGGGTTCCAGCGTATAAGTGTTGTAAGAAGGGGGAGCGCTTGTTTCCAGCGTCTGTGTCGCATCAGCCGTTTGACGTGGCGAACATACGTCTGTCGGGATTGTTTTTGAGGCTGTGTTTTTGTTGGGTGTAGTGTGTGAAGGCCCGGAGGTGGTTTGGGGCTGGAGGAGAGCCGTTTCGAGCTGGCAAAGCGTCTTTGTTGGATGCGTCGTATGCGTCTTTGTGCGTTTTGCCTTGCGATGCGAAGAGAACGCATTCGTGCGAGTGTCGCGAAGCGTTGACGTGACCAGTATTGCTTGGAACCCCCCATGTTGGAGATGATCTGCATACTGGTGAGATGGTGTTTTCGTTGTATGTCGCTGCGAAGTACGATCGATTTTTGATGTTGTTGTTGTCGCCGCAAGAGGATACGTCCTAATTTGACCGTAGGGGATGATGTCCGATGGGATGGGATGGTCGATTGTGGGACTTGTGTCCAGCTGTTGTCTTTCCGGGTGATGTTCTCGATGATCATCATCTTTGTGTCGTGGTGGATGAAGCGCTGTTCTTTCCTTTGCCACCAAAGCTCAGCGAGGTCACGAGGGGATATACGGATGGAGCGATACAAGATCTTGAAGGTCTTGTGTTTGCGCAGAGGTGCCCATGCAGGAGCTGTCGCGAGTGAAATAATATCGTCATACCCGAGCTTGATGGCAGATGAGAGCGCTTTTAAGGCGCGGTCTTTTGGGGCGTTGTGTGCGAGGTAGTGTTGGGCGAGTCTCGCGTATGCGTGTGCCCAGATGTACGAAGGAGCAGAACGTTTTTCGCCAATCCAGCTGACGATTTGAGCGATACGTTGGGCGTCCATTATCGCGCTGGTGTGTAACTCAAGAGGGATGCGTGCGAGCTGTTTGGCTGCGTACAACCGTGTGCGTAAGTTGTGTTGGTTGCCGAGCATCTTCTTGAGCAGGGGGAAGTAAGTGAGTGGATGATCGATATGTTTGTCCAACGCACGTTTCGCGTGAGTCGACACACTTTGCATGTCAGAGAGACCTACGAAGAACGTTCGCAACGAACCTTTTGGTAGAGGGGAGGTCAACTGCGCGAGTAATGAGATCGCTTGGACTCGTAATGCTGGTGAAGAGTGGGTCTTTTTGGGTTGCGATATCAGAGCGTGGAGCGTTGGGGCCGCGAAACGTGCCTGTTCACCGATGCGTGCAAGGCCACGAAGCGCACTTTGTCGCAGCTTTGTGGGGCGCTTTTTTTGGTACATCAGCAGGGAGCGAAGATCTTGACGGGCTGCTTTGAGTGCGACTGGACCGATAGCGTGGAGTTGTTTGAGTGCGTACATCTGGACAAAGGTCGAAGTGGACCGACAGAGTTTGACAAAGAGGGGGATGTGTTTCTTCTCTGGAGGTAGGATCGTTTGGAGTGTTGTTCGAGCGAGTGTGCGATGTGATGAATGATTGAGTAGTGTAAGGACTTCTTTGTATGCGGGGTATGCTCTCTTTCCGATCGACTTGAGGGCGAGCAGTGCGGCCTCGTGTAAAGAGGCTCCGGGAGTGTGTGTGACTTTCTCTTGAAGCGCTTTGCGGAGGGATGGGACCGCAGCGTACGCGAGTGGGCCCAAGTAACTCAGTTGTTGCGCTGCATAGATCCGTCCTTTGCGTCTTCGACGATCGGATAGGAGCAGTACGAGATAGTGAATGTGTGCTTTGGTCGGTAGTGTCGCAGGTTGGATGAACAGTCGATCCAGTGCTTGTCGGGCGAGATCTTGTGTGAGAGGTTGTTCGAGCATCGCCGAGAGTCCTGCCACAATCGTTGGCTTCATGCTTTTGAGCGCACCGAGCGCAAAGATGGCAGCTCGTTTGATCTTGTAGGTGGGTGTGTAGGCGCGTCCGATGCTACCCATATTTGGGAGGCTGAGCAGGCTGACGAGCGCATGTGAGAGGGGCTGTGCGGTTGCGCCCATGCCTGCTGCGAGGCGGGCGATTAAGATACAAGCTGCTCCATTTTTCCGGCGCTGTAAGATCTTATTCATGAGCGGAAGTGCGCGGGTCGGGGAGGCTGATATCAGGCGCTGGATCGCGACGATCACACCTTTCTTGAACTGACTGTCTTCGAGGAGCACAAACAGAGAGGGAAGGGCGATTTGGCCGTATATTCCCATTTGACTCAGCGCCCAGACGGCGGACTTCTTGAGTGGGAGAGTCGATTGATATCGCCAGTAGAGAGGTAGATTGAGGCACTTGATCAGCAGCGGAATGGCGGGCGCGGCGCCGATGCCTATTTTTCCCAGTTGTTGCGCCGCGAGGAGTTTTTGATTGAGCTTTGGGGAGTGTTGTAAGACCTTCATCCAGCTCGCCGTCGCAGGATGGACACGTAGTGTCTTTTTCTTTGGACTGCTTTGTGCCTGTGAGTTGGTTGAGAATGTAGGCCAAGACAGGACACAGAGCGCGCCCAGGATACATACATAGCCCCGAACTCTGGAGTGAATGAGCATACTTCTCCTCCCTTTTTGTGTATGTCGGTTTCTTTGTGGGACATAGTATACACGATCTTTGTCATCTGGTGCATCTCCTCTTGACCTGTGTTATATCCTCCGCATCGATCATGTACACAGGAGAAACACATTGATACACGAAGAGTTATTGATAAATGGTCCCGATGATGCGTCGCTTACATGTATTCTCGCTCATGGTGCTGGGGCACCGATGGATACACCTTTTATGACGACATTTGCCGAAGGGCTCGCTGAGAAGGGATGGCGGGTCGTGCGCTTTGAGTTCTCTTATATGGCCAAAAGGCGTATTGATGGAAAGAAAAGAGGACCTTCTGGGCAAAAGAAGTTGTCCCAAGAGTGGCGTGATGTGGTCGAGCTTGTCGGGCGAAAGACTCCCTTGGTCTTGGGAGGGAAGTCGATGGGTGGACGCTATGCGAGTATGCTCGCTGATGAACTTGATGTCGCAGGGCTTATCTGTCTAGGATACCCATTCCATCCTCCCGGAAAACCTGAAAAGTTGCGGACAGAGCACTTGGTCGGATTGCAAACACCAGCGCTGTTTGTGCAGGGAGAGCGTGACCCCTTTGGTACACGTGATGAGGTGAAGGCGTATACGTTGTCTTCGCGTATTGAGATGTATTGGTCTCCTGACGGTGATCACAGCCTCAAGCCTCGTAAATCCTCGGGACGTACGGAACAACAAAATTGGCAGGATGGTGTGGAGAAGATCGATGCGTTTTTGGCGGGATTGATTGCATTGGATTAAGCCTTACTTCATTTAGAGTGGTGGGGCGTGGTAGAGCTTGGAGGGATGGGAAGTGGGAGCGCTTGTGGGTTTCTTCGGAGGAGGCGCCCAGCGTTTCCAGTAAATATCCGCGACGACAGGGTAATGATCGGAGACCTGATCCTTGAGGACTCTATAATTGCGGATCACGAAGATCTTGGGGACAAAGATCCAATCGATGCGTTTGTTCGACGTTCGATGTGTGTTGTAGTAGGGGTTGAACGGACGATAGGTGTGGAGTCCCAGTTTTTGTTTGAGGAGTCGTAGAGGGGATTGTTTACCGTACCACTGACAATTGAAGTCCCCTACGATGATATGGGGTCGTTTGCGTTTGAGCACAAAGCGAATCAGCGCCAACACTTGGGCTCGTTGTGTGGCTCTGCTCGTCGGATGTAAGTGCAAGGAGATGATGTCCACGCGCTTTTTGGGAAGTCCTGGCCACGGGACGCTCGCGATCACAAAGCCCTTTGGGAATAAGGTCGCGCCGTTGAAGATATGTGAACGCGCGTGTTTGGGCTGTGAGCGTGATAGGAGCGCCGTTCCGTAGGCCTTCCCTTTGTCTTTGACGTGGATGCCGTGAACGCTAAATGGGTATCCCGCGCGCTTGGCAAGGTAGTGCACATGGTGAAATTGTCCACTCCACCAGGAGGACGCGTCAGCCTCTTGCAATCCTACCACGTCAGGACGTTCTCGCTTGAGAACAGCAGCTGTTTGTTGAAGATTTGTGCGTATGCCTTGTGCGCCACGTAAGAAAGGTGGCAAGCCCATAAAATTGTTGCCGCCATGTGCGATGTTGAGGGTCATGACGCGCAGGTAGGTGTGCTTTTTTTGGGTCGGGAGCGGTTGGACTTGATGAACAGTGGTGGAGAGTTTCTTTTTGGATACAGTACTGTACGAGGAGGATGATGAGCCAAAGATGATGAGGCAGGATGTGCATAAAGACATCCACATTTTTGATCGTAAAGGCATAAGGACAACTCCTCTCTGTGATGATTGCGCAGGAAGAGAGCATATCATGCCTATATCTGGACGCAAGGCCTCTTCGGGGTTTGACTTACTCCTTCCACTTGGACGGGTCTCTGTGGCCTTACTTGGGAGGGGAGAGCAGGAGAACGCCTGCTACGACGTTGCCGACGACGCCAACAGAGACGAGTACGATACCAACGGGAAGCTGGACACTCAAATCGTTGTAAGCCTGTGAAGCGGTGTTGGCGTCCTGGCTGTTTTTGATGGTGTTTGTATTGACCGCAGCGAGGCTGAGGACGACGACACCTGTCGCGAGCAGGGCTGTTGAGCCGCCGATGAGCGCGAGCGGAACCGTTGGGGGAGCTTGTGGTTTTGGGGGGATGCGTTTGTTTTGGGCGTCTACGAGGTTCGTGTTAACAGAGCCTGCTTGATTGGTCGCTGTGTTGGAGCGGGGGGGTGCTTCGCTGAGAGGGATCATCTTGTAATGTAGGGAGAGGGGGACATCGCTGTTCATGATCAAGCGGACTTTGTAGGGGTGGTATCCTTTGTGTGTGATGGTGAGTGTGTAGATGCCTGGTGGGACGTCTTGGTAGAGGGGGGTGACACCACGAAGGACCAGTTTCTCGTTGCGCAGGATGTAGGACGCGTTACTTGGGCTGGAGCTTACGAGGAGAGGGGCGTAACCGATGCGTTGGGTGCGCAGGACTTTTCGTCGCAGTCGCCGGCGCATTTGCCGGGCAAAATTGGATTCAATCGGTTTCTTTCGCACCAACCATTGGTATCGTCTGAGCAATCGGATGGCTCTCTTTCTCATGGTGAGTGCGTGTAGCGGCGAGATCTGGTTGCGTGCGGCGATACGGTAGGATTGTGCGATGTTGAGGAGATCTTGTGGTTGTTTGCTCTTTCTGTACAAGGAGCGAAAACAGGAGACCGCGCGAAGATACTGGTTTTTCTTGAACAGCTTTCGACATTTTCTTCGCCTTGCGTCCCACTGGTTTGCTTGTGCGTCTCTTGGGTACAAACATAATCCCGTTGAGAGTAGGAAACAGACGAGCAGAGTGCTTTGGGTGGTGATGTGTGTCACTTGGAGCAGTCTTTTTTGGAGAGCAATTCGTTTGTGTCGATCAACTTGAACGTCAAACGTCTTTTTTTGCTCTTGAGTGGGATGATACATGGGTAATATTCGGTGGTATCCGGTCGGTAACTGAGTGATATTCTGTTCGACTGTTTGGGGACCTGGATACATTTTTTTGCGTCGACTGTGAGCGTTTTTCCGTCGGCGAGGATCACAATGTCTCGTAGCGGAAGCTCCAAAGAGCGCAGTTTGTACGCTTTATGACCTGATTTGAAGGGGCAACCATAGAGCCTTCTTCTTTTGCGTCGTTTGATCGGCTGTTTGCGTTGGCGCGGTGGAGGTGGGATGGTATATACCCGTCGTTTTGGTGCCGTAACGAGTCTCTTGAGAGGCTTTGTGATGGTGACCTTTTTTGTGTGTCGTCTGGGCAAGGGGGTCGCCTTTTGGACCATATCCTCTGGGTATATCAGCTCCTTGGGACGCATCATGTAGACGACTACCAACCCGATAATCAATGTGACCCCCAGGCTGAGCAAGAAGACAAACAGGAATGAGCGCTTTTTTTTCGGGAGCGTTGGCTCATCGGTTGTTTGTTGTGTGGATGGAGTGTAAGAAGGTGGAGCTGGTATGCCATCGAATGAGGAGAGCGCGCCTGCATGGAAAGGTGAGGGGGTCACATGGGAAGGCGAGTCTTCATCAAGCTGACCCAACATGACACCACCAGGTGAGGGTGTGGGAGGAGGTGTTTGATGTTGGTAAAGGGGCATGTTTTCCTGGACAGAAGAGGTCTGTAAAGAGACCGAAGACGCCCCTGTGAAGGAGCCTGTTCCAGGATCTTGCGGAAGTGGGCCAAGCGCGAGCTGTGGGTGTTGTTGTTGGAGTCTTTGTTTCGCTGCCTTCAGGACTTCGCCAAACTCCCTCATCGTGGCATAACGTTCTGCAGGATCTTTGGCGAGGGCTTTTAGCACGACCTCCGAGAGCCACGGCGGGATCTCCTTATCCGGTCTATATTCATGTGGAGGGACAGGCATTTCTTCTAAATGCTTGCGCCAGACTTCCCAATATGACGAACGTCCACGTCCTTTTTTGCGAAACGGTGTGCGCCCTGTGAGCGCCTTATAGAGCATGATACCTGTTGCGTATACATCGACCCTACCATCAAATTCCCAGCCTCTCTCTCTGCGTTCGTCCTCTGCGAGGATCTGCTCAGGTGCCATGTAGTTGGGGGTTCCAACGAGTCCTCCGATGGTTTCATAGTTCGCGATCAGTTGCTCGTTGGCGCGCGCGACACCAAAGTCCAGCACTTTGACGAAGTGAGGATCTCCGTGTTTCTCGACGAGGAAGATGTTGGATGGTTTGAGATCGCGGTGGATGATGCCAAGATCGTGGGCGATTTGGATCGCGTCGCAAAGTTGGACCATGATGCCAAGGATGTGATCAAATCGTAAAGGTGGTTCATATCCTGGCTTTAGTGCCATAGAGAGAGAGTGTCCTTTGAGATACTCCATCGCGATGTAGTGACCCACTTTGGGATCATGTCCAAAATCGTGAATATAGACGATATGATCGGAGCGTTGGGATGCTTTACGGGTGAGGTTGGCTTCTACCAGGAAGCGTTGTGCGGCTTCTTCGGCGCCTGCAGCTTGTGAGTGGATGACTTTCAGCGCATGTAACTCGTCGAAGATCAGGTGTTGAGCGAGATAAATTTGTCCCATCCCACCTGAGCGAAGGGGCTGTTTGAGTCTGTACTTTTCGTCGATGACGCTCCCAACAAGAGGGTCTGTGTGGGGTTGTGCTTGCTCTTGTTGTAAGGAGGCGCCACAACTCATACAAAATGGGCTGCCCGTATCTGTTTCTTGCTGGCAAGCAGGGCACACTGACATATTCTTCCTCAAATCATTCACTTTTTGAAAAAACGTGCACCCGAATGTAATAAAAGATGTACCTGTTGTCCAGTCTTTCCACGAAAAGGCAAAAAAGGCAAAGCATTTCCGGGCTTTGTTTGCTCGCTTTTTTCACGAAAGGATGCAAGAGATTGTCAAAAATGTCAACCCACACGAACATGAAAGTGGCCCTACGGTGACAAAGCGAAAACCTGTGTGTTGCCGATTTTTGTCGCGTCAGAGGGTCTGAGTGTTGAGGGGGTGTCGAGGGTAAAGACGTGCAACTCGTTCTGGTTTTTTTGCAGGAGCCCCAGTCTCTTGCCATCGTAGGATATGCCGAAGTATGACTCGCCGATACGATCGAGTCTCCAGGATGTGTTTGAGGTGTTAAGTTTGTTGTCTTCTTTGGTGAGTTGGATGCGGACAACCTGTGTAGGGCAGATCACAAAGAAGGTGTCCTTTTGTTGGACGCCCCATATCGCAGTGGGGATACAGTTGACGTCGGCTTTGGCCTGCTGGTTGTACGACGCTGTGTCGAAGAATGACACTGTTTGTGATGTGTTGAATATGCCAATATAAAGGCCACTTGCGTCGATCGCGATGCCTTGTGCGTTGTCTCTGAGGTTCTGCTGTTTTTTGCCTCCCTTATCGTCCCAGACCTCCAGTAGACCGCGATTGAGTACGTAAAAGTGAAGGCCATCTGGGGCGATCGCGACGTCATTCTCCGACGTCCTTGTGTGTTGTCCTGTTGTGAGCTGTTCACCTTTTGTGACATCCCACAAGACGAACATCCCGGTGTTGTCCAGGGACAGCAGCCGTTGACTGTTGTTGGCATAAAGGAGCCTGACGATATCGTTTTTGTGTGCGCTCAAGGTGGTCGCTGAAGAGGTCTGTGACATGTGCCACAAATAGATGGTACCAGAGCGTTGTCCTGAGGCGAGTTGTTTTCGATCAGGCCGATATGCAAGTGTCGTTGCTGGATCGTTGTTTTTGATGGTGTATTGTACCGTCGTCGCTTTGTTGGCGAGATGGACTCGTTCAATGCGTTGAAGGTTGTTTTTGTTGGTCTTCCAGGCGATCTCAGGAGCGCAAAGGGTCTCCGTGTTGTCGATGCTGCCATCGCAATTGTCATCTTTTCCGTTGCAGCTCTCTGGTTGGTTTGTGGTGCTTTGACAGGCAAGGGAGGCGTTGCGGCAGATGTAAACGCCTGTGCATCCTTCTGAGATGGAGCACTCTTGACGTTGTTCTTTGAATTCCTCGTCGATCAATCCGTCACAATCGTCATCTTTTCCGTTGCATTCTTCTGCCTTAATGGTCAGCTCAAGACGACAGGGCTGCCATTTTTGGTCTTCACCACAGGTTTGTGTGCCCTCACCACATACTCCTTTGCATGCCTGTGTGATACCTGGCTGACATGTGCAGTCTTTGAGTCCGTCGTCGATATTTCCGTTACAATCGTCATCGTGTCCATTGCACTCTTCGTCTTGTGGTTGGATATAGCCTTCACACGCTCCCCACGAGCCATCGTCCAAGCAGTGTTGCACACCATTTCTGCAGAGTCCTCTGATGGGTTGCTGTGGATTTGGATAGCAAACTCTGGTTTGCCCGGTGATGCAAGTTTGACGTTCGTTTGTACCGCCATCTGGTTGTGGGCATATGCCTGTCGCCTGTCCTTCTGCGTTCTTGGGGAGGCAGCATCCAAAAGAGCAGCGTTGTCGACAGCAACAATCTGCGTCTGTCTGGCATGTTTTTTTTTGTGTGATCCAGCAGAGCTTATCCTGGCAGGTTTGGCCGAGAGGTAGGCAACTCCATGACATAAGTGTCCATAGAGGAAGAGCAAAAGTCAAAAGGAGCGCATGCTTGATATAGTGCGAGAACATGTTGCTCCTCTTGTCGACAAGAGAGTTGAGGAGGAAGTCGTAGATATTGTTGTGCATTCATCGATCAGGCTAGCACCTGTTTTGGGTGCCGTCAACATACATGGTAGGGGAAAATGTTGGAGTTGTTGGGTGGGTGGGGGGCGAGTAAGTTCACTGGAGGGTGTAGGTTTCCACCGTATAGCTTTCGTAGGCGGCGGTGCTGTTTTGCTCTCTCGTCCAGACTTGAATAACATAGAGGCCGGGTGTTGCGCCTGTTGTATCCCAGCTATACGTGCTGGTTGCGTTCCAATCTCTTAAGAGAGTCCAGCTACCAGCAGGGTTACGTAGCCAGAATTTGTAGTGTGCGGTGCCACTTCCAGAGCAAGTCGCGTTCCCTGTGATGGTGACGTTGGTCCCGACTGTTTGCGGAGAGGTTGGGTTAAAGGACGCCGCAACAGAAGAACAAAAGCTCGTCCCATTTGTGATTTCATATGAGGCAGACTCTGACGTACCACCAAATGTAGCCGTGCTGCCCTGACTGCGGGACCAGACTTGGAAGACATACGTTCCTGTGATCGTGCCTGTTGTGTCCCAGTTGTACGTGTTGCTCGCGTTCCAATCTTGTGCGACCTCCCAAGTTCCGGCTGGTGAACGTCTCCAAACCTTGTACTCTGCTGTTCCGCCCAATGTACAGCTTGCGCTGAGGTTCCAGGTGATGGTGGTTCCTGCAGTTTGAGGGCTTGCGACAGAGGGGGAGAGTGTGGGATCGGTGCATTCACTTTGTCCACTTGTGATTGCGAATGTCTGGACTGGCGAAGCTGACTCATAATCGACAGTGCTTCCAACCCGACGAGACCAGACTTGCCAACTGTAAGTACCTGTCAGAGCTGAAGAGATATCCCAGTTGTATGTGTTCGCGCCCCAATCTTGCGCGAGCTGCCAACTCGTCGCGCCGGGAGCTTTGTACCAGTATTTGTACTCTGCATTGTTCAGACACGAGGCGTTTGCAGTCCATGTGACTGTTCCTGAGGCAGGTTGAGGAGAGGATTTGTCAGATGACAGAGTGGTGTTGGTGCAGGTGTCGGTGTAAAGGTAGACTTTTCCGTAGTCGCTTCCTTGTGGTGTACCGAAGACTGCGCCGACTGCGAGTGTTGCGCCATCAATTGCGACGGATTGACCATAACGGTGTTCTGTCTGCCCATCACTTGGACGAAGCTTTTCAACTTGTGTCCATGTGGTGCCGCTACGAGTGAAAATATAAGCTGAACCCATTCGGTACTCACCACCATCACCTTCGTCGTAGTAAGCACCGATCAGTGCGATATCTCCATCGATTGCGACGTGGCGACCAAAGGAGTCGAGGGACGCACCATCACTTGCGGTGAGCTTGGCTTGTTGCGTCCAGGTACCACCGTTATTTGTGAATACGTATACAGCACCGGCATTTCCGCCTTTCTCACTATCACCAGAGGCTGTGACGAGTAGATCGTTTCCTTTCAGGTCCATACGCACACCAAACCAATGGTTTGCGACGCCGTCACTCGCGGTGAGTTTTGTGCTCTGGGTCCAAGTACTACCGCTGCGTGTAAAGATGTAGACTGAGCCGGAGTTTGCGCCTTTGTCGTCGTCAAGCCATGCGCCGAGTGCGATGGTGTCACCGCTGATTCCACAGGCGTATCCAAGGTAATCGTCAGCAGCGCCGTCACTTGCGACGAGTTTGGCTTGTTGCGTCCAGCTGCTACCACTCCCTGTGAAGACATAAGCAGCCCCTGCTTGTGAGCCGCTGGCATCTGCGAGCGGTGCGGAGATGACAATGGTGTTTCCTGAGTAAGCCAGGGTGAAACCAAACCAGTCATCAGCGGCGCCATCGCTTGCTGTGAGCTTGGCCTGTTGGGTCCAGGTGCTGCCGCTGCGTGTGAAGACGTAGACTGAACCAGACTCAACGCCGTTATCATCATCTTTGTACGAACTTGCGATCAGTGTATCGCCACTGAGCGCGATGGAGCGTCCAAAGAGATCACCTGCGGCGATGTCCGAAGAGAAGAGTTTTTGTTGCAGTGACCAAACACCGCCGCTTTGAATGTAAATGAAAACAGCACCGGCCTCATTGCCTTTCTCTGTATCTCCAGCGGCACCGACTGCGATCGTGTTTCCTGAGATGGCGAGTGCACCACCAAAGCCTGGGCTCGAAGTGGTCCCTGTAGGAAGGAGCTTTTGTTCTGTAGAGAGGATGGGATCGATCTCAATGGGGTATTGGGCGCCCTCATCTTGTAAGGCGAGTGTGATGGTTTGGCCTGAGAGCTTCATCGTCGATGGGATGGTTTGGCCTTTGGCGTCTTTTGCAAACAGCTCCTGGTAATAAAGGACTGCCTTGCCTGCTTTGTTGCGCAGCACGATGCTTTTTCCTTTGACGTGCCAGGAGGCTGTCAGGTCACTTCGTAGCTTCATATGGAATGTCAGCTGACCTTGCTGCTCTGCAAATGGACGTTTGGGGAGGGTGAACCCTTGCTCAACACCCAAAGGACCGTTGACATACCACTCTTGAATACTTTGGCTTCCAAGGCGTCGAGTGTATGTGACACGGTTTTGCTTCACTGTGCGCGTTTGTACTGATGTCGCTTGTTGTGTCGCTCCGCGTCCGATGGCTGACAATTGCAGGTCAAGCGACCAGCTCTCTTTGCTCATGGATAAGGAACGTTCGCCAAAGCGCAACGCGAGTTGTTGTGATGGGTTGTGTGCCACGTAAGCTGTCGTAGATGCCAGCGTTGGTGACTGGATCGTGTACTGAACAGTGGCTTTGTTTTGAATGTCTTGTAGCATTTTTGCGCGCAAGGCAGCAGGGAGCATTGGTTGTTGTTTGCTTGAGCCGATCGCGCCTTGGAGCGAGAATGAGCGAGGACGCGCAGGGAGAGTTGTGTTGTCTTGTATCGTCGATGAAGGGGTGTTTGTGTCTTGTGGCAAGTCGACGCTTTGGCAGCCTGTGAGGCTCACGCTGACGAGCATGAGCCATACGAACAGTTGGCTGGCAAAAGACCATCGAGTTGTGGGAGTGTTGTTCGATTTCATTGTATTCTTCCCTTTGTATCTCATGCATCTTGAATGGGTTTTGCCGTTCACACAATTGTAGTCGGCGATCATATTACCCTTCTGCTTCAAAAACATCACACCTGTCCCCAAAAAAGATCGAAGAATCAGGGGATTTTTACACATTACGAGTGAAGAGGGGGGATCGGATTGGGTTTTGTTGGTGGAAAGATATCTGGGAAGGAGGGGAGTATTCGCTCTCTTCGTGAATCGAGCTTAGTGAGATTGTTTTTTGGAAGTCCGGACTGCTCGCCAGAGCGCCTGTCCTTTGCGAGTCAGTCGAGAAGCCTCTGTCTGTTTGACACGAATGCTCTTTTGGAGTGTCTTGAGCTGTTTTGTTTTTTTGGCGTACATAGACTTCAGACGGAGGAGTTCTTTTTCGTACAGTTGGATCGTGCTTTGGAGTTGCTGTGTTTGGTTGCGTAGGTCGCTCGCTTTTTGTTGCTCTTTTGCGGCTTGGGCTCTCAAACGCTTCGCCTTCTTAAACATACCTGGTACATTCAGCATACGGATATGATTGAGAGGGCGCTTCAGGTGATACATTTTTTGGACCGTGAAGCCACGACGAAAGCGTTTGATGATGCGGGGACGCTTGGTTGTTTTTTTTGTTATCAGGCAACGACCTGATGTCCAAAGGGCGTTGGTGATGCCACCCTTCCCTTTCAAAGCGAGACACGCCGCTGATGTTTTGGCGTTTGAATAAAGCATCCACTGAGGTGTTGCCGACGCAGTGGATGAGAGAGTGAGTAGAAAAAAACCCACACAGAGTGTCGAGAGGAGTCGTTTCATGGGAGATGTCTCCAGTACAAAAAGATTCGTGAGCTCCCTGAGAGGGAACGTATCAATATGCTATGTATGTAAGTGAGCGCAAAGGCTCGTGCTCACTTGTTGGTAATCTTTCAGTTCTTTTTGTGCTTGTCAATATCGACTCCCCACAAAAGTCATGATGCACGAGATGACAGAAGGGTGATTAGAAAAATACACACCCTGTTACAAACCCTTCTCACTTTCCTTCTGCCAGTGCGTTCTGCGATCGTCCGCGAGGGAAAGTATATGCTCATCTTAGAGAACGTTCTCATTTTTTGTCTGTGTATTCTCATTTTCTTGGCACGCTATATGCATTGTATCCTGGCGAGTGTGGAACTGAAAAGAATTGGAGACAAACAACATGGCAAATCACAACTATACAAACACAAGCTATTCTCAAGATCGAGTTGAGATCGCACCCGAAATACACCAAGAGCTCTTTGGTGATGACATCTCAATAGGGGATGTGGTGACGGTCCATCCAAGCAGTGGTCATTTTGATCTGGTTGGTTTAACGGGCTTTGTGATCGATGTCGCGATGCAAGGTTCCGAAGAGATTGTGTTAGTACAACACCGCCCCTCTCGACGTCGCTGGATCCACTTACGTGATGTCATTCTCTCCGAGCGCGGTTCCTTTCAGCGCGAGAGCACATCCAGCACTAACATTCACACACCACTGCCACAAGGTCTGTTTCGCTAAGACAACTTGTGTGTCGTGTGTTTCTTCGTATATGTCCCTCAGAAGAGGGATTCCTACCATTTGCGCATTTCTTTGTGTGTCATCCCTCTGTACAATTTCGATCGCAACCCCAATGATGATATAGTGTTGAAGTGAGGAGACTCTTTCCTTTGATCGATGGGTGGCGAGCAAGCTGTGGCCGGTCGCCTTGTTTTTCGTTGTGCTCGTGCTTGCAGCCGGGTTTGACTTTCGAGATGTATGGTGGTGTGAATGTACAGACGAGGTACTTGGTTTCGTTTGGTGTTGGGGCAGCTTGCGCTGCTCCACTTGTTGGCTTGTATTGTTCCTGCGGCTCCTTCGCTAGAAGGGTGGCTTTGTGAGGATGATGCTGATTGTCAGTTTGGTTTGCGTTGTTGTGCATCGACAGATCAGAGCCAGGCAGGACAAAAGATCTGCTCTACAGAGTGCAAAGAATGTGAAGCCAATCAGACAAGACCATGTTATGCAGAGGGCAAGGAGTCATTCGCGGGCAAGGGGATTTGTCAGTACGGCCAGGAGATCTGTACACCTGATGGTGATTGGTCTGGAGTGTGTCAAAAGGCGATTTATCCTTCGATTGAGGTTTGCAACCAAAAAGACGATGACTGCGACGGTAAAGTCGATAACGGTATCGCAAATTGTGAGTGTGTCAGAGTTGGAGAGAGTCGTCCTTGTTACAGCGTGCAGGGGGTTGATACTCCTGAAGGGGAGTGTCAAAAGGGTTCACAGAAATGTGAAGCCAATAACACTTGGGGGGCTTGTGTTGGGGAGATTACACCTGAGAAAGAGATCTGTGACAACAAAGATAACGACTGCAATGGTCAAATCGATGACAACCTGAGCAAGGAGTGTACGGGGCCTTGTGGAAAGGGAGAGGAAGTCTGTCAGGCTGGTAAGTGGTCGACGTGCAGCGCAGCTCCGCAGACTGAGGAGTGCAATGGCAAGGATGACGACTGTGATGGCGAAATCGATAACGTAAATGGGACAAAAGATCCTCTCTCGAAAGAGTGTTATTCTGGACCAGCTGATACAAAAGGAAAAGGCGCTTGTCAGGCTGGAAAGCAGCTTTGTCTCGCCGCGACATGGAGCGCCTGTCAGGGAGAAGTGGTCCCTGCTGTCAAAAATTGCAACAACAATAAGGACAACGACTGCGATGGAAAAGTTGATGTCGATTGTAGTTGTCCTGTCGCTTGTAGTGAAAATTCCGAATGTGCTGTCTCTGGCTGTGGTGATCGTATCGTCTGCAAAAGTGGCAAGTGTGTCGCGGCTTGTGTCGAATCTTGTCTCGATGACAGCGATTGCGCTGAGCCCAGCTGTGGGCCTCTTTCACGGTGTCTAAACTCCGTCTGCTCTGCGCTCTCTTGTCCTTCCATTTGCACTCTCGACATACACTGTAAAATCGGACCTTGCGGTAGTAAGACAGCTTGTCGAGGAGGCGCTTGTGCAGAACCTCTTTGTCCCTCCTCTTGTAATGACAACAAAGACTGTGCGATCGCCAACTGTGGCGGGCGGACTGCTTGTGGCAATGGCGTCTGCACAGAGCCTTGTAAGGCTGATTCGCGTTACCAGACATCTTGCACCGCAGGTTTTGGACCATGTCAAACGACCGGTAAGTACGTTTGTAGCTCTGATAACCAGACCGTCACTTGCGATGCCCAGCCCGATCTGTCCAAAAAACAACCTGAAGAAACCTGCAATGACAACATCGACGATGATTGCGATGGGAACCCTGATGATGGGTGTAACCTCCCCAAAGCCGATTGGATCGTCTCTTTTCAGACGTCAGGCTCTGAGCAGGTCAACTACATTGATATCGACAGCAGCGGGGCCATTTATATCGCTGGTTGGTTCTACAACGCGATAACCATTGGACAGGACACCATCACGCCAAAGGGGAGCTCTGATATTTTCTTTGCAAAGCTCGACAGCAGCGGGAGCGTCAAATGGTTGAAATCTTTTGGTGGGACAGGCAATGACAACGTGCTTGGGCTCAAAGTCGATGCCAAAGGAAATATATATATCACCGGTAAATTCGAGAACGCGATCACATTTGCATCAAAGACCTACACTTCAAAAGGGAAGCAGGACGCCTTTGTCGCCAAGTTTGACAACACTGGCAAAGAAGTATGGATGCAATCACTCGGCGGGACAGGGGAAGATGAAGCGCATGGTGTGACGACGGACGCAAGCGACAACGTCTACGTAACAGGCTTCTTCAGTGGTTCTGTCAGCGCTGGTTCCAAGACCTTGACCTCTCTTGGCGATACGGATGTTTTTGTGGTGAGCTTGACAAGCGCAGGTGTGTATAGATGGGCGATGTCAGGTGGGACCACCTCTCCCGATCGTGGCTTGGGGATCGGTGTTGATACGAATGGCAACGTGTACAACTCTGGCATCGCCAACAACGGCGCGACATTTGGGACATTTACAGTACCTTCTACTGGGGGGACGTATGTGATTCGCTTGAAGCAAAGCGATGGGACTGTGAACCGTGCACAGAAAGGTGCCGCAACGCTGATCTCCGACAGCAGCGGAAATCTT
This sequence comes from Deltaproteobacteria bacterium, assembly GCA_002731275.1. GTDB lineage: Bacteria > Myxococcota_C > UBA6777 > UBA6777 > UBA6777 > UBA6777. The sequence goes on along the minus strand of PCBK01000174.1, from coordinate 3,698 downwards.
TACTTTGCGGGGAGTTTTTGGGGGAATCTTTCATTGGGAAGTCTTACCTTAACAGCTGCAGGGACAACGAGCGCTGCTGCCGATCTCATGGGTGCAAAGATGGACGCCGCAGGGAATTGGGTGTGGGGGGATAGCCTTGGTGGGTCGCTAAGGGAAGGTGGAAACATCCCTACACTTGGACCAAATGGAGAGGTTTTTATCGCTGGTAGTTTTGCCTCTGCTTCTTTGACTGTTCCTGGAGGGACACTCAACAACCAGGGCATGAAAGACGCGCTTATCACACGGCAAAATCCGACAACCGGGAAGTTTGACTGGGTGACAGGCTTTGGCTCGACCGGGGATGACTTTGCGATCGATGTCGCCGTCGATGCGAGTGGGAACCTCTATATCGTCGGTGGTTACTCTGGAAGTATCAAATTGCGTTCAAAGACGATCTCTCATGCAGGGGGCCGCGATGGCTTCGTGATCAAGATCGCCAAGAGCGATATGCCTTAGAGGCAACGATACGAAGTTCGAAGAGAGGGCGGGGGGTGAAGTTTCCATTGTACCTTGACATTCTTGGGGTGTCTCTTTACAAGTTGGGGGTTTTTTGTGTGATCGAGGCGCGACGTTTAAGAACTTTTGTCTAAAATGATACGTCTCGAATCTATACCCCATCCCGAGGCGCTTTGCGCTCTATCGGGAGCTTCGTTTTACGTCGTTATGATGTGTTCTTTTGGCCGAGGATGCCATCCGCGCCTCCCTTACTATGGTGAGTATTGTGATGCTTTCAAGTACTGAGATTCGTCGTCAGTTTTTGGAATTTTTTGAGAAAAAACACGGACACACTCTTGTCGATTCTGCACCTGTTATCCCCCACGGGGACGATACTTTGTTGTTTACAAACGCAGGGATGAATCAATTTAAAGAGGTCTTTTTGGGACTTGAAACACGCGCCTATACACGTGCCGTTGATACCCAAAAATGCATCCGAGCGGGTGGCAAACACAACGACCTCGACGCGGTTGGAAAAGACACATATCACCACACATTCTTCGAGATGTTGGGCAACTGGTCTTTTGGTGATTACTTCAAAAAAGAAGCGATCACATGGGCTTGGGAGCTTTTGACAGATGTCTGGGGGCTTGAAAAAGATCGCCTCCACGCGACCGTCTTCGAAGGTGATCAAGCCGATGGACTCGAAGCAGACAGTGAGGCCGCTGAGATCTGGCGTACTGAGACGGATATCGATCACAACAACATTCACTTCTGCTCGAAGAAAGACAACTTTTGGGAGATGGGAGACACTGGACCTTGTGGGCCTTGTTCTGAGATTCATATCGATCTCACACCCGACAAAAGTGGTCGTGACCTCGTCAATATGGATGATCCCCGTGTGATCGAGATCTGGAACCTCGTCTTCATCCAATTTAACCGCGACGTCTCTGGTGAACTCAAAACACTTCCCGCCAAGCACGTCGACACTGGAATGGGTTTCGAACGGATCTGTGCTGCTCTCCAAGGCAAAATCAGCACCTATGATAGTGACTTGTTCGCTCCCTTCTTCCAAAAAATACAAGCCCTCTCTGGCGCTGAACCGTATGGTGGAGATCTGGAAAAGGTCGAAGATATCGCATACCGCGTAATCGCTGACCATATCCGTACGCTCACCTTTGCGATCGCTGATGGCGCTGTCCCCGATAAAGATGGACGTGGCTACGTCCTGCGTCGTATCTTGCGACGTGCTGTGCGTTACGGTCGCCAAATTTTGGGAATGGAAGATCCTTTTTTCTACCAGATTGTTCCCGTTGTTGTCGAACAAATGGGAGATGTTTTTCCCGAGTTGAAAAAAGATCCCCAAAAGATCGCAGATATCATCAAGGAAGAAGAGATCCAATTTGGACACACATGGGAGCGTGGGATCAAGTTGTTCCTTGAGGAGGCTGAAAAGGGTGGCAAGGAGATCGAAGGTGAGGTGGTCTTCAGGTTGGAGTCTACGTATGGTTTCCCCTACGATCTGACTGAGTTGATGGCTGAGGAGAAGGGGATGGGGATCGATAAAGACGGTTACCTTGAACACCGCAAGCAGCACCAACTCGTCTCGAAGGGTAGCACCGGTCAGCTTGATGTTGCCAAACAGACTTTGGTTGAGATTGTTCAGCAGGGGCAGTTTGAGGAGACGATCTTTACAGGATACACGGAGACCGCGCGCGAAGGTGCGACACTCAGTCATGTGTATGCTTTGGAAGATGGGCAATTTCACGCCGCTGAGACTTTGCAAGCTGGGCAGCTTGGAGCCGTTGTTCTCGATCAAACGCCTTTCTATGCCGAGTCTGGTGGGCAGGTTGGCGATCGCGGAACGCTGACAACAGACAGCGGCGCGCAATTCGATGTGGAGGATACTCTCAAGGTTGGTGGGGTCTTTTTCCACATTGGTGAGCTCTCAAAAGGGAGCTTGCAAGAGAAGCAAACGAGCACGTTGAAAGTGGACGCTGCGAGACGACAAAAGATCATGGCGCACCACACAACAACACACATTCTCAATCACAAGTTGCGTGCGGTGCTTGGGGATGATGTGGATCAAAAGGGTTCTTTGGTCGATGACATGAGGACGCGCTTTGACTTCAGTCATAGTAAGTCTCTCTCTCGCGACGAAATCGCTCAAATCGAAACACTTGTTCAATCGGACATCGCGCAAAAATTGCCTGTGTATGATATGGAGGTTCCTCAAGAGAAAGCCTTCGAGATTCACGGACTGCGTGCTGTTTTTGGTGAGAAGTATCCTCCTATGGTGCGCGTCGTCTCTATCGGTGTACCCATCGAAGATCTGCTCGCTACACCCGAGAAAAAGGACTGGTATGCGTTCTCAGCGGAGCTATGTGGTGGGATTCATCTCCCAGACACCAGCGAGGCAGGAGCGTTTGTGATTACCGCAGAAGAAGGTGTCGGAAAGGGTGTTCGACGTTTGATCGGGATTACAGGCGACAAGGCTCGTGAGGCGATCACCAACGGTGAAGCCTTGTTGAAGGACGTTGAGCAGCTCGCATCTGCTGCACCGGAAGAGGTGGCCGGTGGGCTCTCACGATTGCGTGAGCAACTACATCAGGTCTCACTGCCTTTGTTGGTGAAAGATGACATTCAATCCAAACTTGGTGAACTTCAGAAGATCGTCAAGCAACAACAAAAACAGCACACAAAGGCTGTGACAGAGGTCGCGAAAGAGATCGCTGAGGCGCACACTGGAGCGTTGATCGTCGCAGCCCTTGAGGACGCTGATCAAGCCGCGCTTCGTGCTGCGACAGACATCATCCACCAAATGCACCCTGAATCAGCGATGTTGCTAGGTTCTGTCGTCGGAGATAAGGTGGCGTTTGTTGCACGTGTTCCCGACGCGTTGATCAAAAAAGGTTTGAAGGCTGGTGATTGGGTGAAGACCGCTGCGAAAGTTGCAGGCGGTGGGGGTGGTGGACGTCCCAATATGGCGCAAGCTGGTGGGAAAGATCCTTCCAAATTACAAGATGCACTCGATGCAGGAAAAGCCTTCGCAGAAGGACTCCTCTAGCCTTTTGAGAGGAGGGGGTATTTGTCCGATATACACGGGTTTTAGCTTGAAATCTGATCCGGCGGACGTTGCACCAGCGGGCGGCCGCTGGACCCCGGTTGAACCCCTGCGGGGTTGGGGCTTTACCACTGACAGAGCCCTTCTTGCAGAGGCTTTT
>PCBK01000173.1 GCA_002731275.1 Deltaproteobacteria bacterium | reverse complement strand
TCCCCCTTTCCTTCTCCGAAGGTCGGAGAGGAAGGGGGAAGTCACGAAGTGACAGGGGGATGGAGAGGTTTGTTGAGGGGGCGGTTGCAAAGTGCATGAAGCAAATGACAACCGCATATGTTGTCTGAGCAATCGAGCGTTAGGAGGATGTCGCTTGCGACATACGTATTGCCTTGAGGGATTGTGCCGTATATTCGGGTGCACTTTGCGAAGACACAAGTGCAACTGCCCCTGGATCAGAACTCTAGTTTCCCCCGTGTATACGGTATAAATGCTCCCCCTTTCCTTCTCCGAAGGTCGGAGAGGAAGGGGGATGTCACGAAGTGACAGGGGGATGGAGAGGTTTGTAGAAGGGGTCGTTGCAAAGTGGCGTCGCAAATGACAACCGCATATGTTGTCCGAGCAATCGAGCGATTGAAGGATGTCGCTTGCGACAGACGCATTGCAAGAGAGGGATTGTAGCGTACATTCGGGTGCACTTTGCGAAGACACAAGTGCAACTGCCCCTGGATCAGAACTCTAGCGAAATACCGTATACGCGGTATAAATGCTCCCCCTTCCATTTTCCGAAGGTCGGAGGAGTTTCTATTCACGAGTGGCTGGTTGTTTGGCAGCAGGCGTCTTTCTCTTGGCAACAGGTGTTTTTCTCTTGGCAACAGGTGTTTTTCTCTTGGCAACAGGTGTTTTTCTCTTGGCAACAGGTGTCTTTCTTTTGATCTCAGGCGTCTTTTTCTTCATGACGGGTGCTTTGACGGGAGCAACAGACTGGATTTTCGTAGAGAGTGGTGGAAGAGGGCGTTGTGCTTTTGCGGGGATAGGTGTTGGAGGGGCTTCGAGGCCGAGGTTTTGTTTAAGTTTCGTGTGGTAGGCTTTAACGGCACTCTTGAGCTGTGTGGTGTGAGGGGAGAGGCCGAACTCCATAAAGGGGATCACTGCACTTGTGACTGCGAGTGTCCCGCCTATTGCGAGGGCGATGATGCCACTGACGAGTTGTACCCCCCGATATTCTTGCTGTGTAGGTCTATTCATGACGAAGATTCCACCTGCGAGGAGGCCCACTGCGACTGCACCATTGACAGAAGAGATCGCGATCTTTTTGTGCAAAATCCTCTTGTCGAGCGCTTCGCGTAATTGGCGATGTCGCTCGTTGCCATGCGCAAACACCTCGCGCCATGGGACAAGTGTCGCACCTTGTATCACGACGTGTTTGATGAACGCTTGTTTACGTGACATGTCGCGGTACGTCGCGATCGCAGCACGTGTGTTCCCACGTTTTTTGGTAAATTGTCTCCACATCGCTTCTTTGTAAGTCACGACACGAAGCATCCGTTTGTTGAAGATCTTTTGGGCTTTGCTGCGCTCCACCGGATCTTTTTCGACCTTTTTGACATTGAGCCCTGCAGGCGGTTTGAGTTGCTCTCGCAAAGAGATATGGGAAGACGCACAGCCTGTCAGGCCCACGAGCGCTACCATCAAGAACCACAAACCCTGTGTGGACCTCTTCTTGTTGCCTACTTTGTTTCTTGGTACGGCCTGCGCGTCCTTTGTCTTGTAGCCATTCATCAAGTGAACCTCTCGTATGATTATTTACAGGTCAGATCCCGACAATACGTCGGTGGAATGCAAAATTTACTCGTCTCCCAGCCGCTGCAATCACTCTTACACGACTGGATAAAGAACCCATTACAACGTTTTTGTCCAGGTTTACAAACACAACATTGTCCATCGTGGCAGACAGGTGTTGTGTCTTTACATTGAAAGGCACTCTCTCGCCAATATGTGCAGCCCTTGGAGTTTTTGTAACACCACTGTCTCTCTGTCCCACTGCATCGATAATCGCCTGATTTGGAACAGCTGTTGTAGCTGTAACACAGGCACTTAAGCGAGAAGGAACCACAAAAGCGATTCTCACTCTTTTTACAGACATCGAGCGTATTCCACTTGGTGCAAGACGCATCACACTCCTGAAGCTCTTCGCCATTACAACGTTTTTCACCGGGCTTGCAAGTACAACAAACGTCGTCTGTGCTGAAGGAAGTCTTCTGACAACCACCTGGACACTTTTCGACTTGCTTGATGTAACCTGTTTTGGAACCACAGCGTTGTCGACTTTTCAGATCGCTTGTGCAGCGATAGACATTGATAGAGCCGGAAGGGCATAGACTCTTGCAGTCTTGCTCAGAGGTGCTACACACCAGACCTGTGAGGCATGTGCAATCTTGTGGGCAGTTGGCGCAGTTCTCGCCTTTATGTTTATCACAGGAGTTGTTACCACATGTCTGAAAACACGAGCCCGAAGTGCAGACACCACCTGCCGGGCAGGGACAATCTTTGGGACAACTCGTACAGTTTTCTTTTTCGCCCGGTTCACAGACCCCATTGCCACAAAAACTCTTTGTTTTGCACGCGCCACCTTCGCAGCTTTGGCTCGATAGGCATCCGCAGTCTTGTGCACAGGTCGCACAATCTTCGCCATTCGCAGACTGGCATGTCCCATCCCCACACGTCGATGTAAGCTTGCATACACCACCCTGACAGCTTTCATTTGAAGCGCATTTACAGTCAGCGGCGCAGTTGTCACAATCTTCGCCCTTGGCGAGATCGCACGTGCCATTGTTGTCGCACTTTTTGGTCGTTTGGCAGGTGTCGTTGATGCACTCCTGGCTGGTTGTGCATTGGCAATCTTTGGGGCAAGACGCGCAGCTTTCGCCTTTGTTGGTGTCACAGACGCCATTACCACAGGAGGTCGGTTCGACACACGCGCCATTTTGACACGTCTGTTTGCCCTGACACTTACAGTCCGCTGCACAGTTGTCGCAAGTCTCGCCTTTTTCGACGTCACAGGTCGCATTGTTGTTGCACAAGCCGGAGGCCTGGACACATTGTTGTGTGGCGCTGTTGCATACGAGACCACCTTGGCAGGCGCAGTCTCTCGCACATGTGATACATGTCTCGCCGCCTTGGCATTTTCCATCTCCACACGGATCTTGCCCTTCGCGGCAGACGTTGTTGGTTGCGTCGCACGTTTGGCCGGCACTACAGGAACAGTCTTGGGCACATGATTGGCAACCTTCGCCTGCTTCACACTGGTTGTTCCCACACACTGCCGCTGCGGTGCTGTTACAACCCGCATCTGTACAACCTCTATTTTCGCAGTTGAACGCGATCTCGCCGGGTTGGTTACAGCTATCAATCCAGTAAATGTGCCCATTCACACAGGCTCTACGTTGTTGTGGTTGGCAGCTCTGTTCACAGCGACCTCTAGGGACATTGCATGTCGTCCCATTGGTACAATGTGTGTTGTTGGTGCAGGTTTGAATACATATCTTTTGTGCTTGGTTGCAGTGGTAGCCGCGAGAACATTCCTCATCGAGGTTGCACTTTTGCTGTCCTGTACAGGCGAGCCACAGCAAACTCACCAGACAACAGCATCCGAGGGCGATCCAATAGCGTATCCATATTCGATTCGGCATATCTCTTTATACTCCAGGGGCAGCGTCTTCGTGCCCCTTTACAGCGAGGCTTTTTTGAGGTCATCTTGTGCGTGAAGACGGTAGGTCTCGTATTTTGTATGGAGTATACTCCAAAATGGAGAAAGTCCCAATCCACATTGTGTTTCTCCCTGTGCTTTTGGGAGCAGGTGGGGGCATTGAGGAGAAGCGATGACGGCAAACAGGCAAAAAAATCCCCCTTACGATGAGCAGCACACGTTGCGTACTGGACACTTTATGGAGCAGCTTGTAGAAGCTACAGATCGGGGATTTGAGACAGGGGCGCTTGTGCCGATCCCCACATCGAGTATCGAATACGAAGAGGCAGGGCTCTCTTTTCAGCTCCGAAAGATCGAAGCGCTCAAGAGGAAAGAAGCCGCGAAAGCGATTCAGGTCGCCTCCAAAGAGATCCCAAGACCACCGCGCAATCCCTTTTTGCCCTACGAAAAAGACCTGTTTGTCGCCGATCTTTCCGAGACTCATGTCGCTGTGCTCAATAAATTCCGCGTCATCGCGCACCACTTTTTGATCCTCACGAGGGATTTTGAACGCCAAACTTCTGCGCTCACACTGACTGATATATGGGCGGCTACGTTGTGTCTTCAGCAACTCGATGGTCTGGTCTTTTACAATGGCGGTGAGGCTGCCGGGGCGAGTCAACCACACAAACATCTGCAGATGATCCCCTTTCCGCTCACGGAGACAGCTGCTTTTCCCATGCAGAGAGTCTGGAGAGATGGAGATCTGCAAGATTCTAGGCTCCAGGATTTGCCCTTTGTCCATGCCTTTGCGCGACTCTCTTTGGACACGGAGCGCGAGACGAAGGTGTGTGCTGAGCTGCTCTTTGAGACTTACTTATCGTTGATGCAAAGAGTTGGGTTGTCATTGGAAGAGGAAGAGGTCTCGCCGTATAACCTGCTTCTGTCGAGAGGTGGGATGATGGTTGTTCCCAGGCGACAGGAGTTTTGTGAAGGGATCTCTGTCAACGCACTTGGCTTCGCAGGTGCGCTCCTTGGACGTGACCAGCAACAGGTCGAGCACATCAGGGACATCGGAGCCATTCGATTGTTGACAGAGGTCGGGTATACCGAATTGTAAGTCATGTGATGTCTAGAAGACGACTTCCATGCCGAGTTTTCCGTGGACTGGAGGCGCAAAGCCGAGTCCTGGGTAGAAGTGGACGTTGAAGCCTGCCCACAATCTCAGCCGATCCGAGACTGGGATACGAATCCCACCACCCATATACACGCCGAAGACAAACGCATTTTTGGGACGACCGAGCAAAAAGTCGAGCCCTGCTGTCGCGTAAAAGAGGTACAAAAAGCGCAAGCGCAGACCTGGGCGCACACTCGCATGGAAATAACCATCCCCTGTGTCGTAGTCTGTCACGAAGTGTCCGTCGATTCCGAGGTCAATTGCCAGATCTTTTTGCAACCACAAGTGGCCTGTCGCGCCGACAATCCCGTGAGTTATCGACGTATCTGTGAATGAACCAAATTCATCGTAGTATTCGCCTTTGTATACATTGACCCCGCCGCCAATCGAGAGGGAGAACCAGCTCTTGCGTTCGCGGTCGTACCACTTTTTGAATGGATTTTTTGCCTTTCGGCGGCGTTTTGTTCGTTGTGGTGGGGGAGGGGGCTGTTGCTGGACGTTGCGCTCTGGTCCTGGAGGTGGCTCATCGATGAATCCCTCTCCGTTTCCTTTGGCGTCGGCAAATTGGGCATGACTGATCAACACAAAGAATCCACAAAGCAGCGCACACTTATACATAAACCTGGACATTTCGACCTCACTTCTTCTCTATATCTGGCTGGGCTTATTCGTTCGTCTGCCCTTTAAGCAAGATCGATACCAATGTTCTTTGTCGAGTGTGATCTGTGTCACATGTCTTGTTTTCCTTCAGCTTTTAGGGATGTTGTGTGTCAACTGGAGTGTTGGAGTGTGGAGTATTTGTATTCCAGCGGTTTGCGTCAGCGCAATGTCATGATATGTATCTACGCACCGTATTCACGGCTTTTGCGTTCTTTTGGAGTAGTGTTTTCCTGCCCCACGAGACAAAAAGAGCGTTGGAGTATGCTCTCTCTTGGAGGAAGATGATGAGAAGGAAGATGTCTTGGGTGTATGGTTTTGTGTCTCTTTGTCTGCTCTGTCTATTCTGGGCGACGCCTGTACAAGCGCGAAGCGCACAGTCTGACTGGTGGCTCAGTGCACATAGAGGGGGTGACACAAAGGGCTATCCTGAGAACGCGATAGAGACATTCGCCCATTCAGTGAGTTTGTCCAAGCGTGTGTGGATCGAATGTGATATCTCCGAGAGCGCTGATGGTGTGTTGATGATGATGCACGATTCGACGCTGTCCCGGACGAGTACAGGTCATGGCTATGTCGTCCAGACGCCGTGGGCGAAGCTCAAAACACTCCGTTTGAAAGATCCATATGGTCACATCACTCCCTATCGTATCCCTCGTCTCATCGATGTCTTGCGTTGGGGGAAGGGCAAAACGCAGTTGTTCCTCGATGTCAAGTCGAGATGGCCCAGAGGGTTACGGCATCGTACTCATAGACCGTATTGGAAGTCGATCTTCTCACGTGTCGTCAAGATGATCCAACAACAGAGAGCCTGGAAGGACGTTGTGGTCATCACGTACAATGTGCGGCAGGCACTTTACGTCCACAAACTCGACAAACGTCTTCGTCTCTCCGTTGGTTTGACCAGCATAAGTAAGCTACAGACATACCTTCGTCACATCCCTGCTCATCGGATGATTGCCTTCACAGGGCTGCTCTTTTATGGCGAAAAGCCCTCGTTGTATCAGGCGCTAAAGCGACATCAAGTGAAGGTCATTGCAGCGACATTTCGGGCGGAGTCCGTCGTGGCACGCCTCCCACTGACTGGTTGGATGAGACGAATCATCTGGTCTTTGATGTTGCAAAGATACAGTGAGTTGGGGATTCAGATCTTCGCTGTGAACGACACCAGGCTGGCACTTACATTACTCTCCCAATGAGCTTGTTGCTTTTTGGGATGGTTTTGAGGACACTGGAGAGAACCTCATACCACCTTAGGAGTTTCGTATGCCAAAGTATATCTCCGTTTTGCTGTTTTTATGTAGTTTGTTGTGTCTTTCGTGGATTGGATGTACTCAACCGGTTGAAACGAGGAACGGTTCGTTCGACGCGATGACATATAACGTCCACGGTTTGCCTTCTGCCATCACCAAGGACGACACTCTTGGGAGATTGAAGCAGATCGGGCCCAAGCTCAATCCATTCGCGATCGTCGGTTTGCAAGAGACCTTTGTCGACGAGGGGCGCGAAGATCTGATCAAAGCGAGCACTCACCCCCATCAACATGAGTATTCCGAACGCATCGACGAAAGCAGGGCGATGGGGCCGGGGTTGTTGTTTTTCTCAAAGTACAAGATTGTCACGACCAAACAGCAATATTACACGACCTGTTTTGGTACACTTGACAACGCCTCTGATTGTCTGGCTTCAAAAGGGTTTCATATGATCCGTATCGAACTCGCCGAAGGTTTGGAGATCGATGTCTACAACTCTCATCTGGAAGCTGGCAGTGGAGAAGAGGACAAGAAAGTCCGCGCGACACAAGTCTCCGAGATCAAGAAGGCGATGAAGGAGTGGTCCGATGGTAAAGCGATTCTGTTTCTCGGTGACACCAACCTTAAATTAACCCGCGACACGGATAAAACGGCGATCACTGACTGGCTCAAAGACCTCAACTTGACGGATGGTTGCGAAGCGGTCAGTTGTGCAAAAGAGGGACGGATCGACAGGATCTTTTTTCGTAGCGCCGAGCAGCTCCAGTTGACACCAAAGACATGGAAGATCCCCGAAGGATTCGTCGATGAAAAAGGGACCGATCTCTCCGACCATGAGCCGATCGTTGTGACATTTGACTGGAAAGAGATCGTCAAAACGATGTGACATGTTTCTTCCTTTTGAGTCGTTTTGGTTTGGGGAGAATTCACGCTCGAAGCGCGGATTGGAGGGCTCGCAGGAACGCATGTGGTTGTTCGAGGTGGGTGTTATGTCCGGCATCAGGAAGGCTACAGAGTGTCGCGTGTGGGAGCGCTCGTTGCATCTCTTGCATGAGAGACGTGTACTTTGTGTCGAGCTGACCGCAGAGCAGATGGACGGGCATCGAGAGGGAAGGGAGCGACGACCAGCAGGAGGGTTGGCGGCCAGGGCTGAGCTCTTCGATGATACGAGCCATGTGTTCCTTTTGTTGTTGCTGTCGCCAAACAGAGAGCTGCTTCATGAGTGTGTGGTCACGCTGCATACTCTGGAAGAGTGGGGCTTGGTACCACGTCTTGAGAAAGGCAGGGAGTCCCTTCTCGATGATCGTTTGGGCGCGCTTTGTGTCGATAGATGCACGAGTCTGTCGTTCTACAGGGTTATCGAGGCCTGGTTGGCTGCTCTCGATGATCAGTCTCGTGCAAGATGCAGGGGATTGGGTTGCAGTGTAAAGGGCCAGCCTTCCGCCCATCGAGTAGCCAACCCAGACACAAGGTAGGAGAGCGTGCTTGTCGAGTGTGTCGAGCAGTGAACGAGAGAGATTGGAGAAGTGTAAGGGGGTGGAAGGTAAGGGTTGTCCATCATGACCGGGCCACGTGACTGTGATGCATCGGTAGGTCGTCGAAAGCGCCTCGACGATGGGGCGCCATTCTTTTGGTGTGCCCATAAAACCATGAAGAAAGAGCAGGCGAGGGGCTTCTTTGGGGCCGGTGTCCTGTACGTGCCAATCAGACAACGTTCCTCCTTTGCGTGTGCTTTTTAGTGTGAGCCTTATCGACCAAAGCGTTCGAGGAGCGGTTGGAGGGAAGGGGATGTTGCGATGACCTGTTTGGTGATCTTGAGGACTTGTTCGTGAAGGTCGGGGTGGCAGGCGATGACACCTAGATTGCCGTTGAGGATGTTGCCTTCGCCAAACATGACCTCACCACCTGTGATGTCGGATATCACGCCACCGGCTTTTCGCACGAGCGCGACGCCTGGAGCGTGGTCCCAGATGTAGTGTCCTTGAAAGTCCGCAGTTTTTGGAAAACGCAAGAAGATGTCGGCGTCGCCACACGCGACGGAGGCGTACTTTCCTTGTCCATCGATGTAGGTGATAGAGGATTCGGGGATGCCTGCGGCGTCGAGACATTGATCGATCAACGCTCTTGGAAAGTCCTGTAGATTGCGGCTGAGGACGACACGTGCATCGGAGAGTTTGGGGGCGGGGGCGAGCTGGAGAGGTTGTTTTTCCGTCGTTGTCTCTGCGAGTGAGGTGCGGTAGACGCCTTCTTGATCGGCGACGAAGAGAAATCCGTTGCCGTCTTCGGAGGGATATTCGGGGCAGGCGAGGGCACCCCATGTGGGCTGTGTCGATTCGATGTGTGCGACCGCGACACAATATCGCAAGCCCTTGACGAAGCCTCTCGTGCCATCGATTGGGTCGACAGCCCAATGTGTTGTCGCTTTTGTCTCTCTGCCGAGATCCATCCACGAGACGACGTCTTCTTTGGTCACGTCGATGCCGAGGATTTCTTGAAGGCGCTTGAGGGTGCGCGTTTGTTGCTCCTCGTTGAGGATGGTGAGAAATTGTTGCCCTCGCTCTTCGGCCATGATCGCATCTTGTGGAAAGTGCGCGTCAATCGCTCTGTTGAGGATCGCTTGTGAACCATAATCGGCAACAGTGACTGGGTCTTTGGGGGCTTTTTCTCCACCAAAGCCAGCCTTCTTTTGTACGTCTGCGCAAAGCTGTACGGCGTGTTTCATCGCTTGTATGACGGGCTTGTACATCAAATCTTTCCTCCTTGTTTGGCCAACGCCCCTCTTTGTAGAGGATCTGTTTCCCTTTGTGAAGAGTCAACTGCATATTGGACGGTTGTCTTTTGTAGACAGGCTGTACACCTTGGGGATATCTACGCTCACTCACGGATGTTTCTGTACGAGACAGGGAGACGACAATGCGCAAACAGTCCAAACAGCTCTTGCTCTTAAATATCATCGGGGGGATCGCGGTCCTCGGAAGCTACGTGTATGGCTTCATGGGTTCGGAGGCACAGATCGAATCGATCTGGGGTGGGATCTCTTCAGCGATGAGGCCGTACTACAAGATCTCGATGTTGACGGCGGCGGCTGGCTATTTTCCCTTCACGCTGTTCTTTTTGTGGAGGGCCGAAGACACATCGAGCTGGTTGGGCGGAAAGATGGGGGGCAAGGAGCTACTTGTTTTGTACGCGCTAATGTTGTTCCCATCGGCGTTGTGGTTACCTGTTACGTTTGTTTTAGTGGCCTCACCGAGCTTTTTTCTGTGGTTGAGTGTTTGTATCATTCTGGCGACTGTGGGGTTGGCGTCACTGGGATTGTTGCTCGCGCTCCTGACGTGGCGTCCTGGTCGATGGGATGCCTTTCGAGTCGCCGCTGTGATAGGGTGTGTGGCGTTTTGCGTGCAGACTGTTTTGTTTGACGCGATCATCTGGATGATCTATTTTCCCACGCCGTGGTCTTCTTGAGAAAGTCGACCCAAACCAGAATAAGCATATGACTGTGTGGAAATCCCTTGTGAGCAAGGGAGAATGTGAATGTTGAGGTGATTCTTTTGGATACACAAACTCCTTCTCGTACTTTGTCGTTTATGGTGTGTGCTGTCGCCTATCTGTTTGCTGTGGGGATTGCGTTGGTCGCTGCGTATATCTTCCGTACTTATCCGTTGCTTTATGTGATCGGAATCGCTGATCTTGTCGCGACTGCTGTGATCTTTGCGTGGAGCTACGCGTACAACAACACGAGCCTCTACGATGCGTATTGGAGCGTCATCCCGATCGTCATCACCATCGCGCTGCTCATTACGTCGTGGCCTCTTCAAGGGCCTCTGCTGCGTGCGCTCTTGGTCTCTGGATGTATCCTCTGGTGGGGCGTCAGGTTGACATACAATTGGGCGAGAGGCTGGGGCGGGCTGGCGCATCAGGATTGGCGGTACGTCAATCTTCAAAAGTCCACAGGTCCTTTCTATTGGATTGTCAGCCTGCTCGGACTTCACCTGTTCCCTACTGTGCTCGTCTTTTTGGGGATGCTCTCCGTTTACACTGCCATCTACAAGGGGACAAGACCGATGAACTTACTCGACTTGCTCGCGTTGACTGTGACAGTCGGTGCGATCTTGGTCGAGACCATCGCGGACAAACAACTTCACACCTTCGTGAGAAATCGCAAAGATCCCCTCGCGATCCTCGACAGAGGCCTGTGGGGGCAATCTCGTCATCCCAATTACTTTGGTGAGTGTACATTTTGGTGGGGAATGTGTTTGTTCTCTCTGGCGGCTGCGCCCAAAGAGTATATCGTGCTCGTTGGACCCATCGCGATGACATGCTTGTTTTACTTTGTCAGCATTCCGATGATCGACAAACGGATGCTCAAAAAACGCCCTCACTATGAACAACTCATGAAAGAGATCCCTGCGATGTTTCCTCATCCCCCTGGATTCCGCAAGTAAGTCCACTCTCCTGAAGCTCTCCCCCTGTCGCGTAAAGCTGCTTCCCATCTGCTGCATACATAATCTCCATCGTCCCATGGCTGTATCCAAAGACGACGTTTTGTAGACGTCCTGTCGTGAGGTCCCAAAGTGCGATGTTGCCTTCGAGTTGGGAGCGCGTTTACGTAGTCATTTTCGCGATAGGCGATGTTTTTTGTGAGAGGCTTTTCTTGGGGCTGATGCAAGTGCCTGGACTTTCTACACGTTTGTCAACACATGCGTGTTGTCAGGAGATGTTGGATTCGTTGGTCTTGGTTCATCGGCGGTGTCTCCTCTGTGGCCATTTGGGAGATACGTTGTTTGAGTGTTGTGCCGGAGAGCTGTGAGATGGCGACCATGACGATATCTCTGTGTAGATACGGTGAATGGGCGAGCGCAAAGTAGCCTTCTTCTGTGAGAGCATTGTCATGAATGTCGAGGACTTTGAGTTGTCTCAGATGAGGCGATTGTGCGAGCGCTTTGGCGCCACGATCTGTGATGCCATTTCGTGTCAGGTAGAGCTTGGTCAGTTGTATGCTGAGTGGGGATTCGGCGATATGCTTGGCGCCTTCGTCTCCAATGTTGTTGCGGGATAGATCGAGCGTGTGGAGCGCGGGGAGGTGAGTGTTACACATTCTCGCGATGCCTTCGTGGGTGAGCTCATTGCTTGTGAGCTCTAACTCTTCGAGTTGTTGAAGATAGGGGGAGTCGAGCAGCGCTGCCAATCCTCGATCGCCGATCTCACAGTTTTGAAGCTCCAGCACCTTCAAGGACTGGATGGATGTGGCTTGGGCGAGGGTGTTCATGCCCCTTTCAGTCAATTTGTTGAGCGACAATTCGAGCTGTTGGAGTCGCGAGATGATAGGACACCGCGTGAGATATTCGACATCTTCGTCTGACAGGTTGTTCCACGA
This sequence comes from Deltaproteobacteria bacterium, assembly GCA_002731275.1. Taxonomy (GTDB): domain Bacteria; phylum Myxococcota_C; class UBA6777; order UBA6777; family UBA6777; genus UBA6777. The sequence goes on along the minus strand of PCBK01000173.1, from coordinate 16,978 downwards.
GAGATCGAGCTTTTGCAGCGCAGGGAGCTGCATCGTGTGGACGACTTCGCAAAGCTCCTTGGGGGCAATCTCTAGATGGGATAGATCGAGCGCTTGTAGGGCGCTCATCTGTGGTGAGGTTGTGAGTGTCTGGAGGCTCTTTCGATCGCAGTATGTCCCACCAATGTGGAGTGTCTCAAGTGGGCACTCTAATGTCGTCAGGGCGTGAATTCCTGCAGGGGTGATAGGGTTGGAGCTGATGTCCAGATAACGCAACGCCGGTGTGTTGTTTGAACGAATAAAGCTAAAAAGACCGTCGTCTTCGATGTTGTTGTCGTGGAGAGATAGATGTTGAAGGTGGGGGCGATGGCGCTCTGAGAGGGCGGTGAGACCTTCGGTGTGGATGTGGTTACCTTCGGCTTCGAGGTGTATGAGCGCTGTCAGGTGTGGTGAACGGAACAGGGTGGAAAAGGCTAACACACCGGGCCATGTGTCATTGAGTTTGAAGCGCTGCAGTTGTTTGATATGTGGGGAGGTGGAGAGGGCCTGACAACCTTCTAGATTGAGTGGGTTCCAGCTCAGGTCGAGTGAGCGGAGTTGGGTGATGGAGGTTGAGTGGGCGAGCGCCTTGATGCCTGGCGCGTCGAGTCTATTCTCTTCGAGGTTGAGGTGTTTGATGTTGTGTGTATACGGAGAAGATGCGAGCGCTTCGAGCCCTTTGTCTGTGATGTAGCTGAAGCCAAGGTCGAGCCATTCGACCTGTTTGAGGAGGGGAGAGCGTGCGAGAAATTGGGCGTCTTCTGCTCCGATGGTGTTCCACTCCAAACTGAGCCCTGTGACTGTTGTGTGGGTGTGGAGGTGGGGGAGCCACGTCGCGTAACGGATCTTGACTTCGTACATGTCGCCAAAGTCCATCGTCCTCGCGAGTGGAAGGCCCGGCTGTGTACGTTCCTTAAGAAAGTCCCAGCAGTCGTATGGTGTGGCGCTTCTGATAGCATCGGGCCATGCCTTGAGGTGGGTTTGTGCGTACGCAATGCCTACGCGACGCTCGGCCTCGTCCTCCGAGGTGTTGATCAGGTGTAAGAGGAGGCGAAAACGTTCTTTGTCAGGGGGCTGTGACAGGAGGTCTCGTATTTGTGTGAGGAGGTCTGTCTGGGAAGTGATCGCCATCTCTTTTGTACCTGATGTGTTGTGGAGTGGGAGGTTTTTGAGTGGCTTTGAGTATTGATGTTGCACGTGGGCTTGTCAATGGAAGTCTGCTCTGTGTTTGTGTATCCGTTTTGTCTACGGACGTTCTTTTTTCCCGGTTGCGCTCCTCTGAAGTGATCGTTGAGGGCGATTATGGTGGAAAGATTCGGAATTGATAGTGGAGGCTCAGCCCAATGATAAGGGGTTGATGGAGGGTGCCTCCGAGGAGCTTCAAGTTGATGGGGACGCTGAGTTGGAGGGCACATTGCCACTGTTTTGTTGGACGCCAGAACACACTACCTCCGAGCAGCATATCGGTTCGTCCGCCAATGGAGTCTGGATCGACCTGTCCATCCCACAGACTGGGTTCACTGTGCATGAATGCTCCTTGGATCTGGAACGCCCATTGCTTGAGTCCCAAGCTGCTCTCGACACTCAACGAAGTACGAAAGCGTAGACCTGCTTGAAATTCATACTGGTTTGGGACGATAGCACCGCGCAGTGTTGTGTGTATGTACACCTGTATCTGTCGATGCAGGTACCCCACAGTGATAAAGCTCATTGGATCGATGGTGCCGCTGCCAAACATGATGTGTTGGTGGGGGCGACCTTCTCGACCTGCTTTGTATGGATCTGGTTCGATACGTCCGATGGGAGCACTGATACCACCACCGAATTCGAGCAGCCAGCGTTGTGTTCCTGTGATGCTCAGAGGTCGGAACCCAAATTGCAGATCTGGATCTGCGACACCGACGAGGGTTTCATCGCGGTGGTGGATGGACTGATAATGAGGGAGAGGGGCTCCCTGACTGTCCAAAAACCGCGCTGTTACACCGACGTACCTTAGTGGCATACGCAAGCGGACGTCGAGCCATTTGAGTAAACCAAGACGCGCATTGAGCGCGAGATTCATGCTCCACAGTGCAACTTCGTGATAACCTGCTTGAATGGGTTTGACGCGCCCTGTTTGGGGGTCGATTTCAAGCTGATCTGGTAGGACCTTATGTCCTACAGACATAGGTCCTGCCGACCATTGAAGGCCGACGCTCAACATGCCCTGTTGGGACAGCTGTTGTATATTGACGTTACCTCCCGCCGGGAGGTTTGGGTTGCTTCAGGCAGCTCAGGCGTTGGCCTTGGTGCTGTGCAGCCAAAGCACAGGGACGGCCAGCAGCACCAGGAACCACCTGAGCATTGTATTGTTTGTGTATGTCATGTGCAGTTTACTTTTGTGATGGTTTGAGAAGTGTAGAGAGGGTCTTTTTGACCTCTTCAAGCTCACGTCCAACGATTGTTTTTGCTTTGTTTCCCTGTTTGTCGTAGATGATCAAGAAGGGAAGTTTCGAGACATTGCTCATGTATTGTTTGACGACGGGGCGATCCCAATCGACGACGTTGATTTTTCTCAGGGCAATGTCTTTGTGTGTTTTGAGCTGTTGAAACAGGACATGATCGACATCTTTACAGGGGCCGCACCAGACCGCATAAAAATCAAAGACGGTCACTTTTCCCTTCACAATATGTTTGCTGATGTCGACGCGCTCGCCTTTTTTGGAGAGCCACTTGACGTCCATCTCTTTGCTATATGTGGGAGGAGGCTTGTAGGCGCCTTTCCCTGGACCTGAGAATGCTTCAAAGCCGATCCCTTTGACCTTTTTGATCATCGCTGCTTCTGAAGTCGTTTGTTGTTCGTAGGAGAGGGTCACTTCGACTTTGTGTTTATCGAATGTTGCCGTTCGGACGCCCTTTTGCATCTTCAAAACACGAACGACGCGCGCACCACAACCTTCACAGGTCAGTCCTCGAAGGGAGAGGGTGGTTGTTTTGGTGCTCTTGGTTGTGCGTACCTGTGTTTGCTGGCTGCAACCGGCAAACGTCATGAGCAGCGCAGCATAGAGAATGGTAATTCTTGCGATGGGCATGAAAGCTTCTCCTTCTCTGTTGTGGGTTCTTGATTGTGGTCTCATGTTCCTCTGACAAGGAACATCGTAGGGTTGGAGTCGACTACAAGGTCAAGTCTTTTTTTGGAGTCAGCCGTTTTGTGTTTGGTGAAGAAGTTTTGTGAGGGGGAGAGAGCTTACAAAGCACCAGCGGTCAGGGAGTGGATGGTCCAATTGTTTGCGCCGTGATTATGCAAGTGGAAGACGATCTTTGCGCCTTTTTTGATCTCTTTGTGGGCGGTCCACAAGGGTTGATAGTACGACGCTTCTGATGGAATGGGGATCTCTTGTTGCCAGATACGTTCGCCATCGATCGAGAGCACGACGAAGGCGGTGGCGTTTGTTGGAGCGCTGAGATCTTCGTGCAAAAGTGTGAATTGCAGACGCTCTCCTTGGCGTATTTCCGTTTGAAGAGGCTGCACGATCGTTGCGAAGTTACACAACCCTGTATCGATCTCGAAGACACCATTTTCGACATATGTACCGAGAGGAAGGCATTTGTGATGCTCTGTCTTCATCTTAAGGAAGGGATCTTCTTCAGAGGGAATACGTTTCCAGGCGTTGGCGTCGAGTAACTGGACGGCCGGACATCTTGGCCCACTGCCCTGATGTGGGATGCATCCTTTCCGTTCTGGTGGACCTGCATCTTGTGTGTGTGGCTCGTTCGATGATGGGAGCGTGCAGTTTGTATATGAGAGGAGCAGGAGCAGGACCAGTACAATGTGTTTCATGATTTGGTTGTTGATGTCTCGGTGGCTTCGAGAGCGTGAATGATTGCGCAGGATTCGGAGGGGTGTTGTCCATCACACCTTACGACGATGCGTGATAGTTCGTCGTGCATGGAGTGTAGCTCCTGGAGTTTTTCCTCGATCTCATGAAGCTTTTCGAGGGCTTTCTCCTTGACGTTTTGGCAGGGGTGGTCTTTGGTGTTTTTGAGCGAGAGCAGCGCCTGTATCTCGTTAAGTGAGAAGCCTAGTTTTTTGGCAGATTGGATGAATTGAAGTTGTTGGAGGATCGTTGGTGGGTACTCTCTGTATCCGGAAGAGCCACGTATGGGTTCAGGGAGCAGCTTGATCTTTTCGTAGTATCGTATGGTCTCCGGGTGGACACCTGAACGCTTCGCGACCTCACCTCGTAACATTCGTTTTTTGGGGGCTTTTGTGCTGTTCATTGAAAAGACCTTTTCTCTCTGCTGGGCTGTGTGATGGTGTTGTGGGCAAGGGTGGTTTGTTTCGCTTCAGGCACACAAAGCCCACACCTGCTCATACAATCTAGTCACCACAGAGCAAACGACAAGGTCAAGCAAAAAAGACAGGAGAGAGTTGGAATAGATTGAGTTGAAGTGGCGTTTGTACAACTTAATGTTACACATGTCCACTTTTGAGAATGAGGTTGTTGGTTTCGACGGCCTAAAGGAGTTTCGATGCGTTTACATGCCTGCCATCGTTTGTTCTTTCATCTTTTTCTTATCTTGTCATGTGGCTCTTTTGGGGCCTCGTTTGCCAGCGCAAGCTCTCCTGACACGTTGCAGCAATATCTTCCTTCTTCTGCGTCGGTGATTCTCTCAGTCCGTCCTGATGCGCTTAGTAAGATGACCTCCATTGTGCCTTCTCAAGTGCAAGCCGCGCCTGTGTTTGCAAAGGGGCTGACGAATGGACAGAGAGCTTGTATGTTGTTACATATGTCGCTAAATCGCGGCTTTGTGTACCTGAAGCGAAACAAACTCTCAAAACAGGTCATGAAGGAGTGTGTTGCTTCTCTGGCGATGAAGAGAAGAAGTTACTATGTGCCTTATGCTTCAAAGTATACGAATGTACGGCGTCTTGTAAAAGATGGTGTCGTCGATTACATGTGGCTCTCCAAGGCCGCATATGACAGAAAGAGTCATTCACTTGCAAGGGGGCTTTTGGATGTGAGCTACCGTAGTTGGCTTGTTGCGACAAAGCGTGGGCAGACAAAGAAAATGTTATCTGTGTGGACGGGGATGCTCGAACGAGCTGGGATGAGGTTTTGGAAAAGGTCTGCTCTTGGTGTGCCTACTGGGACTGTGTTGATGGTGCAAAAAGGCAAATCTTTTCGTTATGGTCCTGTGGCGCTATTGATTCCAAGGCAGTCGGGACTTCAGGTCGTTGTGACATATCCCAATAGGGCCCCTACGTATCTAAAGGGGCCGGAGCGTGCCTGGATGGCTTCGACACTCAAACAACTGCCGATCTCGTCTGTACCCTTTCAGAGAAGCAAGGCGAGAGATTATTTCCTTAAAGAACAGACAGCAGCATTTACACTTTATGCCCATGGCGAGCGGATGATGAGGCTGGCTGTTGCGTTGGGGATGTTGGAAACTGTGCTTGCGTTGAGTGCTGCGACTGAGGATATGAAGGTGCGTTTGCTTGCGAAATACACTAGCCTCTCTTTGTTGCCTAAACTCTTGCTCTCTTCACCCATTGCCGATGCAGAAGATGTGGCTGTGTCTGTACATTTTCGACCTCATCTTACATTCGACGTTGTACACTCTTTGACAAGCGCCGGGCAGAAAGCGATGAAGGCTGCTTCTCGTAGAGCAAACACTCACATTCCGACTGTGTACAAGGGGAAGACATCCTTTCCTGTGGATATCAGCTTGCAGGTTGATGCTCGCAAATATCTCAAGCATTTGACTGCACCCCTTCCCTGGATACAGGGATGGAAGGCGTTTTACGGAAAAAGGCCTTCTACGCAGACATTCATGCTTGCCTTTACAAGTGGAAAGTTGATGAAGCCTATCCTTTTGACACAAGGAGGGGGGTATGTACTCAAAGGTCTTTTGTCACTTGGGTCGCGTCGTGGCACCCGGACTCCTATACCGTCAAGGGGAAGACTGGTGATGTTGAGAGCGAAGGGCGCATCTTCCTTGCCTCGATTGGCCGCTGCTATCGTTCTTCCAAAGGCCTCAAGGAAATTTGTAGGTCAGCTTGTCACTGGATTGAAGAAGTATGTGCGTCATTTTAAGTGGAATGTTCGCAGACGTATCTCCGTGCAAGGCGGTCAGCTCTGTTTGTTGTTGGGGGTCAATCTCTCTCCACGCACGGTGTTTCGAGGGTGTAAAGCGACAAAAATGTCTTCGACACTTCCTCTATACCACGCGACTTTTCGTGCTCGTGAACTTTTGCAACTCTACAAACCACAGCTCGCGTCGATGCATCCTTTTTTACGAAAACGAGCTGAGGCGAGATTCAATCGATTGCGACGTTGGTTTCCGCGCGTGAAACTTGCTGCCTGGGTGAAGCAGGGCGTGCTTGTCCATCGACTACAAGTGTGTCGTCGTTGTCGAGTCCACCGACCTCCAACGTTACCATCGCTTCGAGGAACACCTTTGCCGATGCCCAAAACTTGGCCTTTGAGAGGTGCGGGGCGTTGCGCTCTCGCTGCAAAAGTGGGTCTTCGTGCTTTCTATGGGGTGATCGAGAAAGGAAGAAAGAGACCACTGCGAGCATTCATGAGGAAGTATGCATCCAAAATGAAATCACTACTCCGCTGTATGCGAAGAGTTCCAGCCTACAGGAAGAGGGCGCAGACATTTGCGTCTTTGTGGCGTGCTGGAGTCATGTACACAAAATCGCACACCTTCCTCAAATTCGTGCGATAGGATCACTCTATCCGACGACCTTCTACCCACACTCTCTTTCAGGAGTTTTTCTATGTTGAAGCCAGATCCTACATTTTGTCGATTTTCTCATGCGAATGAACGAGAAATTGTTTCTCGACTCCCCTGGTTCTACCAGTATGGTCCGTTTGCCATTGTAAGCACGGTTATACTGGCCTTCACATTGAGCGCCGCTTGGAGAGGCGAAGTCTTCTCAATGCCATGGTTTTTTTGGGTGCTTTGGGGACTCGTTGGTGCGTTCACATTCTCAGTTCGCAATGACTTGCGTATCGACGTCGTAAAAAAAACCTACACCAAACAACAGGGGCTGTTCCCTTTTGTCAGAACACAAGAAGGGGACCTCGATGAATTTGAAGAGATTATCATTGAGGGGTGGGGGGAGAGTACACTTCACAAGTTCTTGTGCCTTTTTTTTCGGAGCGTAGACAATGGGAGTATGTCCCTGTTGATGCTGCGCGGGTCGAACAAACATTTGCAAATTGATGGAAATAGTCCAGCGGATATCGATGCACACAGAGAGACCGCGACGCAACTTGCTGCGATCTTGAAGTTGCCTATCAGAGAGAAGATAGACGAAGAGGTTAAAAAGTTTGTATAGGAGAGCAAGTTCACGTGTCAGGGGAGAGAACAAGAGAATCTTCTTCTTCTTGGGTGGGGATGTCTGGAGAGTTCTCGCTGGGGACGTGCTCTTCGCCCCAGCGGTTGTACATCACAGGCAAGACGATCAACGTGAGAAATGTAGAGGTGACAATACCGCCGATGACGACTGTGGCGAGAGGGCGCTGGACTTCTGCACCGGAGGAGGTCGCGAGGGCCATCGGGAGAAACCCGATCGCGTCTGTGAGGGCGGTCATCATGACTGGACGTAGACGTTCGATCGCGCCGTGCCTGACAGCCTCTTCGCGCGCCATGCCGTCTTGTTGATTTTGCCTGATCGCGCTGAGCAGAATCACGCCGTTCATCACGGCGATCCCAAAGAGCGCGATAAATCCAACGGCCGCGCTGATACTAAAGGGCATCCCACGGGTAAAGAGCGCGAACAGTCCTCCCGTCGCGGCGATTGGAATATTTAGATAGATCAATAAGGTCATCCTCATCGAACGAAACGCCATCTGTAGCAAGACGAAGATCAGCAACAACGTGAGAGGGACGACGAGCAGCAGTCTCTTCGACGCGCTCACGAGTTGTTTGAATTGTCCACCCCACTCGATCAACGCTCCTTTGGGCATGTGCAATGTGCCTTGCTCTGTGGCTTCTTTGATCTTGCGTTGGGCTTCGTAGACAAATGAGGTGAGGTCACGTCCCCTGACGTTTGATTGTACGAGGATGCGGCGACGTCCTTGCTCTCGCTGGATTTGAACGGGGCCATCCTCTCTCCAGATCTTCGCGAGTTTTCCAAGGGCGATCAACTTCCCACGCTGTGTACGGACTGGAAGTTGGTGGAGCGCGTCTTGATCGATGCGTGCGCTGCGCTTAAAACGAACGCGCAAGGAGAAGCGCTTGCCGCCGTCGAAGACAATCCCTGCAGGTAGACCGCCGATCGCTTGGAGCGTGTGTTGGACCTCTTTGGGAGAGACGCCATACCGACCAAGTGCCTGGTAGTCCATTTTGATCTGCATATATGGAAATCCTTCGACAGCTTCAACGGAGACATCTGCTGCACCTGGAAGTTTGCGTATGATCGCGGCGATCTCATTGGCGACCTTGCGCAATTCACTCAAACTCTCACCAAAGATCTTAATCCCAACATCAGAACGGATCCCTTCGAGCAGCTCGGCGGTCCTCATCTCGATGGGCTGTGTAAAACTGTACTCTGCGCCTGGCGCTTCTTTGGTGAGCTTCTTCTTCATCAACGACACCAACTTCATCGCGGTCATCCCACTGCGCCATTGATGAGGAGGTTTTAAGATAATATAGACGTCGCTCTGGTACAGTCCCATCGGGTCTGTCGCGATAACAGGGCGGCCTGTTTTCGAGATGACGGAGGTCACTTCGGGGACCACTTTGAGACTCTTTTCGACGAGTTTCGATTGTTCTATTGCTTCCTTTAAAGAGATCGAGGTGAGTCGCTGCACTTGGACGGCGAGTGTGCCTTCATCCAATCGAGGTAAGAACTCCGCGCCTAACTGTGTCGAGACACCCAATCCTGCCACGAGCAAAAAGGCCGCGCCACCAATCAACCACCCAGAGCGCTGCATCAAGAAGCCAAGCACCGGTTGATACATCCATTGTAAGGCACGCATCAACCACGTCTCATGGGATGTCATGTCTTTGGGGAGGATGAAAGAGGACAAGACTGGCATCAAGGTCAGAGATATCAGCAACGCACCTACGAGCGCAAAGATGACCGTCCATGCCATCGGACGAAACAGCTTCCCTTCTGTCCCACTGAGGGTCAAAATCGGAAGATACACGAGGATCAAGATCCCGACAGAGAACAGAATGGGGCGTGTGACCTCACTTGCAGCCTGTGAGATCGCCTGTGTCGTACTCTCCCACGCGACCTTACGCATGGCGATCACCAAAATAAAGTGCTCGACCATGACGACTGAACCGTCGACAATAATCCCAAAGTCGATCGCTCCGAGACTCATTAAGTTCCCGCTGATCCCGGCCCAACGCATACAGATAAACGCAAAGAGCATGGACAGAGGGATGGTCAACGCGACGAGCAATCCACCACGCAAGTCGCCGAGCAGTAAAAACAACACGATGATCACAAGGATACCACCCTCAATCAGGTTGTTTCGTACGGTCTTGAGGGTGCGTTGGACGAGCATTGAACGATCGTAAAAGGGGTCGATTTGGACATCTTTCGGGAGCCCCAAACGGATCTGTTTGAGGCGTTCTTTCAGGCCTGCGATGACGTCACGTGCGTTGGCGCCTTGTAACATGACGACGGTCCCTGTGACGACTTCGCCGCGGCCGTCACGGGTCGCGGTTCCCTGCCTTGGCATAGGTTTCAGTTGGACTTTGCCCAATTGCGCGATCGTAATAGGGGGTTTTCCTTCGACGGTCTTGATGGGTAGGGATTCGATATCTTTGATCCCCTTGAGCAAGCCTTGTCCCCGCACGACGATCTGCTCGCCTGCACGTTGAAGGTAACCACCACCGATGTTTTTGTTGCTCTGTTCTAATACCTCCAGGACTTCTGTGACGCTAATATTATAGATATGAAGCCGTTGTGGATCGAGCGTGACCTCGTAGGTGCGCAGATGTCCGCCCATTGTGTTGACTTCGACGACGCCTGGAACTGTCCTGAGGGGAGGGGCGACGTACCAATCGAGGAGTGTACGTAACTGCATCGCGTTGCGTTTTTCGCTCCTGATTTCGAATTGAAAGATCTCTCCAAGACCCGTTGAGAGTGGTCCCATCGAAGGAACACCGTACCGCGAGGGGATGTCTTGTCGGGCGATCGCGAGACGTTCACTGATCATCTGTCGGGCGAGGTGTATATCCGTCCCCTCTGTGAAGACAACAGTCACGACAGAGAGGCTCATTTGTGAGAGTGAGCGGATCTCTTCGAGTCTTGGGATCCCTGCCATCGCTTGTTCGATGGGGTATGTAATCTGTTTCTCTATTTCGGCGGGGGCGAGTCCATCACTAGGGGTCAGGATCTGAATCTGAACGTTGGTGAGATCGGGCACCGCGTCGATTGGCAGAGAGACAAAGGACATCCATCCCCACACGACCAGAAACATTGAGAGGATCAGGATGAAGAGGCGGTTTTTGAGTGCGTATTGTGGGAGATCACCAAGCATAACTGATTCCTTTTGGCGAAAATTCTGTTTTGTATACAGGCCGTTGAAAGAGAATGGAGCGAAGTCGTTCTCTCGCGATCGAAGGTGACAATCGCGAGGTCGCACTTCACCCTGTTCGGGCCTTATGTCCGACCGTCGGCTTCGATGCTTTTTAGGCTACTGCAAGGAAAAAAGGAGACAGAGAAAGCGCAGCCTTAGCGAGAGAAAAAACACATGAAAGAGGACCGTAAGTGGAGCCTCAGTTCCCGGGCGCTTGTTGCTGCATGAGGACGGATTTGATCAAGAATGCACCTTTGGCGACGACCTTTTGTCCTGCTTGAAGTCCATGTAGGATCTCGGTCCAGCCTTCTGTGGAGGCACCTGTGACGACGCGTCTCATGACGAGTTGTTGGGCTTCTTTGACAAACACATAGGTCGCAAGTCCAACGTGTTGGACGGCTGATTCGGGAACTTGGAGGCTTGGTGCCTGATGGTTGTTGTGTTGTGAGAGCGCGACGTGAAGTCGTTGTCCAGGTCGCAGTTCGCCTTTTGTGTTATCGAGGATGAGCCGCCCTTCGAGCTGTTGTGTTTCTTTTTGTACGGATTCGCCGATATGTTGAAGTGTGGCGCTGTATGTATGTGAGAGACCCTGTCCGCTGAGTGAGAGCGCGGCGCCTTTTTGGAGTTGTTGAGCGAGGGCGAGGGGGAGATACAATTTGACGAGGACTTTGGAGCGGTTTTGGATATGCAGGAGTGTTTCGGAGGGTTGGACCCATTGACCGATGGAGGCGTTGATCTCTGTGAGGACGCCGTTTTTGAGCGCGCGCAGGTAGTAGCGTCCATTGAGTTGAGCGTTGTGTTTGGGAGGACGGAGTCCCCACACTTTGAGCCGCGCGGCAGCGCTGTCACGTTCGATACGCGCTTGTTGTTGTTGATATGCAGCGAGGGCGAGCTTTTTGCCACTCGTCAGGCCGAGTCTTTTCAGCCTCTTTTGTCGAGCGTGTTCCTGTTTTGAGAGACGCCATAGAGCGAGCGCGCGGAGATATTGAGCGCGTGCTTTGCCGACCTCTGGGCTGTCGATGAGCAAAAGGCGCTTGCCGCGACGTACACGATCACCTTCGTGGGCGTACATGCGGATTACACGTCCGGGAGCGCGGGCGCCGATCTTTTGCTGTTGATCGTGTTTCAGGTGGACAGTCCCTGTTGTGCGGATTGTTTTCTGTTTGGGTCTATTTTTGACTCGATAATAAGCGAACTTCAACTCTTTTTGCAGCTCATCAGCGTGTGCGAGCATCGATTGTTTGTGTGCGGCGCTGCCGCGCTTTCTCTGCTTTTGTGGCGTCCGCACAGCGGGACGTTTTGTGTCTTGTGTGATCGCTTTTGTGCGCTGTGTGGTCATGCTTGTACGAGGCGTTGAGGGTGCATCCCAGCTCCACCACATGAGCGCGCCAGCCAAGAGCACGAGGAGTCCAGAGGAAGCAATGATGAGTAAGCGTGAGTGTGTTGTGTTCATGGACATTATTCCTTTATGTGGGCTTTGTGGGCGCGGAGGGAGGGGGTTCCTCCACGTGCCCATAAGAGCGCAAAGTATGCATTTGTTGCCTGTTTTACGGCTTGCAAATAACTGAGTTGTCCTCTCGTGAGGCTCTGCTGGGCGAGGAGCCACTGGATGAGTGTGAGCTGTCCTTCCTTGAAGCCCTGTGCGAACATCGCCGAGCGCTTTTTCAATTTCGGAAGCAGAGCAGTCTTGACGTGTTGCAAGGCGCGTTGTGCGAGCGTGTAGCGTCGATATGCGTTGCGCAATTGATTGCGTATGGTGAGTCGGACGTAAGCGGTGTGTGCTTTCTGTCGTAAGAGCGCCGCGCTGTATTTTTGGACTGCAGGTTGGTTTCTCCAGAGGACGGGGATAGGCATACTGACACCGCCTCTGATGATGTGTGCGCCCATACTTTGGGCATACGTTGCGGTGAGTGTCAGATCTGGAATCCCGCGACTTTTTGCGAGCTTGAGCTGTGCCTCTACGATCTTTTGTTGTTGATGTGCGAGGCGCATTCTGGGGTGCTGTGGGATGCCTGCGAGTATGGTCTGTAGTGTTGGCAACGTCCCCATCTTCGGCGCGAGTCCCACTGTAAATGTTGGTAGCGTTCCCTGCCCCCAACCCATCGCTTGTTGAAGTTTGCGTCTCGCTGTGACGAGTTGCATCTTTGCCTGCCAGCTCTCTTGTCGTGTGCGAAGCGCCTCGATCTGGACCATCTGAGTGTTGAGTTTGTTACCCACACCGTTTTGCTCTCGCTTTTGGATCAGGGCGTTCATCTTTTGGTGGAAGCCTGCGATCTTGTTTTGTATTTCGACGGTCTTTTTGTATCGTTGGTAGTCGTAAAGTGATTGCTGTACACGTTGATACAGTCGCAGGGTTTGTAATGAGAAGACGAGTTTTGCGGCGAGGTATCTCTGTTTGGCGAGCTGTTTGCTCTTTTGCCAACGTCCTCCAATGGGGATGCCCCAGGAAAATCCGGCTTCGATGTCTGGCATCCACGCACCGGCACTGTTTCCTGTTGGTGATGAAGGTGATTGTACACCACCTTCAAAGGAGAGTGTGGGATTGGTGGGGAAGCTCTGCTGGCCTTTTCTGGTCGCTTTTGTGACGTGAAGTTGTTTTTTGAATCGTCTGTACAATGGATGGTGTGTTTGGGTATATCGCCAGACTTTTGCTTCGTCGAATGTTTCAGCCGCAGCGTATGGATATCCCATCCACAGCCAACATATCCCCATCCACATGATCATTTTAGGTGCTGATGAGACGATAGCTCTCCACATGCGAGAGAGGGTCGGTGTGATGTCTGGGAGGGTCAGTTGGTTTTTGATCATCATTTATTCCACATCTTTGGAGACGTTGTATGGGCCAAAGAACGGTGTTTACATAAGCAAGGAGACAATGATTGTGTGTCTCGGTGCAAGCTGTAGCGCCAGGTGATAGTTGTTTTGGGTGTTCTTTTGTGTGCCATCTTTGTTGCTCTTTTGGGTTGAGTGTGAGCGCGCTTTGTTGTATTTTGTTCGTGTCTCTGTGTTCAGGATGCGCCACAAGTATGGGCTTGTCGATACGTCTCTCGACGAAAGGTTATGTGTCTGAAATGAAAGGTGTAAAAATTGGGCGTACGTCATTTGACGGATGGTTTTTTCGCTCTGTGGAGCCATCGATTTTGCTGCTCTTGGTGGGTTTGCTGATAGCGTTTGATTTGGCTTCGGAGATTGTGTCGGGGATCTCATGGCACCATATTTTTTTGGAGGGTGCGTTGTTTTTGGGGGTGATTCTTGCCGCGCTTGGTTTTTGGCAGCGGTTGAGGAGCGAGAGGGTTCTTTGGAAGAAAGAGAAGCAGGCCATTCTCAATGAGACAGAGCAGTTACGTACAGCATACGAGACTTGTCAGGAGCACGCACAGGTGTGCGAAGAGACCAATCGTTCTTACGCAGAGGGACTCTCACGTTCGATCGATGAACAATTTGAGCAGTGGTCTTTGAGTCAAGCGGAGACAGAGATTGCGCGATTATTGTTGAAGGGGTTGGCGCTGAAGGAGATCGCAGCGATTCGGAAGGTCAGTGAGCGGACAGCACGTGATCAGGCGCGTGCTGTGTATCGTAAGTCTTCTCTCGCCAACCGAAATGAGCTCGCGGCTTTTTTTCTTGAAGACCTGCTTCAGCCTGTCGATGCCGCCAAAGAAAACCCCTGACGTCGTCCCCCAAAGGATTCTTACGTGATGTTTGTTTTGATTGAGCAGCCTTAAGGGGAGGTTGTACCGCATTTGCAGTCGAGTTTGACTTTGCGTATCGAGGTCACGCTGACCATGTATAGTGTCCCTGAGTCATCGCTTGCGAGATGACCTCTTATGTAGTTGGCTTCCGCCAGTGAACCATCAACGACACCGCCAGGCTCATCAATGTATGGCATACCACCGATGGTTGATAGCTCAAAGGTTGAGGTGTCCAGTTTTCTCAGGTAGTAGCCAATCTTATCACTGTTCTTGTGGTAAGGTAGATCTCCTCCATACACGTAATCCACAAAATATACCGCGCCTCTGTCAAAAACGATTCCTCGACTTCTGCCTACACGAGAGGTTTCCTTTGGGCCATCAACTTGATCAAATGTTCCATCTCCTGCCACAGTTGAAACGAGATCATTTGCGGGATCGATTTTTCGTACACGATGTCCTTGTTCGCTGACAATCCATGCAATTCCATTTGGATCGACTGTAAAGAACCGCGAGTGAGGGAAAGTTGCGTCCTTGAGCTTGCCGTCTATTGGATGTCTGCCACCTGCGCTGCTGCTTGCTCCTGTTATATACACGATCGTTTTTGAAGCAAAGTCAACTTTTCGCAGAGCGTGCCTAAAACCAAAGAGGTAGAGGTCTCCGTTTGGTCCCATTGCGATTCGTCCGTAGTCGGGGGTTTTCTCGTACGGATCGTGAAAGTCGCCTTTATCACCGCAGCTTGGCATGATTGTGGAGACCATACCTGAGGCGCTGATCGCCCGGACCCGACAGGAGCTGGCTTCGGCAACATACAATGTCTTCTTCTTTTGATCAAAAGCGATAGAATCAGGGCGGTAGAAAGTGGCTTTTTCTTTACTCCCATCCCGGTAGTTGGAGCCATCTTTGCTTGCAGGCTCTCCACTCCCGGCAAATGTTGAGACGGTATTTGTCTTCAAATCAAATTGCCGGATTCTGTAGTTATTTGGATCTGTGATGTAAAGAACCTGCTCTTCTAGGTTGAGCGCGATAGAAGTGGTACCATTAAAAAGAGCTTCATTTGCAGGGCCGTCCTTGAAGCCATTTTTGGCGCTGAAGTACAGAGTTTTGACACAGTCACAATCTGGCCGCTCTTTTTCTGGTTTACTTTCAGCGGTGTTTTTGTCACTTGTTTTATCCTCAGGGATGGCTTCGCTGGCATCTGTGTTGATGACTTTTTCTGCCGAAGGTTCTTGCTTTGTCGTTGCTGATGTACAGCAAGCCAGAGACAAGCAGACAAAAAGAAAGAATAAAACCAAGTTTTTCATATGACATCTCATGGTTTGTAGCAAATATTGCCGGAGCTTGGAGCACACGAAGAGGTTGAGGAACATTCGTGGAGTTGTCTCAACAAAACAAATTGGAACGCCACCAATACTATTGTGATGATATGTGATACGTCAAGTTGTCGCTCGAAGAGCGCAACACATACGATGCGTGAGCATCGTGGGGTCTGGGGTTGAACAAACCCCAGGCGGGTGTGGGCGGCAAGCCCACCATGCTAAGCAAAGCGCGGCTGCTGTTTGTCTCTAATGGTTTGTTGACTTTCTAAGAAGGGAAATGTATCGAATCTAGTTTGTCATCGGCCATGATAGCATAGAACTCCTTAATACGTCCGGTTGTGTCGACACGTACTCCTGTGATAAAGCGTGGTGCTTCTCGCTCGCGTTGTGGAGCGGCTTGCATCACGATCGCAGGGAGGCCGTTGATATCGCGAATATCCATATACACGAGGTTGACCTTGCCACGTGTTGTCGTGTGAATATAAAAACGCAGGACGTTGTCGCGGCCCACAATGGGTCTGAGCGCTGAGTAGTACCGTCCTCCTGAATCAGAGAACATGCGGACATCTTCACACAAAAGCTCTTCGAGCTTGTCGTGCTCACCACTCACCATACATGCCATGAATTGTTCGAGCGCGTGTTTTGTTCGCTCGTACATCTGGCCTTCTGGTGAACATCGATCTTCGTCGTAGGATTGTAGAAGCTGTCTTGCGCGGTGGTGAGTTGTCTTGACGTTTGAGGTTGATAACTCCAACAATGCCGCGGTCTCTTTGACCGGGTAGTCGAAGACATCACGTAGCAGCAAGACCGCTCGTTGTGTCGGTGAGAGCACCTCTAACGCGAGCAAGAACGCCAACGTCGCTGTTTCCCGTAAGCTGTAATGGGCTTCTTGGTCGGGCGCTTGTGTTTCGAGCTGTACGAACGCCTCTTCTTGTTCGATGGGTGCAGGGAGCCACGGACCGACATACGCTTGTTGTTTGCGCTTGCGCAACATATCACGGCTGAGATTCATCGCGACCCTGATCAGCCACGGACGCAAGGAACGCTCTGTATCTTCAGGTGGACGTTCGAGTACACGGGCAAACGTCTCCTGGACAATATCTTCGGCGTCAGCGTGACTCCCTGTCATCCTATAGCTAAGACTCCATAATAGTGGCTGAAATTGTTGTAAATCTTCCGATACCTGTATCGCGAAAGACATATCGTGCTCCTCTGTGTCGATCCGTCACTTGATAGCCTCACCATACACGAAAGGCCCAAGGAGGTGTCTTTTTCTAGCACATCAGGCAGCGATAGCCTGGTGGGAGTGTTAGGCCAAAAGATGAAAAAAGGAATACGTCAGGGCTTGGGTCAAGGCCATCAAGTTCGTTGTTCGTCGTTGGCAGAGCGTTGCTATGCCGCCTCCTCGCGCCTGCTTGCTGGC
>PCBK01000172.1 GCA_002731275.1 Deltaproteobacteria bacterium | reverse complement strand
GTGATACCAACCAAACACATCCCTCTATCCAATGATTCAACCCATGTTCCCGCTCTCGAAAACCATACACCTAGACACACCAAACGGATACGAACGTAACCATGCACACATGGGGATTGGGATACGAATGACCGTCCACCCGGGTTCAAACCCGGGCCTATAGATAACGTACGCGATGCCTACAGCATCACATCCTTCGGATTGGGCAGGTCTAAAGAGCTCCCCTCAACACAAAACAACCCCCTTTTCCTTGCGAAAAACATCCATCAGGGGAAGCGTTTCATCGATTGTTTGACGAGGTCGGTATATTCTTTGACCATTTTGTCGGGGTAATTGAGCGGTTTGGGTGAATGCCATTTGCGCATGAGAGGATATTTTTTGGCATTTCGGGCAGTTTTGACGAGATTGCGAAGTGTCTTACGAGGCCAGTTTTTTTGGGCATTGTTGATAATCCACTTGGGCAACCAGCCTTTTGGATCCGTATGGACCTCTACAATAATCCGCGTCTTGGGTCCACCGCCCTTCTTTTGCTTGAGCGCTTTAAATTGATAGTACGTCCGAATCGCTTCAGCCCGCACACAGCATTTGTTCTTGGGTCGTTTTTTGTGTTTGATGGACTTGATCAGCGCCGTAAAGATTCGGCGCTTGAGGTCTGGAACAGCCCGTGTATACATGACAAAGTCTCGATCCCACGCAGGCCAAGGAAAGTCAAACCGAATCCAATAGATCCGCTCAATCTTACTCGGCATCGCAATACGACCACTCGAATGATACCGATCAATCCACTTCTTTCTGTACTTGGGGGTGATCAAAATCGTAATCAACTTCGCGATGTGAATGTCCGCCACCATCTCCCCCCTGAAGGCAAACAGCTTACTTCCAGGCACCTTCATCTTGTGAACCAAGACACCGCCCTTACTTGAAACCTTGACCCAACGACCCTTCTTGGCCGCGTGTACGTCCTCAACACCCACAAGACACAAACACAACACAAGCACCAACACACACCGAAGATATGACATGACACCTCACCATTTTCCAATGACCCATTTTGGGTCGGACCACTCACAATTTGTATTCCACAACACATTACCAAAGCCCCCTCCTTCAGGAAAGGTCCTCTTGTCGATCCAGGCAAAAAAGAATCTCCACACCCAAAAGATGACACCGCCAAGACGGGCTTCGAGACAAAAAATCAGCTTCTCACAGACCACACAATATGCTACACAACACAAAAGATATTCCGGGCCACCAAAACGAAGCTGGGAAGAACAAAATAGACTTCAAGGTGGCCGACAACATCCTGAGCATGGAGCTCTTGATGCACATGAGAGGTTCGACATGAAAGGAACAAAACAACAACTCCACATGCTTGTCATGACCGTATTGACAGGTCTCATCATCGCAAGCTCAACACAAACTGCGTGCAGCCCGACCAGCACCGCAGAGCCACACAAAGAACACACACAAGCCGAAGGAGTCGTCGAAAAAACCACTCCAGACGCCAGCACAAATGACACCCAACCCGATCAACAATCCACACCAGAAATCGCTCACGACGATGTCCCCGAACAGCACACCCCTCAACCTGATGACACCCCTCAACCAGATGAGCAGGCTGTCGACAATCCTTCGACCGAACCGCAAGTCGATACAAAACCTGTCGAGCAAATCGTCGAAAACAACCCACCCGAACAAAGCCAACCAGACCAACCAACTCCACAACAGCGATGCGCACCCCTTCCGGCGCCAAAGGGCACGATTGTACGTGTGAAACCTTCACAAGGGGCGAAGTTACCTTCAATGATCGCGCAGGCAAAGGCCAACACGACCTTCTTGCTGGAAAATGGTACGTACAAAATGACGGGCTCAGAATCACAACGACGTATCCAGATCAAAAAGCCTGGCATTACGATTCGTTCGGCCTCAGGAGATGCATCAAAGGTCATCATCGACGGTGAATACAAAACACAAGAGATCATCTTCATCGCCGCAGATGACGTGACCATCGCCGAAATCACAATCAGACAAGCCAAATACCACCTCATTCACATCACTGGAAACGCAAATGGACATGTGATGCGCCCCAATCTTTACAGACTCCGCTTGCTCGATGGTGGTCAGCAATTTGTCAAGGTGAACTCCTGTTGCTCACACAAGAATTGGGTCGACAAAGGTGTCTTGGCGTGTTCAGAGCTGACCATGACAGACAACGGTCGCAAAAATGTCGAGACGCGCTTCGCGGGAGGTTGCTACACAGGCGGAATTGACGCACATGGCGCAAAAGATTGGGTCGTGCGAGACAATACATTCAAGGGGATCTATTGCAAAAATGGTGGACTCGCAGAACACGCCATCCACTTCTGGCGCGCCTCTTGGGGAACACTCTCCGAACGCAATATCATCATCAACTGTGCCCGTGGCATCGGTTACGGACTCGGTAAGAATAAAACGAGCAGCGACAGGGTCTTTCCAAATCATCCCTATCCCAATGTTAGCTATGCCGGACATATCGATGGGATCATCCGAAATAACCTCATCCACACAGACGCAAGCGTCAAACCTTACTACGACACAGGCATCGAACTCGAACAAGCTCACGGTGTGGAGATCTACCACAACACCCTCGCCTCTCCGTCCAAATACACGGGGTTGAGTTATCGATTCGCCAACACAAAAGCGCTCATCCAAAACAACCTCATCTATCGTCTCTCCAAGCGGGATAATGCAAAAGGAACCGTCTCTCATAACCTTACCCCCGTCCCCACAACCTACTTCGTCAACCCATCCAAAGTCGACTACCACCTCACCTCAAAAGCCACCAAAGCCATCGGCAAAGGCACCCCACAAAAAGACCCCGGGCTCGATCTCGATGGCAAACAACACAACCCCAACGCTCCCGACCTCGGCGCCTACGCTAAATAATCCCCCTATACCGAATTAAAATCCCTCACGCATTCTCTTGCGCAATTTGGCAAAGAACTTGAGCTTGGTTTTTGAGTAGAACAGAGGCTTGGGAGAGTGCCAATTGACAAGCAGTGGATAAGGCTTGAAGGCATGGGAGGCTTTGACCAATCGCGTCAATGTTTTTCTCGGCCAATTGGCTTGCGTGGAGTTGATGATCCAAGCCGGAATCCAACCTTTTGGGTTCATATGGACTTCCACAGTGATCTTGGTCTTGGGTCCTTCGCCCTTCTTTTGTCTGAGCGCGAAAAACTTCCACTTTGTGTAGCGAATGATCGCACGCACACAACCCTTGACCTTGGGACGTTTTTTATGTTTGACAGACTTGATAAGAGCCGTGACCGTTCGGGTCTTAGGTTCGGGTGAGGCTTTGACATGAAGGACAAAATCCCGTGACGCGATCGGCCACGGCATGTTGAATCGCAACCAATAGACACGTTCGAACTCATTGGGCCTTTCGAGACGACCACTTGCGTTGTAGTTTTCGATCCAGACCTTGAGCTTGCTCAATGAACCAAAGAGTGTGATCAATTTGCCGATGTGAATAGGGGCGGTGTACTCGCCGCGAAAAGCAAAGAGAGGGCTCCCTTTGATGCGCTTGCGATAGACAGCGAGCCCCCCTTTGTTCGATGTCCTCTCCCATCCATCTTTTGCGACGGCGTCCTTTGTCGGACCAAACGCAAACAACACCATCAAAAACAAGAGGAATAATCTCATATGTATAGGCCTTTCGTCAGTGGAACCTTTTGAGTGATACAGTCCACATCCACATCACTCCAGTGGTCGTTTTTCTCGACAAAAGAATACCGCGATGTCAAAGAATATACAAGAGACCCCTCCCCCCTCGGAACAATCTATGGCTTCATCCCCTGTGTGATCCACGCCTGAAACTGTTTGATCTCACAATCAGGCAACTTTCCACCAGACGGAGGCATCGCCTTCACACCAGCTTCATGACGGATCACCTTCATCAAAAGACCGCTCTTCGCGTACTTCACGACATCATCATAAGAAGCCAATGAGACACCACCGAGCGGACTCGTCTTGTTATGACAACCAAGACAAGAACGCCCAATCACCGGAGAGATATGAGCTGCATAGCGCATCTCTTCCGTCTTACAGGTCTCACCTCCACTCTCACAAGTCGTATTCTTCGCGCCTTCCAGAATCCACTGACGCAACGTCGCGATCTGTTTGGCACTCAGCGTACTTCTGGGCGGGGGTGGCATTCTGTCTTCGAGATCATCTTCCGTGATAGACTCGAAGACCTCACTCTTATCGGGACGTCCAGGAACAATCCCTTCGCCATCGTCACTCGCCATAATCGACGCATAACTCGACAAATCGATGTCATCTTCCTTGGTAATCGAGTCATGACAACCACTCATCGCACAATTGGAAACGAAGATCGGCAACACATCGCGCTTGAAACAGAGCTGACTCGTCCCCTTCTCCGGTGTATGTTCGACAACAGAGATATCAGCGTGTGCTTCGACGACGCTTTGATCGGGGATATCTTGTTGGCCGGCGTCTTTGGTGGTGGATTCTTTGCTCGAACCGCCACGCTCACACTCACACTGTGTCCAGGTGTTACTGGCCGTGCAGATCTGCACACCAGTACGACCATCACGACAAGGACAAGATTCCACGCGACCAGCAACACAGGTCGCCTGCGGTGGCGCCGTGCAGGCGTACAAAGCCCCCATCATCGCGATGATGATAAAACAACGAAACATGTCATTCACCTTTCAGCTTGAACGGGTCACTAGAGGACGACCTCGAAAGCCTCAAATTGGGGTGGTCCGACATAGGTCCCTTCAGGGGCTTTGGCGTTCTTATGGGCTTTACGGAAGGCGTCAGAGTCGATCCACGCTTCAAACGCAGCCTTCGACTCCCACACAGTGTGCGATGAGTACAACGTCGATTCGTCTCCTTCTGGCCCCTTCAACAGATGGAACTCGCGAAATCCAGGGACTTCATCGAGATAGGAGTCGCGTTCTCTCCAAAGCTTCTCGAATCCCTCTTCAAAACCCTTGTGAATGTGGAATCTGTTCATAGCGATAAACATCGTCTGCTCCTATTTGCAGGCTGTACAAAAGACGCAGCGCTCCCCCTGCCCCATAGACACATAAGGCTATATAGAAACCTACGTATCAAAGCGGTGATATGGGGCATACAAGGCGACACTCTCCTCACGAAGGAGGAGGTCTCTCATACATATTGTTTTGATTCGCCATCTTACAGTACTTCTTCTCTCATCCAGTAGAAGAAGTACTGTAAGACGACGCTCTTTTCTTCTCTCGAAGGTTGCTATCACAACCCCCTGTGTATGTCAATTCATTTCACCTTGGAGGCCGTGGAGAGCGGGCTGGGAACAAAGAAGATCAATCAAATTGGGAAGGTGGTTCCTCGACATCTAAGGACAGGGCGAGCAGTTCGCTAAGTTCTTCGATCATCTGTCTGTGCTTTTTCCATGATGGTGAGTCGATCAGGACGTACTCCTCTCCATCTTTCATTTGCAGTGACGAACGATTGTGGATTCTCCCGGCTTGATCTCTGTATCCAAACAGGTGTATCCGCTCAATCTCCTCAAGAGGCAACACACGCGCAGCTTGATCACCAGAGAAGGTCACCTGCCCTTTATCAAGTTCAAAGAAGAACACAAGTTTGCGTTTTCCAAGGACGATAAACACAACGGCGAGGATCGAGAAGACCAAGACGAAGATCATCACCATCCAAAAGAGCATCCCAAATCTCTCGTCTTGGTGGTCACGAAAATCAGTCTCCCCTGAGCGCAAAAACGCATTGAAGGCCGCAAGCTTCTTGGGATACGCCTTCGCCTTCACATTCTCGCAACCATGAAAAGATGAGCTCTCCAACCACTGTAATGTCTTCCCACTCGTCGAGACAATATCGATAAAGAGCCTGTTTGCCCTCTCACAATCATCGAGACTCGTTCTTTGCTTGCGCAACACAGCGCGCTTCACCTGAACGATCTTCTCTTCAGGGAGCGCCATCAACCCCATGAAGCCCGTCTTTCTCACCTGACATTGTACCTGCTTCTTGGTGTCGCGTGTACACGAGACGTCGAATGTCCCAGCAAAATACAACATGAAAGATGGCCCTATCGGACCGAGCAAACAGGCAAAGCCAAGCACCAACATGAGCATCCTGGGCATGTAGACGACACGACATCTCGATTGCCCTTCTCTCTTCAGCCAAAAACCACGAATAAACGGAACGACCATTCCATCACCTCCTGTCACAACGAAGTATCAACGACAATCAGGACTCCCAAAGTTTCCGAACGATATCACAAACCGAACCATCGGCGCATTCATTCCATCCACGGCGTCGATTTTTTCTTGCGATAGATTTTAATGATGGACCACAAGAGATCGCGAAGGACTGCGCGTCACAGAGGTCTGCTTTTGGGCCTTCGAAAACACCCCACCAAACACAACGTGCTTCCCTGGAAATGCCAGGGGGAGCTGAACCACCAGCTCCTTACAAAAAGCCTTCCCGACAGCGAGAGGAGGAATCTTTAGCTGCAAAGATGACCCATCCTTCGAGAGTAGCGCAGGTGCCTTATCGAACGATAATCCAACCTGACTCGCGACAAACCAGCGCATCGTCGAGTGTGGCGCGGCAGCCAGACCACTGTTCTTGAGACAAAAGGCGATGCGGAATGTGCCCCCTTGCTTGACACGCTTCTTGGAGAGGGTAAACGCTGAGAAGGTGTACCTATATAATGATTCATCCACAAGGCCATCACAATCATCGTCCTTGTTGTTGGGTCGCTCGACACCAGGCAATCGCTGCCCCTCACATGCCCCCCATTGTCCGCTGACACAGCGCTGCGTCCCCTTTCGACACACACCACGTGAAAGCCACGAGACCTTCCCTGTATAACAGGCTCTCTTCTCACCTGCGAGACACCCACAGGTCCAGATATGAACGCGTTTACGTATGTAGATGAGAGACATCCCATCGGGATGAAAGAAGAGCTGCCGCTGTTTGGCACGATCATAGTAGTGTCGAAGCGACTCCCCTTCGAGAATCGTGAGTAATTCTTTGCTCTTTGTATCCCAAAGCTCGATCTCAAAGCGCTTTTTATCGACAAGGACAACCTGCGCGACGAGTGGAGACGTTGGATGTTTGGCGACAGGAAGCGAAGACCGACTGTGTGTGTATTCGATGGAAAAGTGCTGTCGATGTCGTGTACGATGGTTATCCCGACGTAACCGAATATCGGATTTATTGATCGGCTTTGCACCTTGAAAAGCGATCACTCGATACGAGGAGAGCATGCCCTCTGGTATCTTCTGGAATCCTCGCAGTGCAGGGTCCCACAAAGTATACCAATCCCTTCCTCGGAACCCGGCGTGTCTGACGAGGAGCTTTAATGTATTGGTTTGTTTGTGTCGAACCCATGAGAGTCGAGCGATCTTGGAGACATCATCCCACCGGGCATACAGTAATTGTTTTTTGTGAAAAGACCACACAGAGAGACGCCCACCATCGGCGAGATACAATCGCCGTCCATCGAGAGACAACAAAGAGGCTCGGATATCCCCAATCGTATGGGAGGAGCGCTTTAGAAGGCGCAGGTCACGACGCCGAAAAGTGCGGAGACTGTGATCAAAGATGGAGAAGACAACGTTGGGATAAGCGCTCCCAAATGAGACGAGATGAATATCACGTAACCAGCGCTTTGTCCGAAGGTCCTTATATTTTCGATCGCCGCGGTATCCATCTTGTTTTGAGGAGCTGTACCACCGCTTCTTGGTGAGATTCCACAGCTTGACTTGTCCATTGTAAAAGCCGATGGCTGCCCACTTACTGTCGGCACTCCAGGCGATCGAGGTGATAGGACTTTCTTCTTTCCAATCATCGAGACGCTTACGAGAAGGAAGCGACCACAAATTCATCTGCCCTTGGACATTCCCTGCGATGAGATACTTTTCATCAGGTGAAAAAGACATCACGGAGGGTTTGCTATGATGCTCGTAAAGCACACCGATCTTTTGCCCCCTAAGTAACGCCCAGAGGGTCGCGACCATCTTCCTTTTGCGGACAGAGTAACCATGTAAGACGAGATAGCGGCCTTTGGGGCTGATCGCGACGCTCTTCACAAAACCTTTGGTGTACGGCAGATAGTAGGTACTCATCGGTTCCATGACACCAAAAGAACGAAGCACACGTCCTTTGAGAGCATCATACAGCGTGATCTTTGCGGACATCCCACCTCGCCGAGAGGAAAACTTTGTAAGCTCGAACAAGACGAGTTGTTTTCCTGCGTAGGTGAACATTTTAAGCACAGAGGAAGGCTTGACAGTATAGGTTTGCAGGGGTTTTCCGTCGGAGCTTCGGTAGAGGACGACGTGCTCCCGATCGTTTGGTGAAGTGATGGTCACAAATTGACTATCAGGAGACCACGAGAGATGACCACGGAGGAAAAACGTCCGAAACCGCCCCTTCTTTTCAAACAAGACTTTTCCTTCGGGGTAGGTCACCACTTTCACACGGCGACTTTGGACCCAAAGGAGCTTTTTGCCGGATGGGCTCATGATCGCAAGATCACCACTTTGGAACGACAACGCCGAAGATGTCCACTCTTTGCGAGGAGAGACAGGTAGACAATGGGGACAACGTCGATCGAGCTTGCCGTTACATGTACTGTCAACACCACGATAGCAATCTTTCGGTCCCTTTGGCGTCACACGTCCGACACACTTGGACCATTTGTAGTGCCCCCGATCAACTTCACAAAACCGTAGCCCTTGGGTACATAGCCCACGCTCACCTCCTTTGGATGTGGTCCGACAAGCGATCGCGTTACCAGCTTTGTGAAGAGCTGGAGAGAAAGCGTGTTTATAATTCTCACACTTGGCCGAAGGTTTAGAGGCAGATTGACAATGACATAGCAGCAAAAATAGCATCCCAAAAGAGAGTCTCCACTTCATCTTATCTCCTTACAGGCGGAAGAAAAAAAACAAATCACACAAGTAGAAGCTTGTTGACATACGACTTTTTCTGACTATGCTTATGTAGCATAGCCTTCGACATTAACGACCTCTCAAAGACAAAGCGACGTCAAGAATGGTTTCAGAGAAAACAGACTATATGTTGAGTGCACCACGAGCACAAGAAGAACTGCTTGACCATGTACGCATGACCATCTTGTGGAAGGTTTCATGGGCGTTCTGGCCTATCATTTTGGTAGGTACAATGGCCCGGCACATCATCACGCCTCTGAGGCCAGTGGTCATGGGTATCTGCATTTTGTCGGCGGGGTTGTTCTTTGCCATCGCGCTCGCGCCGCCAAAGCGTCCATTTGTGCGCATATCCAGTCAGGCAGCGCTGTTCGGTGTTTTTCTCCTGATCCTCGCAGGGATGCAAGGAAATGGTGGACCAAACGCGCCCATCGCGCCCTTGCTGTTGTTACTTCCCATGCTGGCGATGTTCTTTTTGGGGGGTACAGCTGCGGTTCTGTATGCAGTCGTAGCAGCACTCGCCCTTGGAACATTCTTCGTATTGAATCAGCACGGTTATCTACCCAACACCCTCATGAACAAGGAGCAAGTGGTCTTTGCTCGTGTTCTCTTGATGTGTTTGTTTCTCTGCCTTTTTTTGGCCACAGCGTGGTTGTATCATCAAACCTGGAAAGGTGCAGGGAAGCTCACACAATGTATTGTCAATCATGCGCCGGATCATATCTTCTTTCTCGACAAAGAGGGACGCATCCTGTCGACCCACGAGTCAACACAACACTCCTTACAACACCCAGCTCATGAATTGCGGGGGCAATGCTTCTTTGAGCTGTTGATGGAGAGCCGACAAGGTTTTGAGTTGAAGGAACATTGGGAAGACCGAGACACCTTTGCGGCAAACACGAAAGGCAAATACTTTAGCTGTCAACTCTCCCTCTCGAAAGGTCGCAAGCTCCCCCTGGAGTTAGTCTTTGAGCCGGCGGATATCGGTGGTGTCTCTTACATCCTGGTGTTTGGGCGAGATATTTCCGAACGTTTGAAGCTAGAGCGTGCAAAAGAGGAGCTATTTGTCAACACCGCACATGCCCTCAAGACACCGCTCACTTCTAGTTTCGGGGCCCTTCGCTTGCTTCACGCGACAGCCCTCAACGACTTGCCACCGGCCCAAAAACACCTGATGTCCATCGCCCACAGGAACACACAGATCATGGTCGATATCATCAACGACCTAAAAAATCTGGAAGAATACATCCAAGGGGATACAGACTACAACTTTGAAGAGGCAGACATCATCGATCTCTTGAAGCTGGCACTCAGCTCCACAGAGTTACTCGCCTCAGACAAATCCGTGCACTTTGAGCGGGAGCTTCCAGACACACCAGTCATCTGCCAAATCGACCGCCTCGCGATCATCCAGGTGCTGACAACGATGTTGACGTTGGCGATCAAGTACGCCTTACCTTCTACAAAGATACAGGTCGCGCTGCACACAAACCTCAAACATATGGAGCTATCGGTTCGCATCCATCATGCTGAGGAGAATGGATTTAGGACCCTCCAGGCAAACTCCCTCATCCAAAGCAAAGGCGGCACGACGGAGATGGGGTGGTTGCTCTGTAAGCCCATGCTCGAAACCTTTGGCGGAAACACCCATATCAAGCTCCAAGACGAAGAGCACATGCTCCTCACTGTGACACTACCCATCCTCACTTCCAGGTGACACAGTTTCGTAGAACACGTTAACATTCAAGTCTTTTTCTTCCAGGTGTTCTCCTTCTACCAACAAAGTGTGCTCATTTCGGAAAAACCCTCCCCCAACCCATCCAATCGGAATCAATCACCCCCTCCAACACGTAACATTACTGATTGTCTGTCTGGGATGCTGGAAAAGATTCGTCCACAATCCTGGAGAATACAAGACATCATCATTTGGTTTGTCGTTCTTTTTGGACGTGACAACACCATGTACGAAGACCTGAAAAGGCAGGCATGACGATTGCACAAAAAACCTTGGAAGCAAAAGCAAACCCTGGAAAATCGTTGTTGGAGCTGGCCGTATCAAGGCACTTTGACAAGAGATCCGGTCACTGCTACCATCAGCCCATTTCCAGCACAGAAAGGCCTTGGCAATGAAACCAAACCGCGACTATTTCGCTTCAAGTGAGCACCACCAGACTCTCTTGCACGCATTTTTGACGCTGAAGAACACAGACGATATAGGCGTGACTTGTGTGACAAACAAAGGTGAAGTGAGCACCTCCTGGTCCACACTCGTACAGCGAGCCCAAAGGCGCGCACATTGGTTACAAAGACAAGGCCTCGCAGCAGAACAAACCATCGGCCTCGCCCTCCCCAACGACACGCTCTTCATCGAATGCTTCTTCGCCTGTTGGATGCTTGGATGTATCCCCGTACCACTCGCACGTCCCGGCCTTCTCGGTCCACAATCGCTGGAGCGAACACGACACATCGCCACAGACGCAGGCCTGCAACAGCTACTGTGTCCACAAGAAGATCATACACAATACGACCCCCTCGGTGATATCGTTCAATGTATGCCCGTCCAACCACTCACAGAAGCTGACTCTCCCAAAGCCCCAATCGTGGATATCCCGATCACACCAGAGAGCATCGGGTTGATACAATACACATCAGGTTCGACCTCCCGTCCCAAGGGCGTCGTCCTGACACATAAGAATCTGATCACCAATTGCAACAAGATGTCCGAAGAATACCCATTTGGACAACAAGAGAGCTTTTCAAGCTGGCTCCCCTTCTATCACGACATGGGCCTCATCGCAGAGCTGCTGACAGTTGTGTCTTTAGGACTCCCATTCTATTTGATGGAGCCTTTGACCTTCCTTCAAGACCCATTTATCTGGCTGGAATCACTCTCCCGTCACCGATGTACACTGGCTGTCGCCCCCAACTTTGCGCTCGCACATTGTGTCAGGCGGATCACAGAGACACAACTCGATCAGCTCGACCTTCGTACGCTACGAGCCCTTTACCTCGGCGCAGAACCCATCAGTGAGGTCGCCGTCAAGGACTTCACGGAGCGATTTCAACGCACAGGGCTGACACCAAATGTCATCGGGAGCGCCTACGGCCTGGCAGAATGCACAGTCGGTGTCAGTCGGAGTCAGAGTTCACAAGGGCTCCACTTTGACACGGTGGACCGTGAACAACTCGCCCAAGGAAAGGCCGTGTATGTGGAGAGCGATGATGCAATGGACACTAAAAAAATCGCCTGTGTAGGGAAGATCTACTCCGAACATTACGGTATCATCGTCGACGATGAAGGACACGAAGTCGAAGAACGAACTGTCGGCGAATTGTGGGTGCGAGGTCCCTCCGTGATGAAGGGATATTGGAATAACGACAAGGCCACAAAAGAAGTCCTCGTCACGCGCGACGGTCAACGATGGCTGAAGACTGGTGATCTGGCGTATTTTGCAAAGGGAGAGCTTTATATCTGTGGACGAAATAAGGATCTCTTGATCATTCGAGGGAAAAACTACCATCCAGAAGATATCGAACGAGCTGCCGAACAAATCGAATTGATCCGCTCAGGGCAGACCGTCGCTTTTAGTATCCCAGGTGACGCGACAGAAGAGATTGTCATCGTGTGTGAGACAGCAGCGCCTGTATCGGAACATTCATCATTGGCGCAGAAGGTGAAGGGACACATCAACACACAAGTTGGCCTCAAAGTGAAACACGTCGAGCTACAACCTCCCCGCACCATCCCCAAAACGACAAGCGGGAAGCGACAACGCCGTCTCGTCCGCACGATCTGGATGAAGATGAGAGGACACGTATGAGCGGTCTGACATTTGGCCCCTTTGAAGGCCTTCATATCGCAGGTGGAGCCATCGCGCTGCCACCCAATCAGCTCACCACAACCGACGCGCTCAAGTACGTCCCCAAAGAGCGCTCCATGTCCGATGAGC
The DNA here is from genome assembly GCA_002731275.1 of Deltaproteobacteria bacterium. Lineage (GTDB taxonomy): Bacteria > Myxococcota_C > UBA6777 > UBA6777 > UBA6777 > UBA6777. The sequence goes on along the minus strand of PCBK01000172.1, from coordinate 11,052 downwards.
GAAGGCTTTACATCGCCACACAGATCGACACACAGGTCGGGACACAACATCGACATTGGTCATATACCCCTGGTGACCCCATCGCGAAGGGACCTGACAGCGCCTCGCTGGCCAGCGAGGCGCTACAGGGAGCCCTTCACGCTGCTGGTATACAGGCGGCTCAGCTCGATCTTCTCTTGACAGCGACCTCCACACCCCACCGCTACACAGGAACCGTCTCCAGTGAGGTCGGTCAACAGCTCGGCATCCACGCTCCTTGTGTCGATGTCCGAGCTGGATGCTCTTCTGGCATCTTTGCGCTGACACAGGCGGCTTTCCACTTACAAGCAGGCGCACAATACGTCGCGATCGTCGGAACAGATACCTTCTCCGCCGTGATCCCCCCAGCACACAGATTGGGCCTGTGTACGATGGGTGATGGTGCCGCTGCCCTCGTCCTCAAGAGAGGTGAAGCGATCCTCAAATCTATCTACTTCGAATCAGATGGCGCTCTCTCTGGACTGATCGCAACACCGGGTCCCATGCCACCCTCCAAAGAAGCCTGTGAAGCAGGTCTTTACCAACTCGCAGGAGATCCACAAGGCTTCGAACAACACATCAAGACATATTACCTCCAGGCCATCGAGCGCGTCCTTGATCACAGCCAATTGCAAGGGCACCAAATCGATTGGTTCATCCCCCACCAAACCAGCACCTCTCTGGCCAAAAGTATCGCGGAACACTTTGCCATCCCACAGGAGCGAGTGTGGACAAAAGGTATCTCAAGACACGCAAACATTGGGGCGGCAGGATGGATCGCGGGCTTGAGCGGTGCGCTTCATGAAGGCGATATCAAACCAGGACAACACGTCCTCTCCGCCTGTGTGGGTGGTGGGATGAGTTGGGGAGCAGCAGTATGGCGATGCTAAGTCACGAGGACTTTTGAACGATGAAACACACAGAGCAAGTCGTCAAAGAGATCGTGGAGGAGCTTTACGAGACCTCCGTCCAAAAAGAAGAAGTGTTGACACTTGATTCATTCACATGGGTCATCTTAATCGAAGAGTTGGAACGTGCATTTGAGCTACGTATCGAGCTTGACGAGATCAAGCCAGAGAACTTCTCAAGTGTCAGGGTGATCACACAATTCATCCAAGACAGGCAGAGAGTCACATGAAGATACTCACCCCTAAACAATGGGGAACAGGCGTTCGTATTGCATCCTTTGGTGCACAACTTGGCGTAGAGAAGCGCGACAATGCCAGGCTCCATGCGCTTGGGTATCCCGAAGCCCCCGAAAAGATAGAGCGACTGACAGGTATCCAAACGCGCTATCACGTCCGCGATGAGAGCAGCGCGACATTGGCCATTCAGGCAGCACAAGGTGCGATGCGTTCAGCTCATATCGCCCCCTCCTCCATCGAGCAATTGATCGTCTCAAGTTCATCCCCAGAGCAGCTCATCCCGACGCTCGCTTCGAGGGTCCACGCCGGTTTGTCTTTGCCGCCGTGTCCAGCGCACAGTATCAGCGCCAGTTGCAGTGGGTTTTTGTTTGCGTTGGATATCGCGACACGTGCCGTACTGACTGGAACATCTCATGTTCTTGTATGTGCGACAGAGACACGTTCAAGACAAATCGACATCACAGACCACAGCACAGGCGCGCTGTTTGGGGACGCAGCAGGCGCAGCCATCGTCCAATCGTGCCCTACAGATGAAGGGCTCCTCGCCATCGGGATTACCAGCCAAGACAGTGGAAGGGAGACGGTCTCGTTGGGTTGCCTTCGTGATGACAGACTCCAGATGAAGGACGGCGCACGTGTTTACTTTGAAGCAGTCAATGGTATGAAGCAGATCGGAGAAGCGTTATTAGAGAGTCAGGGGCTGACTTGGGAGGACATCGATGTTGTCATTCCTCATCAAGCCAACGGTCGGATCCTGAAGCGATTTTGTTGGCTCACAGAGATACCAGAAGAGAAAGCCTTCTCCAATTTGCGAGAGGTTGGGAACACATCCTCCGCCTCCATCCCTGTCGCAACACATCAGGCGCTGCGAACACGTATCAAGCCAGGACAGCTCATCTTGATGCTCGCAATTGGAGCGGGTTTTACAGCAGGTGCGGCGTTGCTCAAAGCCGACGAGGCGCTTGTACATACAGCTCAATCAGTGGATGGATGAATGACTTCGAGTGGTTGTGTATCTCTTGTCAGCCGGACGCCTTTGTGGAGAAATGTGGATGCACCGATAGTGACGCCTTGTTCGATGACAGAGTGTGTCTCGATGCGAGCGTCTGCGCCGACGATCACGTCATCTTCGATGGTGACATCCGTTCCAATCATCGCGCCAGCGAGGACACGGACGTTTTTGCCAATCGTCGTCCCTGGTGCGACAACCACACGAGCAGCGAGAAGAGTACCTGCGCCGATCTTGACGGTCCCCAAGATGAGCTGGCCTCGATCGACAAAGTGGCCACTGACGAGGCAGCCAGTTCCCATCGTCGCGCCGTCTTCGACCTCCAACAGCCAGGGATCGAGGACCGTGACGTCACTCGACATACTCGCACCAAATGAAACCTTTGCCCCAAGCGCACGGAGTGACAGAAACCGCAACACGTTAAACTGGAATAACAACACCTCCAAAACAGGTGGAAATAACGCTCGTTGTAGGATAAAACGAACGACCCAGATGAAGAACATTGGATGTTTCAACATGGGATACCGCCCAGGACGAACACGTGGGAGCAATCGATGGAGCACACCGACTTGTACGATCAATGTAAGGACACCTGCGAGACAGCCGATCACGAGCGCGACAGGCATCCAAAGAGAGACACACAAATAGTGATAGACATACACACCACTCCAGATCGAGAGACCCCACAAGCTGGCGATCACAAGGAGAGACAAGATGTCAAAGACGACGAGACCTAACTTCATCACAACACTCACGAGGTAAATGACATGACACAAGAACAGATTTTACAACAACTGTGCGAGATCATCACCGTTAACTTTGGGATCTCGACGGAACACATTACACCTGATGCAGCATTTCGTGCAAATCTGGGGATGGACTCACTCGATCTCGTCGACATGACCTTTTTTATTAACAAAACCTTTGACATCAACGAAGACGCCAGCCAATACCACGACCTCGTGACGGTCCAGGATGTCGTCACGTTCGTCCACATACGCACAAAGGACAACGTGTCTTCATGAGCGTTAAAACGCCCCCAACATTCGAGCAACTCGAAGAACGTCTACATCGAGAAGACCTCCGGGTCGAAAGTGGCGGTGGACGTGCAAGACAGCAAAGACAAAAGAGGCTCCACCGTCTTTTACCAAGGGAACGGATTGATGCCTTTTTGGACGCTGATTCTTTTGTCGAAATAGGACGACATCGGACACACGAACATGCGGACATGGACCCTCGCCTCGCCGTCACACGACCACCGGGAGACGGTATTGTCTGCGGTATCGGGACCATCGATGGCCTCCCCATCGCGATCACAGCCCACGACCCTACTGTTCTAAGGGGCGCTGTCGGTAGCGCTGGATGCCAAAAACTCTGTAAGCTTCTGGATATGGCGATCGAGCGAAAGCTCCCCATGTTGACACTCGCAGACTCAGATGGCGCGAGGGTCTTTGAAGGGGTCTACGTCATCGAAGGCTGGAGTCAGGTGATGAAACGGACCGTCCGACACCGCAGACTCGCACCTCATCTTACGATCGCGAGCGGCCTTTGTGTGGGGGCGGTCGCCTACAACGCGATGCTCGCGGACTTTGTCGCGATGGTCCATCAACAGAGCTTTATGTTCATTACAGGACCAAGTGTGACACAGATGTTGACAGGAGAAGAAGTCGACATCGAACGCCTCGGAGGTGCGGCATTACACGCCAGAGAAACAGGCGCCTGTCACGCAGTCTGTGATTCAGAAGAGGATGCCTTTTTGTGGGCGAAGACAGTCTTTGATTACACCCTCCATCCACAACGCGAAACGGAAGATTCTCCCACCTGCTCCATCCCCTCACTTCAAGAGATCATCCCAACAGCTCCTCAAAAAGCCTACGATATGCGCGATGTCCTTCTGGAAGTCTTTGACAAGAACACACTCATCGAGTTCTCTGCTGATTACGCTCCTAATCTATTGACTTGTATGGGGAGGCTTGGAGGCAGAAGTGTCGCGATCATCGCAAGCCAACCCCGCGCACTCATGGGGTGTCTCGACATTCACTCGTCGAAAAAAGGTGCCCCATTTTTAGAGTACGCAGAGACACATCAGCTCCCTGTAATCACACTTGTCGACACGACAGGTTACCTTCCAGGGCTCGCACAAGAGAGAGGAGGCATCCTGATCGAAGGAGCCCGTCTGTTAAGAGCTTACGCAGAACTTACGACACCAACAGTGAGTGTCACTCTGCGCAAGTGTTACGGTGGCGCGTCTGTCCTCGCGAGCGCGTCGGAGTATAGGTTGGCATTACCGACCTCTGAGATCGCGCCGATGGGTGCAGAAGCCGCGACCCATCTAGCCTTTGGTCCCCCTAGAGACAATGAACAGGACCGCGCGCAGCGAGAGGCATTCAAGGAGACGTGGCGCCAACATCATGGGGATCCCTGGCTCGCAGCAGAGCGCGGTTTCTTCGACGCGATCATCCACCCAGAACAACTACGCGCAGCACTTTGTCGAAGTCTTCGTGTCCTCACACATCCAAACAGGGATTGATTATGCACATCGATTTATCTGAAAGGACAGCTCTCATCACAGGAGCTTCTGGTGGCATTGGACGACAGACGGCGCTCGCGCTCACACGCTCAGGCGCACACTGCGTGCTGATGGCCAGACAGCTCGACAGATTGGGAGAGGTGGCAAAAGAAGCTCCTGACGATTCGATGACCCTCTGTCCTGTCGATCTGCTCGATGAAGCGCAACTCAATAACGCGCTCTCGTCGCTGGACCGACATATCGATATCATCGTTCATTGTGCAGCGCCGACATTTGCATACAACAAACTTCACGCGCTCTCTCAAGAAGACACACATCAGCAATTTCAGGTGGGCATCCACAGTATGACGCAAATATGCGCGAAGCTACTACCAGAGATGATGGTGAAAAGATGGGGAAGAGTGGTCTTGGTAAGCAGTCTGTCCGCACAACTTTCGGGACGAGGTGCGGCGCACTATAACATGGTAAAGGCCGCACAAGAGAGCCTTGCGCGTTCCATCGCCCTGGAATATGGTCGGTATCGGATCTGTGCAAATACACTCCGCTTGGGGCCCATCGATGGTCCAAGACTCGCCCAGAGGGAACAGACGTATCCAGGCAGCCGACAAAAGATGCTCGACAAGTCACCGTCAAAGACCCTCCCGACACCAGAAGAAGTCGCCAACGTGATCGCGTTTTTTTGCTCGACGTACATCGCTCCTGTCAACGGTGCGACGCTCGATGTCACAGCCAGCACTCACTTAAATCCGATGTGGTAATGGAGATATACTGATATGTTCAATAAACTTCCTGTCTCATGGCGACACAAAGTCGCACAACTGATCCGCACACCCGTCGCATTGCAATTTATGAGGGCGGCACGACATCCCCGCGCTTATCAGGAGAAACAACTCAACACACTCCTGCGCGCCAACCAACATACGGCCTTTGGTCGACAATATGGTTTTCAAGACATCGACAACTTCGACACTTACAGAGAGAAGGTTCCCCTCATGTCCCCCGAGACACTTCGTCCTTGGGTCGAGAAGATGCAGGCAGGCCAGACCAACATGCTCACAGCAGAAGAGCCTGTCTTCTACGGTAAAAGCACGGGGACGACAGGGACCCCCAAAGAGATCCCCATCAACAACACGTATCGCAAAGACTTTCAACGCAGTGTCTTTGTCAGCGCGTGGTTTTACTACCGCAATGTCCCAGAAGCGTTCTCCCACAAGCTCCTCTACTTCGTCGCGCAACGCTGTCTCAGCCGCACCCCAAATGGATTAGAAGTCGGTTATATCTCTGGCTATAACTTCACGGAGCTGCCCGAACAGATCCGCTCCATTTACGCGTGGCCTTACGAGATCGTCGAGGTCGAGGATCTGGAATCACGTCTCTATCTCTCTTTACACATCGCGATCATGGAAAAAGTCTCCCTCATCGCAGGGATCTTCCCATCAAATATACTGCTCATGTTCCGCGCACTCAGAAGATATGCAGATGAGATGGCGACACACTTTGAAGCCGGAACGCTCCCTGAATGGCTCAAGCTCACAGACGAACAAAAGGCCTTCTTTGAAGCGTATAAGACGAAGTCACCAGCGTTGGCCCAACGAATGAAACAGGTCGACAAGGCCCCAGAGTTAGAAAAGGTCGCCCTCGCCCTTCCCTATCTTCGCGTGATCTTTTGCTGGAAGACTTCTACGGCAGGCATGTACATTCCAGAGTTACAGGAGAGAGTGGGTCCACATGTTAAGCTGCGTGATACCATCTACTCGGCGACAGAAGGTTGGTGTTCGATCCCCCTTGGTGAAGAAGAAGATGGTGGTCCTGTCGCCCTAACATCTCATGTTTATGAATTTATCGAAGAAGAGATTGTCGACGAACACGGCGCTGACCTTGAAGCGCTCAGTCAGGTGCGTACGAAACTCGTTGACGAGTTAGAAGTCTCCAAGCGCTACTATATTATCCTCACGACCTCAGCAGGACTCTATCGCTACTTTCTTGGTGACCTTGTCGAAGTCAGTGGCTTTTGGAGAACACTTCCAAAGCTACAGTTTGTGAGAAAGTACGGCGCGACATACAATCTCGTCGGCGAACGGCTCGAAGAGACCAACGTGAACATCGCGATAGGTCAAGCTTTACAAAACGTAGCGCGACGCGCGACGTGGTTCGCAATGGTCCCAACCTTCGACTCGACCCCCTATTACCAGCTCTTTGTAGAGTTTACAGACGAAGCGATATCAGAAGAAGCACTGCAACATTTTGCAGACGAAGTCCACACCCAATTGGAAGAGAACACTCTCTACTGGGAGGAGTTTATACACGAAGGTGTGCTCAAGAGGCTGAAAGTCAGGCAGGTGAAAACAGGCTCAATGGCCAAGCAGTTTGCAAGATGGGAATCAGAAGGTCGATCCGTAGGACAACTCAAGCTCTCTCACCTTGTCACAGATACAGAGAAGCTACCATGTCGTCCAGAGGAAGACATCGTCTGTGAGGTCCTCGCAGCGTTGATCGAAGAGCCTCAGCCATGATCACATCAAACGTGACCAAAGAGGATGGAGAGCTGAGAGTGTCTTGAACATGATCGAGGGGATACGCTTCTTTTTACTCCACAAAAACCTCGCCTGGTTGGAGAGAAAAGGTGGACTCAAGAAGGCCGTCGCGAGCTCTTCGGACTCACGTGCGTTGATCTTCTTCAATTCGTCGAGGGAAAAATCACAGGGGTAAGAGCGGGTGTGTCCCTCTTCGATCCATCCTTCGGCGATCTCTTGTGCCTTATCGAGCAGCTCATCCCCCGATACGACCCACTGAATGAGTCCTATCTCAAGAGCTTCTTTGGCCGTGGGTTTCCACCCCTCCTTGAGTATTTTAGACGCGTTGTCCTCACCGATCAACTTGGGAAAGACCTCGCTCGAACATCCTTCCGGTGGGATATATAGCGCACCAAACGGCGTGGAGAAGGTCGCCTCTTCCGCAGCGATGATCCCATCACAAAGTGTCGCAGACGTCACACTCGCCCCAATCGCCGCTCCATTGACAGCGACGAGCACGGGCTTTGGAAAGTTGAGAAAGACCTCAAACAGGTGCTGGTTGTGCTCTTTGATCCAACGATGGAGTTCTCTTGGATGCTTGAGCGAGAATGTCCCCGCGAGATTGACCCCTGCAGAGAAATACCGTCCAGTTCCTGTAAAAATCAACGCCTTCACATCGTCGTCTTTTGCGGCATCTTCAAAGGTCCCGACGAAAGACTCCATCATCTCAAGGGTCCAACCGTTGAGTTTTTTGGGCCGATTCATCCGGCAGGTGAGGACACCATTTTTCTTTGTCACGACGACATACTTCTCTCTCGATTGTGCCTGGCTCATACAGACTCTCCCACATTGAGGCCATTGGACGTATCCAATGAGCTTATTCTTGTATCTCTTCAAGCGCTTCAAATTCTTGAAGGATCCAGTCCATCTCCTCTTGAGAACACTGTATATAGTCGTTCTCAAGTACAAACAACACATCTTCCTCTTTGATACCGTACAGATGAAAACACATCGCGTCGAGTTGACAACGCAGTCTCACCTGTCGCTCTTCGTCAAACGAAAAAGGCTCTCCCTTATACCCGATAGATTGTGTAGATGACAACATGGAACCTTCGACATGCACCATCTCGGTGATGGTCTCAAGTAGCTTCTGCTTGGTCTCTTCAGAGAAGTAACAAGGTGTCGGAAACGCCACCCTTTTGAGCTGTGAGAGACCCACTGTATCATCCACACAAAGACACCGGAGCAAGAACAGATAAAGACGCGAGGACATCAAGGCCAACAACAGCAAACAACGCTCTTGATCCGGACAGGACAAGTAAAGAGAGAGCGGCGCTTGCTCACCTTCTGCCAAGACTTTGCATATCGGCCACTCAGCCGTTGACGACGCAAAGCCGATCAAAAAGGCCCCCTGCACTCTCTCTTCATCGCTCCAACGAGCCTTCCAGGCGTTGCCCCCCTTTTTTTCAAACATCGGCGTGCTCTGGTAGATCGACTTGAGTAAATTCAACTCTTGCACAGTCCGACATGTTGGGAACATCGAGAATACAGGGCGTAGACTCTCCAACTCCCCATAGGACATTCGTGCTGTTTGTGTGTCGATCATCCCAGCATCAAGCGCACCATCGCAAAGAAGATACTCGATCCCCTCAGCTTGCATCGACGTCCCACCAAGAACGAGCATCGCACAGTTGAGAGTGTCTTGCGTCTGTTTGCGGCCTTTTAGAGAAGGCTCTGACCAAGCGAAAAACGCATGAAGGAGACGTGCCTCCGAGAGTTTCCGCCAATGTGTGAGGTGCTGAGGATCAAAAAGCACAGAAGGCGGCGTGAACAAACCCGCCCGCCCTGTATCTTTCAACAAGGATCTCACGAGATCGAGATAGAGCATGTAAGACCACATGGGATGCTCTTGGGCTGCGGGATACAACCCTGTACGACGTAGAAAGTGCGCGAAGACATCCCCGCCCTTTTGTGTGATGCGCTCCCACGGCGGCAAACACAAGAGAACATCAAACCCACCGCTCCAGCCAGGCGCTCGCTGTGCGCTCTCCCCCAAAGGAAAACATTGCGCGAATTGAATATGCCACTGAAAAAACAGGTGTTCACTTGCGAGAGCTGAGATGATCTCTTTGGTCGCTTCGGGGATGTGATGGACATCTTGCTTCGCCCGCGTCCATAACCCTTGTGTGATCGCATAACGTTGACGTGATGGCTGCTTTGGAAACGCGAAGGCCGCACACCACATATCAGCATACAGGCGCGCCTGCCGTGTGTAAGGAGCATCACAATGCTTTCGGTACATCGACTCTTTGACGCACAGATCTTCCCAGGAGTCTTGCCCTATCGACTCGATGCTCGCCAACCCTTCGTGTAAAAAGGTGGGAAAAAAAGAAGGTTCATCCGAGAGCAAGCCAAATAAAGAGAGCTGTGAACCTTGTTCGTCAGCTTCTTTTCGGTTTCGCTTTTTGAGTGAGTGCGCGACTTTCTTCTCATCGCCTCGGAGGGGTTGAAGCGCGGCGTCAGGGATACCAATGTCCATCAAGTGGGGAGAGGTGTGAAGGAGAGCATTTCCAGACTGAAGATGATGCTCCAAAAACAGCAGCGGCCGCCCAGGCAAGAGCGCTTCCAACCAAAAACACAGCTTGCAGATGTCGAGCAAAATGGCATCATCACATACACCGAACAGGCAATGTCCGACGACGTCTCGGTACGCCTGTACCCATACATCATGTGCGATCTCAAACTCATCTTCGGAGCGAATAGACGCGAGACTCAGTGTCAGACGTTGTGCAGCCTGCCGCAGCAAAAACCCATCGCGACAATATGGGTCACAGACACGAAGAGCGAGCAGCGCAGAGTCTGGCTCATCAGACTCTTCGGCCTCTGTAATCGCAGGCTCCAGAGTACGATCGAGGAACACGTCGAGCTGTAACGGATCCGGCTGAAAATAGCGCGTGGCCTTTCTAGGCTGGACGAGAAAGTACGAACCAACATCCAGCGCAAGGCAGGGTTCATAGTCGCTGAGTTCGACGAGAAGTGAAGACAAGACCTCGATGGGTAGCTCAGACCAATCGAGGGAGAAGGTCTCACTGATATCCAGACCTCCACCAGAGAGCGCCCTGACGACAGCGTAAAAGACACCGTCAGTGATCGTACAATCGGCCAACAAAGGGGTCCATTCATGTGGACGCCAGAGCGGAGAACCTAGAATGGGCCAGGAGGTCGTGTGCTGTTCACCAGAGAGGATGGCAGCCCACTCCATCTGGGCACACCATCTTTGGTTCTCATGATCAGCAGAGACGCTTCGGATCTTGCGAAGGGCTCGGTGAAGAGAAAAACGTTGTTCAAATTGCTGTAGAGTTGCCTCGTCCGTCTCGGGGAGCAAAAGTTCATCTCGCTCTTCAGCGATCCAGGCGAACAACAACCGCATCAAAACACGAAGGACCTGATGGGAGTATGCAGACACAGAGACACGCTTGTACTCTAAATCCTCGACGAGATGCGTATTTGTGGGATGTTGGAGAAACCCTTGTCCAAGGCACTCCAGCGCCAACACGAGCGCGTCCTTGTATCGACTCCTCTCATCCACAGGCATGTCAGACATGACGTTCACCAACTCCTCTAGCGCGGACACATACGACATGATGAGGCTTATGAGCCCAGACGTATCCAAACCAGCCCAAACATAGACACGCTCCAACGCGACATCAAATCACACTGGACAAAGATCGGGGTAGTGTGCAGGGCAATCGCAAAGTACTCATAGCGAAAACAGTAGCTTAAGAAGGTAGTCATGATCCCAGCCTGCGACCTTTCTCTTGCTTTTGATCCCAGCTT
>PCBK01000171.1 GCA_002731275.1 Deltaproteobacteria bacterium | reverse complement strand
TCCAGTGCGGATAAGACGGAAGGATTTGTATGCCTTTCGACACTGCGCAAATCAAAAAGCCCCTTCCTGAGGCTTACGCCGAAGGTGGGGGTTGTTTACTAGCTAGAGCAACATTCACGTCCTGTATGCTTGAGACCTATATCTACTTGACTCTTCTACGGATTGTCTAGCGTTCTTTTTTGAGGGGAGGGGGTGTGTGTTGAAGGAGCGTTGAAAATGTTCCATGATCGTTGAAAACATTCTAGGAGTGTTGATGGTCGATGTGTGAAGGCTCCACAATTTTTTTGTGATTGGCCTCATTGATGGTTCCCAATCGACTCATTGTTTGCTATCCTGTGCGATGCGATTGTCCACCTGGAGGAGTGATGAAGGAAAGTAGCATGAGTCGAGCCGAAATTCTCAAGACAATTCGTGGTTTGGGCGAGTTGTTTAGTGATGGTTTTCTGACAGAAGAAGAATTTCAGCGGGAAAAGAACGCCCTGCTTGCACAGCTGCGTTATGTCACCATGATGGAGAATCGTGCGACCTCTGTCTCATCTCTTCACCAGATCTCACTTGAAGGCCTATCTGCGATCAGGGGTACGCAATCACAGATGCCGCCTGTGCTCCCCGATGAGATCTCGGAAAAAGGTTCCTTTACCCAACGTATCGAACGCTTTATCCCCACAAGAAAACTTGATTCGTACTCAGAGTCCGCCGAACTGGAGCTGGAAGAGGAGGAAGATGAGAGATCATTCTCGAAAGAGGAGGTGATGGAGCGGATCAAGGTCAAGAGGGTGATCAAGGAGGCCGATAAAGGCAACCCGATTGCACAATGTGCGCTTGGTCACATGCTCAGAGAAGGTCATGGAATGCCACCTGATGCCGATCGTGCGTTTGAGCTTTTCCTCGCCTCTGCGACACAGGGGGAGCCGGGCGCGTTTTTCTCTGTTGGCATGATGTATTACAACGGAGAGGGTGTAAAACGGGACTATAAAGAGGCTTTTATGTGGTTTCAGAAGGCTGCTGAGATGGGCAAGGCCAATGCACAGTGTCTCGTTGGGTGCATGTTCCATGAGGGAAAAGGGACGCGCAAGGATAATATGGAGGCTGTGAAGTGGCTGCGTAAGGCATCGATGAATGGTTATAAGGCCGCTGACTTGCTCCTCAAACACATCTTACGACACTCAAAGCTTACATTCTAGGCGATTCCAAAGAAAAGCCTTCGTGTTCTAGAAATAATAGGTGAAACCTGCGAGTCCTGAGAACGAAGTCGTCAGGCCAAAGCCTCCATTTGTGACGACATTTACGCCTGCAACGACGATCGTACGCTGTGAAATTAAATCGAGCACGATACCTGTCTCGACGTGAAGAGAGAACTCCGGTGAGATGAAAAACTCGACGCGTATCGGGACGTCTATTGCGAGCCCTATTCTTGTTGTGTTGGACCCTGGCTTGGAGGTCTGGAAATGCAGCCTTGGGGCCAATCCAAAGTTGGCCTTTGAGCCCGTAAAGATGTTGAAGACAACACCCACAGCGAGACCAAAGTCGATCGTGGCTGGTGCGCTTCCGTCTGGAACAAGCAGATCAAAATTGAGCACACCTTGTAAGGCGACCTTATCCGAGAACCAGTAGATACCGCGTACACCGGCGAGTCCTCCAAGCGAAGCTTCTCCACCAAGTCCAAAGTTCCCTGCAGGATTGGCCGCATGACTATATGTACCTGCTGTCATGAGAAAAAGTGCAAACAGCAAACCCAAGAGTTTTTTCGAAAACATACGAGCACCTCTTTCTTTGAAGGTTGTTGTGTGGACACATCCATTGCATCCTGCGTGAACATACCACAAACATGATCTCCTGTGAAAATTGATGACCTTTTCTGCTTTTTGATGGACTCCCTGGAAAAAAATCTTGAAGGTGGCTCATTGGGGATCCTCTTGACAATTTGTATTTCTCTAGATAGAGTCTCTTCATCAAATTGTACGCGAGATCTTTTACCCATTAAGAAGGGGTTTATTATGCCACCCAAAATGTCAACACAAGTCTCCAATGCGCTCTTGCTTTCCACCGAAACAAACACCGCGTTCTCTGCCTATGGTGTTGAATTATCTGATGCATTGGTTGGAGAGCTCAAAGTCTGTCTTCAGGATAACGAGATTCCTGACGTCAAAGGTTTCTTCGACGCTCTTCAAAAACTAATGCTTTACCGTGCTGATGAAACTAAAAAAGCTGATCAGCTTGTCGTTGGAGAGGAATCCGATGATGAAGATGCTTATGAGCTTCGTAACGCAGCCACTGACGAGGGATACGAGTTCCTTGTCGACATTAAGCTCAACCTCAAAGGCTCATACGGAAAAGGTATTCTGACAAAACTTCACCTCGCAGGAGAGACCCCTTCGGACACAAACAGCGTTGAACGTACACTCAGCACTCTCGAAACCCTTCTTCGTGGAAAAACTGAAGAAGATCAAACCGGGACGCCTTTTGTCTTTCCTCCCAAAAAACGCAAAAGTAGTCCCGGTATTGATCCCATTGTACTTGCAGACGATTGCAAACATTACCTGCAGGCTATTAGAAAAGCACAAAGCGCCGTCGGTAAAGATGTACGCGAAACCCAAAGCGCAAAAATCAAACGTAGAGAGCAGCTCGAATCCCTCCGACATGTTGTGAGAGTCAATCGTGTCCTCCTCGAAAATGTTGCAGCCCTCGTGAAGAAATTCGAGATCAGCGAACGCATTAACAGAAAAAAACCTGCTCCCAGCACGCCAGCCAAAGCCGAAACCCCCTCTGAGGAGGAAAAGTAGAACAATGACGGAAGGGTAGGGGATTCCTTTTTGATTTGGAGACTCCTTTTTCGTTTGGAAGACACTTCCTCTCCGACTCGGAGACTCCACTTCAAGAACTCACTCGACTCCCATCCGCCGGTGAGGCTCTTTCCCCGCTTGGAAGACGTTTCCTTTTCCAAAAAAGTCATACCCACAACATCTTTTGAATGCCAAAACGTTCAAGAGACTCTCTTTCGATTTGGAAACCATTTCCTTTTCAGCCCGGAAACTTTTGGACATTACGCGAAGCTTCTTATGTCAACCTGGAGACTCCGTGCCCATTTGGAAGCAAAAACATGACCTCTCTCTGGCGGGCAAAGCCCGCCAGAGCCTTCTTGTAAAATGGGTTTGAGCTACATCTCTCCCTTTGCTTACCAACAAAGGCAAGCAAAGGGAGAGATAGGACATTCGTGAGAGTGGAGGGATTCGAACCCCCTGAGCTCTTCTCAGAGTACCAGGTTTACAGCCTGGCCCAACTCTCCTGCGTTGGCGCACTCCCGTGTATTCTTTGTTCCATTCACTCTTTGTTTTCCGTAGAGAAGGAGGGATTCGAACCCCCGTAGGTCTCTCAACCAGCAGATTTACAGTCTGCTCCCGTTAGCCACTTGGGTACTTCTCCATATATGATTCATCCGTAGGGAAGGTGGGATTCGAACCCACTCAGTCGTGAGACACCAGGTTTACAGCCTGGCCCAACTCTCCAACGTTGGCGCTCCCCCAATACCTGAGGCTGTCGGATGGAAAAAAGGAAACGGAAAATGAGACGAAGACAGAAGGTTGTTGCTGAAGCCACAGACTTTGTTATTCGTCGTCAGCGTAGCGATGCTATGCCTCCTCCTCATGCCTTGCCTGAGGCTCCATCCACTGCCCTCTTGTCTTCGCTTTTTTCCATCCGACAGCCTGAGCCTTAGAGCATCATCTAAGACTCTCTCGTGGGCGGGGCTGGATTCGAACCAGCGAAGGCGTTTGCCAGTTGTTTTACAGACAACCTTACATTTCGGGAATCACTTTCAGTCCTTGCGCGCACTTTGGCAACGCAAGTAAAGATGACAGTGACAGTGGAATGAAATCTTCCTTTGGCCACTTGGATACCCGCCCGAATATGTTGGGTGCACACGTCGTAATGTGTGTCTTTTTGTATGGATAGGGGTGTGTTGGTTCTCTTTAGAAGGAGATGATAGAGAACACTTAGCCCTGGTATGATTTGGGCTTGCGATAGGAGGGATAATAGGATGAGACTGAAGAGGTGACGTTTTGTTTGTCTGTCGTGTTGTTCATGCTCTTGGGGCTCTTTGGTGCAACGAGCCGTGTGATGCCGATGGCACCTCCTTGAGCTTGTCTGTTTGCGTTGCAGCGTGTGAGTTTCATGAGTCGAAATCCTTCTTCAATCTTGTGGATGTGTTTCGCAATGTGAATCGCTGTTTGCTCTGTACTACGAGCTTGTTGAAGAGCGGTTCGAATTTTTTTTCACATGTTCTCTTGAAGAGACTCACTTACAAGCTGAAATACTCGTAGAACCGGGAGGAGACTTCTTTTTGTTTGGACACATTTTACAAGACACAAAGAATGATCCCTTGTACGGCTCGTATTTTGTGTATGTGTTTTTGGGGCACACTTTGCAAGCTCGACGTGAACTTGCACCCATACCGCTTGTGGTCTGTCCTCTCGGACAAATCGCGCACTTGTTCTGTGTATACCAATAAGTGCCTGTGAGACATTTTGTGCATCGACCTTCGTGGAGTCTTTGTCCCACTGGACATTTGGGGATACAACGAGAGAGTTTTTTGTCTCTGAATGTTCCACTAGGGCAGGGGCGACACTGAGCTGCTCCTACATAGTCCGCGTATGTGCCAGATGAACACTTTTTACATGAGGTTGCTTTTGAGGCGTTGGATGCGGTCCCTTTGGGGCATGGTGTGCAAGCACTCTGGCCTGTCTTGGAGGCAAAGTATCCTGCTGAACATGCGTAGCACTTCATTCGTCCAGTTCGGCCGTTGGCGGTCCCCTTTTCACAGGGAACACAGCGGTTTCGCTTGCTGTCGTTGTATGTTCCTTTTGGACAGGGGACGCACTTGTTGTTTTTGGCGATGGAGCCAGAAGGACACTTTTCACATCGATGGGCTCCAGGCTTTGAGATCCGACCAAAGGGACATCGCTTACATTGTAGTGAACGTATTGAGCTGGCGTATTTACCTGCAGGACACTGTCGACAAGATGTTGCTTTGTGGGATCTGCTCGCTGTTCCCTTGGGGCAAGGGGTACATCTGAGTGAGCCCATTTTGTTGGAGAATGTCCCTGACGGGCAGACCACGCAGGTCATACTACGTCGTGAATAGGCCGTCCCCAAGGGACACTTCTTGCAGACGCCTCCCGGCGCGTACTGTCCAGCCGGACAATATCGACACTGACTTTTGGAGGTCGCTCCCTTCTGTGTTGTGGTTTTGTGGTTCATGCAACTGTAGCATTTTGAGTTTCCCTTTCCTGGTGCAAAAGAACCCCAAGGGCACTTTTGACATGAACGGGAGCCTGCCTTCGAGTAGGTCCCTGCAGGACACTTTTTGCAACCCAAGTTGGTAAACAGGACATCTTTGTACGCATACGTACCTGCAGGACATTTTTTGCAGACAGTGATGCCATATGAACCTTTGGAGCAGGCTGCATGGGCATCTTGGAGAGGATATATCAGAAGGGCGATCAGCACACTAAACACAATCGAACAAGCTTTGAACATGGTTCTGCTCCTTTGTTGGGTGATAGACTCAAAGGAGACTCGTCTGTCGTGTTCAGAAAGTGACAAGCCTAGAACATTTTTGTCTGCAACAACGTTGCTTTTTTGAGAACGTGTCGGTGATGTCGGTGGAACAGGGGGATTTTACCTGGAAATATATGGGGGATGGGGTGGAAAGTTCTTGTCACTCATTGAGGTCGTTGGTGTTGGGAGAGTGTGTCACTTCCATTGTAAGGAGAGGACGAAGGTCTCTTTTGAGGGGGTCTCGACATGGAGGGATTGGAGTTTTTTGTGGGTCAATCGAAGCAAGATTCGTTGGGCAAAGCACTGCAGTAATTGCCATGTTGGGTGTTCAAAGAGGGCTGCTCCCGAGTACGTAAGAACAGCGCTCTTCTTTGTGATCACAGTCCCAACTTGTCCCACAGAGTAACCCTGTGAGTGGAGACCAGACAAACGCCCCAATAACGTTTGTGGTCCCAATCGTCTGAGCACCATCAACGCAATACGACCTGCAGCTCTCCTTCCATCTTCTTCGAGCATCGTCTCCATCGCGAATGGATCACCGTCCAAAAACGTATCGATGATACTCTCCGCCAGCTGCAATTGATATCCCACTGCGTACCATCCCGAAGGATCTGGATCATCCGGAAGTTCGAGGTGATCTGGCCCCAGTTGTGAGCGGATCATGTCGATGGCGTTGGTTCCCCAGCGTCTTTGGCAATTTTCTGCCCAGTGACGCATGAGCGAGCCACGACATTTTCCTTCCAGTGCCCAGGTCTGTTCGGTTGTCCATCTTGGTTGTTGTGCGAGGTGTTGGAGGTCTTTCACGGAGGAACCATTTGGTGAGAGGGGTTGATTTTAATAGTGACGTTCGAGGACATACCAGCCGAAGGAACGCAACATCAGCTTTGGCATGGAGTCTTCGACGAGCGGATCGAGTTTTTCCCAGGCCTCTTCGACGAGCGTCTTCGCCATGTCATCACAATCGTTGATAGCGTTACACTCTTCGAGCTTCGCGATGACCTCTTCGATGGTCTCTTGATCTTGTGGTTTACTGCTGACTTTTTCCCAGAGCCACTGTCTCTCGATCAGGGACAGGCGGGAGATCGCCTTCGCGACAGGCAGCGTAATCTTACCTTGGGCGATGTCTTCACCACGTGACTTGAGATTGCCTTTGAAGCCCCGTAGGTTGAGCACATCATCGATGATCTGGAAGGCCAAACCAATCGACTCGAAGAACCGACCAACTGCCTGGACTTGTTCCTCTGTACCACCACCTGCGATCGAACCCATGCGAGACAATGTTCCTGCGGGGACCGCTGTCTTGAGCCTGTGGATGGCCAACACGCGCTCTTCCAACTCCTGACTGTCACCTGTCTCGATCGCCTGAGGCATATACGCATCCAATCCATCGATGTCGATGGCCTGACCTGCGTGGCCAGCACGAAGCGCGGCGAAGTAGAGGTCGTAAATACGAAGCAGCGCGTGGTCCGAGATGTTATCGACGCGAAGGAGCTTTTGCCCCATGAAGTAACAGGCTGTTCCCGCGTTGATGGCGATCGAATCACCGTAGATCTCATGGCATGTTTTTCCACCACGCCGGATCACCGAGCGGTCTTGGACATCATCGACGATCAACGAGCCGACGTGCATCAGCTCAGGCATCGCCAACCACTGTACGTATTGGCGAGAGTCACCACCTACGACATCGCAACACGCGAGGGCTGCGTATGAACGCCAGGCTTTTCCGCCTCTGTCGGTGATCTCGCGGACGGGCTTGATCATCGTATCTCTGAATTGCTCAATAGAGACACCATCCATGTAGTGCTCTGTCGACTTATCCGCGATCAGTGAGAGGACCTGTTCGTAGGTTGGTTCAAGCGGAATCAATGCACGGACAGACTCTCGAACTTTCCGACTGACAGCTTTGAAGAAGCTGTCGAGGTCGTCGATCGTGAGGAAACCACTTCGTTCGATGTAGCCCCGCCCTGTGACTTTTTTCCCGTTGATATTTCCGCTGACCTCGCAACGTCCTTCCCAGAAGGCTGGCTTTGAGATCAGCGTGACAAACTCTTGATCGTCGATGCTCCCTTGAAGGTCGAGTTCGATGTCACTCTCAGGAACGGTCAACTTCCAGTTTGTGGGATATGTGTTGAATGTACGTGTGCTTGTCCACTCGTTGAGGGGGGTAAATTCGATCTGTGTGAAGGTCGAGCGATTGTTGTCCGCGTCGATGAGGACGATGCGGTTTTCGAGCACCTCTTGGGTTTCTTCGTCGACGAGTGTGTAGGCTGTTAGTTCGGAGCCATCGTCGAGCTGCGCGGCGAGCCAGTTCCAGGCGATGTCGTGCTCTTGTGCTGCGGCATCTTCGCCTTTTTGAGCGGCTTCTTGTTCGGCTTTTGCGCGGTGTCCACCAAATTCATGGTCGTACCAACCTGATGATTCTGTGACGGGGATGTTGAGTCCGTCGAGGATCATCGAGCCTTGTACGTCGCAGCGTGGGATAAAGTAGTAGAACATATCCTCACCCTTGGTGCCCTTTACAACGCCGTTGTCGCCGTGGCGTGTGGGAGGCTTTTGTGGGATGAGGTTGAGTGAGCAGCCGATGTTTTCTTCTTTGTGGAACAGCTCGACCTGATAAGAGCCATCGTCCTTTTTGTAGAAGAGATTGCCGTCAAAGTCGAGCTCAAGGCGCTTGAGGTTGACGAATGGTTCTTGGCGAAACATTCGGTCGGGGTGGGGGATGTTACCCTTGTCGAGGACCTCTGCCATTGCGCGCCGAAGTCGTGGATCACGGCTACCTTCACCACGTTCGAGCTTCTTTTTACCCATCGCGACGGCGTCTTTGTCGACGAGCGATTGGGCGACGTAGGTTTTTCTGTCGAGGTCGCTGATCGCCCATGTGAGTGAGTGCGCGTACAGCGGCTCTTGGGTGATTTTGTCTTTGCCTTTGATGATACGGAAGAAAGAGCCAAATACTGCCAACGAACGCTTATCGACTGTGGTGATGTGGGAGTGAAAATACCACCACTCGGTCATCGAAGAGGCGTGAGGGAGATCATGAATCGTCAGGTCTATAGGCCCAGGACCAGGCCAATCTTTTGGGTATTGTTGCATGCTATTCAACCATTCTCCGTGCGCAATTCACTGTTTGGTTTCCATCAGATCAAGTGTGATCTGCCAGCGGTTGTGTGCCTCTCAAAAGCCAAACAAAAACAACCCCACAACGACCATGAGATGCTCTTGTAACAGGCAATCGAGATCAGGTCGGTGAGAGTGTAACAAAAGAAGGTCTTCTTTCAAAGCGTTTTTCTGAACGATGCTTCATCTTGACCTTTGTGGGGGGACTCTCTATATTCGCTAGCTCATCGCCAGGGGCTCTCCTGGAGACAAAAAAGCAAATCACCCTACTTAGGAGGTTGTCATGGAATTACAAGGTCATGGTGCATTGGTCACAGGTGGCGCGTCTGGACTTGGACAGGCTTGTGCGAAGATGTTTGTCGATCACGGTGCGAAGGTCACGTTGCTGGATCTCGCAGAAGAGCGCGGCGCTGCGTATGCTGCAGAGCTCGGTGAGAACGCACAATTTATCCGCGCTGATGTCACCTCTGAGGAGGATATCACCAACGCGGTCAACGCACACAAAGAAACATTCGGTGGTCTCCACTTTGTCATCAACTGTGCGGGTGTGGCGACGCCTTCAAAGGTCCTCGGACGAGATGGTGCAGCCAAACCCCTCTCGAAGTTCGCCCAGGTCGTCCAGATCAACCTCGTAGGTTCGTTCAATGTGTTGCGTCTCGCGGCGGAGCAGATGGCACAAAATGAGCCTAACGAAGGTGGTGAACGCGGTGTGATCATCAATACAGCGTCTGTCGCAGCATTTGACGGTCAGATCGGTCAGGCTGCGTACTCCGCGTCGAAGGGCGGTGTCGCCGCGATGACACTCCCCCTGGCGCGTGAGTTTGCGAGAAATGGTATTCGTGTGATGACGATCGCGCCTGGGATTTTTGATACGCCGATGCTCGCAGGTTTGCCCGAGAAAGCCCGCGCCTCACTCTCCGAACAAGTTCCTTTCCCATCGCGTCTTGGCAATCCCTCTGAGTACGCTGCGCTGGCCAAACATATCATCGAGAATGCGCTCCTGAACGGTGAGACGATCCGACTGGACGGCGCACTTCGTATGGCTGCCAAGTGATCTTCAACGTTTGACGCTTCGACCTGCCTCACAGTGTACCATCGCGTTGAGAAAGTCCTTTGGTGGTGGTGCCTCAAAATGCAGCATGTCGCCCTCTGGGTGCTGAAACCCAAGGATGTATGCGTGAAGCGCCTGCCTCTTCATCCACACACAATCCGTCCGCTCATCTCCATATAAATTATCGCCGAGTAGTGGTGCGTCAGCTTCGGAGAGGTGCATCCTGATCTGGTGGGTCTTTCCCGTCTCCAGGCGACAACGAACAAGCGCAAAGCCGTTAGGGTATCTCACCTCCGTGTCGTAGTATGTGATAGCTCTTCTGTTCGCTTTGTAAGCGCTTGTGTATTTGGTACGCCCCCAACCTCTAGGATCGACCGCGTCTTCATCTTTGCCGTGGTATGTGTCAAAGCGCCCACTCTCAGGGAGTGATTTTCCCCATACAATCGCCTGATACTCTCTCTGGATCGAGTGTTCGCGAAACTGTTCAGACAAGCACTCGTGTGCTTCCTGTGTTTTGCAGGCGACCATCACGCCGCTCGTGTCTCGATCCAGCCTGTGCACCATCCCTGGTCGAAAAAATTCAATCCTGTCATTGTCATAGCCCGTTGAGAGGGGGCTCACTGACACGGCCAACATGTCCGCGATGCTGCACTGTGTGTTGTGCAGGTAATTGGGATGAGCTGCGAAGCCCGCGGGCTTCAGGAAGACCACGACATGATCGTCTTCGTACATGATGTCCAATGGTGGGATACACAAATCGTCCAAGAATGGTTGGTCAACGACGACCGCCGGGATCTCTTTGAGGCCGAATTCCTGGGCGATCAGCAATCTCTTCAGTCCTTTGACGAGTGTGTACTGGCCCGGTTTGTATTCGTAGATCTCGACAGGAGAGAACAACGTCTGGTAGGTGGCGACAAAGCGCCGGATCTTTTCAATGAATCGATCTGACGGGTTATATAGCCGATGTCTGTGGTGCGTCAATGTGATGGCAAAGGGATCGATATCAATTGCATCGTCGCGAATGGGTGGGAGTGTCGAGATATCACCGATGATCGGCGCTTCGAGTTGGTAGGTCCACTCTCTACGTCTGGCGTTGTACGCGGCGACAACGTCGTATTTTCTTCCTGGAATGATGGGGAGCTCTGTTGGCGCTGCTGGGATTGGGAATATATACCGGTAGGGTCCAGAGCGAGCCTCTCTGAATGGAACGACCAACTTCTCTGTCGTGGGGGAGATATAGCCTCTTATGAGCATGTAGGGATGTCGCAATTGTGGCAGACGTGTTGTGAGGACTTCTTTGACTTTGTGGGGGAGTCCTTCTTCGTTTGGCCAGTATACGAGCTGAATGACTCTCCCTATGTACTCTGTTGGATGGGTGTCTTCAGGGAAAGAGTTTGCGTGGAAGGGGAGCTCTTGGACTTCGTACCAATCATGAGAGAGTCGATGCAATCGTCCACTCACGAGACCAACGGCTTGGTAATCTTGAGGTTCTGGGCTACGGAAGGCGTACCATTCGGGGGGCAGGGGGATCATTCTGCTGTGCGGAGGTGGGGAGCCGGACGAATACTATGCCAAAGGGAAGAGAGGACTTCGGGGTTGACGATGTTTGTTGGGTGTCGGAATTTGAGCGTGTCTTTGATGCCTTTGATGAGGATGGAGGTCATGGCGTGGCGTGTCTCTTCTGTGGCGCTTCCGAGGTGGGGCGTGAGGAAGACATTCTCCATGCTTTTGAGCGCTTCTTGGATCGTGGGTTCATGCTCGAAGACGTCAAGCGCGGCCCCTTTGATCGTTCCCTCTGTCAGGGCTTTGACGAGGGCGTGTTCGTCGACGACGGGACCACGTGAGGTGTTGATCAGGAAGGCTTCGGGCTTCATCCATGACAACTCTCTCTCTCCGATGAGGTGTTGTGTTGCTGGAGTCAGCGGGCAATGAAGAGAGATAAAGTCGCTCGTGCGGAGTAGTTCTTCGAGGGGCATGTAAAACGCGCCCACTTCTTGTGCCAGTCCGATGGGGATGCGTTTTGTGTTGTGGTAGGCGATAGGCATCGAGAAGGCTTTCGCGCGTCTTGCGACGGCCTCACCAATTCTTCCGAATCCGATAATGCCGAGCTGTTTGCCTGTGACGTGGGTTCCGAGTAATTGTGTTGGGGGCCAGCCTTCCCATCGGTTTGCCCGGATCATACGCTCCCCTTCTCCCATTCTACGGGCCGCTGCGAGCAGAAGACCCATCGTGAGATCAGCGGTGCTGTCTGTCAGGACGTCGGGGGTGTTGAGGACCGCGACATCTTTCATCGTCGCCCAATCGACATCGACATTGTTGTAACCAACGGCGTAATTGGCGATGATTTTCAACTGAGGGGCAGCCTTGAAGAGGTGTTTATCGATGGGGGTGGAGAGTTGACAGATCAGGACATCGACATCAGCGAGCTGTGCGTACAGTGCCTCTGTTGATAGTTCACCTTCGTGGATGTACAGATCATGTTCTTCAAAGGACGCAGGTGTCAAACCGGGAAGAGGTCCTGTCACGAAGATCTTCGCCATGTGGGAATCCTTTTTGTGGAGGAGAGGGGGAGGTTATTTTTTCAGTTTGATCGAGAGCAGTGTGCGCTTCCAGGGGTCGATGTCGCTGATCTTCATGATGGCGTCTTTGATCGGTTTGACAGCCTTTTTGTCCTCGACTTGGTCGAGCGCCTTTTCGATCGGCTTGACGATCTTGTCTTTTGTACCGTGACGGTCGATCAGACGTGTCAATGTCGGACGAACGACCTTTGAGAGCTCCGCAGGGTAAGCTTTGATCAGCTTGAGCAAGAGCGGCAAGATTTTGTCGAGCTCGTCACCTTTGGCGAGTCTGTCGGCGTATTCTTGCAAGTTTTTGCGTCGTTGTTCGGGAGAACGTGCGAGCTCAACGGCTTTCTCATAGCTTTGTTGTTGCTCTTTCTTGTCATCACTGATCCGCGCGAGCTTGAGGTGTCCAAGGCCGTATTGGGGGTTGAACTTCATCAATTTGCGGTAGACTTGGGTTGCGAGCGCGGGAAAACCAAGCTCCAACGCCTCTTCTGCGTGATTTTCAAGGATGCGGTTTCGCTTTTTTCGATCTCTTCGAGGAAGACGCTCAATGTCCTTGAGGACACCTGCTTTATACTCTTCGATTTCGTCGACGATTTCGCGGAAGCGTACTGGTGCAAAGCGAGGCTCTTTCTCCAGGACCTCTTTGGCCTGTGTGAGAGCTTTGGCCCAGGTCCGCGATGTCATCAACTCCTCGATGTTTTGCAACACGGGGATGAGCTTGCGCTTGGTCTCTTCGCGTTGGGTCAGCTCTTGCTCGAATGCTGAGAGGGCTGGGTGTGCAGGGAGCTCGATCAACAACTCTCTGAGCGCATCGAGATCTGCGAGGAGATGCTCACCATGTTCGTCGAGGAAGGGTTCGAGAGGGAAGTTTCTTGGGTCGGCGTGTGTGGCTTGCAAGGCCCATCGAAGTCCTTGTGGGACGTCGTTCTCTTTGCGGATCGTGAGGGTGGCGAGACGTGCGAGGTTTTGTGCGTGTTCTGGGGTTTGCTCAGCGATCTGCTTTCTGTAGGAGAGCGCATGCTGCCAGGCACCATCACGATCACACCAATCTGCGATGCGAAGGAGCTGGTCTACATTGGCCTCTTTGCGATCTGCGAGACAGCGAAGGACGACACGTTCGACTTTTTGAGACTTTGTTCCAGGGGCATCTTCTTCGAGCAGAGATTGAAGCCACTCGGTCGGCTGCTGGTTGAAGTCTGCGCGTAATCGTTTGGAGAGGCGCAACAATCTGTGTTGCTCTTCCTCTTCCTCTCTCTCACGGACTTGTTGCATAAATGTGTCGACGTCTTGGGGGCAGTAAGCGCTGTTTCGTAGTGAACAGCCCTTGCATCGGGATTGTTTTTTGCAGATGTCAAAACATTGCGCGAGGAGGGAGCTACGCAGTGCCTTGATCTGTTCGGCCTCAGCGGGCAGTGTGATCTCTTTGGCGAGGAGCGTGTCGAGGGCGAGTTCAGGTTTTGTGTTCGCCACAGCGATTTGGGCCATGCGCCATTGCTCAAGGGGTGTTTGTGCGTTCATATCTTTCAACCACTGAAGGCTCTTCTCTTTGTGCCCAAGCAGGTGAGAGGCCCACGCTGCAGCGAGGGAGCAGGCAGATGAGAGCTGTGTTTCTGAGAGTACATTGGCTTGCTTCGCGTATCGACGCATGAGTGTGGTATTTTGTTCGATGCTTTGCATCGAGAGGACCTCTTCTGCGTGCTCTTCTACGAAGGAAGTCGACACCTCTTTGAATCCCAGGTCTGCCTTCACGTCGAGGATATAATCTTTGAGTGCTGCTTGTATTTCGCCATCGTGGTGTTGATACACTGCGCGCAGTGGTTGGCTCATCTGGCTATCTGCCTGTGATGTTGGAGGCAGAATGTCGAGCAACTCGTGTGTTTCCAGCCCGTGGAGCTTGATCTGTGTGCTGGTCAACTCCCACAAGAGAGAGGCTGTCGGGCTCGAAGTGTCTTCGAGGTACGCGAGTGTACGCGCCGCAAGATGAAGCAACCTGTCAGCTTCTTTGGAGGTCTTGACAATCGACCATGCGCGCTTCCATACCTCACTTTGCTTCGGGGACAATTCCCATAACTGTGTGAGATCTGGTTCCAACTCGAAGGGAGCTTGACTCAACGCAGCCCAAAGTAGGGGTCCGCGCTTTTCTTTGCACTGCATCCACAGCTGTACAGAGCGCGAGACAGGTCGCATTTTTTCAAGAGAGAGCTGGAACTCTTTGTCCGTCTTGTAGGGGAGACTTCCGTGTTGCAACTCAGTCACCATCAGACCCTTTTGGTCGAATGTCCGAAAAATGTCGTTGAGTTCATAGATGGAGTAAGGAAGTTTTTGCGCGAGCAGTGTGAGGTCGAGGGTGCGACCTGTGAGAAAGGTGTATTTGAGGGAGTCGAGGGGGGACATTTGCTGCAGCGCCACATCGTACACTTTCCAGAACTTGAGAAGCTCAGGATGTGGGGAGAGTTGAACTTCTTTGAGTTTACTCGCGCGGTGCAATTTGACGTGTGTGTGGACTTCCTGAACGTCCTGGATGAGGTCGCTCTCGAGCATCCATTGCAACGCCTCTTCCAGTTCTTGCAGGTGGCGTTCAAAGGTGGGTTGTGGGGTGATCGGATACCCGATGTCTTGTAACATTTGGCTGGCGCTGGTCGCAATCTGTGGCGTGGGCTGTGTTTGTTTGCGATTGAGTAGCCACGAGTGGAGCGCGGTCGCGAGCTTAGATGGAGGGGAGAGTTGTTTGTGCGCGCCGGTTTGACCTTCTGGAGCGATAAAGACGATGTTCCCGTTCGCGAGTCGCGCAGACATGCCTATACTTCGGAGATTGGAGGGCAGGCCTTCGTGTAATGCGACGTCTATCGGAGGCAGTGGGAATGTTGGGGTCTCGCCTTCTTCCAAAAAGAACACACGACTTGTCTCTGTGGGCGCTTCGGTTGGTAAGCTGTCCGCTTTGTTGACGTGGATAAGGTCGATGCCTTCAATTGTTTCTGGTGCTTGGTCGCCAAACCACAGGTACGTCTTTTTGTCTGCTGCGTGGGCGCGCAAATAATCGATAGCGGTTTGTTGTTCTTCTTGGAGTTGCAGAGGCAACTCTTCAGCGGGGGGGATGAGAAGGGTGGACTGTGTAGTGTTGTCCTCGTTCATCCACCAGCCTGTGCGTGTCGATGGTTGGGAGGGGAGCACGAGATGGTGTGTCTGTTCAACCCACTTCCACCACGCCGGAGGGGTTGTTGTGGGGTGAGGCGAATCGACGATGATGTGCTCAGGAGCAGACTTTTCCCCCCACGGGCTCTTTTCTTCGGAGAATTCGTTCCAGTCTTCTTCCAGAGTGAGCAGCGTCGTAGCGTCTGAGGGCCATGGTTGATCGCTGCTCCAACAAGTGTAGGTTTGTGAAAGAGCTTGTAATTGGGCTTCTCTTCGTTTTTTTCGTTGCTCTGAACCCAGCAAGATCACGGTTGTCCCAGAGAGGTTCTTGAGTTGTGGGATATAGCAATGACTTCTTCCTCCTCCGCCTGGAAGGAGGACGAGCAAAGACTCACCTGCGACAAAACGTTTGTTAATTTCTTTTTGCCAGGTTTCCAACGGTTGAAGTCCTGTACGAGCGCTATCTTGGTTCATGTTTTCGACTTTCTCAAACTGCATCTGGATCTGTGACTTGTCATGACTCCCAATGAATCGATTGACGCGTATACCCACTGACAACGGACGCAGAGTATGCGCTCGTGTTCGTAGGATTTCTTTCTTCTAGCAAAGCCAACATAGACTGTCAATCACCTCGACAAGGAGAGTTGGGGTGTACAACTGTCTTCGTGTGTTGTTGGTGGAACAAAATGTTGTCAAAAAATTGCCCCCATTTCTTATTTAATGATAGTCCTGTCACGATTGGCTTTCATCACGACGTGGAGAGAATGCAACCTTTTCCTGCGTCGCCCCAACCAGGAGTTACTCATGGATGTCCCCCAAAGTCGCGAGCTGCAAGAACTTTATTTGCAAGCGCAGGATATCGCCTCGCAGCTAGAGCAGGAGATGAACAGTTCGCACTTGTTGCTCTCGTTGTTTTTGCTCCCCAACAAAGCGGAAGAGATGCTGAAAGAGCGTGGCATCGACGAAGACCGTATTCTCTCTGAGTTGACCGGGCAAGATGAAGAGTTACCTGGAGTGATGGAACACATAGCCCAGAAGATGGAGCAATTTGCGCAAAGTAGTCATGCCCAAATGCTCGACACGCTTCACCTCTTACTCGCGATGAGCCGCGTCTCACAATCTCTCGCCTACCAACTTCTTCAACGCTGTCATGTCTCGCTGCCCAAGTTGCGCAATCAGGCGATGTCATACTTGACAGGTCGCGTGCGTCGTCGCTTTGATTCGATATGTGACGATGAAGGGGCGGTCGAGGTTGTCCACGCAAGCGAACAGCTCGCCCGAATGGGCAGACCCATCCCTAAGCAGAAAGAGACCAAAACCCTCTCAGACAAGACGTGGGAATTGCTCGCACAAGGTGAGCTCGACGCGGAGGCTTTTCCGTGGCTCAGTAGCCTTGGCCGAAATCTGACAAGGCTCGCACACAAAGGGAAGATTGATCCCCTCGTCGGGCGCGAAAAAGAGTTGGATGAGATCATCGATATCCTCGGCAAGCGTCGCGCAAATAACCCTTGCTTAATTGGTGAGCCTGGTGTCGGGAAGACTGCACTTGTCGAAGGGTTAGCGCTGGCTATTGCCCACATGAATATCCCCGGTCTTTCTGGAAAGTTGCTCCTGGAGCTTGATATGGGGAGTCTGCTCGCAGGCACGCAGCTTCGTGGGAGCCTCGCCGAAAAATTGCAGGGGATCAAAGAAGAGGTCAAGTCTGCTAAGGGCCAAATTATCGTTTTTATCGATGAAGTTCACACTTTGGTCCGGGCTGGTGCGACTGGAGAGAGTGCGCAGGACGCTTCCAACGATTTGAAGACAGCGTTGAGTCGTGGGGAGTTTCCTTGTGTTGGTGCGACAACCATACAAGATTACAAGACATATATAGAGACTGACCCGGCGCTTGTGCGAAGATTTCACACGATTTGGATCGAGGAACCGAGCCAAGATGAGACGATGCGCATCCTCGATGGTGTCGCTCCTGCATACGCTCGTCATCACAAAGTCCACTACCTGCCTGAGGCGCTCTTTGCCGCCTGTCGTTTGAGCGCACGTTATCTCCACGAGCGTAGGTTGCCGGCGAAGGCCATCGATATCCTCGACCTTGCTGGTTCCCGTGCTCGTCGTGCGCGGAAAAAACATGTCGGACGTGTTGAGGTCACACAGGTGATCGCAAAACTCGCAGCCATTCCCGAAGAATATCTCCTCGTAGAGGACCGCAAGCGGCTGCTCTCTTTGGAGAGTACACTCGCTCAACAAGTTGTTGGACATCGCGATATCCTCGCCGATATCTCTTCCGTTGTCAGGCGCAACTATGCTGGCTTTAAAGGCCCTCGTCCGATCGGCTCCTTTTTGTTTTTGGGACCGACTGGTGTCGGGAAAACTGAGACCGCGAAGGCCATCGCGCACCATCTCTTCCACCAAGCGCACTCCTTTGTGCGAATCGACATGTCCGAGTATCAGGACTCCGCCTCTGTCACACGTCTGATCGGCGCACCTCCGGGGTATATTGGACATGATGATGGTGGACAGCTCACCGAAGCCGTTCGGACAAGACCATACCAACTCGTCCTGCTCGATGAGATCGACAAAGCTCATCGTGACGTGCTGTTGATTTTGTTGCAGCTCCTCGATGAAGGCCATCTCACTGACGGTAAAGGGCGAAAGGTGTCGTTCTCAAACTGCGTCATTGTGATGACCTCCAACCTTGGAAGTGATTGCTTCTCGTTGAGTGGGCGTTCATCTATTGGCTTTAACAAGAGTGAACCAAGTGAGCACGAACTTAACGAGGTCGTCCTCTCTGTCGCGAGTAAGCAGATGCCCATCGAGTTGTGGAACCGTATCGACGCCCGACTCGTCTTTATGCCTCTCAAACGCGAGGAGATCAGAGAGCTTGCGCGCTTGATGATCAAGTCCTCAGCGGAGAAGATTTGTGAGGAGAAGGATATTGCCTACACCGCTTCAGAGCCTGTGATCGATTGGTTGATCGAGCATGGTGGGTATCATCCTGAGCTAGGGGCTCGTCCGATGAGGACGATGATTCGTCGGTATTTGGAGGCTGCACTTGCCGAGCAAATACTGATGGAGGAGGTGGGACCTGGCGCCCGGCTCCACGCAGCGTTGGATACCAAAAATCAGATCGTGTTTCGTCCTGTGAGCGCGCCTGTCGCGAAAAGTCCAACACAGACGACGTCTCACACCGCAAATGTGCCGGTTGAACAGACTTCGAAGGGGCGTAAGGTGTTGAGACCTCTTCCACCACAAGTCGCGCCACCTCAACAAGAAGAGAACGTCGTCGATGAGTTCGATATTTTGGCGTTGCCGCTCAATTGAGCGTTATGTGAGGGAATGTTTGAGGGGAGCGTTCTGTGGGGTCTTTGTGGGGAGTGACTGTTACTGTGATTCTTCGTAAGCTTCTGTGATAAACTTCGCGATATTGAACGAGTCGTTACCGATCTGGCGAAAATGCGCGAGCATATCGATGTAGGTCAATCCAGAGACGAGCTCGCAAGAGCCGTCTTGGAGACGTTTGGTGTGTTTGATGCGCAGCTCGTTGCGCAGCTTTTTCACACCTTGTTCGAGCTCTTCTGCTTGGTCCGCGATGGGTTTGTATTCTTCGATGCTTGTGTGGACAAGTTCGAGTAATTCTTTGACTTGCTTGACCATGTTGGGCAGCTCTTCTTGCGCTTGCGTGCTGAGTTGTCGTTTGTCCTTCCGCAGTCCTTCGAGCAGTGAGTGCAGACGCTTGATGTGTTTGGATGTATTTTTGATGTGGTGTGCGATGTGAATGGCTGAAGTGACTTCCACACTTGTCGTCCGAGAAAGTCGACTCTCGCTCAACTTCATGAGATATTCTTTCAGCGCA
Source organism: Deltaproteobacteria bacterium (assembly GCA_002731275.1). Taxonomy (GTDB): domain Bacteria; phylum Myxococcota_C; class UBA6777; order UBA6777; family UBA6777; genus UBA6777. Next base: position 6,462 of record PCBK01000171.1, on the reverse strand, counting down.
TCTTCTAGTGTGACGACGAGAGATTTGCACTCGCGAACGTCAGACGCCGATGTGGAGAGGTCTTTCTTGGGATCGTTGAGACCTTCGATTGTTTTGTCGAACATCTCGATGATCAGTGAGTGCATACGCACGAGCTCTTTTTTGACGAGCACGAGGGCCACATCGGGGGTGGCAGGTGTCCCACCTTGATTGATATACTTCAGGGTTGGCTCTGCTGAGGGTGTGCCAGAGGAGACCATTTTGGTCGCGATTTTTGCGAGGATGCCGATGAATGGCAAGAACAGCAGTGTGTTGATAATGTTGAATGTCGTGTGAAAGGCCGCCATATGTGGAGCGATGGCACCTTTGCGTACGGCGAGTTCTTTGGCAAAGGGATCACCCGGGACGAGCATATCGACAAGAGAGAGGAAGGGCATGAACAAAATCATGGCCCAGAGGACACCTGATATATTGAAGATGAAATGGGCGCGTGCTGCTCGCTGCGCGGTGACTTCCGTCCCTATGGCGGCGAGATTTGCAGTGATCGTGGTGCCGATGTTTTCGCCGAGGATCAGGGCTGCAGCGGTTGGGAAGTCGATCAGTCCTTGGTGTGCGAGCGTGATTGTGAGCGCCATGGTTGCACTGGAGGACTGAATCACAACGGTCACGATTGTCCCGATGCCGATGATGATCATCATCGAGAAGAGCCCACTCGATGCCGAGTACGCGTGGAGCATCTGTTTGATGCTTTCTGATTGTTTGAGGACGGAGACAGAGTCCTTCATGAACATCAAGCCGAGGAAGAGGAGACCAAATCCAACGAGGATTTCCCCCCAGATTGCGCGATTGCGGTTTTTTGTGCTCAAAAAGATAAAGAGCACACCAGCCCCGACTGCAGGGAGCGCAAATTTTGCGATTTTGATCTTAAAGCCCAAAATCGCGACCAACCATCCTGTGAGGGTCGTGCCGATGTTGGCACCAAGAATGACGCTGATTCCCTGCGCGAGATTGAGAAATCCTGCGTGGACAAGGCTGACGAGCATGACCGTCGTCGCGCTCGATGATTGAATGACGCATGTGACAAGAAGACCTGTAAAGATACCGGCAATCGGGTGGCTTGTAAAACGTTGAAGCCACTTCCTCATGGTGTCACCACCGACGGACTCGAGACCCTGGCTCATCACTCTCATTCCATAGAGAAATACGCCGAGGCCCCCAAATATGCCAACCGCCATGGTTAACCATATTGATTTCATTTTGTTCTCCTTCGAATAGTAGGGGATTCCGGGGGCGAAAGTTGCTCACTGTTGAGCGTCGAGATCATTTTCCTGTCTATATACCGAAGCTGTCACGGAGGCTTTGTTTTCTCCGCGGTTTCCATTGAAATCTGGTTCTGTGAAATGGTAAGCTCGTTCACCTTTTGTACGTGTCGTGGTAGATGTGTATGTTTCATTTTATTTGAAACACACCAGCCATTCACTCGCTGAATGTGGAGGTGTAGATTGAATACACTCCTTCAACCAAATAGGTGATAATCATGTCGATGAAGAATCATCCCATATGTCTGATATATATGTGGATTGGTATGTGCTTGTTGATCTTCCCTGGTTCATTGGTGTGGGCGGGGACTGCCTCCGCAGGTGGCAAGCAGACTCTCGGTTTGCGACATCCTGCACTTTCTCCTGACGGACGTCAACTATCTTTCTCATTTCAAGGAGACATTTGGCTCGCAAGTGCAAGCGGCTCTAACCCAAAAAGGCTGACTGTCCATTCATCGTATGACAGCATGCCTCGATGGTCTCCTGATGGTAAGTGGATCATGTTCACGAGCACACGGAATCTTCAGAAGGATGTCTATGTCATTCCTTCGACAGGAGGGACTCCTTCGAGGATTACCTATCATAGCGCGGCGGATGTTGGACTGGATTGGTCTCCTGATGGTCGGGAGATTTTGTTCGCCTCCAATCGACAAAATGGTATGTCTTTGTATGCGATTGCCCGCACTGGTGGACTCGCACGTCGTATGGTTCATGGACTTTGGAACATCGCACACTCTGGAGCATGGTCACCCAAAGGCGACGCGTTGCTGATGGGCAGCAGTATGGAGGGAGCGTTCTTTTGGTGGAGAAAAGGATACACTGGTCCGAATAACGATAATATCATCCATTACAATCTCAAAACGAAACAAGCGACACAACTGACACATCACAAAAAGAATGATGTATGGCCGATGTGGTCGAAAGACGGAACATCCTACTTCTTTGTCTCCGAGCGCAGTGGCACCGCCAATCTCTACAAGGCTTCCATCCAAGGCGGCAAAAAGCGTGCTCTTACGACATTTAAGACCGGTCCTGTCCGCTGGCCTTCTCTCTCAAGAGATGGACGTACGATTGTGTACGAGAGGCATTTTCAGTTGTGGAAGACAGACACTGACACTGGGCGCTCTGAACGGATCCCTGTTTCAATACAAGCGGCCAATCCCCACCCACAACGCACACATACGAAGTTATCCTCAGTGCAAGAGTACGCGCTGTCTCCGGATGGCAAGAAGCTCGCGTTTGTGATGCACGGTGAGATCTTTGTGACTGACGCAAAGGCCAAAACCGCGATTCATCGAGTTACACGTACCCATTGGCGTGAGTACAGTGTCACATGGGATGCAGACTCTCGTCATCTCCTCTATCTCACCGAACGTGGCAAAGGTTTTGCGTTGGTCAAGCGCTACCCATTCTCGAAGAAGGAGACACAACTCGTTCAAAGCAAGACGCCACTCTACTTCCCGACTGTGTCTGGTGACGGCCAATTTATCGCCTACGTAAAAGGGAAGACGGATATCATGCTGCTCGAAAAAGGAAAGCAACCCAAGCTGCTTGCAAAGACGCAACATGGCGGATTTATGGGGTGGACGCTCAAGTGGGCACCTGATCATCGTTGGTTGATGTCGATCGAGCTCGACAGAGGGCGCGGTGATATCTGGCTTCATCACGTCGATGGCAAACGTTCACACAAGCTGACACAGACGGCAGCTCATGATGCCGATGGTGCGCTCTCACACGATGGAAAGTTTTTGTTTTATCGCTCCAACCCACACGGAAGTGATTGGTTTACACGTGTTGGTGGAGATGATCTCAAACTTTTACCTCTCAAAGCGATGAAGAGACCCTTCTCAGAGGACCGTTTGGAAAAGCTGTTTAAGGTGAAGGGGAAGAAAAAGAAAACAGCCAAGGCGACTTCAAAGAAAAAGAAGAAGGCGTCGACAAAACCAGCGACCAAAACCGCGAAGAAGAAGAAGAAAGCATCGAAGAAGACTTCCAAGAAAAAGAAGACCGTTAAGATGGTGATCGACACCTTTGATATCTTGGAGCGGACGAAAACACTGACGCGACTGAAAGGGGACGAGCGCTACCCGAAACCTTCACCAAAAGGTAAGCGTTTGTTGTTCTTCGCCAACACGTCAGGGGTCGTGCAGATCTGGATGGCTTCCTTTCACGCGAAGAAGGCGCGTATCTCAGGTGCCAAACCGATCGCGTTGGGGCTGCGTTTTCGCCATCTGTGGGGAGATCATGGTCTTCGATGGGCATCTGATGGCAAAGCTGCCTACGTTCTTCACCGCGGAAAAGTCGTTCGTATCGCGATCCCCTCTGGCAAGATCCAGCGCTTGCGTTTGACAACTCAAATAGAAATTGACCATCAACAACAAAGACAACAGAAATTCAGAGAGTTGTGGTTGACAATGCGCGATCAGTTTTACGATCGAGGCATGAGTGGACTCAACTGGAAGCAAGTGTACAAACGATATCTTCCGGCTGTGCAGCAAGTCCAAACAGATGAAGACTGGACCGACTTGATGAATGAGATGGTTGGGGAGCTGAACGCCTCTCACCTTGGTGTGCGTCTTCGACGTCGTGGCCGTGCTCTCCAGACAGGTTCACTTGGGATCGAGTGGCGTGTTGTGGGCAAGAGGGTGATGATCACCAAGATTCTCCGAAGAGGCGCGTTGTACAACGCAGATAGGAAGCTCTCTGCGGGCGCGTGGTTAGACTCGATCGATGGGGAGACTGTGACATCTTCCACCAGCATCCACAAGCTGCTTGAAGGGAAAGTTGGAAAGCGTGTTGTGGTCGTTGTAAAAGTCCCATCCAAAGCCAAAAAGGTGACGTGGACCAAGCGTAGCCTGAAGGTCAGACCGATGTCCTACGGAGCAGATCGATGGCTTCGGTACTTGTCATGGGCACGTGCTCGTCGTAAAAAAGTCAACGCATGGAGTCAGGGGAAGATCGGCTATCTCCACATGCGAGGAATGGGGCAACGTGATCTGTATCGTTTGATCCGTGATTTTGAGACACAAAGTCGCCACGCACAAGCGATGATCATCGACCTGCGCTTTAACTGGGGTGGGAACATTCACGATCGTGTGCTACAGATTCTGTCGAGGCGATTGTACTCCACGTGGCAGATCCGAGGCATGAAGTCATGGCCCCAACCATTCTTTGCGGCGGCCCACAAACCGATGGTGATGATGATCAACGAGCGCTCTTTGAGTGACGCCGAGATGACCGCGAACGGTTTTAAGGCGTTGCGGCTTGGCAAAATCGTGGGTGTGGGGACGTACCGTTGGCTGATCTTTACGACCTCGTCTACGTTGATCGATGGTACGCGTTTTCGCCTTCCATTTTGGGCGTGCCGAACGCTTGATGGGAAAGACCTTGAAAAGGTCGGCGTCTCGCCTGATGTGTATGTTCGAAATACCTTCTCGGACCGATTGCTCGATAAAGACGTGCAGCTAAAGAAGGCTGTGGATGTCTTGATGAAACAACTCAAAGCCCCCAAAAAGGCAAGGAAATAAGAGATATGCAGACTCCCTTTGTTCAGATCAACAAGCGCGCACACAAGCGCTGGAAACGACAACATCCTTGGATCTATCGCTCCGATATCCAAAAGGTTGAGGCTGTGTCTGGTGATATTGTGAATGTGTTCGCTCCGGACAAGCGGCATCTTGGTTACGCGTTTTACAGTGAGAAGTCGGAGATCTCCATTCGGAGGGTGTCTCGTGATCAGGAGCCGCCAAATGATGAGACCTGGAGAGCGCGTCTTCTACAGGCACAGGCGAGACGTGAGCGTTTGTTGCCTGCTGGGACCTCTGTGTACCGATTGATCCACGGTGAAGCGGACGGATTTCCCGCGACGATCATCGATCGTTATGGTGATATCTTTGTGATTCAGACGCTTTGTCCGTCGAGTGAGCGCCTTCGTGATCTGCTCGTTGAGCTGTTGAAAGAGCATTTTTCACCACGTGCGATCGTCGAGCGGAACGATGGGAAGGTTCGAGACCTGGAAGGGTTACCTCGTCGCAAAGGCGTCATATACGGCGAGCTACCTGCGGTGATGGAGATCGATGTTGATGGTCTTCAGTGTTCATTTGAGCCACTCGAAGGACAGAAGACAGGCGCATTTTTGGATCAGTTGACGACATTGCGTCGTTGTATGGAGTTTGTACCTTCCTCTCAACGGGTCCTTGAAGCGTGCTGTTACCAGGGGTGGTTTTCGTGTCATGCAGCGTCGAGATTGCCTGATGGTGGGAGTGTCACGGCTGTTGATATTTCGAAATCTGCGATTGAGGTGCTTCGCCGCAACGCCGCGCTCAATGATCTGTCCTCCAAGATTACGGCGATCGGGAACAACGTGTTTGAGCAATTGCGGGCATTTGATCGTGATAATGAACAATTTGATCTGATCTTTTTGGACCCTCCATCTTTCATCAAGAATCGTTCGGCGAAGGAAGCAGGGTTGCGTGGGTATAAAGAGTTAAACTTGCGCTCTTTGCGCCTCCTCCCGCCTGGTGGGATTTTGGTGTCTTCTTCTTGTTCGTATCATTTGGATAGGGAGACCTTTTGGGGATTGGTGCAGGAAGCTGCAGCTGACCAGCATATGGATGTCCAGTTACTTGATATCTGGGGGCAAGGCCCAGACCATCCGTGTATGTCGAACTTCTCCGAATCGGACTATCTCAAGACATTGGTGCTTCAACGTTTATCGTGACGCATATGTGTGGTCAGGTATCCAACTGATATATACGGGGGATTCTAGAAATCGGATCCGGCGGACGTTGCACTTGCGTCCAAAGCAAAGCGTCCTATGAGGACGTTTGCTCCGTACGCTTTGCAACATACGCCTCGACAAACTCTCCACCCTGAGCCTTCGGCTCTTCCCTCCTCTCAAGCCTTTCGAGAGGAGGGACCATTCTGTCGATATATACGAGAGATACTAGAATGCTGATCCGGTGGACGTTGCACTTGTGTCTCCGCAAACTCCCCTGACTCCACGAGTTCATCCCCTTCTTTCTGGCGGATATAGCAAGGCCATATCCTTGTAATGCTGGACTGCTCACGAATTTTCAGTGGGTTTTTTGCGTCTTCACTTGCAATCATCCACCTCAACAAACTCACCACCCTGAGCCTTCGGCTCTTCCCTCCTCTCAATCCT
>PCBK01000170.1 GCA_002731275.1 Deltaproteobacteria bacterium | reverse complement strand
GGACGTTGCACTTGCGTCCAAGGCAAGCGCCCTCATCGGGCTTATTTGCCTCGTACGCTTTGCAACATACGCCTCAACAAACTCACCACCCTGTCGCTCCGCTCCTTCCCTCCTCTCAAGCCTTTCGAGAGGAGGGACAAACCAACCGATAGATACGATGTTTCCGTTTATATTGCGACATTTCGGTTGATTGGTCCCCCTTCCCTTCTCCGAAGGTCGGAGAGGAAGGGGGAAGAGCCGAAGGCTCAGGGGGATGGAGAGGTTTGTAGAAGGGGTGGTTGCAAAGTGCATGAAGCAAATGACAACCGCATATATTAACCGAGCATTGAAGCGTTAGGAGGATACTGCTTGCAGTATCCGCATTGCCATGAGGGATTGCGCCGTACATTCGGGTGCACTTTGCGAAGGCACAAGTGCAACTACGCCTGGATCAAATAGGGGAAGTCACGAAGTGACAGGGGGATGGAGAGGTTTGTAGAAGGGGTCGTTGCAAAGTGCATGAAGCAAATGACAACCGCATATATTAACCGAGCAATCGAGCGATTGAAGGATGTTGCTTGCGACATACGCATTGTCATGAGGGATTGTGCCGTACATTCGGGTGCATTTTGCGAAGACACAAGTGCAACTGCCCCTGGATCAGCATTCTAGTATCCCCCGTGTATATCGTTTATATCAATCCAGGGACAAATGAGTTGGTGCTCCAGACTTTGACGTCACCCTCGCTTCCACCGGAGATAATGCGCTGACCATCAGCCGTGACCACTAACGCAGTCACACTACGTTGATGCCCAGCCAACGTCGCAACATGCGTTCCTTTTGAGATGTGCCAAACGTGAATGGCTCCGTCCTCGCCACCCGTACAAAACCATTTCCCCATCGGACTGATCGCCAACGCCAACGCCCGACCTTCATGTGCCTGTATTGTGTGCAATAGACGACTTGAGTTAAGTGACCACAAGCGCGCTGAACCGTCCATATGGACAGACACAAACCCCGGCTCCCTCACACAGAAGGCGGCTGCGTTGACGCCTCCTCCTCCCGCAGGGAACGCATACAATTCTCGACCAGAACCCACTTCCCATACCTTACAAGAACCATCTAGACTCGCAGACAACAAGAGCTGACCGCTCCCGTCGAGATCCAGTGATTCGATGTGGCCCTTGTGACCACTCAATGTGTAAAGTAAGCGCCCAGACGTCGCTTCCCAAATGCGCACATTGTTGTCTGCACAACCAGAGATCAAGAGCTGGCTACTTGGACTCCACAGATTCGTGGTCACAGCTGCAGGGTGTTTGAGTTGGTGTACATTTCGACTCTTCTTTAAATCCCACACCCTCAAGAATCCAGAGATGTCGCCTGAAGCGATCCGCTCGCGATCTGGACTAAACTGTACGTCCTGAATCGCGCTCTGCTCTCCTCCAAGACCCGCGAGCAAAAACCAGGAACGAAGTTCCCAGAGCTTGATACTCTTGTCATGGCTGGAAGTCGCAAGGGTTGTCTTGTCCGCAGACAAAGACATCGACGAGACCTGCCCGTGGTGCGCCTGGAATGAATGAATGGCCTTCAACACACGACTGTCACTGATCTTTGGCTTCTTAATGACAGGGTAGCCCGATGAAGAGCGGTGATTGTGACCGGAGCTTCCCGGCCTCATCACACGTTGGACAGAGGAGGTGTGTCGTTTGTTTGTGTTTCGTTCCGCGAGTGTGTTCGCTTGCAATTGGGAGGAGCTTGTAGAGAACCGCGCGAGTGGACCAAGCGCATCGTGGAAAGCCGATAAAAACTCGTCGATGCTCTGGTAGCGCTGTTTGGAGCGTGGATGCATCGCCTTGCGTATGACGGCGTCGAGTGTTTCAGGAAGTTCAGGGTTCAGCTCACTTGGCAACACGGCCATACCAACGGGGATCTCGCCAGTCAACAGCTGATACGTCAACACACCAAGTGAGAAGATATCGGCGGCAGGCTTCACCTCTTCTCCACCGACAAGCTGCTCAGGAGCGATATAAAAGAAGGTCCCTTTGTAACCCGTGTGGAAGGTCTCCTTCTTCTCCAAGGACTTGGCGATCCCAAAATCGAGCAGCTTAATCGTCCCGTCTTCAAGCATCATGATGTTACCAGGCTTGAGATCACGGTGGACGATTTTGTGTTTGTGGATGTACTTGAGCACTTCCGAAAGCTTATCGATCAATCGTATGGCCTGATCGATGGGGACGATCAGCTCAACATCTCCTTGACTCGACTCTTCTTTTTTATCGATCACGCTCTGAAGATCTTGTCCGGTGACATTCTCCATCGTGTAAAAAAGAAACCCCGTCTCCGGGTCTTTGTTGATCGCATACACACGCACCACAGAAGGATGTGTCAGACGCTCCAAAAACTGAAACTCTTGCACAAACCCTTGTAAACTTCGCTCGTTGGACATCATCCAAGGGTGAAAGACCTTCAACGCATACTCGGTCCCAAACGCCATATCTTCTGCGAGAAAGACTTGCCCCATTCCCCCTGTACCGAGCAGCGCCTTGAGGAGAAAACGATCACACAACTTTTGACCCGAACCGACAGCCGCATCGACAGCCTCTTTTGAACCCAGCTCAATGTGAGAACCGTTTGTCGTTTTCTTGTGGTTGGATGATGTTTGAAGGTTGTTGTTTGTCTCTTTGTTGGGGATGAGAGCCTTTGGATCGGCTTTTTGGGCAGGGGTGGACTTGTCACTTCCAGAACGTGTACTGAGGTCGCGTACACGCAATTCGTACTGCAGACGTTCTTGTGCAACGGGCTCCTCAAGTTGAGCGAGGAGTTGTTCTCGTTTCGATTGATATTCTTCCAATGAAAGGCTTTGATCTTCGTACATAACATGAAGCTGCTCAATCGCTTCGAGGATCTTATCACCCTTTACATCGGACAGTTGTTCATCCAAATACTTGTCTCCATCACAGTCGTGTGCACATCGCAGTCAACACGTTAACGCCTGTTCTGAAATTCGTCAACGATCTACTTAGTATGTGGCTTATCTACCATCATTTTTTCAAAAAAAATGAAAGAAACGACCCTCTCGGCAACAATACACTAGTGTAAAGAATGAGACCTTTCAACGGTCAACCAACTCATGGAGAAAAAAACGTCATGAAAAGAAAATGGATGTTTGTATTGTTTGCGGTGATGCTCGGAGCTTGTGGAGTGCAAGCAGATAAACTCGGTGTTGGCGCTGAGTGTACCAAAAATGAAGACTGTAACCAAGACAACAAGCAAAGCTGTCTGACAAATTTCAAGGGCGGATACTGCGGCTCTGCTGACTGTACAGGCGACGCTGATTGCCCAACAGGATCCACATGTGTCACACACACTGACAGCAAAAACTACTGCTTCCGCACGTGTAACGACAAGACAGAGTGCAACGCAAATCGCACCGCTGCCAACGAGTCAAACTGCTCCGCCAACATCACCCTCGTGGACGGCACCAAAGGCACCAAAGCCTGCGTACCTCCTGCTGGCGCATAACCCCTCCGCTCCCCGCCTATCTCGCCAAGCACATCAACCAACAGTAGACACAACCTGAATCGATCCAGTAGGATACATAGAGTACCATGCTCTATATCGATGTTCCAATCGTCCAACCTACGGGATACAAAAGATGAAAAGACACCTTGGTTTGGTTTGTTTTGTGGGCGCGTTGCTGCTCCTCATATCCATTGGATGCACCTCAACACCCAGCCCCTCTGACGGTGGCAGCAAAGAAGAATCAACCCCACAACTCCCACAACTCGTCGAAGGAGATGTGACCCAATTTGTCAACCCGTTCATCGCAACGGGTGGCGCAGGCTTCGCCGTAGGAAGTGCACATCCCGGCCCCAACGCCCCCTTCGGACTCGTAAAAGTCAGCCCCGACACCGCCGACAAAGAGGGGATCAACTTCAGCCACTGCGCAGGATACGCATACACTGACGAATATATCGTCGGTTTCAGCCATATCCACCTCTACGGAACAGGTGTCCCCGACTACGGAAATTTGTTGTTTATGCCCGTCGCGTCGCCTATCGCAAGTGACATCCTCTCCACCAAAGTACAACGCTCCTCTTACAAAAAAGAATCAGAGGTCGCACAAACCGGCTATTACAAGGTCCACCTCGACAAACCAAACACCACCGTGGAGTTGACAGCCAGCACACGCACTGCCTACCACCGCTACACCTTCAAAGACAAAAACACCCCTCACAACGTCCTGATCCGCCTCGACCACGCGCTCCCCGGCGGAAATGTCCGAGACGGACACATCCACATCACCAGCGACAAGACCTTCGAAGGGTGGCTACACTCCGATGGGGCCATGTCCAAACGTGGTGGGGGATTCATGTTATACTTTGTCGCGAAAAGCAAAACCCCCTTTCAGGCGACCACTTGGAAGGATGACAAGATCCAACTCAAAGAACTCGAACAAAAAGGTCCAAAAGTCGGTGCATTCCTGACATTCCCGAAGGATCAAACGACCGTCGAGCTGCAAGTCGGGATCTCGATGACTGGACTCGCACAGGCCAAACAAAACCTCGACAAAGAGGGGAACAATTGGGACTTTGAGGCACAAAGACAGAACACAAAGCAAGCGTGGCAAGATTTACTCTCGCGGGTCCGTATCGCAGGTGGTAGCCAAGATCAAAAGACGATGTTCTACACCTCCCTCTACCACAGCTACCAGATGCCCACGATCCTCAGCGACACAGACGGAAGCTACACGGGCTTCGACAAAAAACAACACAAGGCGCAAGGCTTCACGTATTACACGGACTTCTCGATGTGGGACACGTACAGGACCCTTCATCCGCTGCTCGTCCTGCTCCTCCCCAAACATCAAAACGACATGGTCCGCTCTCTCCTCGCCATGGCAAAAGAAGGTGGTTACCTCCCACGCTGGCCCCTCGCGACCGGATACACAGGTACGATGGTGGGTGCAAGCGCCGACATCGTGATCGCAGACACCTACATCAAGGGCGTCCGGGACTTTGACGCTGAAGCCGCATACAAAGCCATGACCTTCCTCGCGATGAACCCAACACCACCAGGCGCAAAGTACGGAGGACGTCGCGATATCGAACACTACGCCTCCAAAGGGTATGTCCAGGCCAACAAACACTCAGGCGCAGCCTCCGTCACGATGGAGTTCGCTTACAACGACTTTGCCATCGCGCAAATGGCAAAGGCGATGGGCAAAACCAAAGACGTCGAGACCTACATGAAGCGCTCCGAAAATTACAAACACGTCTGGGACGACAAGATGAAGTTCTTCCGGGCCAAAAATGCAGACGGGACGTGGTTTAACGACGAATTCAAGGACACGGTGTGGACCAAAGATTACGTGGAGGGGACCGCGTGGCAATACCTGTTCTTTGTCCCCCACGACATGGATGGACTCAGCACACTCTTTGGTGGCAAAGATGCATTGCTCAAAAGACTCGACGAATTCTTCGAGCTATCTTTTAATGAGTACGAGGCTCGCGAGCGCAAACTTGGACTCAAAAAATACTACTGGCACGGGAATGAACCAGACCTTCATGTCGCGACGATGTACATCCTCCTAGGGAAACCCTCACTCGGCCAAAAATGGGTCCGCTGGATCATGGACACACGATACGAGAACAGCCCCAAAGGACTCGCAGGGAACGACGACGCGGGCACACTCTCAGCATGGTATGCGTTCAACGCGATGGGACTCTACCCCATCCCTGGACGTGATCTCTACCTGATCACATCCCCCATCTTCACACGTACACAGATGACCATCGAAGGCAAAACCATCGAAATCCACGCCCTCGGCGCATCGGACAAGACAAAGTATGTGAAAAAAGCATGGCTCAACGGCAAAGAGCTCCCAAACCTCTGGCTCAAACACACAGAGCTGCTCAAAGATGGCAACGTCCTACGCCTTGAGCTGAGCGACACCCCCTGACATCAGCAAGGCTAAGACAACTCCAAAAGAGCAGACCCCCTCAACCTAGAAGGTAACAAGGGGAGCAGGCCTGCTCCCCTTGTTACCATGCGAAACTCAACGTTTTGTTCTCTTTTGTACGGTTTTTCCTTCCAGCAGCCTCACAAAGAATGTTCCTGCCAACGTTTTGTGTTGAATTTGCAATGTCTATACAACCGCTTAAATCTCCGGTACGCTCTCCAATGCCGTCGCAAACCTGTTGCATGAAATCGACGTCTGAATCGGCGAGCTTTACGCTTGAACCGTCTGCAACGACCACCAAGAGGAAAGTCTTTCACAAAGACAGATTTCCGGAGCTCTTTGTGGCATCGCTTTGATTTGATGGGAAATAATTTACACAACCACCGTTTTTGGTGGACGATTCTACATAGGGTCCGAGTCTCTGGCATGTCACGACAAATTCGAGTGCTGCGGGGAACCATACGACATCGAGTCTTGATTTCAGGCTCATTTTTGCAAAATGAAATTTTGTGGGGAACCCGACGACATCGCACTTTTTTCATAGGGACTTGCCTGCACTTTGTTTTCCAAACAGGAACATTCCTGCAAAACTGTTTCACTTTATGCTTGATCCTGCAACGCATTTCACCGTAGATATCCACTTTGCACTTCCTCTTCCTTATAGGAATACGGCGACATCGAGTCTCAAAAACTTGCACTTTTCGGCATTTCGTTTGCATCACAGTCTCAAGGGCACACTTGTTTTTGTCGACAACTTTGGTCTTGCAGCGCTTTCGATGAATTGTGTACAACTCACACTCTCTCTTTGGACGTGTAGCGACTCGACAAGACCGACGCATCATCGTCTTTTGCTCGCACACCTTTTCTGGCACAGGTTCATAGCCACATCGTCTCTGCATATGTTGCACGTTTTTGCAGACTTCAACAGGCTTGATGCATTTGGTTTTGCACCGCTTGAAACAAACCCGTTTGGGATAAGTCGAACAAACACTCCCAAACCACCACTGACGAGCGTAGCATCGCTCTACCATTTTGACTTTGCATTTGATTTTGCATTTGGTTCGACATCTGTTTGGGTCCGGCTGATGGGCTTTGGCCTCCCCCAACCCAATCAGTAGGATGGAAAGAAACAATGTCCACAACATCGTGTTTTTTGAAATTGTTTTCATCACTGGCTCCTTGTGTTTGTGAGCTTGTTTTTATGAGCTTTTCACTCGCCACTGGCCTGTCAAGCAAAAAACACGCCATATACAACAACTTTATGTTCCCCTTATAAAACTGGGGAACTATCGCCAAAATGAAATAAAGTCTTGTCAAAAACCAAAGGAACTTTTCCTATCCAACCCCAACACAATCGCGAACCCAAAGCAAAGAACATAGACGATGTACCCCCTTTGATAACAAGAACTTAAAATTGTCACACCTCCATATTCCACGAAAGTGGAGGAACAACACCCCAAGACTCCATGTCCCTCTTCCTTAGAAAAACCCAAGGAAAAAAGTGCACAAAACATAAACAGCTCTCCGATCCTTCCATCTAGTTTACTTTTTCTTGTGGCCCTTTCCATCTGGAACGTCTGAAGAAGAAAAATTCGCAGGAATGGTCTGCAAATGGGTGTTGACAAAAACACGTATTTGGGGAGAATGTCCCCATTCTAAAAAAATCATTGCGCGTTGGTGTATCCGGCCAACAACCAAAAACAGGAGTGGTATATGTCTATCGTCAAACTCTCAAGTCCATCGATGATCTTGATCCTCGAATACATGCTCTCTGGCGAATCCCTCAAGTTGCTTAAATCAAATGATCTTTTGACTCCAATGATCGTCCGACTCCAGAAAGTGTTGGATAATCTACGTGCGAGTCGCGAGTTGCTCTCAACACCGCTCACACCCGAAAAGGAAAAGGCGATCCGCAAAATCCTCCGAACCCTCGATCTGATACACGACAACCGATACAGAAGCCTCTCTCTTTTGCTCGAATTGGCCGAGAACGCTGTCACTGGCGAAGAATACAAGCTCCAGATCACCTCACTGATAGAAGATCTCTTTCCATTTGGACTTTCGATCATCGGGATGAAGTGGGTTGATGAGGCAGGTGAAGCACAACGACTCGGCAAACAACTCGAAGACCAAAACGTACAGTCCCTTCTCTCCGGTATCAAGTTCACGACCAAGGAAGGCGAACACACAGCATTGGAGCTTGCAAAAGAGATCGTCACAACAGGGCAAAAGATGAGCAAACAGCTCGTCGCGCTCGTCTCCCTCGACGAAACTGGTGGATTCACACTCGAAACCCAAGCCCGCCGTCAATTCACCAAAATGTACAGACATGTCAACAATCTCGCGCAGCTCGAATGGGAAGAGCAACCAAAGAATATCAAGATCATCACCAAGGCGTTCAGAGAACAAATGGCACAACTCCCCGTGACCAAAGACGAAGAGGAAGAACCAACTCCTAACCCCTCTTCCATCTTTTGAGGCGACTACAAGGAAAAAAGCGCACGAAGGAGGCAGTAGATGGAACCTCAGGCAAGGCATGAGGAGAAGGCATGGCCACCGCCATGTCGATGACGAATCACACAGCTTGCGGTTTCAGCTGCAACCTCCACGTGTGTTTCTTTTTCCTCTACACTTTTTTGCTTGCAGTAACCTTAGTGATCCTCTCGCGAAAAAGACATACAACATAGAGGTCGGACACAAGGCCCGACCCTACGGAAAAAATGAAACATCATCCTCATGTGCCTACTTCGCGAGAGGACCACTAAACGCCTCCGACGTCGCTCAAACTTTCCCAAACAAACTCCAAACGCCTCCGACGTCGCTCAAACTTTGCCAAACAAACTTCCAACGCCTCCGACGTCGCTCGCACTTTGTGACAAACAACTCCAAGCGCCTCCGACGTCGCTCAAACTTTGTGACAAACAACTCCAAGCGCCTCCGACGTCGCTCAAACTTTGCCAAACAAACTTCCAACGCTTCCGACGCCGCTCGCACTTTGTGACAAACAAACTCCCAGCGCCTCTGACGCCGCTCAAAGCTTCCAAACAACCTTGGACGTCTTCAGAGGCGTCCAAACTTTCCTGAAAAAACTTTTCACACTTCAAACGCCACTCCAAATCCACCGGGCAGTGTCGGAAAAAAATCATTGTCACCATTATCATAGCAAGTTACGATGTCGGGTTCCAAGAAGAAGAGAAACCAAAGTCAACAACATGGCTGCCAAGGGAAGAGACTTGAGAGCCTCTATGTTAAACAGCCTCAACGAGAATATCCGAAAGGTATCAAAAGATGTCACATCACTGTTGTTCCTCATTGGAACATAAGAGTCCGAAACATCAAGAGCAGATGACCGAACGGTGTCCTGCTTGTGGAGAAAAAGGAAGGAAAGTTGGACACCAAACAATCCAATCAATGTTGGCGATAAGCTTGGAGGCCTTGATGCCAGCATCTTCCTATCGGTTCTGTCGCTCGCCAGACTGTAAAGTCGTTTACTTCAGTGAGACGGAAGGTCTGACATTCACAGAGTTTGATCTGCGAGAGTGGGTCTATCAAAAGCACCCAGAAGACGAAAGGGTTTTTGTTTGCTATTGTTACCAACACACAACCGCTTCAATTCGTGAAGAGCTCCTTACAACAGGCGAAACCACAATCATCGAAAAAATCACGGCTGGCACCAAAGCCAAAACATGTGCTTGCGATCTTCGTAATCCTCAAGGCACTTGTTGCCTGGGAAATGTCAAAGCCGTTGTTAACAAGATAAAAGAAGGAACATCCCAAGAAAAACGCTAGCCGCTCTCCTTAGGAGACCCTTCCCCTATGAAGAGGATGATATCAAAACATCACGTCAGAACAGTCATGTAGAAAGTTTAACAGCTTGTCTTCCATCAATGACTTGCAAAAAACTTGCAAAAAATGGACAATTCTATGGGGTCGATGAAAGTCCGAAGTTTTGTTGGTGCTTTTGGAAAGAAACCACCATCACTTCTCATCCAAAAACTTTCACCCAACATATGAGGACCAAACTTGTCAAAAGTATCGTGTTGGTGGCTATCTTTCTTTGTAACAATGCAGACATTTGGTGTGCAAGCAGGGAGTCCAAAAACGATATCTATCCAAGGAAAAGTCCAATGGATGAACCCTCAGACCATCAAACAACTCTTGGAACAGCTCAACAAAAAGGGATTTCGGAAAACCCAAGGGACCAAGTCTTCCTACCACTTACATGTCGTCAAACCACATGTCATTCTGTTGCGTAAAGGGCACTGGCGGAGATATTTTCGTATCCCTACAGGTTACAAAACGGCAACACTGCGAATCCGAGCCATTGTTTCGTACATAGAGGTTTTTGATGAATGGCAAGCAACAAAAGAAATCGTACAATCAACTACAAACACAAAAAAAACCCCTCAAAACAAAAAGCAAGCAACAAACACAAAACATCGAAACATCCGAATCCCAAAACAAAAAACAAACACAAAACATCGAAACATCCGAATCCCAAAACAAAAAACAAACACAAAACATCGAAACATCCGAAAAACAAAACAAAAAACAAACACAAAACATCGAAACATCCGAAAAACAAAACAAGAAAGAATAGGAGCTTTGTTGAAAATAGGTCATCCGAAAGAACATTGGAGACTTTTTCTTGGCATAGGCGCAGAGCTTGGTATGCAATCGACTTTTGGCCGCGACATGATGCTTGGGGGTGTTGCTCACCTTGGGACTGTTTTCAAGCAGTGGATGTTTCAGGGTGAACTTTCTTTTCTTCCTCTGTTTTTCCAGGACGTTGTTTCTCTGCACTCCATTCGTTTTTGCCTTGCAAGTCACTACAGATTCTTGCGACCTCATCGATTGGTGTCGCTTTTTTTGGAGGCAGGAGCTGTCTTCGAGGGTTTCCTCGCTACAAATCGACAAAACACACGATTTCAAGTCCGTGTAGGTATACGTCCAGGAATCCGGATAAGATTTCAGCTGTCAAGTCGTGTATCTCTCTTCTCATCTTTCGCCTGCAACCTATTCGCAACCCAATTCTTTCTTGAGCGCCGCGGTGAAGTGTTCTACGAAACATCGTGGTGGCAATTTCACTTACGCGTAGGTCTCTCCGTATCTTTGTGAGCATTCTCCTCCCCCTCAAAAAAGTTTGAGGAAATTCTGCCATCCTCTCCACTAATGTCATGCAGGAACAAGATTTCCGAAAAGCAACCAACACAAATGTTTGTTTTAAAGGAAAAAGTCCAAGTAAAAAAAGCCAGAGGATGAATGACAAACATGTCCGTTGACGTACCCCTTCTTGTACAAACATCTCCTCCTCAGAGAGCAGAAGAAGACGCAAGTGAAAGACACTGGATACAAGGACTCAAAGAGCGAAATGAATCTCTATCCCGTGATTTTTATAGGAGGTATGCACCTCAAATTCTTTCGAGACTTGCTGGGATGTTGGGAGATTTGCAACAAGCAGAGGACTGCACACAGCAAGTCTTCCTCGAAGCGATGCAGGGGATCCAAAACTTCAGAGGAGAAAGCTCCATCTCCACGTGGTTGTACAGGATCTCGACGCGTGTGGTCTACAAACACTTCCAGAAGAGAAACAAACTCTCTTCATTTATGGAGTTATTGACGAAAGATACGCAAACGTCTCAACCAGAACAACCCATCGCAGAAAAGCTCCTTGTTGACAAAGAAACGAGACAGCTTGTTTGGGATATATTGGAGTTAATGAGTCCACGAAAACGAATCGCGATTCTACTTTGCGATTTAGAAGGCTGTAGCCTGAATGAAGCGTCTGAAATGCTTGGAATTCCAGCAGGTACAGTTTCGTCACGTCTCAACCACGGCCGCAAAGAGTTTCGAGAACGCTTGCACAAAGCACTCAAACACCAAGGACTCTCCAAAGGAGACATGCTCAATGAGCGATGAAAAGACGTTCCCGAAAAATGAATACATTTTCGAATATGTCGCCCATGAAGAATGGAGTCATAAAGAGCATCGGAAAAGCTTGGCACGTTCCGAGAAGCGCACACTGGAGACACTCTTTCGCCTTCGTTCGGACATTCGTTTGGTTGCATGGTCCCTTGTCCCATCAACCATTTTCATTGCCTTTTTTGTGTTTATCGTGGCCCCTTACAATCGATTACAAATAACCATACAAGGCCAATCTCAAAAATCCATCCGCGGAAACCAAAAGCATCCACATAGATACAAGCTCCCTCCGAAAGCAAGAAGTGTTTTCGAGCTGAAAGGGAAATGGAAGATACAAGTCACAGGTCCTGCGGACATCGCATTTTCAAAGCCATCCCGCACACAAAAGGTTGTTTTGAGAAGGGGACAAATCGACGTAAGTGTTAAACCAAAGTCAATGAAATCGTTTCAAATCCACGTCGGCTCTGTGTTCATTTCAGTGATAGGTACACAGTTTACAGTCAACCACCAACACAAATGGGTACGCGTAGATGTTCAGAGAGGGAATGTCTCCTTCAAAAGCCCAAAAGCCATACTCTCTCTAAAGGCGAAGCAAGGAGTCCGGTACACATTCGCACAGAAAAAGATGACTCAACATCGCTGCTCATCGAAAGTTCCTTTAGTCACTCTAAAATGTCTTGCTCACGTAAATATGAAACAAGCGGTCCAGTACGAGCTTGACTTGAGTCAGCTCCCGGGAACACCTCGCGAGGGCACATACCCATTGCTCTCCTTTCTCGCAGATTTCGCGAAAAGAAATGCAGACTGGTCAAACTATATCTCCCTCTCGAAGCGACTGTTTAAATTGGCTTCCTCGAAACAACGTGAAGAGATCAAACAATCTTTGTTTGAAGCGGCCAAGGCTTGTAAAAGAAGAAGCAAGCGAGAGTGTATTCCTTTGTATCGTCAGTACCTCCAATTGGCGACTCAGCAAGATGGAAGCACCGCCGACATCGCGATGTACCATCTCTCAGGCTTGCTTTTGCTTGTCAAACCATTTCCCAAAAGAGAACTACAACAACTCATACAAAGATACAAAAAGAACTATCCAGACGGTGTATTTGCGCAGGAGATGAGACTAAGACATGCACGTATACTTCGGATGAGTGGAGCATCCTGCAAGCATGCCAGAAGAGCACTCATTGCTGGAGATGTTGAAAACGCTTGGTTACGGAAACATTGCCCAAAGCGGGAGAACCGATGAAGCAACCACGTTGTAGAGTTCTTTGTGCGGTTTTGTTTCTTCTGTGTGCAGCAACGTTGTCCTGCACCCAGCATGTGGAATTTGATCCAAGCTGGAAGAGTGAAGAGCAAGACGCCAGAGATGGTTCAAGTCGTGACGAAAGTGCTCCACCACACACTCAATGTCAACCTTGCAAGAGTCATGATGATTGCCCATCCTTGGAGTTCCGATGCCTCATAGCAGGTCCTTCCGAAGAAAAAGCATGTCTCTCGAAATGCACAACACAACGTGAGTGTCCCCAAGGTTTCTCGTGTGGCGAACATATATCCTCTACACATCCGAAGGTATGCTTACCTTCAGCGCCTCCCTCCCTGCAAACTCCAGAGAAGTGGAGTTGGGGTTGTCAGGAGCTCCTCCAACTTGGAAAAAAGTGCGAAGACTCTGAAGACTGCGAAGAGGACAGCTCCAAGGCATTTTGCGAAGACCGGGTTTGTACATTGGTTTGCTCTTTGGAGCACGGTTGCCCTCCTGGCTTTGCATGTACACAAGGGCTGTGCAAAAAAATGTAAACCACTTCTGGAAAGAGCCTTTCAAGAGAAAGACAAGGCTATTCTAAGACAAAAGGAGACGATATGACAAGGAAAGGAAATGTCAAAGGGGGTTTATTTTTCCGCCTTTTGGCTTTGGTCTGGATGCTTGTTTCATGGCACGCTTCAACAAGCCTAGCGTCCTATGCACCTGCAAAAAACACAAGAGCATTTCGGACATGTATGCAAAGATGCAAACAGTCTAGGAACCAACACTGTAGACATTACGCGATCCCTCCACGTTGGCAGACATATTGTCGAGAATACACGGTCTGGGAAAAACAATGTCGAGAATACACATCGTGGCGTCGATCGTGCAGGGATGTAAGGAGGATTGAGCTTCGGTGTAGACGTTTTCCGGTAACATCGCGGCGATGCTTCCGTTTGGGGTGGCATACGAAATTTTGCCAAGAACAACGAAAGCTCCAGCGCCGATGTCGTCGAGTAACGAAAATACGAACTCGATGCCGTCGAATTCCCAAGCAATTTCTTCGCTGTACAAATGTACCCAAGCGGATGACAAGATGCAGACAAATCTACCGAAAGGGTCGAGTATCCGCACAACAACTATCTTGTGAACGTCGCGCTCAAGTACACTGCCAGCAACAATGCTACACACAACAATACAGACGACCTCGATGGACAACACATACAGCTTGTCGACATTGGTTGCAAAGATCTCTGCGTGCAAAGCGTTTGTATTTTCATACCCATAGGAAGAGGTTCAAAAGAAAATACAAAAAACTCAAACATAAATACAAACGATGTAAACGTCGTCTTCAGAGGAGATGGAAAAGAAAGCACCGAGATGATGACGACGACGACGATGATGATAACGACGACGATGATGATGATTGAACATGCTTTAGGATACAGCAAGGAAAAACACTCACGAAAGAGACAAGATTTGGAGCCTCAACCAAGTCATGAGAAGGAACTGTAGCAATCGCCAATCTGACGATGAATGATGCAAGCTAAGTAACCCTCTCGCGGAGTAAGCGCATGAGCATGATGTTGCATTTCCCCCGTAGGGTCGGGCCTTGTGTCCGGCCTCGATATTGTATCGTGTGGTGTTTTCCGTAGGGTCGGGCCTTGTGTCCGACCTCGATGTTGTATGTCTTTTTCGCGAGAGAACCACTAAAGCACCACCAAAAAGATCAACCTCAAAAAAGGAGAACACACATGAGAACCATGAAGTGGATGAAGATGCATGTTTGTGTGTACACACTTATGTTGCTTATCGGAATGTTAGGAGGCTGCCAAGATGCGGTCGTGAGCAGGGCCAAATGCCAGAGTGATGCGACTTGCAATGGCTACACCTGCAACAAAGATCGCGGTGTCTGCAATATCGTTTGTGGCCAGGACAAAGATTGTACAGGGGGACTTCGTTGCGATCTCAACAATATTTGCGTACCACCTCCAGACTGTAGTTCGGCATCAGATTGTGGAGGATATGCTTGCGACGCGACAACGAGTAAGTGCTTCGTCTCCTGTGAGGATGACAAAGATTGTGAAAGCGGAAAAGTCTGCAACGCAGGAAGAAGTTGCGTTCCCTTTTCAAAATGCACAAGCAACGCGACTTGCAACGGATATGCTTGCGATCTGAGCCGTGGCGACTGCAAGGTTTCATGTGAAAACGCTAGCGATTGTGATGAAGGTTTCGTTTGCAACGCAAAGGGGGCTTGCAAAAAGCCGACAGCTTGCCAAGCTGATGCAACATGCGAAGGGTATGCTTGCCAAAAAGGTTTTTGCAATACAGCCTGCAATCAAACGGATGATTGTGCCGTGGGGTTTGTTTGTGGTCCAGACGGTAAGTGTGCAAAAGATCCGCTCCAAACAGGATGCAAAAGCGACAGCGAGTGTACGGGTGGGCTTCGTTGTCAAAACGGCAAATGCGTCCAAGCAAACATAGGAGGTTGCACAAGCGCTGCAGATTGTAATGGTTACATTTGCGATGTCAACATTGGCCAGTGCCGCCAACACTGCAGTCAGGATTCGCATTGCGCGAGCGGATTTCTTTGTTCGGCAGGAGGAGTGTGCAAAGAAATCAAGAGTTGTACAGATCCTTCGGTGTGTGGTGGATATGCTTGCAACGTACAAAGGGGTATTTGCCTCAATGTATGTGATAGCCAAAGAGATTGTGCGGGTGGATACGAATGTCAAAATGGGACATGCATCAAACCAAGCCAGTGCTCAGACGCATCTTCTTGTGGTGGGTATGCTTGTGATATTCAGCGTGGTGTTTGTCACTTAAATTGTGGTAAATCAAATCCATGTGCCAAAGGCTTTGAATGCTCACCTTCAAGAACCTGTTCGGAAATCAAACAATGCACCAGTGATGCAGAATGTGGCGTATTTGTTTGTGATAAAGGACGAGGTGTTTGTCGAAGTTTTTGTACAAGTGACAGGCATTGCTCAGGCTCTCTCGTGTGTGACAGAAACGACCAATGTGTGCAATCCGAGCCGTGTACAAATGGCGATCCATGTGGGCGATTCATATGCAACCAAGATAAACAGGCTTGCAAGATCCGATGTGGAGGAGACAATGACTGCAAGAACAACAACGAATGTAAGCGAGATATTTGTGTCGCCGACTAGAGCTGCAGCAAGAAAAAAAGAGTGGAAGAAAAAGAAACGCACATAGAGGTTGTTGATAAAACCACAAGCATATGATTAGATAGACGAAACCCAAGGCCACCAGATGAAAAAAAGATACGGAAAATGAGACGAAAACAGGAGATTATTGCTGAAGCCGAAAGCATCATGATTCGTCGGCGTAGCGATGCTGTGCCTTGCTTGAGGCTCCATCTGCTGCCCTCTTGTCTTCGCTTTTTTCCGTCCAACGGCCCAAGGTTTCGGAGAGCACACGTGCGCTCTCTTATTCATCGTCGCAGTGGTGATCACACAGCTCCTCTTCATGTGTGACCTGAGACTCCGTCCACTGACCTCTTTCGCACGCTTTTTTCCTCGAAGCAGTTCAGTTTAGTACAGCGATGGATTCTAGTGGTTTGACTTGTCGTCGACATAGAGCTGTCATGGTTCCTTATTATGCCTGGCCTCAGGCTCCATCAGGCACTCTATGTCGTACGCTTTTTTTTCGGACAGGTCTGCCCTTCCCCTCACGAAGCCAATCCGCCCAGAACGAACGCCGCTCTTAGGTTGTCGGATGGAAAATCCTTTTTTTGGAAAGCTTTAGGCAGTCGAAGGCAAAAAGAATACGGCAGGGGAAACGCTCACAGGAGGTTGTTGCTGAAACCTGATGCATCACCTTCCCTCTTGTGAACGCTTTTTTTCCTCCGACAACCTTACAAAATTGTAAAGTAAAGGAGATGTTGGTGACATAAAAGGATGCAAACATATCCGTTTGCGTTTTAACCCTCTTCGTGAATGGATATTGGATCTCAAATGACTTCTCTCTCCCCCTTTTTGTGCACACTCTTCTTCCTCTCTTCTTCTGCGCTCGCGGCGAAAAGTAAGGACACAGCCTCACAGGAACGATTCCGTTTTCGACCAGGAAAAGGGATACAATTCACAAGCGCAGATAACATGTTCTCTCTGTCTCTCCGCCTGCGCGTACAGCTCTTTTACACCTTGGATGAAACAAACAAAGTCTGGCAACATAGCTTCAATGTTCGCCGTGCGCGTATCAAATTTGTAGGGCATTTTTTTGGGAAAGCAAATGAGTTCAAACTTGCTTTAGGCGTTTCTCCCAAAGATCTCGATGTAGAGGATGGCATCCCAAGACAAACACCTTTACGTGATTGGTATGTGGATCTCAAACATCTCTCATGGCTTCATGTCCGTGTGGGTCAGTTCAAAGTGGGCTACAGCCTCTCAAGAATGACATCTTCAAAGAGATTTTTGTTTGTTGATCGGTCACTTGTAAACAAAGAATTTGAACTTGATCGGGATATGGGAGTTGCTCTTTCGTTTCCTCACCTGTTCTCAGTGCCCACACTCCAGCTTTTGCTGACGGCTGTCATGGGAGAAGGGATGGGAGTAGATGCGCTTTCAAACGAGGGATTGCTATACGTTGTCAGGCTCCAATACCAACCACTTGGCAAGTTGAAAAGTCACTCAGAAGATTCACTGAGACGCCCTCCCACTCCCAAATTACACATTGGTTTCTCCTACGCTTTTGCTCACAAGGCCAAACGCATACAAGGAAATCATGGGACCAGTTTGCCCAACAACGTACAAAGCGATATACATTTCATGACAGCCGATCTCGTCATGAAGTGGAGTGGTTTTTCTTTTGTTTTTCAGTGGATGACGCGATCTGGAGAATACACCGCAGTCCATCCAGATGAACAAACAACACAAGCTCTGAAGACGTTGCTTCCTCGCAATGGATGGGGAATGTTTGGACACATCGGATATCTACTGCCAAGTTTGCCACTCTCGTTTGGCTTGCGTTTTGGACATATCCACCCCTCAGACAACAAAACAAGTCTCACAGCTCTCAATGAGTTCGGCGGTGTTTTTAACGTGTACTTTACAAAAACACATAGTTACAAACTCCAACTTGATTACTTCTACCTCTTCGCCAGCCTGACAAATGGAGACCATCAAATGAGGATACAGCTCCAAACCACCTTTTAAACAACCAAATCAGAAAAATTACAAAAATGTAAAGATGGCGAAAGATCAATGACAATGGAGTATGCGATGATAAAAAACATCCTCCAACGGTGGATTCTGATTGCGAACCACTTTGTGAAAAACCTTTGACCCAACAAAAACTTCATGATCTGTGTATCCCAACCGCATGAAGGAAAGCATGCGAGAAAAAGCTCAATCACGCTCACATTTTTCGACAACACTCCGTGAGTTTGGTTGAACTTCTTCACAACGCTTTTTTGGGTTGGACTCTAAAGTATGATGAATTCACCTCTTTTTTCGTTTTTTGCTCGACATTCAGGATGTCGTATCAATCGCACAGGAGCAAAGTAGCGGCCCGTGCGAACTACAATCAGGAGAACACAGATGTCAACCAAAAATGCAATGTTGTTTGGTTTGCTTTTACTCGTACTTATGGGCACAGAGGCTTACAGTGCAAAGCCCCCCTCCGCAACAAGTCAACCAAGCCTTACACAGCATTCCCAAACATCTCAGCAGGCAAAGACTGTCACCTCTGACAAGAAAGCAACCAAAGAAACTCCAAAAAAAGCAACCAAAGAAACTCCAAAAAAAGCAACCAAAGAAACTCCAAAAAAAGCAACCAAGCAAGCTCCAAAAAAAGCAACCAAGTACTCGGCATTGGCTGCCGCGAAATACAGCCTCACTCAAGCCATCAAGCTTGCCTTGAAAAAAGTAGCAGGTAAAGCCATCGAAGCCGAGGTTGAAGAAGAAAACGATCGTTTTTACTACCAAGTCAAAATTCAGAACAAAAACAAGGAAATATTTGAAGTCTTGATCGACATGAAGTCCGGCAAGCCTGTGAAAGTCGAAAAAGAAGACACAAAGGAGAGCAAAGATGACGATGATGATGGTGATGATGATAGTGATGACTGAGCCCTGAGGCCGCCGGATGAAAAAAAGGGAAACGAGAAATGAGACAAAGACGGGAGGCTAAAGCCAAAAACATACGATTAGAGAGGCGAAACCCTAGGTTTCGGAGAGCGCATGTGCGCTCTCTTCTTCGTCGCCGTGGTCCAGCCAAGCCTTCTTCTCATGCCTTACCTGAAACTCCATCCAAAACCCTTTTGTGTTCGCTTTTCCTCAGAGCAGCCTTGTATGTAACTTCATATCCATCACTAGAGTAAAAGTCTCATCCTACCAGGAACACCAACATTGACAATCCTCTGCAGTTCGCTTTTTCCACCATCTTTTACTTAAACACAGCGGAGTCCTTGATGTCACACAAAGGCAAAAAAGATAGATTCCTTGCAACCTTGCCAGAAGACGGTTTCACAACATATGACGTGTTGACAGCAGATGGCGTACATAACCATTCGGAGAATCGTCATTTTTCTGAAATCATAAACACATACATTTCGCGCCGCAAGGTACTCGTGGGTGGGTTAGGGTTGGCTGCCTTGAAACTATTTGGCTGTGTTGGCGAACATACAACCGGAGAGCCAAATGAAAAAGACATTGATGCTGCCTCACCAAACGAGCAAGAATCGATTCCCGAACAAGATAGAGAGCAGCCCCCAGAAAAAAGCCAAGTGAGACGAAAGCTTGGATTCACTTCGATCCCGATCGCAGACCTTGAAGACACTGTCATCGTCCCCAACGGGTATACTGCAACAGTCTTCTTCGCATGGGGAGATCCTGTAAGTGATGGACCTTCTTTCAAAAAGGACGCAAGCAACACAGCATCAGAACAGGAAAAACAGGCAGGGATGCACCATGATGGTATGCACTATTTTCCTCTACCGATAGGCTCAACCAACTCCAAACATGGATTATTGGTCGTCAATCACGAATACCTAGATCCTCAGATATTACATAAAGATGGCGGATTCAGAGACAACCCCAAAACGTATACAAAGGAAAAAGCCGAGAAAGAATTTGCAGCTCATGGCGTTTCTGTAATTGAGATCAAAAAAAGGAACGAACAGTGGGAAATTGTAAGGCCTTCCAAATACGCACGACGCATTTCTCTCAAAACACCAATGGAACTGCGAGGACCTGCAGCAAGCGATGAATTGATGAAAACAAAAGCAGATCCCAGCGGGTTAAGCGTCATGGGAACCTTTGCAAACTGCGCCAACGGCTATACCCCTTGGGGAACCTATCTCACTTGTGAAGAAAATATTTTATACTCATTTACCACAGGCGATTCAACCCAACTAACCAAGAAGCAAAGAGAAAATGCAAAACGCATGGGAATCTCTTCACATACAAGCTACGGCTGGGAGACATTTTTTGATCGATTTGACATGCAAAAAGAACCAAACGAACCCAACCGATTTGGATGGGTTGTTGAGATCGATCCATTTGATCCTCACAGCAAACCAATCAAGCGAACAGCGTTGGGACGCTTTGCCCATGAAAATGCAGCTCACACAGTGGGAGCAGATGGGCGTCTGGGCTTTTACATGGGTGATGATTCGAAATTCGAGTACATCTACAAATTTGTAACTGCAGGTAAATTCGATCCAAACAACCGAGCAAACAACAAGCATCTTCTTGATGAGGGAGTTTTGTATGTCGCCAAATTTCATGAGAATGGAACAGGCACTTGGCTGCCGCTGGTCCATGACTCGAATGGATTAACCAAAGACAACGGCTTCATCAATCAGGCGGATGTTTTGATCCGAGCAAGAGCGGCAGCAGATCAGGTAGGGGGCACACCAATGGATCGTCCAGAGTGGATCAGTGCAGATCCTACTCATCAATGGATCTATGCAACGCTGACAAACAACAACCTTCGTGGCGCAAGCTCCAGGTACCCAGATAAAAACAAAGCGAACCCGCGAATAGCGAACGCAATGGGTCATATCATTCGCTGGAAGGAGGATAGCAATCACCCTTCAAGTCTGAAGTTTACATGGGACGTATACTTACTGGCAGGTGATCCTCAAGCATCCAGAGAAACAAACAGAGGTAACGTCAAGGGAGATATTTTCGCAAACCCAGATGGTTTAACAATCGATCCAGATGGTTACCTTTGGATCCAAACAGACATAAGCGGAAGCGCACAAAACAACAAAGAATACAAAGTATTTGGCAACAATCAAATGCTTGTTTCGGATCCAACCACAGGAGAATGTAAACGCTTTTTGACAGGGCCTGTTGGATGCGAAATAACTGGCCTAGCGCTCACACCAGACCTTACTTCTATGTGGGTGAACATCCAACATCCAGGTGATGTACCTGGCGGACTAAAAGGAAAAGTGTTCAAAACGCCTTCCAATCCAACGGCAGCAAGTACATGGCCAGACGGAGACAAAAATGGTCGCCCACGTTCAGCTACGATCCTGATCACAAAAAATGATGGTGGGTTGATAGGAAGCTGATCTCCAACTTCCAACTTTTTTCCATCCGATGACCTAAACATCACGGTTTTGTAAGGAAAAAGAAAGGTCGATGACAAAAAAGCATGACACCATATAAACAGATGTTTGAGAGTTTGTAAGCTCATCAGTTTTTTTGATGAAAAAAGCAACAATCCAACACTAACCATGAGACACACAAGGTGTCGTGTTCAAAACATCCTTACAAGTTGGAGAAAATCAACATGAAACAAAAATCATTTTCTTTGATTCCTTTCTTTATCCTCTTGCTGCTTGGAACAACAGGCTGCGCAACTGACTACTCAAAACTCTCAGGTGCGATGGGGTCCAACGCAACAACAAATTCTCCCTCTTCTTCCAACACAGGTTGCACCTGCGACGACGACAAAGCGGACAACGACAAAGAAACAGACGACGACACAGCGGACAACGACAAAGAAACCGACGACGACAAAGCGGACAACGACAAAGAAACCGACGACGACAAAGCGGACAACGACAAAGAAACCGACGACGACAAAGAAACCGACGACGACAAAGAAACCAAATGTGTCTGTAAAGCGGAGAGTGGCGAAAAAGAAGGCAAAGAAAAAGCAGAGAGTGGCGAAAAAGAAGGCAAAGAAAAAGCAGAGAGTGGCAAGAAAGAAGGCAAGTAAAGCTGTTGTTCCAATCGAAAAGTGAACACAAAAGGCTCCGAAACCTTCCATCTCTGCTATGGTACTCAAAAGATAGCACCATAACCAATCAAAACATGTCCTTTTACCTCCAATAGCCTTACCTGCCGTACCTCTTGTAGGAAAGCGAGACTGCGCTAGTATACAAGGTGAACACCTCTGGTTCTTGAAATCCTTCGTAGATTCGCAAAAACTCCAGCCCTATGGTCGAATTTGGCCTGGACAAGCGATCAATTGATGTGGCAAAGTAGAGGTGTAAAAAATGAAAGAAAAATGTGTAAGGATAGGAGAAAACATGCGAATACTGCTCGTCGAAGATGACGAAGAGAGCATTGAGTACATAGCACGTGGATTACGAGAAGAAGGTCACTCTGTTGATTGTGTTCACAATGGACGTGACGGGCTCTTGTACGCAACGATGGAGGAATACGATGTTCTTGTCATTGACAGAATGCTCCCGGAACTTGATGGCCTTTCTCTGATAAAGACTTTGCGTGCTGCGAATTGCAAAGTGCCAGCCTTGTTTTTGACAGCAATGGGTGATATCGACGCTCGCGTGGAAGGCTTGCAAGCAGGCGGAGATGACTACATGGTGAAGCCATTTGCTTTCGTAGAGTTGAGTGCAAGAATCGGCGCGCTCGCACGTCGTCCAAATCTCAAGCAAGAAACAACAACATTGTGTGTTGCCGACTTGCAGATGGATCTCCTCTCGCGGACAGTGACCAGAGGTGGAGAGCGCATCGAATTACAAGCAAAAGAGTTTAAATTGCTCGAAGTGTTGTTGAAACACCAACCTCGTGTGCTGACTCGAACAATGCTCCTTGACAGGGTGTGGGACATTCATTTTTCCCCGAAGACAAGTGTGGTTGAGACCCATATAAGTCGACTGAGAAGCAAGATTGACAAACCTTTTGATGTACAACTCATCCACACAGTTCGAGGAGTGGGCTACTCCATCCATGAAAGCATTTAATGTATTCCGCAGTACAGCATTTCAATGGGGCTCCTTGTTTATGGTCACATTTACAGTGGCGACATGGCTCCTCTTTGCCTTTTTGTATTACGACTTCAAGTCAGAATTTGAAGAGAATACAAAGGATTTGATTGAGCGCCAACGATCTCTTTTCCTTGCAAGCAGGAATCGTAAAGCCTCCCAACACAAAAAAAACAACATTCAAATGCATGGAGACTTTGTCTACCTTCTCGTCGACAAGGAAGGCGATAGAGTCGACGGCAACATTGTACACCACGAGTTCTTTTCTGGATGGAAAGTGCTTTCGGATGCCCAATTGCCTTGGTTAAAAAAAAAAGCTGTAAACAAGGAAGAGGGATTTTTGGCGAAGTGGGTGAAGCTTCCAGAGGGAGCTTTGCTCGTTGGATACTCAAACCGTGCATTGGTGGAAACTGAAGAGACCTTACAATCGGGTTTAACATTCGGCGTGCTTTTATCGCTTTTGCTCGCCCTTGGTGGAGGACTTTACCTGGCAAATCGCACAAATCGGCAATTGACACTCATAAAAAACGTGCTTGCGTCAATAGCAAAGGGAGACGTAAAGAAGAGGATTCCCGTACAAACGCCAGGAAATGACCTTGATCAAATCGCTGCAGGTATCAACGCAATGCAATCCCAACTGCAGATTGTCTTGGAGAATATGCGTGATGTATCAACAAACATTGCACATGATTTGAAAACGCCACTGACACGGCTCCGTCAAAAGCTAGAGTTTGCGAACGAATCAGCAAACCATGAAGATTTCGATGAAAGCATCATCCATGACATTGATGGGATTGTAGAAACATTTGATGCGCTGTTGAGAATCGCTCAAGTTGAGATGGGGACTCGAAAATCAGGTTTTTCCCGCGTTGACTTGGTGGGATTGCTAGCGGACTTAGAAGACGTATACCAAGCAGTGGCAGAAGATTATGATGACGAACTTGTTGTGAAGTTTGGTCAAAAAGGGCCTGTGTTTGTTTTTGGGGACAAAGACCTGCTCACTCAAATGTTTGTAAACTTGATAGAAAACAGCATCCGACACAGCCCATCAAAAACATTGATTGTTTTACAATTACAAGAGACTGAATGGGGCCCCGAATTCACAATTGCGGATAACGGTCCAGGCATTCCAGAAGCAGAAAGAAAGAAGGTTTGGCGAAGACTGTATCGGCTCGAAAAAAGTAGAACGACACCAGGAAGCGGCCTTGGTTTGAGTCTAGTGAAAGCAATCGCAAGCCTTCACGAAGCAAGCCTGGCCCTGGAAGATAACCACCCAGGTCTACTTGTTCGTGTTCAATTTTCTCATGGAGGTCATGAAGGTAAATGACGATGCATACGGAAAAATTTGTAGCGAAAGTTCCTGAAGTCACATTGGCATTTTGGATCATCAAGATCCTGGCAACGACGCTCGGCGAAACAGGAGGTGATGCTCTATCGATGTCAATGGGTGCGGGCTATCTAGTAAGCACGCTTGTTTTCTCACTCATCTTTTTCCTTTGTGTGATCATCCAAATGAAAGTAACGCGCTTTCATCCATTCGTCTATTGGATCACCATCATAGCAACAACAACAGTAGGCACAACCCTTGCGGACTTTGCAGATCGTTCGTTGGGGATAGGGTATGCGGGAGGCGTTTCGTTGCTATCAGTGCTATTAATCGGCTCTCTCATTTCGTGGTATCGGATACTTGGCACAATATCTGTGGATTCGGTAAGTTCTCCGAAGGCGGAGGCCTTCTATTGGGTGACAATCATGTTTTCTCAAACCTTGGGTACAGCTTTGGGAGATTGGACGGCTGACTCTATGGGGCTTGGATACATGTGGAGTGCCCTTCTATTTGGGTCGTTGTTGCTTGCTTTGGGTGGACTTT
The DNA here is from genome assembly GCA_002731275.1 of Deltaproteobacteria bacterium. Taxonomy (GTDB): domain Bacteria; phylum Myxococcota_C; class UBA6777; order UBA6777; family UBA6777; genus UBA6777. The sequence continues at coordinate 5,475 of PCBK01000170.1, read as the reverse complement.
ATTTTTACAGCAAAGTGAATCGAACGCTACTCTTTTGGGGTGCATTTGTTCTGACGAGGCCTTTAGGTGCTGTTGTCGGAGACTTTTTGGATAAACCTCTTTCACAAGGAGGATTGGCTTTGAGCCGCTACACTGCGACAGCAGTGTTGTTGATTTGCATTGTATTGTGTATCGTTTTCACTCCACAACGAGCGGCTCAAAAAAATCACTAGCATTTAGGAGCAAAGTTCTCGACACAATCGAGGAAAAGGAGAAAGTATGAGACGGTTTTTTGGAACAATCACAACATGGCTTTATCAACGAGAGCCTGTGATGTTACTGTGGGCGCTGTGCTTGATTGTCGGCTTGTCAGCGTTTACAGCGCTAGCAATCGAGGTGCAAGAAGGAGATACACAAAGCTTCGATACGTTTGTGATCAAATCTTTAAGAACCCCAACAGATCCAAACATCTCAATAGGCCCAAAGTGGCTAAAGGAATTGGGGCGAGACGTAACGGCTTTGGGAGGGAGTGCAGCGTTGGTCTTGCTGACATTTGCTGCTGGAGGATATCTGTGGTTGAATCGGAGGTACAGACTCCTCGTATTTCTTCTTTCTTCCATCACAAGCGGTGGTACAATCATGCTGCTCTTGAAGAAGCTTTTTTCGAGGCCACGTCCAGACATTGTTCCTCACTTTACACAAATTTACACATCAAGCTTTCCAAGCGGTCATTCAATGATGTCAGGTTTGGTTTATTTGACTTTGGGAACAATTATTGCGTCAGCAACGACGGACAAAAGGACAAAGATTTACGTGTTGTCATGGGCGTTTCTTTTGGCATTTTTGGTAGGAGTAAGCCGCGTGTACTTAGGAGTTCATTACCCGACAGATGTCCTGGCAGGTTGGATCGCAGGACTGCTTTGGGCGATATTTAGTTGGTTCATGGCGCAACAGTTCCTCTCATTATCAAATGAAGCAAAGTCGCCTTCATTGTAACCATCCAATCCCAACAAAAAAGATGGCACAAAGCCACAGCATATCATAGAATGATGAAACAAAGACCGCACTCATCTTTAAACTGGAGATTACGATGTCAAAAAAACTCTTCAGAATCAGAAAATTGCTCATCCAACTATTCATACTGTTGGGTCCTTCCGTTTTGCTCGTGGCTTGTCCAGCCCCTCAACAAAAATCGACATGTAGCGTCGATAAAGACTGCCAGCTTGGCATGATCTGCACTAATGGTTCATGCCGTTCTGGATGCAATGTCGACGAGGATTGTCCACAAAGCCAGCTCTGCGAAACAAATCAATGTGTTCAAGCACAAACCTGCCAAACAAACGATGAATGCGACATCAAAACGTGGTGTGCGTTCGATGAAAATAATGTCGGAGCATGTACACCAGCAAGCGAGCTCATTTGTACAAAAGATGAAGAGTGTCCTAGCGGGATCTTTTGTGACACAGCAAAAGAACGATGCACTGGAACAAGGCAAGGTTCACAAACCTGCAAACAAGACAGTGATTGCAGCGCGAGCGAAACGTGTGATCGCTTCAAGGGAGCCTGCATTCCCAACACGACAAAAAACTGCGCAGCAGACAGTGATTGCAAAACCACCGGATACTGCAGCCCAACAACAAAACGATGTGAAGTCAAACCTTCCAACAGTTGTCGACAAGACAGTGACTGCGAAAAAGGACTCACTTGCCAATCGAATAGATGTCTCAAGGGCTGTACTACCGATAGCGAATGTGAGAAAGGACGACGTTGCGATACACAAAGCAAAACCTGTATCGCAGGCTGTCGCAACAACGCAGAGTGTCCCGGGACCCAAATCTGCGACACAAGCAAAGGACTCTGCACGACAGCACCAAATACATGCACCAACGACAAAGATTGTCAGTCTGGAATGATCTGTCGTACCCAACGCTGTGTACGTTCGACAACATCATGCAACACAGATGCAGATTGTTCCTCGGGACAAAAATGTAACACGACACAAAGAACATGTGTCGCATCCTGTCAAAACGACAGTGAGTGTGCCGCAGGCTTTGTATGTGCAACGCAAACAGGAACATGCCAAAGACCAACCGCACAATGCAGCCAGGACAGCGATTGCAGACAAGGACAAGTCTGCGACGCCAAAACCAAACAGTGTAGTAGGCCAGCTCCTACAGTGTGTAGTCAGGACAGCGACTGCCAACAAGGGCAAGTCTGTGACCAAACAGGCAAGATATGCAGAGCAGACAGAACAGGTTGCCAGAAAGACGCAGACTGCATAAGTGGAAATAAATGCGACACGGCTCAGAGACTTTGTCGCAAAACATGCCAACAAGACAGCGAGTGTGAAAGCACAGAATCATGCCAAGCATCATTGTGCAAACCCAAACCTGTCTCATGTACGACACGCCGAGATTGTCGTGGGAGAGGTACGTGCAATACATCCACAAAGCTCTGTGAACCACGTCCCATCCAAGAATGCAAAACCGATGATGAGTGTGGCTCAAGTCGTGTTTGTAATGTAACACGTGGGGCTTGCGAGGCGAAATCATGCGCTTCTGACAGTGATTGTAAAGCAGGACTAAAATGCAACGCACGCCGACGTGTATGCTACAAACCATGTTCATCGGACAGCGATTGTGCCAAAGGAGAGACTTGTAATCCTCGAAGAGGAGCATGCCGAAGGCAGTGAACTCCTTCCCTCTCCTCAATCCCAAGAACATGCTCTTCTGAGAACAACCACTGAACTTCTACTCAGCGGAAACACCAAAAATGACGACGAAGAGCAACACACTTCCAGCAATCAGAATTTTGGTTTTCATAAGCCATTTTTCTTTCCCCTCAAGCGTCCTTCCTGCCGCGAGCCATGCAATCACAGTCTCGAACAGATAGTAAAGAGCAAAAGCCCGAGAAGCAAGAGCTATGACCTGAAATATATTTGCAAACCAAGTCAAAACAACAGCAAAGCACACAATGAAGATATAGCTTTGGCGTGACTGTAACCGCCTTCCAGACATTTCAACTGCGAGCCCTCCACAACCGACGGTGTCTGCGACAGCTGCGCTGAACTGACTCGCAACAGCTGCAATAATGAGCAGTGGTGAGAGAACCATCGCAACATGCGCAGCGAGACCAATCACAGCTGTATCACTCACTTTACTCGGCATATAGGGCAAAAGAACAGTGGCCAAGCCTACGAAAAGGATGTAGATAGCACCGGAGATAAGCTGTGCCCATCCCATCGTTTTCGCCCTCAACTCAGCATCATATTCATCCCCGAGATAACGCGACGTTTCGAAACCTTGTACAACGATCAACATTCCAGCAAGAACGCGAATCGTATGCCACCAAGACTGATAATGATGATTGAAAGTCAATGCTTGACCGGTGGTCAAAAATTGAACGTTGTAGTGTAGCAACCCGCCAATCAACCCTGCGATGATCGCTAACTTCACAGAAACTGCGAACTCTTCCAATTTCTCCAAGCCATGAAGCCCCCACCCAAATCCAACCATACCGATCATGCACAAAATCGCAGTCGCAGCAATGCGGGCATAAAACGGAGATCCTGTCAGTCCACTCCCCTTCAACACAAAATCAACAAGTAGCCGTATGTAGAATGTAATGGAAATTACATACGCGAACATCAAAAAAAAGTCTGCCATACGTTCGGCAGACCGAAGCGAAGTTGGGACACTCTTCTCCTTGAGAAGAGGCTCAGCAACTCGAATGTTGAACCGGAGTATGCCTCCAACCAGATAGGCAATGAGCACAATGGAAAACATGCCAAAAACAGCTAACGGCCCCAACTCATGTCCAAGAAGAGGCAGAGCCACAAGGAACCCACTTCCAATGATAGAAGCCAAAGGAGTAACGGTTGCTTGCCATGCTTTTGCATTCCTCACTTTGGGCGTAAGTAACAAAAATCCAAATGAGCAAACGATGACAATGACCATGACATTCAGTAACATGAAACGAGATCTCCAAGCTGGTCCAAGAAAAAGTAGGAGAAAAAAGAAACGCATACAAAGGTCGCAGTTAAAGCCTGACGCATACGAATAGAGGAGCAAAACATAAGGATTAAGGCTACTGCAAGAAAAAAATGCGTAAAGGAAAAAAAGAAACACACACAAAGGTTGCAATTGAAGCCTAACGCATACAGGAAAGTGTTGGAGTGAGGTGGTGTTTTTTGGCTGATTCTACCGTTTTTTCCTTGCAATAGCCTTATTTCAGACAGACACTCCTTCGACTTGCTCCCTGCCGCTCCCTGCACTATACTCTTTTAAATCAAGTGAATGGATTGTTGCCCGCAAGTATATTTTGTATGGATTTTTTTGTGTACAGGAGCCTTATCATGGATACCCGGACCTTTCGTAGACGCCTTCAGCAGATCATCGGCAGCACCCTCACGCTCACAGTGATGTCTGCGCCCTACCCTGGCCATAGCCCGACAGCACCGCGCGTGTACCTCAATGGATGTTGTCCTCCGACTGACATCAAAAACAGCAATCTCGTCAGGCTTCTGCTCGATGCACAGGCAAGCAATCCACTCCCCTCCGCAGAAGCCCGACAACTCTGTGAAGAACTCCTCGAAGGAAAACATGTCGACAAAGTCGTCCTCTCCGATCAAGGGAGGGTTCCTTCGACCGCCGACACCTACAACATGACCATCCAAACCTCCGAAGGGACCAACCAACAGGGCGATCGCTACCTCTCATGTACATATGAATACAGTATCGCTTGTGTCGGAGGCAGACTCCCCAACGGGCTCGATGTCCAGGCAAGCATGGAGAGTCAACACGAAGTCGGTGCATACTTCGCGCAGCTCGCCTATCTCGAAGAAGCTGCAGTCCTCGCGTTTGACTTTGTGATCGAAGAACTCAAACAGCTCGGCGCACCACAGGTCTTGATCGAACAAAGTCTCGCCGCAAAGCAAGACGAGATCGAACACACCATCCTCGCGACACAGCTCGCCAAGAGATATGGCGCCACACCCCCTCCCGTCGAAGCGTCCACTTTCACCATGCGCCCCCTCGTCGAGATCGCGATCGACAACCAACGCGAAGGCTGTGTCCGTGAAACCTATGGTTCGTTGATGGGGATGTGGCAGTCGATGACCTCTATTGACCCGGTTGTCCGTGCAGTCATGGAGCGTATCGCGCTTGACGAATCACGCCACGCCGCCCTCTCATGGTCCATCTCAGAATGGCTCACACCACAACTCTCTGAGACAGAACAAAACACATGTCGGCAAGTTCTCCACGAAACACTCACACAATTGCGCACAGAGCTTGCGACGTCTCCCTCCAAAGACATGATCACATACGCAGGATTCCCAACCCACGAACAGGCACAACAGCTTCTCGATGGATTACAGCGTGAGTATTGGCAGTTTGTGTCAACGACCTCCCCCTAAAGGGAGAGGCTTGAAAGAGTCTCTATGTTGACCAGCCTGAGTCCTTTTCGGAGGACTACGTTAGGAGCGAATGTATAGGC
>PCBK01000169.1 GCA_002731275.1 Deltaproteobacteria bacterium | reverse complement strand
CTTCACTTGCAATCATCCACCTCAACAAACTCTCCACCCTGTCGCTCCGCTCCTTCCCTCCTCTCAAGCCTTTCGAGAGGAGGGACCATTCAACCGATATATACGATGGTTGAGGTCGGACACAAGGCCCGACCCTACTGAGATCAAATCGATATACACGGATTTTTCTTTTATATCGCGATATATCGGTTGATATGCATCGCTCCCCTTGCCAACGTAGTTGCGCAGGGGGAGCTGGCGGGCGAAGCCCGTCTGAGGGGGTCTTGCATCGCTCCCCTTGCCGACCAAGTTGCGTAGGTGGAGCTGTCGACCACAAGGGCGGCTGAGGGGGGCTTCCTTTTCCTAGCGCTCGCAGAGCGCAACACAGACGATGCGTCAGCATCGTGGGGTCTGGGGTGAAAACCCCAGGTTGCTCTATCAACCAAAGCCCATCTGATGGGGTTCTGTTCCCTTTCCCCGAGGCGATAGCCGAGGATAACTCTGTGACCTGTCCTCTCCGTAAAACCAAAGGCATCGCTCGCACGAAGTGCGAGTGTGTTCACACCCCAATCATCTCCTTCTTGCACCCCTTTCGTGATGGAAATCACGAGGCGCACCGCGAAAGCGTCGCAAAGCGACGGTTGAGCATTCAGCGCAGCACTCGCTACAAGCGAGAGCTGACGCCACGCAGCCCGGCAAGCAAAGCGCGGCAGCTACGCCGCAGGCGTCAACAAGGAGGGGAAGGCAAGCGAAGCGCGCCAGGGGATGCCCGTGCATCCCCGTTAGAAGGGCAAGCAAAGCGCGCCAGAAGCAACTTGTCCAAAAATGGAGCCCGGTGGCCAGCAGCAAGGGCGATCAATTTGTCCGGTCAAAAAGGTGATTTTTTGCGTGGGTGTTGCTATCTTGGGTGGTATTCCTGCAACCTTTTCTTTGGAGTTGTCTATGATTCGAAATTGCCTACATATCTTGTGTTTAACGTGTGTTGGTATGTTGTGCCTGCCGATCTTGGTGGATGCCAAGCCTCACTCAAAGAGCAAGAACCCTCCCAAAAAGACCATCCAAAAAAAGAAGAGCAAGAAGAGCAAGAAGCCCCCCAAAAAGAAGAGTAAGAAAAAGCGCTTGTCATACAAGTGGCGTGGGCTTGATCACGACATTTCATTGTGGCCTGGGGAGGATTTTCCTCTCTCACCGACATTGCGTCGCATCTCGTTTCTCAGCAAAAAGGTCAATAAACAGGGGCTTCGGCGATTGCGTCTTGGTCGGGAATCCGAGGCCTTCGCAATTTGGTACAAAGGAACCAAAGCATTGCGCGGTGTTCGTAAACTCCTCGCACGTTTTGACATGGCACATATGGCGATGTCGATTGGCGACGCAGATCGTGCCATCGCTTTGTATCGCTGGGTTGTGAAGCAAAACAAACCAAGGACTTCCTTGATATCTCGTGTGATTGTGGCACGTTATCTGTCCCTGCGATTTGAGTGCAAGAAGGCTCTGAGGTGGCTGGGAAAACTCTCGAAGCAACCTACACCACGCCTGAGTCGCTACTGGAGCGCTGCCTGGTTTTTGAGAGGACGTTGTCAGGAGAACATCGGACAACTCACGAAGGCGCGTGCTTCATATCAACTTCTCGCTGCGAAGGTCCCGCCACTGAAGGACATCTTGGCCTATCGAGCGCTACGGATTTTACTGCGTCAAAAGAAACACGCGACGTTGTTAAAAGAGTTCCCGTTATATCTCCGTCGTTATCCAAAAAGTCGCTATGTGGTGAATGTCAGGAAGCTGTATTTGCGGACTCTTGAGAAACAAAAACAATATAAAAAGGCATTGGGTCTGTATAAGTTCTATCTCAAACGTCGTCGAGGATTATCAAAACGATGGTTGCTTCGTCGTTTGGCGAGATTATACCGCCAACGTAAGCAGGAGAAGAAGGCGCGTCGCATTTGGTGGAACCTTTTGCGTGGATATCCCGGAAGCTATGAAGCTTCTGTCTCGATGAGACAGCTCAAAGGTTCGACATATGCGAAGACACGTGCGTGGTTGTACTTTACGGGGATTCATGCGGCACGTAGGGGAAAACATGCTGTGGCCGTTCAGATCTTGCGCAAGTGGTTACCTAAGGAGATTGTGCGCTGGAAGCCCAAAGATGTCGGTGTATTGCCTTGGACATTAAGAGAGACACAAAAGAAGAAGAAGGTCGTTGTGTTGGCCAAGCGGTACAGCAAGCTGATGGAGAGGCAGATTGAACGTGTCGTCTATCTTTTGGGCAAATCTCTTTTTCGGCTGGATAAATATAAAGAAGCATGTCAATTGATGGCGTGGTTTGTTGTGCATCGACCTAAGAGTCGTATTGTTCCGGCTGTATCATTATATTGGACGCGCAGTTATTATCGCTGGAAGAAAGATCTCAAGAGTATTTCCTACTACGCGGCATTTTGGCGTGATTTTCCGAAGGACCGCCGGGCACCGCGTTCATTGTGGTGGGCAGCACAGCTCTATGGTGAGGTCGGGAAGGATGCGTTGTCACTGTCTTATTTTCGTCGATATGCCCGCCGATACCCACAAAAACGACGAAGTGATGAAGCGCTGATCAAGATGGCGTTGGTTCATTACCAAAAGAAGCGCTTTAAGAAGGCTATTTTGATCTTGCGTCGCGCGACGATGCGTCGGCGTATTGCTGCGAGAGCGTGGTTTTGGCTCGGAAAATCCTACGAGCAACTCAAGCAGCCGAAGAAAGCCCATCGATGTTTCGATCAGATCAGCTTGATTGGTGATTCTTATTACTATGCCCGTGCCCAGAGTCGTTTAAAGAAGGGGGGTGTGCTTGCTTCTACGCCTGTCTCTCTGTTTGCGCTGCTGGAGGATGAGGCGATGGCGGCGCTCTCAAAGAAGAAGATCTTTGGCTGGTTCCTCAAAAAAGGCGGTAACAAAGCGAAGTGGTCGAAGTTAAGACGTCAACTGGTGAATCATCCAGTCTATCAACGGGCGTATATTTTGGGTCTTGCGGGAGAATTCACGGAGGTCTCTCGTGCTTTTCGTTCCTTGCGTCGGGGGCATCCACTGCGTTCTTACTTTTTGGCGCGTGCGTGGTTGGGTTTTGGTGAGGCGTACAGGGCGATCCATGAAGGCGCACGTTTTCGTCGGAAGCTTCGTGGTAAGTTGAGAAGAGGGTTCCCATACAAAGCGATTCTTCGGCTTCAATTTCCGGTGCCGTTTCCATTTTTGTACATGCGATATGGTCGAAAGTACGGTGTGCGTCCGATGTTGCTGTTGGGGATCACACGTCAAGAGAGTATGTTCAATCCCCGGATTGTTTCTCATGCTGGTGCCGTTGGTATCGCACAGATCATGCCCAAAGAGGGGCGGAAAATGGCGCGCAAATTTGGTGTTCGTCCCTTTAAGGTTGCGTATCTGAAGCGTCCACGTCTCAATCTGCGGATGGGTTTTTATCATTTTGCAGCCTATTTAAAGAAGCATCAAAACAGTGTTGAATTGACACTCGCTGCGTATAACGCCGGTCCCAAGCCTCTCAGTCGGTGGAAGAAGCAATTTCACCAGCTTGCTGCGTCTGATCTCGAAGCCTTCATTGAGATCGGGATTGGGTACAGAGAGACACGTCGGTATGTGCCGTTTTGTCTGCGATGGTACAATCTGTATCGATTCCATTTCCTCCACTCCTCCGTGCGTTCATAATATGATTATGTGTTCATGTGTTTGTGTGTTGAGGTGGGACTTTGAGTCCCACCGCATTTCCGATCAATGCGAAGCCCTTGAGGCGAGCGTACCCTCTCTATAGCACCGGGTTTTAACCCGGTGAATACCCACCAAACAATTCCCTCTATTCAATGATTCAAGCCATGATCCCGCTCTCGAAAACCATCCACCAAGACACACCAAACGAATCCTCCACCCAAACAAACGAATCCATTTTGTGATCGGATCACTGATCTTTTCTGTGATCACATTGAGATTTATGTGTCAATGCCATGATCTCATTCGGAAAATATGTGATCTTGGAGGGCTGATGTGATCTGAAAAGGGATCTCTCTGTGTTGTGGAGGGAATATAAACACTTGCACATTTGAGCAGTTTGTGAATAATCGAGCCACGCGATCACGAGATCACCACGAGATCGGTATGACTTTTGGATGAAAAAAGTCCTTTTTAAACAATGTGGTATGTTCTGTGTCATGATATGACGTGCAGAGCGGGTAGGGTGATTTACGTGAACGAAACAACAAATGAATTTGAAAACGGAGGACATTCCAATGCGCAAAGCTGTATCAGATAAGAAATCCGCCCTTGACGCCGCAATCAGCAACATCGAAAAACAATTCGGTAAAGGTTCCATCATGAAGTTGGGTGAGTATGAAGACTCCATCCAACAGATTCCAGCGATTCCCACTGGCTCATTGGGCTTGGATGTCGCGCTTGGAGTAGGTGGATACCCACGTGGCCGTATCATCGAAGTGTACGGTCCAGAATCCAGTGGTAAGACAACACTCGCCCTGCACGCCATCGCACAGATTCAAAAGCAAGGTGGAACATGCGCTTTCATCGATGCTGAGCACGCTCTTGACATCAAATATGCTCGTCGACTTGGCGTCAACTCCGATGCTCTCTTGATTTCCCAGCCTGATTACGGTGAGCAAGCTCTCGAAATCGTCGAGACTTTGATTCGCTCCGCTGCCATCGACTTGATCGTCGTCGACTCCGTCGCTGCATTGGTTCCCAAAAGCGAAATCGAAGGTGACATGGGAGACAGTCACGTTGGTTTGCAAGCTCGCTTGATGAGTCAGGCATGTCGTAAGATCGCTGGTGTCGCTGGTACATCCAACACCACCGTCTTCTTCATCAACCAGCTCCGTATGAAAATTGGTGTCATGTTCGGTAACCCCGAAACCACTACAGGTGGTAACGCACTCAAATTCTACGCTTCTGTCCGACTCGATGTCCGCAGAACCGGCGCCATCAAATCCAGCAGTGGTAACGTCATGGGTAACCAAACCCGCGTCAAAGTCGTCAAAAACAAGGTCGCTCCTCCCTTCCAACAAGCCGAATTCGACATCCTGTACAACGAGGGTATCTCATTGACAGGTGAAATTCTCGACAGGTCTGTTGATCAAGGATTTATCCAGAAGAGTGGTGCGTGGTACTCACACGGCACCGAGCGAATCGGTCAAGGACGGGAAAATGCTCGTCGTTGGTTGTCCGAAAACGACGAAGTTCGCGAAGAACTCTACCAAAAACTGCTCGCAACATACTTGCCCCACCTGCACGAAGGTGAAGAAGGCGCGAAAGACGAAGCGGCGAAGAAAGAGGCGACTGAAGAAGTGGCCGAAGAAACAACGACCAAGTCCAAGCGCAAGAAAAGCAAAAAGTAATCCCCCCCTCGAAAACCTCACTTCTTCCCGCTCTTCCCCAACCTGTATAATCTCCTGAATGTCCTACGAAGTTTAATCTCCGCTTTATCCAACTCGTTGTCCGCTTTTTTTTGTGGAAGGCGTGTCAACACTTTCTTTTTATAGCGTTGGTAGCGTTTTCCAAGTGATTGCGTTTGGAGTTGACCAATAGAGCTCCAAGTGGAGAGCAGAGCACGACAGCGGCTTTGCGAAACACCGGACATCGTGCTCTCTTGCTTGGCGATGGTGCACAACTTGGACTCATCTTTGAACTCTGTGCAGATCAACGCACTGAGCTTTTGGCAAGGAGTGGAACAACCAGGGAGGACAAGTAACATTGTCGCTAGCAAAAAAAGTGTCGTGCAGGTTCGTGTCAGCGATCGAAAGGACATGAGGGCTCCTGTTGTCTCTGGCAGAAGGCATTAGGCCGTTGGATGGAAAAAAGCGAACACAAAAGGGCAGTGGATGGGGCCTCAGGCAAGGCATGAGGAGAAGGCATGGCCACCGCCATGTCGACGACGAATCACAAAGCCTGTGGTTTCAGCAACAACCTTCTGTCTTCGTCTCATTTTCCGTTTCCTTTTTTCTATCCGACGGTCTTACCTGGTTGGAGGGGGTGTTTTATTCGTAGTCTCTTGGATTTGGAAGGTGACATGTCCAAGCTGTTTCCATGAGGCCTCTCCTTGTTTGAGCTGCTTGGGAGAGAGCGTCTCTGGTGTCATGATCCGCCACGTCGCAAGACCCGCAAGAGCCAACAACAACACACTCGCAAAGAGGAGATAGTATGTCCATTTATCTCGATCTGTTCTCTGCTTGAGAGCGCTTCGGGAGTTTCTCGACTCTGTGAAGTTGGTCTCTTGATTTGGAAGCCGTGCTGATTGGATACGGCGGATACTCTCGCGACTGTGTCCTGCGCCAACACGTGGGATATTGTCATGGCTCATACTTGAACGAATGCGTGGGATATTGTCGTGACTCATACTTGATCGGATGCGTGGGATGTTCTCCCCGGTCACACTTGGTGTCCTGATCAGTGGTATTTGCTCGCGACTGTGGCCTGCGCCAACACGTGGGATACTCTCGCCGCTTTTGTTTGAACGTATACGGGGGATGTTGTCGCCTGAACGCCCACTATGAATTCTTCGAGCAGCGCGTTCAGAGCCTCGTGGATGAGCGATCAGTCCAGAAGGTTTGATCGATTGGTGAAGCATGGGCGCTGTTTCAGAAGACGCGATGGGTCTGATCCCTGAAGCTGGACTGACTGCCGGAAGTTTTTCTACTTTGCTTGGCGTCTTGGGACTCTCAGTATCTTCGAGGATATCCTCTGTAGATTCGAATATGTCGGATATATCATCCCATACAGTTGACCACGGTTCATCTTGTTCCGGCTCTAAAGGTGCAGGATGTTGTGGGATTTGCATCCCTTGTGGTGTTTGTGGGACTTTCGAAGTCGGCTCCGGGAGGTATTGTTCGAGTTGGAGCTCCTGGCCATCGAGCATCTTTTGCAACAGATCGCGGTACAACTTCATTGAATTGGGGCGGTCTGAAGGTTTTTTGGCAAGCCCTGCCTGGATCAATTTGTTGAGTTGGACAGGGAAATCGTCTTCTGGTTTGATGTCCCACAGATCAGGTGGCGGCGCGTAGACATGGCGCATCAAGTATTGGTAGGGGCTGTCCGCTTCAAAGAGATCTTTTCCTGTCAACGCCTCAAACAAGATTACGGAGATGGAGTAGATATCGGTGCGGTGATCGATTTGTGTACCCATCGCTTGTTCTGGGGAGAGGTAACGTGGTGTTCCGAGAGTCATCCCCGTTTGGGTGAGTCGTTTGGCTTCGTCTTCTTTGATTTTGGCGATCCCGAAGTCGAGCAATTTGATCTCGGAGATGTGGTCGGGGCCTCCGATCAAGAAGATGTTTTCGGGCTTGAGATCTCTGTGGATGACGCCGTGTTCATGGGCGTGGTACATGGCATCACAGACCTGGATAAAGATCTCGTAAATTTTGGGGAGGGGGAGTCTTGAGCGCGCCTGTGAGAGGAATTGTTCGAGATCACATCCTTCGAGGCGCTCCATGACGAGGAAGAAGCCGATCTCCTCCTCAAAGCCAAACTCATATACATCGATAATGTTGGGGTGTTCGAGTTTTCCAAGGATTTGGGATTCGTGATAAAAGCGTTGGACAGCTTGATCATCGACCTTGAATTGTGTGCGGAGCAATTTGACCGCGACGTCCTGCTTTGTATCGATGTGGATACTTTGGTAGACGAGACCCATTCCACCTTCGCCGACCTGTCTGAGGATCTGCCACTTTCCTCCAAGTCGACGACCAACAAGAGGATCGTTGGAGGGGCGGTGGATGATCGTTTGACATTGTGGGCAGACAACCTGATCAGGATCACAAGGAAAACTGCAACTTGGACAAAGGCCACGTTGTAGCGCGAGAAGGTATTTGGAGTCCTCTCTTTGATCGTTTGGTTTTGGATTCGGCAGATTGAGCCTCATTCGTTTACCGTAGTGGTATCGAATGGCTTTTTGGAGATTCTCTCTTGTCGCGAGTGCGTAGGTGGAGCGTTTGCACTGTGTGTGGTGAAGGAGTTGTTGGTTGAGTTTTTCAGGAAGTGGCGCGAGGACCGCGAGCTCCAATGTCTGGGTTTGCTTGTGTTTTGCGATCGGCAGCATCAAGTAGCCGAGGGCCAAGTCGTAGGGGATCAGATCAAACAGGTTCTCATTGAGCTGCATACTCATGAGCTTTGACAGTCCGTAGTAGCCGAAGTTGTAGTTTTCAGCGAGGAAGCGCTGGAATTGGTCTTCCGTGAGCGCGCCCATCCCGATCAAAATGTCACCGAGGCGACCTCCTTTTTCAGCTTGAACCGATTTGGCTTTTTGTAAATGCTCTTCAAGAATCACATTTGCGTTCAAGAGCATTGTACCGATCGAACCCTTCACGTCAGGTGCCTTTCATTATGTGAAGCAAGTGATGATTGTGCAAAGCAGACATTTTGTACCCATGTGTATACGAGACGGCGAACTTTCCATGAAGTTTAGCGACGTTTTCGTGTCCTTTTGCGAACGATGCGTTTTTTTCTTCGTCGTTTGTTTGTTTGCTTGCGCGGTGCGCGGAACGAGAGCCTGCGAAGACGTCTCCATGCTCGCTTTGAGCGTCGAATGGACTTCGCCTCTGGTGTCGGTGCCATAAGCCCTTCGATGTATTGTGTTCCCAAGAGAAGATAGCGACTGTGCCATTGATGTTGGTAGGCAAACCACGAAAAGGCCAACACACCAAGCAAGAGCACTCCAAAGATCCCTCTCTTGAGCCACTGCCAGCGTTGTTGACGTTTGAGGACACTTGTATGAAGTGCACCTCCAATACGTTTTCTCGGCCTGTGGGGGACTTGTTTTTTTTGCCCAAAGTTGACCTTCTGTGGGCTTTTTTGTGGTTGTTTGGCTGCCGCTGGAGATGGAGACCTTGGAAGCGCAGGTTGCATACTCGCGGGTGTTGTTGGGGGAGTTGCCTGTTCGCCATCTTCCCAGAGCGTCCAAGGCGCAGCTTCGAAGGTCCGCTCTCGCTTTTTGATCTTGGCAGGTTTTTGTAGACCACCTGTTTGTTTTGATTTCTTTTTAACGACACCAGCGAGAAATGATTGTGATCGTTTGATCTCTTTGGGGGAAGGGGTTGCGACAGAGCGAGGAACCTCGCCTTCTCCCTTGAGCATATACGCGCCTGTGGTCGAATACTTTTTGAACCGGTGGCGTAAGTCGCGGACAAGTCGAGGGTATGTCTCCGCCATGATGTCGAGCAGTTGATCTTGGAATGCTCTCATCGAGGCCGGACGATCTTCGGGGGTTTGAGAGATAGATTGCTCGACAAGCTCGGAGAGGCCTTTGGGGAAGGTCTTATCAGGACGGACTTGCTCGATTCTTCGCCGGGTACCGCTGACATGTCTCATCAGGTATTCGTAAGCTGATTCGGCTTCGAAGAGATCTTCACCTGTAAGTAATTCAAAGAGAATGATCCCAAGGGAGTAGATGTCTGTGCGAGGGGTCAGTTGTCTGTTGAGTACTTGCTCGGGGGAGACATAGCGGGGGGTTCCGAGCAGCATACCTGTTTGGGTGAGTTTTGTGATGTTCTCTTTTTGGAGCTTCGCGATCCCAAAGTCGAGTAACCTGATGTCATCGAATTTTTCGGGACCACCGACGAGAAAAATGTTGTCCGGTTTGATATCCCTGTGGATGATATCTTGTTTATGTGTGTGTTCGAGTGCATCGCAAACTTGGGCAAACAACTCTGTGATCTTATCACTTGAGAGTTCGATACCAAAGGTCCCAATGTATTCTTCCAGACTGCACCCTTCGAGGTACTCCATCGCGAGATAAAACCCGAGCTTCTCCTCAAAACCAAACTCATGAAGATGAATGATATTGGGGTGTTGCATTCGATTCATCAGTTGTGCTTCGTGGTAGAAGCGCTGAATGGCTTTTTCGTCGAGGTTGAGTTGTGTACGAAGGAGCTTGATCGCGACGACTTCTTGCGTTTGGGTGTTCAGGCCTTTGTAGATAAGCCCCATCCCTCCTTCACCAAGCTGCTGTAGCAGTTTCCATTTGTCCGCGAGGATTGTTCCAATAAAGGGATCATCGGGTTTGGAGAGCAGATACCCGCACGAATGGCAAATGGGGTGATTTGCAGCGACTCGTTGTTGACATGAAGGGCAGTGTTCGGCTTGGTGCATTCTTTTCCCTCAACAAGTCGAGGGGTTGTGGGGAGGCGATGGCTTTGGACGCTCTGCGTAGCGTGTGTTCAGAGGCGTGTGAAGGCTCTCTTTTTCTTGGGCTTTGGGTTGTTTATTGGTGTAGAAGTAAAAACCCGCGCCACTCAGTAAAAGCAAGATCAACAAAAGCACAATCCACAAAACGGTGTTGTTTTTGGGTTGAGGAGCATCGAGTGGGCTTTTGAGCGCGGTGCGGATCTGTGGTTTGTTGATCGAGCGCGCAGAGGGGGGAGGCTGTGGTGGAAGATGAACAGGGCGCGCGTTGTTCGGTTTTTTCGTACTCTCTGTGCCGATAGCTCTTGTCAACAGTGGGGAGCGATCGGGGCTGGGTTGGAGCGCGACGCGGTTTGCCTGCTCAAATTGGCTACCCATCAGGACTGGAGGCTCTTTGAGCGTTTCGCCTACAGGGACGCTTGTGACAGGGACAGGTGGTTCTTTGACTGCCTCGACGACGGGAATTCCCGTGATTTTGGGCAGCGATGGATCTGAGCGATGTGTTGGGATGGCTTTTACAGCCGATAAATTGGGAATCGATGAGCCACTTGAACCTGACGCTGGACGCGCATAACTTCCCGTTGCACGGCTTGGCGGTGTATTTCGGATTGGTGGTGGATTCGAGGCGGGAGGGCGAGATGTGGGGACCTGTTTTTTGAGCCTCTCCAATCGCTCCTCAACTTCCTCTGCTGTAAGCATGGGTTTTGGGGCAGAGGATTGGGGTGGTGGGTCACTCAAGTCTTCGGGAGTGCCAATAAACGGATCGAGCGCTGTGGGGGGAGGAGGCTCGATACTGGGTGTTGATGCGGCCGCAGAGGCTTTGGGTTCGGCCCACATGTCGAGCATTGTGGGAGAATCATCTTCGTCATCGAATTGATCGTCTGTCAACTCACTTGAGAAGTCTTCTTGTTCTTGCAAAAAGAAATCAAGTCGAGTGGGAGAATCATCATCATCAAGATCGTAGTCGGGAGTGTATTGCTGTGTACTGAGCGACTTAGCCGCAGCATTGTCTGCGTAAGAAGAACTTATAGGGGATGGTGTGTTGGGTTGTTGTTCTTGCGCATCGAGCAATGTGGGGGGGGAGTCAAACTCACTCGATTGATGGGAGCTTGGGATGGTGATGATTTCCTTAAAGAACTCAGAGCCATCGTCGAAAATACTCAGCAGAATATTTTTGAATGCCCTCATGGAGGTGGGGCGATTGTCCGGGTTTTTGTCGAGGCTTTTGAGCAAAAAGCTTTCGAGACCTTGGGGGAATGTGAGGTCAGGGCGGGCCACCGTGATCGGCGTCGGTGCCGTGTAGACGTGGCGCATCAAATATTCGTATGGGTTTTCGGCCTGGAAGAGCTCTGTGCGTGTGAGGATCTCAAAGAAGATGACCCCAAGAGAGTAGATGTCAGAGCGATAATCGATCGGTCGGCTCATCGCCTGTTCGGGCGAGAAGTACCGGGGTGTCCCGAGGATAATACCGGCTTGTGTGAGGCCTTGTGTTGCGCTCTCTGTCATTTTGGCGACACCAAAGTCGAGGAGCTTGATCTCCTCGATATGGCTTGGGCCACCGACAAGGAAGATGTTCTCAGGTTTGAGATCTCTGTGGATGATGCCCATCTGGTGTGCGTGTTCCATACCATCACACACTTTGGAGAAGATCATCGCGAGTTGTTCGTTACTGAGAACTTCCTGATGTGCGTCGATATACTCTTCGAGGTTGCAACCTTCGAGCAGCTCCATGACGAGGACGAAGCCAGTTCGTTCTTCGTAGACAAACTCGTGTACCTGAAGGATATTAGGGTGGTCAAGTCTGCGCAGGATCTCAACTTCATTGGAGAATCGCTGTACAGCTTGTTCATCGACCTTAAACTGGTTGCGGAGCAATTTGAGCGCGACAGGTTGGTTGGTATCGAGTTGGACACCTTCGTAGATCAGGCCCATTCCACCTTCGCCAATTTGTTTGACGAGTTGGAATTTATTTTCGAGGATTTGTCCGAGGAGCGGATCGCCTTCTTTATTGAGGGCCTGTCCACATTTGGGGCAAAAAGCGGAGCCGGGATCGTAGGGAAACCCACAAGAGGGGCAAAAACCTTCTCTGCGTAAGGCGATCAGGCTGTGAGATGATTTCTTTTTCTTCTGTAACCCTTCGCTCGATAGTTCGAGAGCGTCGTCTTCGGAGAGTCCTGGGAAGGGTTCATTATCTGCAGTCCGGCGCAAAAATTGGCCGTAATGATAACGGATGGCCTGCAACAAGTTGTGTCTTGTCGCGAGGTGGTATTGGATTTTCTTTTGCTGTGTAAGTTGGAGGAGCGAGTCCACAACTTCGTCTGAGAGGGGGGCGAGTGTGATGACTTCTAGGACACCACCGTTGGAGCCTTTTTTGACGGGGAGCGCGAGCTGATTGAGCGCTTTTTCGTAGGAGAAGACATCGAGGAGGTCGTCTTTGATGTTGAGCGTCAGGAGCTGATCTGAGTCGAAATATCCGAATTGATAACGGTTTGCAAGGAAGCGCTGGAATTGATCTTCCGTGAGCGCACCCATCCCGATCAAAATTTCGCCTAGACGTCCGCCGTGACGCTGCTGCAATTGCTTGGCAGACTGGAGCTGTCCTATTTTAATGTATCCTTGTTGAACCAAAGATGCGCCTATCGACGTCCTTGCCATACTTTCCTCGCCAAAAGCCAAACCTTTCGAAACGCCATGAATGTTACATGACTATCATCATCCTGTAAAGAACGCCCCATGAGTTCTTCAATGTTTTTTGCGAACGTAATTCTCCCTTCTCGATTTTTCCGGTAAATTCATAGTTTTAGGTGAGGGCTTTTGGAAGAAAAAAAAGGAGTCGAGGAAGCTAAGGGAGGGGGGTGATCAGTGCTTGTGGTCAAAGTACAAAAAGTACGACTTCACTTTGTTGATGGTGTATTTATCAACAGGTTCGATTTTTTGGTTGGGGGAGTGCTCTTTGAGTAGCGTCTCCAGTTTGTTGGTTTTTCCTGTACGAAGGAAGAGGTGATTGCTTTTTTGCACCTGATCTTCGCTACAAACAGGGAAGGTGGGCTCACAATACCCGAGCGCACAAGATGTTGGGAAGCAGTATCTTGCGGTCTCGCACTTGCCATTTTTGCCACAATCGCTGTCGGCGTTACACGGTGCACCATCTCCTTTACATGCTTTGCGAGCGGGGGGGCAAGCGCAATATCTGCATAGCCCGTCGCCTTTGCCTGTACAATCGCTGTCCGCTTTGCAAGAGGTCCCATCTGAACAGGTTTTGGCATCTGCAGCGCATTGATCATTTGGACATGGTTTGGTGTTGTCACAGGCCAAAAAGGCTTTCGCACAGGTGATCCCTTTACAGGGGTCAACAACACAGCCTCCGTCGACACATTGTCCGAGGTTCCCACAATCTTTGTCTTCGGTGCAAGCGGGGGTTTTCTTCTCGACGCAGAGGCCTTTGGAGCAGGACGCGTTTTTGGGATAGCAGCGGACACCACGCTCTCCAAATGTTTTACACGCGTTGGGTGTGTATTTCCCATCACCGTCAACATCGACCCAAATGGGGTTTGTGATCGCGTAGGGGCGAATCCCTTGGGCGAGCGCCGGGAGCAAACAAGCTGAATCGCTAAACGAAATGGAGATGGGGAGATTGGCGAGCAGGGTCTCCTGGATCAAGGAGACGGCCTGACCAATCTGGAAAGGTTCGATCTCATCGGCTCTGAACACAGGCCACAGGTCCTTCTTCCCTTTGACTGTGAAAACAAACCAGGCGTCTGCGTCGACGTCAAATGGGAGTGTTTTGTTGAAACGCTCGATGTCCGTCGTCTCATCTACCGCGATCGTTCGGACGACGCGACCGTTTTTATAGACGATGATCTCGGAGACATCGACCCATGACGCAGCCAACACCTTCAGGTTGAAGTACACTTTGCCCTGCGCGACCTTGAGTGTTTCACCGATGTTTGTGGAGAATGGACCGTCTGCTGATGTCCCTGCGGTCAGGTAAAGAATCGGTCCGTTTGTCAAAAAGAGTTTATTTTTACGGATGATATCAACCAATGCAGCGTTGGTCAGTTTTTGGGGATGATCGAACCCTGTTAACAGGTAGTTTCTTGGTACTCCTGCTTCGTGACCGAGGTCGTGTGTGTCGGAGTTTGCGGTCGCTGTGTAAGTGTATCCAAGGTTCAGCATGTTGAACCAGTCACTCCCTCCACCGGGGACTGCGACGTTGCCACGTCCTTCATTCTCCGTACGAATGATCGTGCCAACTTTTCCACCATATCCACTGGGCACGGTGATCCCCGGTGGGATACGCCAGTGCCAGATCAGATCAAGCCGCTTGCCGTTGTAGACTTCGATCGCGTCAAAAGAGTTATCGTATTTATCGATGTCATACGTGCGCAAGTTGGGGGATGTCAGACCGGACGTATACACCGGAAGCGACGTATCACCAGAGAGGTTGTATGTATTAAAATATCCGAAGATCGAGTCCCTTGGGTGGTTGATCTGGATGATCGTTTGTTCTGGTGAGATTTTTCCGAGCTTGCGCATCGAGTTAAACATCTCTGTCGGCGTGATGCCTTTCCGTAAGCCTTCGAGGGGTCTATCTTTTTCACCTGGCGGGAAGGCTTCGTTGCTTGTGTAGCGTGCATCTGCACCGTCCTGCCTAAACCAACTGGGGGCACCACCGTTAAACTTCAGGAGATCAAGACGCAGTGGAAAGGCGTTGAAGTGACCCATGTCGAAGGTCGTAAGCTCGATGCCGATCATCGTTTTGAGCCATCGTTCAAGTCCGAGGACCTCGACGACAGGTTGCATATCCCTGATGCGGTTGTGATCTGTGGTGACGAAGAAATCGACACCTTCTGCGGCGAAGGAGGTGACACGATCACGATCGGAAATCGCCGAGTCGTGACTCAGGTTGGTGTGGACGTGCAAGTCTGCGGAGATCATCTCCTTTGTTGGGACGGAGTGGATGAGCCTGAATTCGACGATTTTCAGCTCACCTGGTTTGATCTTGATCTCTTTGGTGTCCGTTTCGTACTCAATACCTCTGGAGGCGACGAGTTTGTAGGAACGACCTGGCGAAAGAGCTCTCAAGTGCAGCTCACCGCGACCGTTGTTGGAGACGAAGAAATCTTCTCGGAATTCCGTCGTTGTCGCCATTCTGTAGAGACATTTTTCGTCGCCATTTCCCTTGCAGTTGACGTGTCCGTTGCACTTGGCACCGTCTTCACAGGTCAGTCCAACGCGAAAGTCGGTGTTGACTTCGGGAGCACCGATGGCGGGGTCGTACATGCAGTAGACGGGGTGTTGCTTGGTGCACTTTCCATTCTCGAAGTCGCCGACTGTTGCGAGCGCGGTGACTTTCGCAGGGATCAGGTTACCTTTGCTGTCTCGGACAGTGAACAAGACCCGTCCAGGGCGGGGGACGGAGATCTTTTGGAAGTGTTTTTTGTCTTTCTCTACGATGATCTTGATCTCTTCACTTGTCAGTCGGTTATTTCGAGCGAGGAGGTAGTAAGTTCCTGGCTCCATATAGCCCGTGAAGCGTCCGTGCTCATCTGTGACAAACTCCGTGTACATGACCCGCTTTCCTGGGGTGCTTCCTTCTCCATTGCGCGTGTATGCGACGACTTTTGCGTGGCTGATCGTGGCCTCTGTGTCCTGCTCAAAGACCTGTCCGGAGACGAGGCCTTTGGGGCGTTTGTGGATCTCAAGCTGTGCATCTCTGATGGAGGAGACGCTACCATCGCCGATCACGATATAAAATTTGTAGGAGAATGTGCTGCCTTCTTCGCCTTTGGGGTTGAGCTTGGTTGGCGCGGACTTGCTAAAGCAGGCTGTGATGGAGCTACCTTCGAGGGGGACGAGGATACTACCTTCGTGGATGGGGACATTGCCGTCGAGTTTTGCGAACTCATCTTTGTATTTGTAGACGTAGTTGTCGTTTGAGGGTTCGGCGACGAGTCCATAGGAGACGCCATTTTTACCGCGGCTGCCGATAAAGTCAGCGACGAGACCGGGGATGGCTGGTGCTTTGAGTTTGGCGTCACTGCCGAAGATATGCTCGATTGAGAAGCGGATATTGTAGCCTGCGATACCTGGGATAAAGACCTTGTTGCGCTTTCCAAAGAGGCCGATCATACCTGCAACAGAGGGAACCGCGCCAAAGGTTTGGTAGAGGTACTTTGTGTCCTCTTCGTTGCGGATGGTGACGTTGAGCTCGACGTAGTTTTTACCCGGTCGTAAGACGTAGTCGAGGACGAATCCCAGCCTGTTGGCGCCGTTCATAAAGAGCAAAAGGTCGTTGATTTGTTCGGTCAGTCCGATAAAGGAAGCGCCACTCCCTGTGACTCGTACGACGGCTGGTTTGCCTTCGTAGCCCTGGCAATCATTTTGACCATTACAGACCAACTCGGAGGTTTTGGTGTCGACCGCGGCGAGGAAGAAGATGGGGAACATCTCGACTAGGCTGTCAAAGCCTTGGCCACCCTGGCTGCTTCCTGTGCCGAGTCCGCCTCGAACTCTGTCGGCGTCTACGAGATTTCCACCGTACATCCCAAATGCGCTGGAGATGCCGTGTTTTGAGATGACCGAACGGATGCGCGTGTTCTCAAGCAGGAAGTCGCCGATCTTACCGAGGGCCATTGGGCCACCGATCAGCGCGCTGCGGTCTTTGATTTCGGCACCTCGGACAAACTGTTTTCCACTATCACAGGAGATGATAATGGGGCTGCCGAGTAGCGCGATAAACAACATACTCAATAAGAGACGTATGGTGTGTTTCATGAGTTGTGCTCTCTCCAGGTTGTTTAAAGTCTGTAGCGAATCCGAAGGTTGATCTGATCGTTGAGGAGCTGTCGTGTCTCGACCTGCTCCATCTTGATCACATAACTTAAGCGGACGGCTAGCTCATGGTGTCTCCAGACTTTTTTGTACCAGTTGACACCAATCGTGATGTAGGTGAGCTGATCATCATCAAACAAGTCAGATGGATCAAACATCTCAAATCGAACGGCAGGTTCGAGGCCAAGTCCTTTGATTCTGTAACCCAGATCTGCATGAAAACCCCACGCCGTTGCGGTCTCTTGACCTGTTGTTGGGAAGGAAGTTTGCTGCATCGCGAACGCACCTTCGAGGAAGAAGCCTGCGACATTGAGGCTGAGGTCTGCGCCAAAGGTCAGATCTGTTTCGTCGTAAAGCTGGGGAGGTTCGCCAGCTCTTCTGGGGTTCCACAGAACACTACCACCGACACGCAAGAGTTTTCCGACGTTGACACCCAAGCGTCCTGCAACAGCAGGCATATCGGAGTCGTTCGCGAAGACGTTTGGTCCGTTGCCGTTGTACACCATGGCCTTCACAAAGATGCCAACAGGTCCGAGGTCTTTTTCGTAGCCGAGCTTGAGGCCGATGTCACGTCGAGGTGCGATACCTTGTACGGGGTATCCAAATGCGATGTCTTCACCACCGAGAATCAGTGGAAACTCGTTAAAGTGTTCGACTGTGTTGGAGCGCGCCTCGTTAAGGCCGAAGGGCACATTGGTTTGACCCAGCACAGCGTAGAATCCACTGCTATGTTTATATTTTAGGAAGGCATCTCGCAGACGCAACCCCAAGCTGCGATTGGCTGGGCTGACGTCTGAAGAAGAGGCGCCACTATCTGCGGCCATCTCTGCGCTGACGCGAATGCTGAAGTCTTTGTATCCACCGAGAAAGTTGACACGTGCGCGGCGGAGGTAAAAACCGTCCGACTCACCCAAGCGCAAAAGTGTTGGACGAGATTGAGAGCCGCCTTCGTCATCGTTGTTAAATGTAAAACGATAACCTACTTGCAGGTAGCCACGGATGCGGAAGAAGGGCTCGTCTTTTTTGGACGTTGCAGGCATCTCCGGCGCTTTTTTCGGAGCATCGACAGCTTCCTTTGAAGCTTTTGCCTTGGACACAAGCTTCGTCTCTGCCGTGGCTGTCGTAGAAAATAGACCCAGTGATAAACAGAGCGTAGTGAGAACAATCTTCACATTGTGTCGGGTTCGTGAGCGTGTATCCATGTATTTCTTCCTCTACTGGAACGTGCATGATTTATACATTTCATCGCTGAGCAAGGTATCCAAAATGCCAATTCAACGTCAAGTCTTTTCACGTTGGGTTGTGTTTGGGACTCCTTCGATGAGTCCATTTGTGATATGCTACCGGCCCATACAAAGCATACATCTTTTTAATGATAGTGAGGTCCGATATGCACACTCGAAGGATCAATGGGCATGGTCATATATTGCCCGAACCTGAACAAATACCATCGTTTATGAAGAAAAAGAGGTTGTTCTGGATAGACGATGATCGTGGTTTTATGAGGCAAGGTGAGTGGCGTCGACCGATCACGGATCCGAGTTTTTTCTTGTCCGAAAAACTCTCCTGGATGGAGAGCAATCAAATTGATCACGGTGTGATGATCACGCTCTCACAGCTATACTGTAATGGGTACGATGTCTCCGATACATGCGATACCATTCGATTCCAGAATGACTTTCATGGGCAGCTTCAGGCTGAGCATGGTGACAAATTGACGTGTGGTTTTGTCGTGCAACCTCTCCACATGGACGACGCGCTGAAGGAAGTCGAGCGGTGTGTCGAGACGTTAGGACTCAAGCTGCTCTGCTTGCCGACGCATTACATGCAGGCTGATGGTCAGTGGGCGTCCACTGTCACGCCTGAGGTGTTTCCTCTTTTTGAACTCGCCGATCATTACGGACTTGCTGTTGAGATCCATCCATATGATGCACCCAAAATGATCCAGCTGAAGGACCAATTTTGGCGCTTTCATCTCGTGTGGATGATGGCACAGACAGCTGATACACTTCATTTATTTGGCTTGCATGATATGCCTCGTCGGTTTCCAAATATACGGACATGCTTTGCGCACGGTTGTATGTTGGGGCAGGCGAATTACGGACGACGTGTGCAGGGATACAAGGGGAGACCTGATTTATTTGAGGGTGTCACCCATCCCAAGGAGACGCTGGGACATCCGAATGTCTTCTTCGACACACTCGTTCACGATCCCTACACACTTCAATTGCTCAAGCATCGCGTCGGTACAGACCAAATTGTCGCGGGTTTAGATGATCCGTATCCTCTCGGTGAGATGGAGTCCGTCCCTGATTGTCATCCTGGGCAGGTGCTCGATGATGCTGTCGTGTTGGGGATTCTCGACGATACAGAGCGGGCGCAGATCTGGAAGGACAATGTGTTGCGGTGGCTTGGTGATGCGTACGCTGGAGATTAAAGGCGGCCTTATTCACACTTGCCCAATTTTTCATTGCACGATTCGAAGGGGAGTTTGCAAGTTGTGAGATAGGTCCACTTGTCACATTCACACTTGGAAAGCTCCACAAAAGGATGGGGAAAGAGAGATATACATTGATAGGTGCCGGGGGTGCATTTGGGACATTTGGTGCACAGACCTTTTGAGCAGTACGCTGTTTGTTTGCATAGACAATCACTTGCACACGTGTCGCAATTTTCATTGGCGTCACAGACACCATTGCCACACGTCGAGGACGCGATACAGATCCCCTTTTCGCAGATAAATTTTGCGTTACATGGACAGTCCACTGGGCAGGTTGTGCAGCTTTCGCCAGATTTCTTGTCACAGACACCATTCCCGCAGAGGTTTTTACACGTTCCGAGCGCGCAGTATTGGCTCTTTGTACATTGTTGAATCTGGTTCCAGGTTTGGCAGTCTGGTGAGCAACTTTCGACATATATGCCGTTACATCGCCTTTGTGTGGCTGTACATTGACACTGCGCACATTGTCCATTTGGCAAACATCCCAATCCTTGTGAGCAGCTGCAATCTTGATAGCAGTTTGCACAGTTCTCGCCGATGGAGGTGTCGCAGACACGATCACCACATGTCTTCGAGCAGACACCGACAGCACATTTCTGATCGACTGGGCAGGTGCAATCTTTTGGGCACGTCGTACAATTTTCGCCGACGCCTGGATCACATTTCCCATCTCCACAGGGTTGTGTGCCGAGGCACGTCCCATTGTTACATGTTCCTGTTACACAAGGACAATCCACTGGACATGTCAGGCAATTCTCGCCTACTTTTTGATCACACATCTTGTCTCCGCACGTTTTTTGGATCGTCGTGCAGAGACCTGTGGTGGTGCAGAGTGTGCCTGTTTTGCAAGCACAGTCTTTTGGACATGATCGACAGTTTTCGTTGTCATCATCTGAACAGATTCCATCTCCACATGAGACGATGCAGAGCTCTTTGTTGGGGGAGCAGTATGAACCTGTCGGGCATTTGCAATCTTGGGGGCAGCTCGCGCAGCTCTCTCTTTCGAGGTCGCAGATGTTATCTCCACAAGTGGTCTGTACCTCTCTTTGTATGCCAGCGTCGCTTGTTGGGCATTGTGTTCCTGTGCACAGTGGAGCGGGAGGGACATACAGCAGGTGGCATCCTCCTTGGAAGGCAACAAAAAGGAGCAAGACAAACCATCTACGCATAGCGGCTTCTACCTATTATAATGATCAATAACTTCATGGTGCTGTATCCTCTCATAGTCTGTTTGGGAAAGCAAGCGGGTGGTTCGTGGGGTCGTTTTTTCAGCCGCCTTGTGTGCATGTTTCATACTTTAATGGTAGGTTATTTGTGACAGGCAACTTGATCTTTCGTGCGATGAGGGTTATCTCTTGCTGCGGATGTCTATCAAGGGTGTCCAATGAACAGAACCCGGAAGTGTGTCGGATACGTCAGGGAGTGAATGATGGAAGTAGTTGAACTTGCCCACAAAATGAGGCAGGAACATGATGATTTTGTGTTGTTGGATGTGCGAAATCCACCGGAGCGTGAGTTCGCATTGATCGAACCATCTCGTTTTATCCCACTTCACGACCTGTACGAGCGTGTCGATGAATTACAGGATGTTCGTGACAAGACGATCATCGTGTATTGTCACTCGGGTATCAGGAGTATGATGGCGACGCAGATTCTACAGCAATTGGATTTTCCGTCAGTGGAGAACCTTGAGGGTGGTATCGACGCGTGGTCTTGCGAAGTGGATTCAGAAGTTCCCCGATATTGAGGGAGTGATAACCATAGAAGGAGAGACGAGATGGTTGAACCATCAGACGTTCAGAAGTATATCGAGGATGGGTTGCCTTGTGCGTTCATCAAAGTCGTTGGTGATGGTCATCACTTCGAAGCGATCATCGTCAGCGAGCAATTTGTCGGCAAAAACCGCGTGCAACAACACCAGCTTGTGTACGGTGCGCTCGGTGATCGAATGCGTGAAGAGATCCACGCGCTCTCAATGAAGACATTTACTCCCGAGAAGTGGGAGACTGCAAAACAACAATACGGTTTGGGCGAATAAACAGGCCAAACAAAGGAGCATACAATGAATATCTCTGATCGAATCAAAGAACAAGTCACGAAGACGCCTGTTGTACTGTACATGAAAGGTGATCCATCCTTTCCACAATGTGGTTTCTCTGCGCGGGCTGTACAGGTCCTTCAATTGTGTGGTGTCGAAAAGTTTGACACGTACAACATCCTCGAAGATCCAGAGCTGCGTCAAGGGATCAAAGTGTACTCTAACTGGCCGACGATTCCACAGTTGTACGTCAACGGTGAGTTTGTTGGTGGGTCTGACATCATGATCGAGATGTACGAGTCTGGTGAGCTGCACGAGCTGCTCAAGACTGTCGCGTAAGTTCTCATCACTCGGGTGCCTTTCATTTGATCAGGAGAGAGTATGTCTGAAGATGCATTGGTGATCGCTGGAAAATCGTTTCGTTCTCGCCTGATGGTTGGGACAGGAAAATACAATAGCCCCGAAGAGACTGTCGCAGCGCTCGACGCTTCTGGTGCCGAGATCGTGACCGTCGCCATCAGGAGACTTGATCTGGATAACCCGGACAAGCCGACAGAGCTGGATTATATCGACTGGGATCGATACACTGTGTTGCCTAACACAGCCGGATGTAAGACCGTTGAAGAGGCGTTGTTTACAGCTCGTATGGGGCGTGAATTGACGGGCTCCAATTGGGTCAAGTTGGAAGTCATCCCTGATCCCAAGTACTTGCTCCCTGATCCGGTGGGCACACTCGAAGCTGCGAAGCAATTGATCGATGACGGTTTCGTCGTTCTTCCCTATATTTATGCAGATCCTCTGCTCGCTGTTCGGTTGGCTGATCTCGGTTGTGCGACAGTCATGCCACTTGGTTCGGCGATCGGCTCTGGCCAGGGGATTTTGACCTTGGAAGAGGTCAAGATCATCATTGAAAATGTCGACGTTCCCGTGATCGTAGACGCAGGACTGGGTGCTCCTTCTGACGCATCTCTTGCGCTTGAAGTTGGTGCGGACGCTGTCCTCGTCAACACCGCGATCGCAAAAGCGGAGCAACCATCTGTGATGGCCAAAGCGTTTGCCTTAGGTGTCGAAGCTGGACGTCACGCCTACTTGTCCGGTCGTATCCCCAAAAAGCGATATGCTTCTGCAAGCAGCCCCCTTGAGGGTGTGCCCTCCGCGAAATAATGTATCCTTCCACACTCCCTCCTCTCTGCTTGATCACAGATCCCCAAAGACACCACTTACCATTCGAAGAGACGATACAGCGTGCAGTACAAGGTGGTGTGCGGTGGGTTCAATTGCGTGACAAGAGAGCATCAGCGCGTGCGCTGTTTGAGCAGGCGAGGGCGCTCAAACAGCGCTTGCCTGATGATATCCTGCTGGTGATCAACGAGCGAATCGATGTCGCTATGGCTGTAGGCGCCGATGGTGTTCATCTTCCTGAGACAGGGCTCTCTGCTCATGAAGCGAGGGCACTACTCGGCCCAGAGGCGATCATCGGTTGCTCTGTGCACAGCGCAGAAGACGCGATCGCTGTGGAGCAACAACCGATCCAGTACATACAACTTGGAACGATTTATCCGACAGATTGTAAACCCGGTCATCCTGGGACGGGGGCGCATTTTGTCAGAGAGGTGACGTTGCGTGTTGAGCTTCCTGTGATGGCTGTTGGTGGGATCAACCAGTATAATCTGGAAGAAGTCGTCCAGGCTGGTGCACATGGAGTCTCTATGATTGGGGCGATCATGCAGTCGGAGGCTCCAGAGCAAACATCCAGAGAACTTTTATCGATATTGGACAGGGCGAAAGTCTCCTGATGAGTAAGTCATACTGAAAGGAAATCACGAACATGAACATTGAAGTCACGATCAACGGTGAGCCGCGTTCAACACAAGCAAGTGATATCGCAGCGCTGGTGAGTGAACTTGAGATCACCGCCATGCGTATCGCAGTGGCCAAGAATGGCCAGGTGATCCCAAAAGCAGAGCACGAGAAGACACCGATCGAATCGGGTGATCGAATTGAGATCGTCAGAATGGTTGGTGGGGGTTGAGTCACATAAGCGACTCAATACCTCCTCTCATAAACCAACACATGAAATATTATGTAAACCTATTGAACGTTAATTTGATACGAGCAAAATGAACCAAACACACGAAGAGAAGAGAGCATCGTCGGTGAATGAAGTGGTGACACCAGAGGATATCTATCGGATGCCTGAAGGTTACAAGGGCAGGGCGAAAAACTATCCCGTGAGTATCGCGCCGATGATGGACTGGACGGATCGTCACTACAGGTACATGATGCGTCTGATCACAAAGAAGACTCTTTTGTACACCGAGATGATCGCTGCTGAAGCGATCATCAGAGGTGACAAACAGATGCTTTTGGATTTTCAGCCGATCGAACATCCCATCGCGGTCCAATTGGGTGGGAGTGATCCTGATGTTTTGGCAAAGGCGGCTGTGATCTGTGAAGATTGGGGATACGACGAGATCGACTTAAATGTCGGCTGTCCGAGCTCTCGTGTACAAGAGGGGAGATTTGGTGCTTGTTTGATGGCGCAACCTGATCTGGTCGCTGAGTGTGTTGAGGCGATGCGATCACGTGTGAAGATCCCTGTGACTGTAAAGCACCGTATTGGGATCGATTCACTCGACAAGTACGAAGATCTATTGAACTTTGTCGAGCGCGTCGCGCCGACAGAGTGTGATCGATTCACGGTCCACGCACGTATTGCGATCCTTGGGGGGCTCAACCCAAAGCAGAATCGGACGATTCCGCCACTGCGATATGAAGATGTCTACGCACTTAAAGAACAATTTCCGGAGCTTTGTATCGAGATCAATGGTGGGATCAAGACGTATGATCAGATGCAAGGGCACCTGGACAGAGTTGACGCGGTGATGTTGGGGCGAGCTGCGTATGAAGATCCCTTTATGTTTGCGAAAGTGGACGAGTTGTTCTTTGGAGAAGGCGAAAACAAGGTCACGCGCAGAGATGTTGTAGAGGCGATGGTGCCTTATATCGAACGAGACAACGCGGATAAACAACTGCCGATTATTCGGATTACGCGCCATATGCTGGGGTTGTTTCGAGGTCAACGAGGGGCGAGGTATTGGCGGCGTTCACTGAGTGAGAAGGCCAAACAACAGTCGAGAGATCCAAAGCTGATGCTCGATGTGCTTGATGAAATGGGGTTTTAAGCTGGTTTGTAGATATGGGGATAAAAAAAAGGCCATCAGGAGGAGATGGCCTTTTCATCGAACATTCTTTTCTCACCACTCACACAAGAGCAAGCTCTGTGCATATCGACAAAACAAAGGAGTCAACGCACCCGACAGTCAATGAAAGATGGAGGTGTCTTTCGTGCGCGTTGAACCGTTTAGAATGGAGCTGAGATCTCAATCTCATCGTCATTTGCGTCGAGGACGCGTTTGACGGGGATATTGGAGACGAGCGCCATATTTCTGGAGTCTGGTAGTTGTTCGAGATTGACTTCGAGGTCGCTCCCACCAAGCTCGACGTATCGTTTGACCACTTCGAGGAGGTCGCGTTTGAGCGCCTCCATCTGGTGAGGTGGCAGTTGGACTCGATCATGTACCAAGAGCAACTGGAGACGTTGCTTGGCAACCGAACCGGACTTATCGTCTTCTTCGGTTTTGTTGGTAAAGATCCAGTTAAAGATAGAGAAAATCATGCTTCGATCCTCCCGATGCCCATAAATTGTTTCATTTTCGAGAAAAATCCGACTTCTTCGTCAAGTGCGCTGAGAGGAACGTCAAATCCCTGTACCCGTTCGCTGATCGCTCTGAAAGAGTTACCAAGCATGGAGCGGTCGTTGAAGGAGATGGGTTTTCCTGCGTTTGTCGAGGTGACGATCTCTTCGCTGTCAGGTAAGACACCAATGAATGGGATGTTGAGGATCTCCTGAACATCTTCCTGGTTCATCATTTCACCGCGTTTGACCATGGCTGTTCTGTAACGGTTGAGGATGAGTTGGATGTCGTAGCGAAGGCTGCGCAATTGGTTTTCGATCTCTTGTGCACGGAACTCAAGGCGTTGGACTTGAAGTTTGAGATCTTGGTTGGTGCGGTCTGCCTGCATTTGGTAGACTTTGTTTTGCAATTCAGTTTTGACGAACTGAAGTTGCTGCATGAGCTTTTGGCGTTTGGGCTCAAGCTCAACCTGTCCGTAGCTTTCGACCATGCCGATGATGCGGTCAGCGTCGCGGATGGCAGACATCTCAGGTGTGGTGACGACGAGCGCGCGGTCGGTTCCTGCGATGGCGTTTTTGAATCCTTCTTCGATACCCGCGGGGCAGTCGACGAGGACGTAATCAGCGCTTTGTTTGATTTCGTTGATCAATTTGCGCATTTGGCTGGCGTCAACAGCAGATTTGTCACGTGTTTGAGCAGCCGGTAGGAGATAGAAGTTTTCGAGTCGCTTGTCTTTGACCAATGCCTGTCGGAGTTTACAGTATCCTTCGATGACGTGGACGAGGTCGTAGACGACACGGTTTTCGAGTCCGAGGACAACGTCGAGGTTGCGCAAACCGATGTCAGCGTCAATTACGACAACACGCTTGCCAGAAAGTGCAAGAGCAATTCCGAGGTTTGCAGTCACTGTAGTTTTCCCGACACCACCTTTTCCAGAAGTGATGAGAATCGCTTCACCCATAATTTTTATCCTCACTGTTGACGTTCCGCCGAGCTGGGTCGAGTTTAACAGTCACATAGGTTGCAGTTGTGAACATGTCGACAGCTCGTGGTGACCATGATAGCGGTCTGGCTGCTAGTTCTAATTTTGATTCACTCTGGAAGATCTCGCCTCAAGAGTCAAAAAAATCCCCGCCTTTTTTTTATCTCTTTGATTTTTATCGTGAAAAATAGTAGCTTTGTGTGGTCATTGGTGTGCCTTTCAGGCTGTTTTCATGAGGAAAGGTGGAATATTGCTTGGCGTGGAGACGTTGTAAGAGGCACGGTGTATGTTATGCACCAATGGAGCCCTCGACAGCCTCTGAAGCTGTCGCTCATGACCGTAGTAAAGCAATGAGGAGTATCATATGAACTTGCATTCGATCGGCCGATCCCTCGTGTGGGGATTTGGGCTATGCCTGGGACTCGGCGCCTTGACAGGTGTGAGCCCTGTTCACGCAGAATCTCTTTCTCATACAAGACCTTCGAGCAAACCCGCCCCCAAGATCGCTGTGTATGATTTTTCCGGGTTGGTCAAACGAGTCAAACCTGCTGTCTTTAACCTTCATGTCGAAGGAAAACGCTACATTTCAAGATCACGACGTCGTCGCAGCGGTCGTCCCTTTGATGATTTCTTTTCAAACCCATGGAGAGGGCGAAGAAACCGACGGTATCGTCATGACCCTTATCGTTCCAAGCGATTCCGTCGTTGGATGCGACGTATTCCCGTGCGTCGGTCCCGTGGCTCAGGCTTCTTGATCAATTCACAGGGATATGCCCTGACCAACCATCACGTTGTCAAAAATGCTGGCAAAATCCGTGCACAGCTTGCCAATGGCCATAACTACGATGTCAAAGTGATCGGAACGTCGCCACTCCTCGATATCGCTCTGATCAAACTTAAAGCACCAGCTGGGAAGAAGTTCCCCTACGTGTACTTGGGGAACTCTCAAAAGCTCCCTGTTGGTGCTCCTGTGATGGCGATTGGGAATGCTCGTGGACTGGGGATCTCCGTGACTGCTGGGATCGTGAGCGCAAAAGGGCGTATCCTCTCGCGCTTTAAACGTGGCCGCACCAATTACGACAACTACATCCAAACAGATGCTGCGATCAACAAAGGAAACAGTGGTGGTCCACTGTTCAACAAAAATGGCGATGTCATCGGCATTAACACTGCGATCTTGCGTGGTGGTCGTGGTATCGGATTTGCAGTGCCTATCAATGTCGTCCGTCGTATTCTCCCACAACTCAAAAAATACGGACGTGTCGAACGTGCCAAGCTTGGTGTGTTGATCCAACCTGTGACGCCCTCGCTTGCGCGTTCCTTTGGACTCTCTCATCCACATGGTGCGCTCGTGAATCGCGTCGTGAGTGGCTCCCCCGCACAACGCGCAGGGCTTCGTCAGGGCGATGTAATCGTTAGCTTCAACGGCAAAAAAGTCCTCAACAGCAGTTTGCTTCCACGTATGGTTGCCTTCAATCCACCAGGGACCAAAGCCAAGCTCGGTGTACTCAGAAGTGGGAAGATGATCACATTGTATGTTTCACTGACTCGATGGGGTCGTAGTTTTGATGACATGACTACGGCGCGAGGCCGAAAAAAGCGCAAGCCTATTTTCCGACGCCCCAGCAAAAACGGTAAACTCGCACAATCTTTGATGCGTCTGGGTGTAAATGTCAGCACAATCTCCACCTCTTTGCGTAAAAAGTGGGGACTTCCCGCAAATGGTGGTGTCAGGATTATCTCTGTACGAGCTGGTTCACCTGCCGATGCAAACGGTTTGCGCAGTGGCGATGTCATTATGAAGGTGAATCGCAATCCCATCTCTTCGATCAAGGGACTCGCCAGGCAGATCGCGAGCATCAAGAGTGGAGACAACATCCTCTTGTTGATCAGACGCGAAGACTCCTCTTTGTTCCTGGCTTTTAACCTCAAATAGCCTCCGATACACCTCCCTTTTTCTCCGATATACCCTACCGTTTGATGCTTCATTTTTCGCTATTTTTCTACCATTTGTCGTGATATCAGGTTGAGATCTGTAGCATTCGTGCGAATTATGGTATAAAGATGTGAAACAGAGTCATCTTGTTGACAACGAACCCATTGTTGCCAACACAACGTCTGTTACGGTTTGTGCTATGCCAGGCTGTGATTGTGCTATGCCAGGCTGTGACCCTCTCTTGCTTCGGGGTGGTGAGTTATGTTGATGAATAAGCCTATGAGACGGCGGTATATATCAGAGGAACAGATCTCTCGTGACCAGGCTCTGTGGCTTGGTCGTGCGATTCTGACACACTATCGTTCCGATGGGCTTCGTGAGGACGGTGAACGAGATTTCTTTGACGTGCTCAACCGCACACACAAAAGCCAGGGTTACAAGCGTGGCCGTGACTGGGTCGTCCATCCTGTCGGATATGATCTCAACGAAATTGTATACGGTACTGAGTCCTCGGGGATTCGAGAAGCGTGGGCAACACTTGTCGCGTTGCCAGTCTCTCGAACGTCTTCCAATGCACAAGAATATCGCACCTTTCAGACCTATGGTTTGGTCGCGGGAAATCATGTAAATATCGCCATTTACAAGATTACAGAGGTGACGATCACGTCTTCTGATAACAACTTTATCCAATACGTTCGTGATTGCTTCGCGAGGATTGTCGACGATGTCGAAGAGATCCCTGAATATGTCGCGAAAAAGAAAACCTCTTCAGGAAAACGTCAAGACGAGAGTATGATCCAACAAGCCGCCAAACGAAACAAAGACTACGCTTCCAAACGGAAGCAAGGTCGACGTTAAGCTATTGGGAGTTTTTATGAAGCGCTTCTTTCTCTTTGCCATCTCCTGCCTTTTTCTCACCACAACGTCCCTGACAAGCCCACTTGCAGCGAAACGCAGCTCCAAACGAATGACTGAAGATGCATTGCTTTGGAAAGCCGCTGCGCACGCATACCAATCAGGGTTGACACTCGCACACGCTCTTTTGCAACGTGAGCATGAGCGCAACATCTCCTCTGTAGGGGAGCGCCTTCGGGTTCGCTCTAACGCGAGCGGTATCAAACGCATCACCAAAGCGTACAAGGTTTATCTCCAAAAGATCTCCAATGTGACGAAAGCTTCGACCAAGAAGGTCTTTTCATCGTTTTCTGATCAGCTCGATGCGCTCTCTACAGCCGCCGAGGAGACGGAGAGCTCTGCTGTAAAGGGTAAGATCAACGATGAGGCCAGAGGCGCGCTAAAGAAGCTCCTCGCAGTGAAGACGTATGCGTTACCTACAAAGGCACAAGCGCTGGGCAAAAAGCAAAAGATGATCTTGCTCGAAGCCGCACAAGCACTGGGAACAGGGACAGAGCTGCTCTCTTACTATCGCATCAGACAGCTGAACCCTCTGTTGGGCAGCAAAAAGACACGAGCTGCGGCGATGAAAACGCTCGAAATGCTCTCTTCACAATTTTTAACACAGCTTCGTATTTATCGAGTCTTTCGCAAGTTGTACCCCAAGGCGGGCTTCGGCTTGTACACGTATCATGCCGCGTTGTTGTACAGATGTGCGAAGTGGCTTTACCTTTCACACAAAAAACCAAAAGGGCGTGTGGCATACCAAAAACGATTGAAGATGCGTATGACCCAGTTGGTACAAAGTCTCAAGAAAACAAACACAGGGTTTGCGAAATTATGGAAAAATGCAGCGAATGAGTAGGATCGAACGTTGAAACAGAAGAAGAAACGTAGCCACAAGAAACGATTAAAAGGTCTTGTGCTGTCCGTGTTGGGTCGGGGGTATCGTGTCGAAGTTGAAGGAGAGGTCTGGCACTGCAAAGTCAGAGGGCGGATCTTTCTTGGGAAACGTTCGACACATCCAGTTGTCGGTGATGTCGTCGCAGTCGAAAAAATGAGAGGTGAGGAACAAAAAGGGATCATCTGTGTGATCGAGGAGCGCTCCTCGCTGCTCTCAAGACGTGCCCCTGAAGTCGGCGGAGAGCAGGCGATGGCCGCGAATATCGATCACGTCCTGGTTTGTGTTGCGGTCAAAGACCCTCCATTCCGCCCCGGACTCGTCGATCGCTATCTCGTGACTTGTGAAGCTGTCAAACTTAAACCCATCCTCACGTTGAACAAAATTGATCTGATCTCAGAGGAAGAGTTACAGGCCATTCGTGATGAGTTCGAAGCGCTTGGGATCGAGGTCATCTGTACTTCCGCAAAGAACAACGTCGGAGTGGAGCAACTACGCGAAAAACTGAAAGATCATCGTACCGTCTTCACAGGGCCAAGTGGCGCAGGGAAGTCCTCTCTGCTCAACCGGATCGATCCCACGCTGCAGCTCAAAACAGGCGAGGTGAACGCAGTCACAGGAAAAGGCCGTCACACCACGACGGTCTCCATGCTGATCCCTGTCGCCGGTGGATACGTGATGGATACTCCTGGTATCAGGGAGTTCGCCCCTTGGGGGATCACACTCGAAGACCTCCCCACGTTTTTCTCGGAGTTTCGCTACTATCTCGGAGGGTGTCGCTTTCGGGATTGTCAACATGTTGCTGAACCCGACTGCGCCGTCAAGGAAGCTGTCGCAGAGGGCGAGATCAGTAAGCGGCGTTACAACAGCTATCTCTTCCTACGTGAAGAGCTACAAGAACACACTGAGGATGATTACTCATCCCCACGAAAATAGGAGAAGAAGCCTATGTCACGCGTTCTCCACGTAGGTTGGATTGCCAGCCTCCTGATCGCCTTGTTCTCTCTCACTCATTGTTCACAGGAACCTGTGGGCACAGAGAAGAAAACGGAGACCCTGTCTGAGCAGGGTGTGGAGAAGCACAGCGAAGTGGCTTCTGAACCAAATACTGAGTCCGTTGTTGACGCTGGTGAGAGGGGAGTTGAACAAGGGCCACAGGACGATACACCTCCTGGACCTGAGCGAGCACCTGAGTTTGATGCACCTGCGCCGGATGAACAGGCAGGTCCCAAAAAGTTCACATTTGTCGTCAAAGCCAAGGCTGAAGATGTTGTCCCACCAAAACTCGTATCGCTTACCTTTTCAAATGATATCAAAGCTGGTGGCCTTCTCAGTGTCTATGTGAAGGTCGGCACGGATCTGTCTGGCGTAGTCGGTGCCCAGGTCTCGATAGAGAGTCCCAACGGTCACCACTCGATGTATCTCACGACAACCTACCATCCATCCCACAAGCAGTTCGAGGGACTTCACCGTGTGCCGTCTTATGTAGAGGGCGGTAAGTGGAAAATTTCTCGTGTGAACCTTCTCGATGGTGCTGGGAACCCAGCGATATACCTGAACGATCAAGATCCTATCAAAGGGATGACTGTCGAGATCAAGGCTGGAACCGTCGATATTGTGCCTCCAGTCCTACAAAGTGCTGGAGTGGCTGACAAAAAGGTGAAGGCTGGTGATGTCGTCCGTGTCTGGGTAAAAGCCACAGATGGATTGAGTCCGATCGATCGTGTCACCATTCAATTGGCGTCAGCCAGCGGTGTCTCTGCACAAGGAGATGCGTTTTACCACACGATTCACCAGCGATATGAAGCTATGATCACGATTCCCAATTATGCAGGGACCGAGTCCTGGTCGATTCAATCTGTTGATCTTGCTGATGTTGCTGAGAATACTATCAGTGTCGGGGCTTCGGATCCCTTGCTTCAAAATAAGACCTTCGATGTCGAAAAAGGGACAA
The DNA here is from genome assembly GCA_002731275.1 of Deltaproteobacteria bacterium. Classification (GTDB taxonomy): domain Bacteria; phylum Myxococcota_C; class UBA6777; order UBA6777; family UBA6777; genus UBA6777. The sequence goes on along the minus strand of PCBK01000169.1, from coordinate 11,371 downwards.
CGACACCACCGAATCCTGGGACTGATAAAGTTCCACCCCAGCTTCACGCTGCGTGGTTGGCGCCTGGAGAGGTTGCGGATGGTGAAGTGGTCAGGTTGCTTGTGAAGGTCTCTGACGCTGACTCTGGTGTTGTGTGGGGGCAGGCTGTGATCAACGATGCGTTTGGTGCAGGTCGCTTGTACTTCAACCTTTGGCACAATCCAGCTCGTGGTCTTTGGGAGGGAGTGTCAAAGATCCCACTTTATAGTCGAGGTGGTGTGTGGTCTCTCCAATCCCTATCGTTTCGAGATGCAAGTGGAAATACACTTCAAATCGATGGTAAAAACCTTCAAAATGTACCCTACCTGACACAACAAGAACGAGAGACCTGGAAAGAACATCTTCATTTTATGGTGACACAAGGACAAGGACTTGATCGTGAACGTCCTGTGGTGAAAGGTTTTCACCTTGCCCCTGGAAAAGTCGACGCTGGGAAGATGGTGCGAGTGTACACAAGACTCGAAGATCCTGGCGGGAGTGGTATCCAATTTGCTTCATGTAGCTTCCAGGGACCAACGCCGAATGCCAAAAAGAGCACATCTCTCCAGTACAACACGGATACAGGTTTTTACGAAGGAAATCTTCACTTCTCTGACACTGATCCTGCCGGTGAATGGTGGGTCTCTGGTTGCTACTTGCAGGACAAGGCGGGTCTCTCCAATTCAATGCCCTCTTCGGTCCTTGCGACACTTCCGGCCCTAAATATTGCAAGCGCGACAAGTCAGGCTTCTCAGGATCCGTTTGTTGTTGTCTTGAATAGCAAACAAGGTGGGCCTTCAGAGACCACTCCTCCTGTGATGAAAGGTACACATTTCTCGGCTGATACTGTGGACGCTGGCGAGTCATTGCGGCTGTTTGTCGGTGTCGAAGATGTGGGGAGTGGTGTCTCAAAGGTCAGCTGTGAGGTCAAGGCTGAACATGTTGTTGGTGCCGTGAGGGGGAGCGTTGATGTTGATCTTGCCTTCAATCCGGCGACGTCTTTGTGGGAGGGGGAAGTGGTCTTGCCAACAGACGCAGCTGGTGGTCAGTGGTTGCTATCCTCATGTGCGTACCAAGATAAAGCCGGAAACGAAGGCAAGTCCGATTCGCTGGCGATAGGGGCGCTGCCTGCTTTGCAGATCTCCCATGTTACCTCTCTTGCGACGGAACACCGAGGTTTTCAGGTGAACCCAACGCCTGCCCCATCCGACACAACAGCCCCAACACATGGACTTGTGAATCTCTTTCCGCGGAAGGTTGATGCCGGTCAATCGATCAGGGTGTACGCAAAGGCCGACGATAACATTGGGATCACGGAGGCATTTTGTGCGTTGAAACCGCCTCTCTCTGAAGGTGAGTATGCTTCGTATGGTTCGGCGGTCCTTCAGTACAACCCTGTGTCTCAATTGTTTGAAGGAAATTACAAGGTCCCCTCACAAAGTTTCACTGGCGGGTGGAGTGTCGCGCGCTGCCAATTCGGTGACGCAGCAGGAAACAGTTCAAGTATCCGTGAGAATGATCTGTTAACACTTCAACCTCTTGATATAAGTGCGATCCTTACTCGCAAATTGAGCAAGCAGATATCACTTAAAATACTCCAGGGTGCGCCTGTACCTCCTGGTGATAATGAGGCTCCTTCGTTGGTGTCACTTAAGTGGTTGCCTGCCGCGAAGGTGATCGCAGGAAAGTCCATTTTCCTGCAGGCTGAGGCGACAGATAAAGGGGATGGTGTTGGGAGCCTCTCTGTTGCGCTCTCTTCGCCCTCTGGGCAGTATCGTTCAGTTGAATTGTCGTATAATTCAGCGACAAAGAGGTGGGAGGCGTCGGTCTCTTTTGCTGTTGATGCAGAAAATGGCAGCTGGAAAATCCAAAGCGCCGAGGTGTTGGATAAGGCACGGAACCAATCTGTATACCAGCTGGGCGCTGTTGGTTCGGAGATGCTCGATGCGCCTCTGGAGGTGAGCGGTGGGACACCTTCAACGGATACAAAAGCGCCGGTGTTTGCCTCATTGAAGAGAGGACAGGGGACTGTTCTTGCAGGAGACTCTGTTCGCTTGTACGCAGAGGTGTCCGATGTTGGGAGTGGTGTGGCCTCTGTGTCTGTGTTGCTCGTATCTCCTTCGCAAAAACATCGTATGTTTGCGAATTTGAAATACAATCCTGCGACAAACAAATGGGAAGGGGAAGGCACGATTGGCAAGTACTCTGAAAATGGTGTGTGGAAAGGGGCGTCTGCAACGGCCAGTGACCGTGCCGGAAATCAAGTGCAACTAAGCGATTCGGATAGCCTTGTGAAGGGGCTCCAGGTGACTGTACGTGGTGCGACGACGCAACCTGATACAGACGCTCCTGTGATGACACAACTGATGGTGTTCCCTGCACAGGCTCGGGCTGGAGAGCAGGTCAGGGTGTACGCTGAGATCTCCGATAATGACTCAGGTGTTTCACAAGCCTCCATTCAACTCAAAGGACCGGGGGCTGCAGACTTGATGTGGGCTTCTTTGTCCTACAATCCTGCGACAAAACGATTTGAAGGAATCTTGAGGATTCCGGCGACTTCGACTGTCGGTGACTGGAAGGTCTCCCGTGTCGAATTGTCCGATGTTGCTGGCAATACGAGAACATTGACTTCAGCAGATCCTCTGTTGAAGTGAGAACGAACGTTAGCTATCCGTCTTATATGTACAAAAGCCCAAACAGAGCGAATGAATAAGAATGAAACTGGATGCGTTGGTCGAATCATTCGAAGCTTCTGAGAAAGCAACCTATCAAGAATTATGTAAACTGGCAAGCCAGCCTGATTGTGATAGAGGTCTCATCAGTGAGCGATGCCAAGTATTGTTCAAAGAAGTAATGGACCGAGGCTCTTTGAAAGGGCATCCTGGTGCGTTGCTTGGGCAATTTTGGTCCAGGTTCAAGAAGAAAAAGAAGAAGCGGGTTGAAGAGGAGATCAACTTGCGCGAGCTGTCGGCGACGTTACCCTATCCATTGGGGTATAAATTGCGTGAGTTTGTGCTTGAGTTTGAGAAGTACCAAAAAGGCTATGGTTCCTCGAACTTTCCTTACCTCGTAGCTTCCTTGAATGGGTTGGCGCTGCGTGTACTCTCTGCGATGTGTATTTGTGAGTATGTGTATGTGCTGGAAGCACCAGATGCACGAGTCAATCAAGAGGTCGTTGAGAGCCTTCGCACGCCTGCTGATGGGACGTGGAAAGGGCTCATTGATTTGTTGGTCGGGGAGTGTGGAGGGTATGAAGATGCTGTGTTTTTGGGAGAGTTAAAGGGGCTCCTCAAAAAGCGTCGTCCTTTCCCTGGCAATCGCAAGGGGTTGTCGATGACGGTGTTGTTTCAGGAGCTCGTACAATTTCGCAATCAGCTATTACATGGAACGCACTCATTTTCAGAGGAAGAGATCGCACAAGCGGCCAAGAAAGTTGAAGCTCTTTACCAATCGATTCATTTTCTGGAGGGATGGCAGATTGTCTATGTGCAAGATGAGTTTGGGGTGGATTGTACTGGAGGTAGTCCTGTCTTTCTCGATCAGGATGGATTGTTCCGACTGCACAAAAAGATACACCACTTGTTGGAATACAAAGCTCCTGTTTGTATAAGGAGAGGTGAAGATTCCCATGTGTTCCCGCTTGGTCCGCTACTTCACTATCTCGAAGTGCATGAACATGAAGGGGATGTTCAGGATCTCAATGAGGTCTTCTTTTTGAATGGTTGGGACAACGAGCATCTCGAATTTATCTCGTATCGGTATGCACGCAGTCAAGATCACAGACAGTTGCACTTCCCATATCAACAATTTTTGTCATTTTTACGTGAGATCCCTGTCACCAAGCTGCCTCAACATGCGCAGCTTGATTTTTCGGGGATTGCATCCTTTCATCTTGAGCGATTTGTTGGCCGCACACTGCAATTACAAGCGATTGCATCGTTTTTGGCATCACCGAAGCGGCCTGTCGGTGTGATGAAAGCTCTTGGTGGTATGGGAAAAACAGCGCTTCTTGCATGGTTTTACGATCGATTCCAGAGAGATGAAGAATGGCCTGAGGGGGTGTTCCCTGTGTGGCATTTTTGCGCAAATGTCGATGGTCGAGACCATCCTGTCGTGTTTTTGCGTTCTGTTCTTGCACAGATCGATTCCTTTTTGGAGGGCGAGACAAAGGAGTACCCAACGAGTATTGATTTGCTTGAGCGTATGTTTTCTGAGCGATTGAAGCGTATTGCAGAGTTGAAGGAGGGGCAGAGAGTCATACTGATTGTCGACGCGCTCGACGAAGGGATGAGTTCGGCAGGGGGGACTTCGATTCCTTCTGTGTTGCCAGATGCGCAAATGTTGCCATCCAATATGCAGATTCTCGTGAGCTACAGGGTTGATCGGGATGGGTTGAACGAGCTTGTAGCGGAGCAACTTCCGTATGACGAAACGAAAGTGACGGTGCTTGAAGGGTGTGATCCATTGTCGGGACTTTCGTGGGGTGAGATGGAGGAGATGCTCCTTCAGGTGACAGGTCGTGAGTCGATCCCCAAGGAGACGTTGGAGGCCATCTGGAAGACTGCGACACAAAGCCACGAAGATGATTTTGCCGACCCCTTTGTGTTGCGCTTTATCTCCGATCGTCTCGAAGACGGAGATGTTGATCCTGTTAGGCCTGAGACTGTTCCACAAAGTCTCACGGCGTTGTTTGATCAGTTTTGGAATCAGTTATCTGTGAAACATGATTACTTTCTTCATCGTTTACTTGGGATGTTGTCCGTCATGCCAGAGCAAGGGAGCGACGACATGTTTGCCAAGGTCTTTACACGATTGTCACACGGTGAGCGGGGAATGACGCCGGATGAAGTCGCTGAAAGACGTGCGTCTATCAATAAGTTGTTGGTATTCAGTGGTGATATGTACAGGCTGTTTCACAGTCGCTTTCGAGAGTATGTTCGAAAACGATTTCACCCAAGAGACGAGGCATTACAGCTCCATTTACCGTTGTATCAATTTTGTCACTCCAAAGCCCTTGATAAGGATCTATATGATCTTCGTTTTCGGGTGTATCATCTCGCTGCGTTGTCAAAGCACGAAGGACTGACACTTCTTGAAAGAGAGGGATACAGGCAAGAGTTGTGGGAACTCTTTGCGAATGACGAGTTCATTGCTCGTAAATTTGATGCTTTCCAGAGGATGGATCTTGTATGGGATGACTTTTCGCTCTCTTTCACGGCTTTCTTGCCGGATCCCGAAAGAGAACCAGGTGATGTGTGGAACCAATTTGCGCGGACTTTCCACTTGAGTCTCCGTGCTCATCAGATGATGAGTGATTCCGTCGAAACGAGCCGAAGGAGATTGTACCAATTTGCAGTGGATGGTGATGTTGATCAGGTGATCAGGATTGCGCTTTGGGGAGGGACTGCGTATCGGCGTGTATTGCAATTGTTGTTGTCAGCTGTGTGGTTGTGCGAAGCTGGACATGACACACATCGAATCTGGAGTGTGCTTGAGGGATTTCGTGCAGTGAGTTGGGGGCAGGAAGAGAAAGAGTTTATGGAGCAATTACTCAAGAGATCGGATGCACCGGAGAGTGTTAGGGAGAGGTTGTTCGCTTAGTGGGGGATTACTTCTTCTTTGTGAGGTTTTCCTCAAAGTCATCGAAAAGTGAGTCGATATCGAGATCATCGATCATGGCGTTGTTCTTCTTTTCCTTGTCTTTTCCAAGTAAGGAATCGATATCCAGAGAGTTTTTTTGATTTGTTGCCTTGGGAACAGCGACAGGCTCTTTGGCGACCACTTTTTTCTGAGGAGCAGCTGGTTTTGGTGCAGCTGGTTTGGGGGGGGCTTTTTGCTTTGGTGGTGCAATGGGAGCGACAGCCTTGGGTTCCTGTGCTTTTTTCGCTGCTTGTTTTGCAGCAGGTTTTTTGAACGGTTTGATCTCTGGTTCAGTCGCTTTAGAGGAGTCTTGTCTTTCGCCAAGTAGTTCTTCAGGGGCGACACGAAGCACAGGTTGAGGGCGCGTTTGCTTGGGGCGGTTCTTTGTCGAATCCGAAGAGATGACAGTTTTTTTCGTGCCTGTACTTTTACGTGCAGTGCTTGAGGAGGCTGGAGCGTCTTTTGTGGCGACATTGACGTCACTTGCAGAGAATTCGGCGGTCTGTCTCATCGGAGAGGGGCTTGATTTGACTGAGATGTCCGCTGTTTTGGGTTGCGAAGTGCCGTGAGCAGCGGTGGTGCTTTTCTTGGCCTTGGGAGGAGCGACCTGTTGATTGAATGCGCCGATACCTGCTGTGCTTTGCGCTGCAGGTTGTTTTGTGACCTGTCTCGCGGTTTGTCCTTGTGCGGCAGGTTTTTGTGGCGCTTGCGGTGCCTGTTTGGGTTGTTGTGCTTGGGGGATGCGTTTTTGTGCTGTTTGTCGTTGGGGTGCAGGTGATTGTGTCTTCACTTGCTGTGCCGTTTGCTTTTGTACTGTCTTTTGGGCAGTTTGTCCTTGAGGAGCAGCGGCTTTTGCCTGTGTTTGTCTTTGTGCGGCAGGTTTGGGTTGTTGTGCTTGTGGTACGCGTTTTTGAGCAGTCTGTCGTTGTGCGGCCTGGGGTTGGTTTGTGACCTGTCTCGCAGTTTGTCCTTGAGCGGCAGGTTTTTGTGGTGCTTGTGCGGTAGGTTTGGGTTGTTGTGCTTGGGGGACACGCTTTTGTGCCGTCTGTCGTTGGGGTGCAGGTGATTGTGCCTTCACTTGCCGTGCTGTTTGCCCTTGGGGAGCGGGAGCCTGACTTGGTTGACCGTGAAGTTGTGTTTGTCTTTGGTTGGGAGCGGGAACATTTGCAACGGCTGCTTGGCTTTGTTGTCCCTGGATATTCGCGACTGTTTGCCGCTGTGGTGGGGTTGGGACAGGAGGTGACGAAGGAGACGAAGGGCTCTGTCGCTGGTGTGATTTGATTTGGCTTGCAGGAAAGTAGAGACTTTCGCTGATGCCATGGGCGAGCTCTCTTGGGATCACATCGTATCCTGTTCCTTCGAGCTGTAGCTTGTTCTCTGTCCGGTTCCACTCAAGGGAGAGGGTGTATCTTTGTGGCCACCAGAAGCCGATAAAACCAAATACAAACAAAAGCAGACCTGACAGAATGAGCAGAAATCCAAGTCTTGGTCTGTAATGGAGACGTACACCTTGTTGTATGGAGGACAGCGTGACTGGGATGTTGCTTTTTGGGAGCTTTTGACCTGCTTGGAGACAACCTTCAAAGGTCGGTGTTTGTTTGCCCTTTACGGTTTCGAACACGGCGACCTGGAGACATCCAGCGGTGGGATTGACGGAGTTATGTTTTGTGTACAGGAGTTTGAGTGATTTGGTCTTGGAGAGTTTGTGCATGGCACCGGACGTCAGCTCGACTTTTTTTCCATCGACGTCAAGTGTCGCTTTTGTGAAGGCTCTTGCGAGGGTGATGTTGTACCCTTTGTGTTGGATGCTTTGGTTTTGGTGCAGCAAGATGGGTTGTTTGGTTGCGCCGATGACAAGGGAGGCTGAAAAAGCAACGCGGCGTTCTAAATTGGCCTGTTTGAGCGTTGGTTTCCGCAAGTTCATGAAGAGGGAGTCTACGGATTGTTGGGCAACATCGAGTTTATTCTTCTTGGGGGTGAGTTTGTTGTACGTGTGATTGAAGTACTGGTAAGAGCGAAATTCCTGCTTCATATTGACGAGGCTCACATCGAGAGCGGGATATGTGGTGCTGTTGTCCTTTGTGAGGCCGATCTTTTGCAACCAACTCATCATCGGAGGGTGAACTGTTTTTTTGAGGTTGGCTTTGTTGTTTTTTCCCATGTAAACGGACACTTTTTGCAGTGGGTACATGGACAAGGAGAGGAGCCAACCTGCTAAAAAGACAACAGCTCCGAGATGAATGAAGAGCGTATACCATGCGCTGGAGGGACCTTTGCGCGCATCGATTTGCTCTTTTTCATCACCAAGTTCTTCAGCGCTTGTGATTGTAAAACCGAGGGTTTCGATCAAACTTTTGACGTTGCTGGCTGGTAAGACTGTGTCGATGCCGTAGGAAGCTTTCCCCATCGCACGAGGGGGAGGTAGTGGCTTGGAGGGCTTTTTTTTGGGCTTCTCATCAAGCTCTGTTTCCCACTCATTTTGTGGAGTGTCCCACTCGATGAAATCTTCTTCTTCCTCTTCAACAGAGGGGGCTTTTTTTCTGCTTCGTCCGATACGGACGAAGACAGCAAAGAGCTGGTTGAGCAACAGCAAACCCAAGCCGATCAAGAACGGCCAGGATTGCAATCCCTTCTCGAAGCCTGCGGAACGAAGGGTCTGCAGAGTGTTGGGGCCTGCGATGGAGAACACGATACTGATGGCCAAAAGTAACAGCAAAAAGACCGTTGTCTTTGGAGAGGCGATGAAGCGTAGGATGGATAACATCAGGTCATTCCTTCCTTTTGTATAGGAAAGGGGCGTTGCCCCAAGTCATTGGTTGTAGGAGGCGACATTCAAAGTCATTTTAGCCTTGGAGGAGCTTGAGCAGATAAGTCATGCCGACAAAGAGTAAGGCACCTCCAGCACTTGCAACAAAGAGCAAGAGACCTGGAAGGATGCCCCTTTTTTCTGGGGCGTCCCAATTTTCGAACTCAGCGTGTTTGTTTTTCGTGGGAATACGAACAGCCATAAAATAGGCAGACAAAACGAGCCAGGAGAATAGAACCGCCCAAGTACGTGGAGCGACAAACCACGCTTGCCACGGATTGGCAAATTGTTGCATCGACCACAGTAAGTGTCCTGTCCATGCAATCGTGAGTAGGGGGTAGGCGAACATCGCAAGTGAAGTGGGTTGCAGGCCAAACTCTTCCCATTGTCTCGGTTCTTTTAAGCCATAGCCTGTTCCTCGCTGGCTTCGTCCCAGAATACCAAGGAAACCAGCTGCGAGTTGCCATGCTCCGGATGTTGCAAGATATCCGAAGCCTGTGTACATGCAAATGTTCCCAATATGTCGCCATGTCGAAGAGAACTCTGCAACAGGTGTCGCTTGCAGTGGGATGATTGTTGAGAGGGACCAGATTGTACTCCCGAGGAGAATGGGGAGCACAAAAAGCGCGCTGATATAAATGTTACGGAAGGTTCGTCTTTTGTGCAGGTGAGCAAAGGTCACGATGAGCGAAAACCATAATGTCCCTGTGTAGAGACTGTCTCCCGGCACATGTCCGACGACGAGGATCCTGTAAGCATTGACACCAACGTAGCCGAGTCCTGTCAACCATATCAGGAGATTGGCACCCATCGATAGGAAGCTCATTGCTTGGAATGGGAGTATAAAGTTGAGGAGCTGTAGCAAAAATGCCAGAGCCAATAAGACCGCGATACCCCAAAGGAATTGCAACTCCATGACAAGCCTTGTACCGGCTTTGTTGTCTACCTCTGGTGCCGTTTTGGCTGTGGTCTCGGAGGGAACTGGAGTTGGGGGGGATGTTTCTTTTGTTGGAGCTGCGTCTTGTGCTGGTTTTTCTGGAGGGAGGGTGCCACTGCCAGCGTCGGCGTTGCTGGTCTCTTTAGAGGACTCGTCTGAAGATGAATCATCTGAAGGTTCATCAGTGTTATCTGTTCCTGCATCAGGTGCCTTTTCTTCAGGTTTTTCAGTGGTTTTTTCGGCGACTTTCTCTTTGGACAGCTCTGTGTCAGATGATTCGTCTTCTGTTTCTGTTGAACGTCGTTTAGGTGGTTTTTTCTTGGGTTTTTTACGTTTTGTTGGTGTCTCATCGCCTGGTTCGATGACATCATCATCTTCATCCTGGCTTTGTGCTGCAGGCGCAGCAAATGAGAGCTGTGGGATGATGTAAGCTGTACATCCCAATAACAACAGGGCATATGTGATACTCTTTAGCGTACTTTTCACCGCTTCTTCCTCGTCATTTGTTGACCACGGGAGAATGATCTTTCATCAGTTGAACAATTGAATGTCCGCTTTTATTCGAACTCTTTGCCCGCTATATGTTCCACTGTATCTATCACATTCTGTGCGGGAGAGAAAACTTTCCACAGAAAATGTGATGGTTTGTATTTACAAAATACCGCAGTTTACGGCGAGTGCAAACATTTTGTCAAGGAGGTTGTATCATCAAGGTGGGATGAGAGGGAGTCTGGTTTATTCTTTGATCGTATGAAACATTATGTAAATATATTTGTGTGATACATCATATGTAAATGGTGTAAAGGGTGCGATTAAAAGCTGTTGATTTTCGCATTTACGATGCGATCTCAAGGAGTTGATCCTTTTCCGCCCAAAAACTATCCCACCATCCGTTTGCTCTGACCACTCTCATCGCCAACATCGGGTTGATGTGCTCCTTTTTCCACCACGCTCCGGGCAACTTCATCCTTTTCTGCGGAATATATCGATGCGCACTCTCCACTTCTCCCGATCCTATCGGCCATCCCCTTTCTTTACACTCTTTGTAGCTCATCCCTTCCTTGAACTTTTCAATGTACCCTATCAACCTCTCTAATCTTTCGTTTACGCCGGATTTTAATAAGTCCTCCTTCATCAGAGCGAGTGCTTTTTCTACCTTTCCTTTGAAAATCATCGAAAATCTTTGCTTCACCCACTGCTCCTTTTCTTCTTCCACAAACCCCATTGCATCGGCTGTTTCGTACATGTTTTCTTTCAAGTGAAAAACATCCAAAATGAACGTCATATCGGGAAAGTGGGTTTGCAACTCTTCCAAAAGACCATTGCCTCCGTCGGCAATCCCGACAACCTGGGTCTTTGAACTCAACCCTGCTTCAATCGACGCTTCAAACAGCTGCTGACATATCTCCGGATAACCTGACATTTTTGCAACAGCGACCTTCTTCACATCATCGATTGAGCGAACCAGCCCAACTCTGACCTCCTTGTACTCTTCAACCCGTCTTTTCTTCTGTATTTTCCGGACTTTTGTTTTTCCTCGGCCTCTTTTTTTGACCAGTTCAGCAGTTCGCAGAAAACAGCCATCGAGTTCGACAATCATTTCGTCTACACCAGGTCTATCGCGTTCACTTTGTTCAAAGTCATTTTGAGTTTGGACAAGTCTTGTATCCACGTACTCCTGGGCTTCTTCTCCCATTTTTAAAGTGAATCTTCGTAAGGCAGAAGTGGATGGTTCTCAACCATAGTGCTCTGTAAACCTTTGTGTTGCATGAGAAAAAGACTCTTCAATGCCAAAGTCCACAAGTGCCTTTTGTAAAGCAGGAGTATATGTATGGGCCGGAACCTTCAGACACTCAGCAAGAGGCTTGACCCCCATCTTTCTCTTTTTATCCCATAAATAGGGAGACTTGAGCTTGAGCGAACCATACAAGAAGTGAAAAGGAACTTCAGAAGAACGATGGGGGCGGAGT
>PCBK01000168.1 GCA_002731275.1 Deltaproteobacteria bacterium | reverse complement strand
TCCCCCTTCCATTCTCCAGAGGATGGAGAGGAAGGGGGAAGAGCCGAAGGCTCAGGGGGATGGAGAGGTTTGTTGAAGGGGTCGTTGCAAAGTGGCCTCGCAAATGACAACCGCTGCAAGTTCGCAAGCAATCGAGCGTTAGGAGGATACTGCTTGCAGTATCCGTATTGCCATGAGGGATTGTGTCGTGTATTCGGGTGCACTTTGCGAAGACACAAGTGCAACTGCGCCTGGATCAAATATCAAGTATCCCCCGTGTACACGGTATAATCGCTCCCTCTTCCTCTTCCAGAGGATGGAGAGGTTTGTAGAAGGAGGTGGTTACAACTACCCCTGAAGCAAATTCCGAGTTTTCACCCGCCTAAGGGGGTGCTTGACAGCGCTAAAAAGGGCTTGGTATGCTGTCGAATCAAATTGATTTTCCAGTCATTCTGCATCCCATTGGCGTCTGGACCCGTGAGCTTCGAAACGCTCCATCCGACCTTCACGACAAAAGGCAAGGCATTGCAAACGTTTACACCAACCTTCAAAAGTCACGTCATCTCCGACGTAGGACAAAAAAGAAAAGCAAACGAAGACGCATACTTAATAGATAAATCGATCGGCCTTTATGTCGTCTGTGACGGGATGGGCGGACACGCTGCAGGTGAAGTCGCCTCGGATATCGCGACCAAAACAGTCCACCAAGAGATCAAAGCGGCCCTCTCCACCACACAGCTCGCACTGCACACTGAAGACGGTCGACAGAAGATGCGCAAACTCATCGAAGAGTGTATCCTCGAAGCAAGTCAGGCCATCTACCAACACGCACAAGAGAACCCCCAAAAAAGGGGTATGGGGACCACCATCACCCTCTGCCTGATCCAAGAGACAAAAGCCTTTGTTGGACACGTCGGAGATTCGCGTTGCTACCTCGTCCGCAGTGGAAAAACCTACCAGATCACAGAAGATCATACGCTGCTCAGTGAGCTTATCAAAGTAGGTAATCTCTCCGATGAAGACATCAAAGATTTTGCTTACCCCAACGCACTCAGCCGCGCCCTCGGCGTCCAACCTTCCGTGAAGGTCGACGTCCTTGAGATCGATCTCTTGCCCGATGACACATTCATGCTCTGCTCCGATGGCCTCCACGGATACCTCGACAAAAGCAACATCAACCTCGCGGCGGTCCTCACTGATACACCCCTCGAAACAGCCACACAAAAGATGATCGACTTCGCCAACAGACAAGGCGGCAGCGACAACATCACGTGTATGATCCTTGGTGTACGTCAAGCCCAAGAGACCGAACGCACACAAAGAATACGTTCATCTCTTACAGCGCTACAAGGGCTCCAACTCTTCCAAGGACTCGACTACAAAGAATACGTCAGACTCTTTAGCATTTGTCACGTCAAAGATGTCCCCGCCAACCAGTGGATTATCGAAGAAGGACAGCCCGGCAATTCCCTGCACGTCGTGATCGAAGGACAACTGTACGTCTCGCGAGAAGGTGTACGGATCGCGAACCTTCAACCTGGACAACACTTTGGTGAGATGTCACTGATCGACCACGCTCCTCGTTCGGCATCTGTCGCTTCAGAGACGGACTGCTCTTTACTCTCCATTGAACGAGACGCCTTCGAAGAGCTTATCAAACAAGAACCACAACTGGGCACCAAGTTGATGGGCAATCTCCTCAAAGCCCTCTCACAGATCGTGCGTTCACTCTCGGGCAGACTGATCCAACAAGTACACACACCAGCACCTCCTTCGATAGGAGGAGATATCGCACAGCAGTACGGAGACACGATCGAAATCAACAGCTTCACGATGCTACATAACAAAAAACAATCTTCCTAACCAACGCGAGGATATGAGCATGGATACAACGGCGATAGATCAGGCACTACAGACCCTCAAAGAGAACAAAGATCGCTGGGCAGAGTGGCCCATACAGGAGAAGGTCAAGGTCCTCGACCTCATGCTGCAAAAGACACGCTCTGTGGCCCCTCGCATGGTCGCCAAAGCGCTCCATGCAAAAGGGATCGAGCCAGGCACCCCTAGAGCTGCCGAAGAATGGCTCGGAGGACCGATGGTCGCTGCACGTAACTTGCGCTTGCTTCGACAAAGTCTCACAGAGATCGCTCGTGATGGTGTCCCCTCCCTCGACGACAATAAGATCCGCACACGCGCCAATGGACAGGTCATCGCAGACGTCTTCCCCCAAGACATCTTCGACACCCTCCTCTACACCGGATTCCGCGCCGAGATCTGGATGCAAAAAGACGTCAAACGCGACGAACTTCGCAAAACCATGGGCGTCTTCTACCAACAAGCCAACCCCAAAGGCAAAGTCGCGCTCGTCCTCGGCGCAGGGAATGTCGCAAGTATCGGACCAATGGACGTCCTTTACAAACTCTTCGTCGAAGGACAGGTCTGTGTGCTCAAGCTCAACCCCGTCAACGAATACACCGGACCCTTTGTCGAAGAATGGTTCTCACCTCTCGTCGAAGAGGGCTTCTTGCGACTCGTCTATGGTGGTGGTGATGTCGGCGCCTACCTCTGTCAACACGAAGAGGTCGAAGAGATCCACATCACAGGAAGTGAATACACACACGACATCATCGTCTACGGTCCCGGCGAAGAAGGCCAAAAACGCAAAGAGAAAAACGAACCGGTCCTCGACAAACGCATCACCAGCGAGCTTGGGAATGTCAGTCCTGTCATCGTCGTCCCAGGAAAGTGGAGCAAGAGTCAGATCGCATTCCAGGCCGCCAACGTCGCGACGCAGATGACGAATAACGCCGGCTTCAACTGCAACGCCGCCAAAGTCCTGATCACACACGACGCCTGGCCACAACGTAACGAATTCCTCGACGCCCTCCGCGAAACACTCCGCTCACTCCCCCCCAGACCGGCGTATTATCCAGGCGCACAAGATCGATACAAGACCTTCATTGAGGCCCACCCAGAGGCCGAACAGCTCGCATCAACAGAAACAAAAGACAGTCTCCCCTGGACCCTCATCCCCAATGTCGACAACCAACAACACGATGACGTCGTCTTTCAACAAGAGTCCTTCTGTAACATCACAGCAGAGACCGCGCTCTCAGCCTCTAACGCTGGTGACTTCTTGAGCAAAGCTGTAGACTTCTGTAATGAACACCTCCACGGCACCTTGAACGCCTGCATCATCGTCCATCCAGAGACCCAACAGCAGCTCGGCTCACAGCTCGAAAAAGCCATCGAGAAGCTCGAATACGGCAGCATCGTGATCAACCACTGGCCCGCTCTCAGCTACGGTCTTGGTGTCACAACGTGGGGCGCGTATCCAGGTCACACCTACGACAACATCCAAAGTGGGATCGGCGTTGTGCACAACTCATTGATGTTTGAACACCCCGAAAAGAGCGTCGTTTACGGTCCCTTCACGATGAAGCCAACGCCACCGTGGTTCTCGACTCACAAGGCCGCCCACAAGATGGTCCCCCATCTCGTCGACTTTGAAACCAATCCCCGCTGGTCGGTCTTACCACAGATCATCTGGCACGCCATGCGAGGGTAAGCAGCGTGGCCAACTCCCTCCCCTTCTCCTTGGAAACACAACCCGCACATATACGTCAGGCCCTCACACGCCCCCAAGATGATGTCATCCTCACATACAAAGGAGAGACATACAATCTAGGTCAGCTACACGCGCTCGCGTCGGGCTTTGCATCCACACTCAAAGAGGCCTCTGGCCCACGATGTGTCGCGCTCTATCTCCACTCCCCCTTCCAC
Organism: Deltaproteobacteria bacterium; assembly: GCA_002731275.1. Taxonomy (GTDB): domain Bacteria; phylum Myxococcota_C; class UBA6777; order UBA6777; family UBA6777; genus UBA6777. The sequence continues at coordinate 65,799 of PCBK01000168.1, read as the reverse complement.
CTGCTCGCGGCCATCCTCGGTGCCTGGAAGGCCGAGCATGAACCGGTCCTCATCGATCCCACCTCCCGCAGCGAGATCCAGACGATCATCGAACAAACACCGACCATCTCGTTCATCGCGCACCCTTCTCATCTGCCCGACCACACACGTATTCTCCCCTGGCCTCAGACCTCAGACACACAATCCCCACACACATGGAAGATGCCTGCTGTCGAGTCACCGTTTGTTTCGTTCTTCACCTCAGGCAGCGAAGGGCGCTCCAAACTCGTCCCCAAGCTCGGCAGACAGGTTTACGCACATGTCGGTTCAGCGAGTCATATGCTCGGCGCACCGAGAGGATGTCGCACCGTCTCTTTTGTCCCACTCTTCCATATTCTCGGCTTCTCGTATGGTTTGATGGTCCCACTCAGGATGGGGGGCGCCTGTGTCGCGATGGCGGGCCAACCACCTGCAGCGATGAAGCAAGCGCTCCTTCAACATCGACCTGATATGGTCGTGGGGACCGCCATCCACTATCGCTTCCTCAACGCGATCCTCGAAGACGGTGAACAGCTCCCTGACGCGATCTACATCTCTTCGGGTGCGCCTCTGCCTGCGAATGTCCGAGACCGCTTCTTCGAGAAGACAGGTCATCGTATCCACGAACTATACGGTTCCACAGAGACCGCAGGGATCGCGATGCGTATAGGTTCAGCGCCTTGGCGTCCCTACCCTGGCGCTGAGGTCAAGATCGAAGATGAACGTCTCTGTGTCCGCAGCCCCTGGACCCACGCTGATCCACAGTGCCCCTGGTATCAGACACATGATATCGCGGAGCCAGACGGTGATGGGTTCCAATTACTCGGACGAGCCGGAAATATCATCAAGATTGGAGGCAAACGCTTCTCCAGCGCGGAGGTTGAACAGGCGATTCGACAACATCCAGAGGTCGAAGATGTCGCCGCAGTCCCCTATCAACGACATGGTGATGAACCTGCGCTCGCGGCGTTTGTTGTGACAAAGGACGCCAGCACACTGGACGCGCGCGCCTTGAGAGAAGCCCTGAGTCAACAGCTCGCCCCCTTCAAGCTCCCTCGTACGATCACGTTCTTGCCCTCTCTTCCTCGAAAAAAACTCCAAAAGCTCGACTACGCAACGCTTCGTGCGCTCGCACAAGAGACCGCTTGAGCCTCCGTGAGGTGGTTTTGGTGGATGCGTTCTTTCAGAGCCTCTGTACACGAGGGGCTTTCCTTCCATGGCGTACATCACTAATATGGCACACCGGCGAGGTCGGACCTCCCATGAAGCTACTGCAAGAAAAACGAGAAGGCCGCTGGATCGAAAAAGGAGCAACGTATGTCAGAGCCATTGCTCATCTCCGACAAAGAGGTGACGATCGCACAACTCGTCGATGTCGCACACAGACGAATCGACGTTCAATTAAGTGATGACCCAACTTGGAGAGACACTCTCCTCAGAGGGCGAAAAGTTCTCGAAGACGCAGCCTATTCAGGTCAGATCATTTACGGCGTCAATACAGGTTTTGGGCGGACAAGTCGCCGACACATCGAACAGGCGCATGCATCTCTTCAACAAAATTTAATCCGTATGCACGGTTGTGGTGTCGGGCCATTTTTATCGCCAGTCGAGGCGCGCGCGATCATGGTCTGTCGTCTCGTCTGTCTCGCGAAGGGATACTCAGGCATCCGCCCACAGCTCCTCGAAGCCCTCTGTGACGCGATCAACGCAGGTATCACACCAGCCATCCCGTCTTTTGGTTCCGTTGGCGCGTCAGGTGATTTAACACCTCTCTCCTATCTCGGCGCGATGCTCACGGGAGAACGACAGGCTCATTACAATGGTGAGCTCATGTCTTCCGCTGACGCGCTCAAGCGTGCGGGGCTCAAGCCCTTTACCTTCGCGATCAGAGAAGGCCTCGCCTTGATCAACGGGACGAGTATGATGACGGCGCTCGCGGCGTTGCTCGTCAAGCGCACAGAGCGTGTCCTTGCGCTCGCAGAGAGAGCCTCTGCCATCGCGCTTGAGATGGTCGACGGTCGTCCAGAAGCGATGCACCCGACGATTCATAAGGTCAAACCTCATCCAGGCCAGCGTCTCGCTGCAGCGAACATCAAGCAACATATTGAGGGGAGTCAATTTACGACCCACAGTCAATCCAACGGGCGCGAGGTGCAGGATCGTTACTCAATTCGTTGCGCGCCTCATCTGATTGGTGCGACGAGAGATGCGTTGACGTGGGTGACACAGAATGTCCACACAGAGTTAAACAGTGTGAATGACAACCCGATTGTCGATCCGGACACGGCGGAGATCCTCAACGGCGGTAATTTTTATGGTGGTCACATCGCGCTCTCGATGGATCTTCTCAAGATATCACTAGGGAATGTGCTCAATCTCTTTGATCGGCAATTTGCTTTGTTGATTGGTGACGCGGTCCCGCAGCTTCCAGAGACGATGCTCCCACAGGAGTGGGTGCCACAGGAGGAGCAGGGATTGCATCATGGATTGAAGGCTCTTCAGATTACGGTCTCTTCGCTCACGGCGTTGGCACATCAGCGGACGTTGAGTGACACATTGATGTCGAGACAGACGGAGTGTGACAACCAGGATGTCGTCAGCATGGGGACAAACGCTTCACTCAACGCACGAAGTTGTTTGGAGTTCTGTGAGTTAGGTCTGTCTGCGTGGCTGCTCGCGCTCTCTCAGTCAGTGGGGATTCGTGGGGATGAAAAACTCTCACCAGCCGGGCAAGCGCTCGTACATCAGATAAGGGAACATGTACCTCTTGTGACGCAAGACCGTCCTCTCGATCAGGATGTCCAATCGATCCTCACGAATATCCTTCATCAGGTATAGATGATGACACTGTAAAGCTTTACCGCTTTCATTCCGATGCCATAACGTGCTATCCTCACAAAGTAAGTGATTCTCTCAACATAGCTTGCACAACACAACCATGCTCTCACACATCGTCGCATGTCTGGCATAAAGGAACGGTACATGTCTAATCAGCTAAAGATGCTACACTATCTTTGTTTTTTCATCATCGTCGGCTCCACACTTCATTGTTCCAACGGCTCCGTCGCGACATACTGCGAATCCAACAATGAATGCAAAAGCTCAGAGACATGCCAAAACTCCATCTGTATCGTTCGCATCAAAGGCTCATTCTCCAGCGCAGAATACACCCCTCCCCAAGAACCCACCAAAGAACCCACCAACCAAGACGCCGACACACCCCCCGAAATCCCCATCGAACAAGTCTGTGAAGCTGCACAAACAAAATCCTGCTACACCGGTCCTGCAGGAACAAAAGGCAAAGGGATCTGCAAAGCTGGCGTCCAACGCTGCATTGAAGGACAGTGGGGCCCGTGCGAAGGTGAACAACTTCCAGAAAAAGAACTGTGTAACCACCAAGATGACAACTGCGATGGCCAGACTGATGAAGACTTCACGGACCTTGGTGAAAGCTGCACAGAAGGCACAAGCGTCTGTCAACAAACAGGGAATATCATCTGCACACTCGACGGGACAGCAACCCAATGTAACGTAAGCGCCGCAGATGAGTTCAAACAAAAAGAACTCTGTAACGGTAAAGACGATGACTGTGATGGCGATATCGACGAAGACTTCACCAATCTAACCAAAACCTGCGTTGTGGGTACTGGTCGCTGTAAAAACACAGGAACATACGTCTGTATCGATGGAAAAGAAAAATGTAGCGTCGTCGAACTCCCCCCCTCCAAAGAGGTATGCAACGGTGAAGATGATGACTGTGATGGCCAGACTGATGAAGACTTCCAAAGAAGCTCCAGTAACGAAGATGTCTACCTCGGTGGCGATTGCTATGCCGGACTCGGCGCATGTCGAAAGAAAGGTCGCTATATCTGCAACCCAAAAACTTCTCTCTCCCCAAAAGATCAAAGCTTTACACAAATCATCTGCAACGCCACACCCAACCCCAAACAAAAAGAAATTTGTAACGGCAAAGATGACGATTGTGATGGCGAGACTGATGAAGACTTCAAAAAACTAGGCAAGACTTGCAAAAGTGGCGTCGGCGCATGCGAACGTGAGGGAGTGTATGTATGTCGTGCAGATGGCAAAGACGTCGAATGTAAGGCAACACTCGGCATACCTGAGAGTGAGACCTGTGATAACATCGACAACGATTGTGACGGACAGATCGATGAAGGCGTCGATCGAGTATGTTACACAGGTCCTTCAGGCACACAGGGCAAAGGTTTATGTGCCTCAGGCAAGCAACAATGTGACAAAGGAAAGTGGCAACAATGTGTGGGCTCCGTCATCCCACAAAGAGAGCGCTGTAACGGAAAAGATGACGACTGTGATGGTCAAACCGACGAAGACTTCACAAGACTGGGTCATACCTGCTCAGTCGGCACTGGTGAGTGCAAATCGACAGGAAAATACGTCTGCCGTTCAGATGGACGAGGTGTCGAATGCAACGCACTCCCCCGCTCACCCACCACAGAACAATGCAACGGTAAAGATGACGATTGTGATGGTCAGGTCGATGAGGGGATAAGAAGACAGGCTTGTTACACTGGAACAAGTGGTTGTACCAAAAGCGGTTTCACGTACTTGTGTAAAGGACAATGCCGCGCAGGATTTCAGTGGTGCATATCAGGTAAGCTGGGTACCTGCATCTATGAACAAACGCCCACGACAGAAACATGTAATGGTAAAGACGACAACTGCGACGGCCAAATCGATGAAGGACAAACAAACTGCTGCGCAGTTGGCGACACACAATCATGTGGAATCGACACAGGTGCCTGCAAAAAAGGCACGCAACAATGTACTGCACAGAGGACGTGGGGCACTTGTTACGGTGAAATCAAACCGATCGCAGAACTATGTAACGGCAAAGACGACGACTGTGATGGCAAAACAGACGAAGACTTCAAGGACCTTGGTCACATCTGCACATCCGGTAGTGGCGGGTGTGCCGCGATCGGAAAATATGTATGTAACGCCAACAAAGTCGAGTGTAACGCCAACCCACCAAAGCCAACAGATGAAGAATGTGATGGCAAAGATAACGATTGTGATGGCCACGTCGATGAGGAGCTCTCTCGCTCCTGCTATTCGGGGAAAGAAGGCTGCACATACGATGAAACCACGAAGACCTTCAAATGCGAAGGAACATGCCGCACTGGAACCCAAACCTGTAGCGCCGGAGGATGGGGGACATGCCTAAATGAACAGCTCCCAACCAAAGACATATGCAATGGCCTTGATGACGACTGTGATGGAAAAACAGACGAAGACTTCGGGGATCTTGGCAAGAGCTGTACAGACGGCAAAGGTATCTGTAAACGTCCAGGGAGCAAGGTTTGTAAAACGGACGGCTCAGACACCCAATGCAATGCCATCCCAGGAACACCACAAACCGAGTCATGTAATGGCCTTGATGATGACTGTGACGGTGATGTCGACGAAGGCTTCCGGGTAGGCGAAGACTGCAACAATGGAAAAAAAGGCATCTGCTATCAAAAAGGAACCTACCAGTGCCGACTTGACGGTAAAACGACCATTTGCTTAACTCCCATCATCATCCCACAAACGGAGTCATGCAACGGTAAAGACGACGACTGTGATGGCCAAACAGACGAAGACTTCCCTATCGGCAAAACCTGCACTGTCGGTCTAGGAATCTGCCAAAGTACAGGCACCTACAAGTGTCAAAAAGACAACAGCGGAGTGTTCTGCGACGCCAAAGCCGGAGGCTCTCAAACAGAAACTTGCAACGGCAAAGATGACGACTGTGACGGACTTGTCGACGAAGCGCTTCAACAAGATTGCAGCACCGCTTGTGGCAAGGGGCAAGAGACATGTCAAAACGGAAGCTGGGTCAATTGTAGCGCGACCCAACCCACAACAGAGTTATGCAATGGAAAAGATGATGATTGTGATGGCGATATAGACGAAGACTTCAGCAAACTTCATACCGAATGCATTGTAGGGAAAGGTGCCTGTCAAAACAAAGGAACGTACGTCTGTGCTCCCACACTCACAGATGTAACATGTAGTGCCCGTCCTCTCACACCATCCTTGGAAACATGTCGTGATAGTATAGACAACGACTGTGATGGTCAGGTTGATGAGATATGTGGAAACAAGCGCGACTCATTCGCAGTCGTCCAAAATACAGCCGTTTCACCGACCTACGGAAAGCATCGTGGCTTCACAGGAAACCCCGTGAAAGATACCTTCAACCAACACTTTACTCTCACGCCAGCGACAGGGATTTCATGCGCAACACACCCTCTGTTCGCGTCGGTCAAAAACATCTCACTCGCGTCCATCTCATACAGCTGTGATGGCGCAAAATACAGAATCAAGATGCGCAGAGGAAGCGCTCTCACAAACAGACCCACCTCCTCAGACTTCAGCGTGGTCGTGCCAGGCAAAAACAATAACGAGGTGTGGGCGTTGGTGACATGCACCAAAACGAGCTGTAACAGCACTCTCTCACATGGAAGTATCACGGTCACGCGTGAATCAGCAGGTGTATACATCACCAACACCTCTTACTGTCAGTCCGGTCAGCCCTACTTTGCGACCATCTATAACAGCAACAGCACGATGTACGTAATGGTGGGGTATGCAAACGTCAATGGGGTAAACAAATGCTATGTCCGAACATTGAATGCTTCAGGACAACCAACAGACGCATCTTTCGCGGTGTGGTTCCCAAACAAAGCGCTCGCTGCATGGGCAACGGTCAACGAACAAGGATCGCTGCGAGACTCTCAGACGTTTGACCAGACAACTCCTGCGGTCTTCTCCAGTCAGCTCAACTCTACCTGGAAAGTCCCCCAGATCACCTTCCAAGGATGGGGTGGCGCAAGCGCAGTCCTGATCAACGCCATCCCCAACACAAACACTACCAGCCGTACATTCGACATATCTGCAACGATGGAGCATCGTGCAAACGGCGCGTACGGCATCACACACAAAGTCTCCACCTCCACACAGACACGTAACGCCTTCCATATGTTGTTTGTCCAATAGAGAATATCAGGGGTAAGGTGTGACGATCTCGACGTTCAGAAAGCAAAACCCCGAAGCGCTCTGTTGTGTGCCCGTTCCAGATGAGAACAATGTGGATAACGCAAATGTACAACACGTCTGAAAACTTCCGCCATCATCGTCACGAATCTCGATGTTGGTCCCCGAGCTGATCTGTGTTGCAGTATAGGTCAAAAGGATGGAGGCGCCGTTTTGGTCTTTTGTATCGATGGGACGATTACATGTATCAACGACAGGGGATGTTTTTCCCATTCCACACGCACTATCCCCTGGTGAGCTTTGGAAGCACACAAATGGATCCACCTTAAAAGGCGAGCTTGTATCGAAACAAGTCGAGTTTGCACATGGCACCTGAAAACGTTTAATACGAATGGTGTAAGATTTTTCAGGCGCTTTACACGTCCCGGCCTGACAGGTCTCTGGTGCGTTACAAGCACCACATGAGTCACCACATCCATCATCCCCACAGGTCTTACCATTGCAGTTTGGTGCGCAGCACTCTGTTTGCCCACTTACACAGCTTTGATTGGCAGCACATAGGACATCTTCCCAACGAAAACATCCAGCAGGGCCTTCTTTGCAGCGTTGAAGCGTCTTGTTGTCTTTGCACAGAGCCGCCCCCGCCGAACAATTTGAAACACATGAGCATTGACCATTTTGACACTGCGCACCTGCGGCGCAGCTCCCACACTGCCCACCACACCCGTCATTGCCACACTCTTTGTTACCACACTGCCGTTCACAACAGCTCCCCACTTGGTTACAAATCGCACCTACATTGCACGCGCAATCTTTGTTACACGTTCGACAGTTTTCTCCTAGGTTGTTCTCGCAAGAGCCATTCCCACACGCAACACCACACCCTCCACCCGGCTGACATAACCGTCCCTCTGGACAATTACAGTCATTTGGACAGTTCTCACAATGTTCACCATTTGCGTGTTCACATATCCCGTTGCCACACACCCCTACTTGTTCATCTTTTGGAGTTTGGCGTTCGGCGGGAGGAGCGTTATCAGGATGTCCGGCATCAGTCGGGATGGAGGCAGGATAACGGCAGAGACTATACCAACAGATTTTTCCGGTAGGACAAGGTGTTGTGGCGCTACAAAAAGCAGCGGGATTGCCCAATGAAAATGTCGCGGGGTTTTGGCAGGCTACCATCAACATGGCGAGACCGAGAACACACAACCCCACGTAACGAAAACATCTTCTGAACATCATCACTCCAATACAAAAAACCACAGACACCAAGTCACGTATATTGTCGTCCTATAGGTCGATTGAGGTGCTTCTTTTTTTCCAAAGTGTAGAGACTTCACTTTCGACGGATCCACACAGCGTTGCGATCTGACAAGTCGAACTTTGTGATGTTTGTCGTCACATTTGAGAGATCCAACGTTTTTGCACCACATTTATCAAACTTGCCACCACCATCGTCATCTCGAAGCTCAACCCTCACACTTCCAAGCGTGTTGATAGGGACAGTAAACTCCCATTTGATCGTCTTCTCAATAAAACATGTGTCTTTCGAAACAGGAGAGTGTTGATTGGCAACAAATACATAGGGATCAGCAAGAGCAAAGAGACCATCCCCACATGCAACACAAGGTACCGCAAATTTCTCGACGATAAACGTCCTGGTCGCTGCAACACATTGTCCAGCCTGACATATCTGCCCTCCAGGACAAGCCCCACATTGTCCGCCACATCCATCATCCCCACACACTTTGCCATTACATTGCAGCGTGCAGCACTGACTGTTTACGGTTGAGCAAACCTGTCCATTCGAGCATGGTGTACTATCCCAATGATAACAACCGTCAGCGTCCTTCTTGCATACCCTGACCGCGTTGAGATTCCCATTACAGGTGAGACGCCCTTGTTGGTTGCACTCATCCTGGCACTCACAGAGTCCATTGACACATGACTTTTTGCCAACGCACTGGCAATCCTGAGGACATGTATTACAGTCTTCATTGGCGGTTGGATCACATGCACCATCACCACATGATGCCCCCCCACATGTTCCGGATTGATCGCTTTTACATGTCAATCCCCCAGGACAGGGACAATCCGCCTTGCAGGTCCAACAGTTTTCACCTTTGCCGGTCTCACACTTCCCATTCCCACAAGCATCAACGCATTTTCCGGCAACACAGGCTTTGTTTCCACATCCACAATCCGCCGCACAAATCTTGCAATCCTCTCCTGCGTCAGTGTCACAGATAGAATCCCCACAACGCGCTGGCGTATCACACTTTCCAGATTGACAAACCTTATTCACAGGACACATACAATCAGAAGGACAACTGTCACAGTCTTCGTTGTGGACATTTTCGCAGATACCATTGCCACACGTCTTGATGCACGCTCGTTTCACACAAAGAAACGATGGCAAACAACTGCAATCATTGGGACAATTCTCACAATCCTCCCCAAGACCACAAGCCCCATTCCCACACACTTCTTTCTCGTCCACGACACTTCCATCCCCACCCCCACCATCCAAACTAGGCTCTGTCGAGTAAGGTTCAGAGGAGCGCTCTATCCCATACTCAGGGACATACGGGAGGGTACACAATCCCTTCACACAGGTCTGACTCCCACCGCACTCTTGGTCCGTCAAACAGAGACGGCTCGAAGGCATCTGAAACAAACGTGGCTCTCCAGAGCAAGACAACCACAAGAGCGATGACAGAAGCAAACACGCCACTCCCCAACGCAACACAACAAACCTGTCCAAAATCATCCTCCTTCTGACGAGCCGGGTTCAGTCCTTCGACCCGACAAAACGACTCTCTCCACGAGAGAATAAATGTAAGTATAGCCAGAACAAGGTGATTCGTAAACAAAGAGGAAGATATTTCTATGAGGAAGAGGGGAAAGAACACAGACGCAAATCAACGGATATTGCAGGATGTATGGTGTTACTCACTTGGTCACTTTGAGTTTGATATCGATGAAGTTATTGGAAAAGGTCGTCTCACTTGTGTAGCCAGAAAAGTCGCGCCACCAAGAAGCGCAAACTGTTGCGCTGGAACTTCCATCTTTATCCAACACGGCGATCGACATCCCATTCAGGCCTGCCGGATCAACGCCCGTGACACCTTTCCAGTTTACCTGGACCTCCTTATCACACTCCATATTTTGCCGGGTTGGCATATAAAACTTTTGGCCATTTGAGAGCTGAACACTCACGATCACATCGGGACGTTTGTCACTTGAGTTCCCACGATAATCTCGACACAAGGCATGACGACAAGGGACCTTAATACTGATGATCTCCAATGTACGCGGACACAAGCCAGAGAAACAAGTCCCTCCACCTGACGAGCACGAACCACATTGGCCACCACAACCATCACTCCCACACTCCTTCCCAGAGCAAGTCGGTGTACAACATTGACCATTTACACAAGTACGTCCACCCGAGCAAGACTTCTCCGACCAATAACGACAACCACTGGCGTCTGCGAAACATTCTTCGTACTTTCCATTACTTTGGGGACTACAGCGAAGCTCTCCGACGCTGTTGCACTCATGTGTACATTGGCACTGCCCTGACACACAGTTCGCCTTACTCGAACAAGCCCCACATGACCCACCACAGCCATCGCTACCACAGACCTTGCTCCCACAATCACAACATACCCCATCATCCTCACAGGTGTTTTGGCATGTTCCTGTCTGCCACACACGACAGCCAGAGGCGTCGAGCAAACATCGACGATAGCCTTTTCCTCCGGTGCACTCTCCATCTCCCAAGGTGCATTCGTGAGTACACTCACATTTGTTTGTACCCGTGTCACACGTCGTCGCACCAGAGCAGCTCCCACACTGTCCGCCACAACCGTCATCACCACACTCTTTGCCTGCACATTGCTTTACACAGACACAAGACCCTCCCGAACACGCCTGTTTGTCATTACACTTACAATCACTCGCACAAGTCGAACAATTTTCTCCTCGATTGGCATCACATTGATTGTCCCCACAATAAGGAAGACATCCCCCACTTACAACGTCGCAATATTGCTGTGATGGACAAGAACAATCACTTGGACAGGTATCACAATTCTCCTTGCGCGCGATCTCACAAAAACCATCTCCACAAGGTGCCTGACAGAGACCATTCGCGCAGATCTCACCGCTCGTCTTACACGCACAATCAGTAGGACAAGAGGAACAATTTTCCCCTTGTGTATCATCGCAAGTCCCGTCTCCACATGCAGCACCACAGCGGCCATTTTGACACTGCGTCCCATCCGGGCACCCACAGTCATCAGGGCAACTGGTGCAGTTCTCGTTTTCTGCGGCGTCACAACGTCCATCGCCACATGCGTTAAAGCAGCTCCCCTTGGTACATGCTCGACCCGCTGGGCACTTACAATCTCCGGGACATGTTTCACAATTTTCATTGTACGTGTTCTCACACACACCATTGCCACATGTCTTCTCACAAGACAGCTTCGAGCGGTTACATACTTGTGGTAACTTACAACCACAATCAGAAGGGCACGAAGCACAATTCTCTCCAGTGCCCACATCGCAGACACTGTCACCACAGCTCCCACACGCAGCACTACAATCTTGAGGGCATGTCTTACACGTCTCGCTCGCGTCGCAAAAACCATTGCCACAGAGATCCGTTTTGGCTTTATACTGGCACAGCCCCCCCACGCAAGACTTTGAAATATCGAAACAATCCGCGTCACTTTTGCAAAACGCTGGAGGCTTGATCTGAAAACTCTTGGGAGCCCCCTCACAAGCCACCAACACAAACAAGCAAAGCAATCCGCACGTTCGCAAAAACAGCCTCATCATGATCACCTACTGTAAAAACCTAACAAAGCCAATGGTAAGACAAAACACATTCTTCACCTACGACAAAACACAAAGGCAAACCTTTTTGTTTCAAAAAAATCACAACACATCACAAAATCGTAACAATCATTGCACAACATTGCAAATCCCGTCAGGTGAGTGTGTATTAGCTGTGATGACACACAGCCCATCAGCGCTCCCCAAACTTACGGCGTTGCACATTGCCAAACAAAGAGCACACCGTTGTCATTGGTCGCGGACATGATGCCTTGTTCTGAGAGCAGATCGAGAGAGAGGAATGGGCGCTTGATGGGCTGCACAAGCTCAACCCATTGACTCTCAGAGATACGATAAAACCGAATAGTTCCATCATCGAAAGAGACAGCGACGACATCTGGCGTCGTCCCAAAGCGTACAGTGGTCGCTCCCTTTTGAGGGAGGGTCGCAGAGGCGATCTTTTTGCCATCGACTCCAAAGACATGGACACCTTCGTCTTTGGAGAGCGCAGCGATGTGTTGGTTGGCAGGACCAAAAGAGACACTGATAGCTTCGTTGGGCGTGGAGAGTGTTTGTGTTGGTTTCCCGGTTTTGAGATCCCAAAGAATCACTTTTTTGTCTTGGCCACCAGAGACCATCATCGTCTTGTCTGGACTCATTGAAAGACTCTTCACTGCGCCTGCGTGTCCAGTCCAGACCTTGACAGACTTTCCGTCGGCGATATTCCACTGTGTGAGCGCTTTGTCTGAAGCCCCAAAAATTGTTTTTCCGTCGGGGTGGAAGATGACCGCATTGACGGGAGCCTGGTTGTTCATTTGTTTGACGTAGGCGCCGTTACTCGTCTTCCAGATGCGCAAGTTCCCTTTGACAGAACCACCTGCGATCATCGAACCATCTGCGTTGTACGCGACACTTAAGACGGCGCTCCCAATACTGTAATAGGTCCGTTTATGACCGCCCGTGCGAACATAGTATTCACGAACAATAGAGTCATCACCTCCAGATGCAGCGACACCACCATCTGGCCGAAGAACAGTCGCGTTGGCTTTGTATTGGCCGTCAAAAATGCTGCGAATGAGGGGAGCCTGTCCGAGCTTCCAAATACGAACCGTCATGTCATCAGAGGCAGAGAGAATGGTCTTCTGACGTGGCCCCCACATAGCCTGATTCACCGCACCAGTGTGTCCCGTCCCTGCTCCACCACCGAGCAGCTGCGCGACGCGGAAGTTGACGACGTCCCAGATGCGGATATTTCCGTCAAGTGACGCTGTCAGGGCAAATCGGTTGTCGGAGTAAGTATCGACAGAGAGGATCGACTTGAGGTGGTCACTAAAAGAGATCCTGTGGCCGCCTGTGATGGTGTAAAAACGAATATCCGTGTCATACGAGCCCGAGAAGAAGTAGTCCCCACGCGTGTAGAACGCGAGTGAAGTCACCCCACCTGTGTGTTCACCTTTTTTGTGGGCGACTTTCATATCCTTGATATCCCAAATTAGAATATTGGACTCGTAATCCCCCGAGATCATGGTCTTTCCGTCAGGGCTCATGTCCATACTCAAGACACGATCGGAGCCATGTTCTGCAAAGAGACGAAGCTCCTTACCTGTCTTCACATCCCACTCACGGATCGTCGCATCCCACGAAGAGGAGTAGAGCGTTTTGTCATCGAGGCTAAAGCGGAATGCGGTAATGGTCTCGCTGTGGCCGATGAGTTCGTGTAGTTTTTTGCCAGTGTCCACTTCCCAGATAAAGATCTTCGCGTCTTCTCCACCAGAAGCCATCAACTTGCCATTGTGGCTAAACCGCAAGGAGAGGACTTTGTCGTGCACCTTTGGAAAGGACTTCACCTCTTTGCCTGTATGAATGTTCCAGAACGTGATGTTCCCGCCAGCGTCGCCAGACGCGATCAGGTCTCCATTGGATTGGGCATCGATGGCTTTGACTGCCGCTTGGTGAGTCAATTTTGTTGAGGGCGCGATCTTGTTCTTGATATCCCACAAATGAATACTGCGATCCCACGCAGTCGTCGCCAAGATTGTGGCATCGGAGTTGAGAGAGACACCTGCGACAAAACCGCTATTACGACCAAACGTTTGAAGTGTTTCGCCGTCACTCACACGTACGAGCTTCGCGACACGCTGGTATGAAGCTGTCGCCATGTACTGACCACTCTTATCAAAAGCAAGATCTCTGATGGTCGAGCGATGGATCGTCCGTGTGTTTGTGGGTGTTGCGTTGGCATTTTTGAAGTCCCATTGATACACCCGTCCAGAGTAATCTGCCGCAAACAGGCGCTTTTTGTCAGGGTGAAACTTCACAACGGTCATAAAATTGGCCCCAGAGGGAATGGATGTAAAGAGCGGGGACCAAGTGCTACTGAAGAAACGAAACACACGAATACGTTTGGCCAGAGAAGACGTCGCGAGATACTCATTACCAGCGTGAAAGCTCACTCCAGTCACGATCTCACTATGATTGAGCTCCGCGCTTTTGGCACCGTTGCTGACATTCCACAATTTCACCTTGCGGTCCCAAGAGCCAGAAGCGATCGTCAGACCGTTAGGGCTAAACGCGACTGTGTTGATGGGCATAGAGTGTGCGCTGATCTCGCGCACCAACTTCGCCGTCTCTGTCTCAAAGATCCGAAGCTTCCCATCGTCGGCACCTGTCGCAAACCATTGGCCATCTTCACTAAATGCCGCAGCACGTACACCGTGAGGATGTCCTTTCACTTCGTGTAACACATTGCCATTTGCGACATCCAGCAGCTTGACCTTCGATGACGCCGCGCTCGTGTTAAGGAGTGTCTTGCCATCAGGGCTGAAGATCGCGAGTGAGCGGCGGTCGACGTGTGTGAGCAACAACCGAGCACGTTTCCCATCACTGACGTTGTGATAGCGGAAGGTACTGTCTTCGACTGCTCCATAGACATATTTTTTGTCACCGCTGAGCGCGACCGAGCGAACACTTGTGCTGAATGAATCAGTCCGCCTGATCAGTTTTCGTGTGTTGGCATCGTACAACAGAACACGGCGTCCGTCAGTCACTCCTGAATAAGCTGTCCCAACAGCGAGTAGCTTCCCGTCCGTCGAGTACATCGCGCTAAGTGCATATTGGCCCAGAGTCACAGAGGCTACAGATTTCCCCGCGACAGGGTCCCAAAAGCGCAACGTTTTGTCCGTACTCACAGACAGAAGTTGTTTTCCATCAGGACGGAAAATCGTCTCGTAAATGGCAGAAGTGTGGCCAGTCAGTGTGTACTTTTTGTTCCACTTATTGGCTTTACTGTCGAATGTGTAGATATAGATTTTTCTATCATCAACGCCAATGGCGAGGGTGTTTCCGTCAGGGCTCAGTTCGGCAGACCTTGCGGTGCTTGGCATGGTCAGTTTGTGGAGGAGCTTTCCATCACTGAGTCGCCAGATCCTCACGGTTCGATCGTAGAAACCAGCGGAGACGATGTTATCCTTGACGACATTGACCCTGTAGATATGGGAGGTGTGGCCTTTGAGTGTCCTGATGAGCTTTCCAGTTGTGACCTCCCAGACTTTAATGGTCGTGTCTTTGGAGGCCGAGACGACGTATTTTCCATCAGGAGAGAAGGCAACGTCGTAGACCCCATTGGTGTGGCCTCTCAGGACGCGATACAACAAACCATTGCTTCTGTATAAGATCCGCACGTGAAATTCGTCTTCATTGACGAAGGCGATGTATCTCTGTTTGGGATCCACATCGATGCGCGCGAGACCATGACGTGTTGCTGCGTACGGATGTGCATGCACTTCGACACTTTTGTGATTGGGATAGCAGTTGAGTGTTTGAACGGCAGGTTCCTCAGGGGTCATCTCCGCCACAGCTTCTTCAGGCGCACTTTCGGGAAGCACGCTCTCCTCTCCTGCGTCGGCGACGACTTCTTTGGTCGGCTCAACAGGTGCTGTTTCTTCCTTCTCGACGACGGGCTCTGAGGCCTTCTCTTCGGCAGGTTTGGGCTGACATACGCCGCTCTGGCAAGCCATCCCTTCGGCACAATTGCCATCAGATTTACACTGCACACACTTCTGAGCGACACAAAAAGGCAGTGAACTCGCACAATCTGTATCCACTTCACAGGCGATCGTCTTTTGTGAGCCAGAGCCCACGACACAACCTGTCGATGAAAATGAGGTGCCCCACAAAAGGCAACCAGCCAACAACATATAAAAGAGCCCTGACCACTTCATGGATTTTCCTCTTCGCAACAAACACTCATATTCGTCTAATAAGCCGCAAATCACACGACTTTATCCCTTGCAAACAACTATACAAGAAGATCCCACAAAAGACCATACCCATTGCGTATGGATTCTTTCGAAATAACAAGCAAGACAGACTGTTTGTGAGGATAAGAAGAGCGCGAAAGAGAGGGAGTGGATGGGATCGCTGTAGGAGAAAAGAGGAGTGTCCTCAGGTGCTAGTCTTGAGGTGTTTTTGTGCAGTCTCATTGGCTTCGACAAACGCATCGACAGCATCTGCGAGCGCCGCACGTGCTTCAGGGTGGTGTCCGTCAGACGCAGCAGACCAAGTCCTGTTGAGCATACGCTCTCCATAAGACACGATCACGAGGACTTCTGCGCCGTTATTCATTCCGAGCTGCTCAATGACAAGCCGCCGGACCTCTGCGAAGGGCAAAATGTACTCACCGAGGATCTCATCGACACGCTCACAGATATCTGCATGAGAGAGTGAAATGACTTCCTCACCGAGTTTTTTGAGAGGTTCTTGAACACGCGCAAGCAACGCGAAGGGATTGGACTCATCGTTGGACTGATTTTTCACCATCTCAGCGACCTCTTTGCGCACAGAGCTGTGCCACAAGATCAGTCCTAAGATAGAGAGCAAGACACCACCGAGAAAGAAAGGCCAAGAGTCAGGCCAGATCGAAGGCATCTTATGTGCAGCGCCCGTCTTTGCGGGGATGATTTTGCCATGCTTGTCCTTTTTGGGCGTGATCGCCGCGAGCTTCTCCTGATGAAGACGCACTTGCGATGCAAAAGCCTTGGCAGGATCAGCTGACTTGACGGTCGCAGTGACAGCCTCAAGCTGCTTTTTGGTCTTCTCATAAGTCCGCTTGGCTTTGTTGGCCTTCACGACCAAAAGACGCAGCGCTTCTGGTTGTTTTTGCTTTTTGAGGACGAGCGCACGCAACGCCCCAGGGAGCTTCTCTTGTTCACGGCGTTTCTCCGCGATCTTTTGCGACAACTTGAGGATACGAATGTGCGCGCGAGAGATCGCGCGTTCATTTCTCGCGATCCTTCCTCGGATATCGGAGATACGCATTTGTACACTTGAGATATGCGCGAGGATCACGAAGCGCTTCTTCAACGAATCGAGCTTCTTGTCGAGCTGCTGACGTTCGAGGAGGGCCTTCATCTTCTCCAAAGAGACATCTTCAGGTTGTGGAGTGGTCTTTTTGGGTTGCGAGGTGGGCTTCTTTAAGATTTTGATGTTGGGACTACGTGTAGAAGAAGCAAGGATACGAAGCTGCATACGCAAGTACTTCATCATCGCCTTCTTTTTCTGCGCAATCTCACGACGAAACATCGCATTGGTCGCCTCGAACTTCGCGGCCTGCGCTCGGATACGGGACTGACGAGCCTCTAAATTTGCGATCGCCACAGGGATTTGAGCCTTTTGTCGATGCACACTTTGCATCTTCTTTGGCAGATCTTTCATAGACGACTTAAACAACGCGATCTTCGAAGCGGCCTCTTCTGCCTTCTTTTTGAGCGCAGGTAGGGCTTTCAGCTCTTTGGCTTTTTGCTTGTAAAAAGCCAACTCAACTTTGAGCTGTTGTTTGGCGGGCAGCCGCGCACCACCGGAGATCGCGATCATAATCCCCACACTGAACATCAAGAAACTGACGAGACGAAGGGAACTTGCTGGTTGTAGATTCATGTGGACCTCCTTACAACGATGAACGAAGCACTTCAAACAACGCGTGCCCCATCCCTGTCATCGCCTCTCCCACGATCAATCCAGCCGCGAGAGGGACGAGTTTGTGTTCACAGAAAGCCACACCATAACGGCGCTGGATTGCCATCTGCATCAGGCAGCCGAGACCATATCCCAGCGTAATCGAGAATGGCAGATACATCGCGAGACCGACGAGGACACCGAGTCCAGCCATTGGCGCTGCTCCGAGAAGCGCTCCAACCACACCACCCATGACGTACTTGTCGAGGGGCACTTGGCCACTCTTGAGACCTTCGACGATCCCCATCAGTGCGCTCGCCTGAGGTGCCGGAAGGTTCTTGTTACCAAAACCGCCTTGTCCACCAGGCCCGGTCTTCCACAACAGATAGATCGCACCGATCGCGATCAACCCGCCAATCCATGTCACGCAAAACTGTACGAATTGCTGCTTCACAGGACGACCACCGAGAATAAAGCCTGTCTTTAAGTCCTGCATCATATCGGCAGCCTGGCCAATCGCCACACAGACAGCGACTCCAACGACCATCGCCGCCGCGATGTTCTTGTTGAGCAAGAACATCATCAACGTCACGGAGATCAGCGCCATCCCAGACATCGGAGAGATATCAGTCATCCCTGTCGCCTGCGCGACAATGAGTCCCGCGAGTCCCAACCACAATGTCCCAACGATCGACGCAATCACAGCTTGTACAGGCGAGACACCAGGTGTCATCATCGCGGAGATAAAGAACAACACAATTGCCGCGATGGTACCAGCGATGATCACCCAAAATGGCATCTCATCGGAGCCCACCTTGCTACCACCTGCCGAAGCGGTCTTGGTCGCCATCGCAAGCGAACGTAACGCGCTCTTGATCGCAGGGAATGCCACAATGACGCCCATCAGCGCACCACCGATCAACGCACCGATACCGAGCGGACGTAGCATCTGTGAGTAGACAAACCCGGACAGATCTCCCCCAGTCATACCAGCAGGTGTCCAACCAGCGCCGACTGCGATCGGAGAGATCACCCACCAGGACAACACACCACCGACAAAAAATGGTAAACCACCACGTCCAGCGAGCAAACCTGCAGCGATGTTCATCAACGAGAGTGCGAGGATTGGAGACAAGTAAGCAGGGATCACACCCATCGAAAAATCCAACTCTTCGTGAGCGATACGTCCTCCCGAAACTGTGTCTAACCAGCCGGAGAGTAAGAGCAGCTTCCAGCCAGCGCTGACCACAAAGCCTATCGCGAGCAGCTTTGCCTTCTCAACACCAGATGAACCCGCACGAATAATCGTTGCAGTTGCCACCCCACTCGGAAAACGCAGACGATCCAGGTCGATCATCTGCTTGCGAAGAGGAATGATCACGACAACACCAAGAATCGCCCCTGCGACACTCGCGATCAGAAAGGGTCCAATTGAAAATTCTAGACCACTACCTGCCGCCTGCCATTTTTGATTGAGCAAAAACAGCGCAGGCAATGTAAACACAATCCCTGTCCCGGCAGTGTTGATACCAGACGCGATCGTCTGGTTGATGTTGTTCTCGATACTCGACCCTTTGCGCAACACACCACGCAAAACGACATATCCCATAATCGATGCGACGGTCGAACCGCCGATCGAAAAACCCAACTTAAGCGCAACGTAGACGAAGGATAAGTTGAGAACAATCCCTTGCAAGATCCCCAAAAAGATCCCTGCAAAGGTTAGCTCTCGGTACTCACCCACCATCTCCGTCGCGATCGCAGAAGGATTGACACCTTCTGATGACGGACTGGTTTGTGACTCAGCCATACTTGGTACTCCTTGCTCCTTCTTGCGAAGCCTCACAACTCCCACACAAGGGAAGAAAAGCTTGCAATTCATAGAAAAAACACGACATTGTCGTTCTTACATGACAGTCAAATTGGCATGTCAAAATGTGGAATGATCGAATGGAGTAACAGAGCATTGCGAACCTTGTCAAGCGAATACACACACGGTGAAAAGAGCCCTCTCCCTCCGAAACTCCGAACCTTCGTATGGATTGTTTCTTTCGTGCTGATGCAGCAAGTGATTGCATCTTCGGCGCACGCAGGCGCCTGGACTCCCAAGCCAGGACATGGCTACACAAAATTTTGGGTCAAGTGGTTACCTGGCTTTTGGTACATGGATGGAGCCGGCAACTCGACGGACTACGGGACCTACCACGAGCTCTTCTTCAACGCATACGCTGAGTGGGGTATGCTCGACGGCTTCGCGGGCTGGATTCACGCTCCGCTCGTGCGCAATTTTTGGCTCGAAGACACGCGCAATGGAATGTTTGGATACCACATCACACCGGGAGATCCTGCGCTCGGCTTGCGCTTGCGTGTGCTCAAACAAGGCCCCTTTCGACTCTCCATCGACGCCTCAGCGCGTGCCCCACTCGCCTCAGGCGATCCCGTCCAAGAAGTCTACTCAAAAGAGTCAACCCCCCGTTTGATCGCACTCCTACGTGTAGGTAGAGGCGTGTGGGAGTTTCAAGGAGGCCTCTCCTTTGGCGCCGGATGGTCGGGTTTTTATACAAACGCACAGGTCAGCTTTATATACATGACCGGTGACTTTGACTCCGTCATCTCGTGGAACGCAGAAGCCGGATGGTCCCTCCCCCGAGGCTGGCAGCTCCGGGTTCGCATCGCAGGATGGCACCCACTCGGTAACGGGACAGCACCCTACCACGACTCCCTGAGTGGACAGGGCAACGGTACACAATATATTGGCTTCGCATTGGAGACTGATGTCTCATTAGGAAATGGCTGGTACGCAGGCCTCTCCCTCGAAGGCGGCCTGCTCCTTGTCCAACGACAAACAGGCGGACCTGTGCTCTCCCCCTTTGTGGCCAAACGCTTTTGATCACGATCCATCACGAGCCTCAACGTAGGCTCCTCCTCAACCCTCAATGGAGCAAAATATGTCATCCAAAACAATCGACCAAGTCAAAGAATACTACGGCGAAGTTCTCTCCAACAGCGACGATCTCAAGACCAGCGCATGTTGCCCTATCGATGCAATGTCACCACGTATTCAGGCGATCCTCAAAGAGGTCGAACCAGAGATCCTCGAACGCTTTTATGGATGTGGCTCCCCTATCCCCGAAGCACTCGAAGGCGCAACCGTTCTGGATCTGGGGTGTGGTACAGGCCGTGATGTCTACGTCCTCTCCAAACTCGTCGGCCCTAAAGGTCATGTCATCGGTGTCGATATGACAGATGAACAGCTCGACGTCGCGCGAAAATATCTCGACAAACAGACGGAGCGCTTTGGTTACGACACACCCAACGTGACTTTACTTAAAGGATACATCGAAGACCTTGCTTCACTCGACATCAAAGACAACTCCATCGATCTCGTCGTGTCCAACTGCGTCCTCAATCTCTCTCCAGACAAAGAGAAAGTCTTCTCGGAGATCTTCCGCGTCCTCAAACCCGGAGGTGAGCTGTACTTCTCCGACGTCTTCGCAGACAGACGCGTCCCTCAACACCTCCAAGAAGATCTGGTCTTACGCGGCGAATGTCTTAGTGGCGCACTTTACCACCACGACTTTCGACGACTCCTCCAACGTCTAGGCTGTGCGGACTACCGCATCGTATCACAAGGCACGATCGACCTGATCGATCCAGAGGTGATCCACAAGATCGGCATGATCAACTTCTCCTCAGTGACAGTTCGCGCGTTTAAACTCGACGACCTCGAAGATGTCTGTGAAGATTACGGACAGGTCGCGATATATCAGGGGACCATGAAAGAATGTCCACACACCTTCGCGCTTGATGACCATCACCTCTTTGAAACCCACAAGCCCATGCTCGTGTGTGGTAACACCGCCTCCATGCTCGAAAATACACGTTACAGCAAACATTTTCGCGTGGTAGGTGATCGCACTGTCCACCTCGGTGAGTTTGACTGCTTCACTCCTCCAGCCTCAGCACAAGGCGAAGCGCCAAGCGACGACGCGTGCTGCACACCCTCCTCAAGTGGCGGCTGTTGCTAACCGTATTGCCCTTGAAGTTCACAGACATTCGTGATACATGAACGGGTTGCAGCTATGAAAGATGTGAGCGTGTCGAAGCCCATTTGACAAACAAGCAAGATCGTTGGAGCCAACGGCCTGAAGATACCATCGCTCACCAAACAAGAGGCAATTCGTATGCGTGGAATCACTATAGTATTATGTTGTATCGGGACATTGTTGCTCCCACTCTCAAAGAGCGAGGCGCAGGGAAAACCAAAGGTTGGTGTTTTCCCACTGCAGTCCGTCGAGCAAAGTCTTCCCAAGCGTGAACTCAAGACGCTCTCTGAACAACTCGTATCGAGGATGGAGCTGAGCAATAAGTTCCAGGTGCTCAAAAAGCAACCTTACGCAGGTGCTCCCCTCCCCGCCCAAAGCGGTCCGAAGTGGGATGCCGAACGCGATAAACAGCTCCGAGAGCTCAGCCAACACCTGCAAAATGCCGCCAAGGCCATGAAGGCCGGCGCTTTTGAGAAAGCCATCCCCATTCTCAAAAAAGGTATCAAAAAAGGAGTCGCGGCGATCCGGTGGGAAGGGAGCTTTAAGCTGCTCGCTAGAATGTGTGGCTTGATGTCTCTCGCTTACCTTCAGCTCGGCCAAAACGATGCAGGCGAGTTCTTGCTCAAGACACTCGCGATCTTGCGCCCCAACCCACTTCCTCCAGAGATCAGCAAAAACCGCATCATGTCCTTTCGGTACAAACGCGCGCTGAGAGATATCAAAGCGGGAGAGCGTGGGAGCCTTCAGATCATCGGAATGTCGAATGTCGACGTCTACATGGATGGCAAGAAACAAGGCCAGATCCCCACAGTCGTCGCCAACCTCCCTGTAGGGATCCATTACCTACAAGTCAGACGCAAAGGACATATTCCGTGGGGTCGTGCGATCCGCATCAAAGCAGGCACGCACCAAGTCAGTGTCTCGCTGCAACCTATCCCCCAACCCAAAGTCACTCATATCCAAAAGGTGGCCCAACAGCTCAAAACACACGTCCAACTGTTGAGCGTCTCCACACCCTCTTTCCAGGCCAACGCAAAAGAACTTTGTGATAAAACAGACGCACGTTGGGTCGTCACAGGCCACATCAAAAAGGCCAACAGTTTTTATCTGATCACTCCCATCAAAGTAGACTGTACTGATGGCAAAGCCGTCACATACGAGAATATTCAACTCGACGGCGAGCTGCTGGAAGTGGAGAGCAAATTTTCGGAGATGTTGAAGACACTCTTCGCCCCACCCAAAGCCGTTGTCGTCCGTAGAACTCCCGTCATCCGCCCAAGAGAATCAGCTCCCAAACGAAATGTCGTCGCAGTCATCCCTCCCAAAAGGCGACCGGACCAACGAGATCCAGGCAAGACCACACAGGCTCGCCCCGTTCATGAACAATGGTGGTTTTGGACCATTATTGGTGTGACAGCTGTCGGTGCAGGCACGGCGACCGCCGTCGTGCTCCTCCAACCTCCCCGTATCAACGTCACCGCGACGTGGCCTACCCCCTAACCTCTTCATCCCCACAAAAACACGACACAAAACGCCCAGCCCTCCCAAAAACAACCCCTTGGTATGGACTGGAGCGCGAACCCCCTACCGATTTCCCCCTTTGTTCTTAGACATTTCGTCGATATTGTCCACCGACATCGAAGAGCGCGTTGGAGATCTGTCCAAGACTGCATGTTTTCACAGTCTCCATCAACTCGTGGAAGATATTTCCACCTTCGAGCGCAACCTTCTTCAAACGCGCAAGCGCGAGCTCTGAGCGCTCGGTGTTGCGTTGATGGAAGGCTTGCAAACCACCGATCTGTGTGTCCTTCTCTTCGTCTGTTGAACGCGCCATCTCGATCTCTGCGACACCCTCTTGGGCGTTGGGGTTGATAAACGTGTTGATCCCCACGATCGGCAGCTCTCCGCTGTGCTTTTGATGCTCGTAGTGGAGGGACTCTTCTTGGATCTTGGAGCGTTGATACATCAACTCCATCGCACCGAGAACACCACCACGCTCAGAGATCCGCTCAAACTCGTCCAAGATCGCCTCTTCGACAATCTCTGTAAGCTGCTCAAGGATATACGAACCTTGGAATGGGTTTTCGTTTTTCAGCAGACCAAACTCACGGTTCAGGATCAACTGGATCGCCAACGCCTGACGAACAGAGGCTTCTGTCGGCGTGGTGATCGCCTCATCATATGCGTTGGTGTGGAGACTGTTGCAGTTGTCCGCGATGGCGTACAGCGCCTGCAAAGTCGTACGGATATCGTTGAAGGTCATCTCCTGTGCGTGTAGTGAGCGACCTGAAGTTTGAATGTGGTACTTGAGCTGCTGACTACGAACATTTGCACCGTAGAGGTCTCGCATCGCGACAGCCCAGATCCGACGTGCGACCCGACCGATGACAGAGTACTCAGGATCGATGCCGTTACTGAAGAAGAAGGAGAAGTTACGGGCAAATTGATCGACGTCCATACCGCGAGCGATATAGTACTCCGCGAAGGTAAACCCATTGGCCAACGTAAACGCCATCTGCGAGATCGGGTTGGCACCTGCTTCGGCGATGTGATAACCGGAGATCGAGACGGAGTAAAAGTTCCTCACGCTGTGGTCGATAAAGTACTCTTGGATATCTCCCATCATTTTGAGGGCAAAGTCGGTCGAGAAGATACAAGTGTTTTGCGCCTGATCTTCTTTCAAGATATCGGCCTGGACAGTCCCTCGAACTTGCTTCAGCGCGAGTTCACGGACCTCTTGGTACTCCTCATGAGAGAGCAGTTGATCACCACTGACGCCGAGTAGACCGAGTCCCTGACCGTTATGGCCTTCGGGCAATTCGCTCCTGTAGAGGGGATGGTCAGGTGCGAGAGTACGGATCGTCTCTTGCGCCTCTTCCCAACGTCCTGTCTCTTTGAGTCTCTTCTCGACTTGTTGATCGATCGCAGTGTTGAGGAACATCGCGAGGATCATCGGCGCAGGCCCGTTGATCGTCATCGAGACGCTTGTCTTGGGTGAGCAAAGATCGAATCCAGAGTACAGACGCTTGGCGTCGTCGAGTGTCGCGACGCTTACACCAGAGTTACCGACTTTACCGTAGATGTCAGGGCGCTTGTCGGGATCGCGACCGTACAACGTGACAGAGTCAAACGCTGTTGAGAGACGCGCTGCAGGTTGTCCTTTGGAGAGAAAGTGGAAGCGTCTGTTGGTTCGCTCGGGCATCCCTTCACCTGCGAACATCCTCGTAGGATCTTCGCCAGTCCGCTTATAGGGGAAGACCCCAGCTGTAAAGGGAAATTGTCCAGGGACGTTCTCCAACCACCGCCACTTGAGGAGCGTCGACCAATCGTCACTTTCGGGCAAGGCGACTTTCGGCACGTGGTTGCCAGAGAGTGTTTCCTGGTAATTCTCGACGCGGATCTCGCGCCCCCTGACAGTGTAGACGTTCTCTTTGTCGGTGTAGCTCTTGATCAGCGCGGGGATCTCTTGAAGCATTTTGCGCGCTTGTGGCTCCAACTCGTCGAGTGTTTCGTTATAACGTTGACGAAGAGTGCGGACGGTCACATCCGAAGCCTCATCAGTCAAGGCCTCTTTGGCGTAGGGTTCACAGATCTCAGGCACATCATCACCAAAAGACTCCAACGAACGACGAAGCCCATCTGCCTGGTACGCGAGTTCGCACTGCTTGCGCCCTTTCTCTTTGTAATTGCGGACAGCGTCTGCGATCTCAGCAAGATATCGAACGCGTCGAGGTGGGATGACTGTTTTCAGCTCAGGGGCACGTTGCAAGCCTGACTCCATCAGCCAGGAGTCATCCGTTTGTTTGTCGATCAACCCGAGCAGCGCAGTGAACAATGAGTCAACGCCGCCATCACCGAAGTGACTCGCAGAGCAGAGGTAGACGGGCATGTTGTCTGTGGAAGTGTCAAACGCTTTGCGGTTGCGTTGAACCTGCTTGGAGACGTAGCGGAGCGCGTCTTCTGCGCCCTTTTTGTCGGCTTTGTTGATCGCGATAAGCTCTGCAAAGTCAAGCATGTCGATCTTTTCAAGCTGTGTCGGTGCCCCATACTCAGGGGTCATAACGTACATGGAGGTGTCACAGAGGTCGACCACTTCGCTGTCACTTTGACCGATACCTGCGGTCTCCAGAATCACCAAGTCGAAGTTCGCGTTGCGCAACGCGAGTAATGCATCGCGCACTGTGGAAGAGACTGTCGTGTGGGATTGTCGCGTGGCCATAGAGCGCATGAAGGCCAGCTCGGAGCTGACTGCGTTCATGCGGATGCGATCACCGAGCAATGCGCCCCCAGTGCGTCGACGTGTCGGATCGACAGAGAGAACGGCGACGCGGCGTTTTGGAAAAGCATCGAGCAGACGACGTACAAGCTCATCAGTGAGCGATGACTTTCCTGCACCACCAGTCCCTGTGATACCGAGGATAGGAGTGGAGACTCGCTTCTTTTTTTCAAGAGTGCTTCGCAATTCGAATAATTTGGCTTCAGCATCACGATCGCCTTCACCGCTTGCGGTGTGGAGCTCTTCAAGCCAGCTTAGTGTCCGCGCAATGTCGGGATGATTGCCCTCCCAAAGGCCTCCAGGGAGCGCCGTCATACCTTCGGAAACGCATCGATCGGCTTTCTTCATCATATCGATGATCATACCGACAAGTCCGAGTTTGCGTCCATCTTCAACGGAATATATCTTCTTCACACCTCTTGATTCGAGCAGCTCGATCTCTTTATCGGTAATGGTCCCACCACCACCGCCAAAGACACAAATATCTCCTCGTCCGGCAGCTTGAAGCATCTCGATCATGTACGTGAAATACTCGACATGCCCTCCTTGGTATGAAGAGACAGCGATCGCGTGAGCATCTTCTTCGATTGCGGCCTTCACGACCTCAGCCACAGAGCGGTCATGTCCGAGATGGATCACCTCAGCGCCTTCTCCTTGGAGAATACGTCTCATAATGTTGATAGACGCATCGTGCCCATCAAAAAGACTCGCAGCGGTCACAAAACGCAAGCGATTGTTGGGTTGCCAGATCGTCTCTTGTTGTGTCGCTGTTTGCTGTGCAGCTTGTTCCATCTCGTAAGTCTCCATATACAAAAAAGAAAAGGACTCGCGTTCTGTGCGGAAGCGCTCATAAAAGAGAAGACACGATACATGGATTCAGAAAAGCTGTCAAGTCCCGTTGTACGGCACTTTACGTGCAAAAATAGAGAGGAAGTCGGTGGATATTTTGGGCAGGGTTAGGAGGAGGTGAAGGTCTTGTCAGTGACAACGGGCAACTTGGGAACCGAAGGCCACCGGGTAAAAAGTCTCAGCCACGCAGGACGATAGATGTCCACTCTCCGTCATCGTGTCTTTTGATAAAGCTGAAGCCCGCGTTTTCGTAGACAGCACGAACACGCTGCGCTTGATCTCCAAGGATACCAGAGAGCAAGAGCAGCCCTTCAGGCTGAACAACACGCCGGATATCTTGGACCATTGGGTTGAGAATGTGAGCCTGGATGTTTGCGACGACAAAAGGATACGCGGTCTCGATCTCTTCGATGGGCGTCACAGAGAACGTGCATACATCCGTACACTTGTTCAGCTCGGCGTTTTCATTTGCGACCATGATCGCGTCGGGATCGATATCGACACCATATGTGTGTTGTGCACCGAGCTTGTGGGCAGCAAAAGAGAGGATACCGGAACCACAGCCAACGTCGAGGACGTCGATTCCAGGTGTCAGATATTCTTCGAGCAGGAGGATGCAACTTCGTGTGGTTGCATGGTGTCCCGTCCCAAAGGCCATGCCAGGATCGATGTGGATAACCTTTTGTGTGGGGGTCGGTGTGAACTCTTCCCAGGTTGGGCAGATCACGATCTGTTCACCGATCGGAAGTGGGTGAAAGAAACTCTTCCAGCGCGTGGACCATCCATCATCTCGATGTTCGGACCAGTGGAGGATGGAGACCTCATCGCCAAAATTGGAGAGCATACTTTCGATGTCACGCTGTTGTTCGCGGGGAAAATCGGCATCGAAGAAAGCGATGAGCAACGCCCCCGGTTGTGCGGTTTGCGGGTGGGCGTCGTCGAGGTCACGTTCTTGGACACCGAGGGAGCCACCTTCGATCATGAGCGCGCCGAGTGTTTCAGCGAGCGTTGTGGGACAGATGATTTCGAGCTGCAACCAACGAGATGCGAACACTTGAAGCTCCTGTGTGGACCGACGAAGAGGTCCATGAAAGAAAAAAACAGGGGCCTGTAAAAACAAGCCCCTGCTCGATGCAGTAGTCCGTAAGCCGAATTTTGTTCCCCATGAAGGTTACCCTCCACGAGGCGACGATCATTCATCTTGGGATATCGTTGCCGATATCCTCTGCTCTCTGTTACCAGAAGAGACTCGCGACCTAACCCGAAAACGTCGAGCGGGCCACTCTGTTTTCTATTTGGTCTTGCTTCAGGTGGGGTTTACCCTGCGGGGATTGTCACCAACCCCCCGGTGAGCTCTTACCTCACCGGTTCGACCTTGCCATTTGTACGATTCCCTTGCTCCTTGGGAGGTCTGGATCGATGAAACGTAGAGATGGCGGTATGGTTTCTGTGGCACTGTCCTTAAGGTCACCCTCACTGGCCGTTAACCAGCATCCTGCCCTGCGAAGTTCGGACTTTCCTCCAACCCACATCTTCCTTTACAGGAAGGGAGCGGACCAGCGATCGTCTGTACTACTGAGTCGATAGGGGGTAGACGATCCGCAATGAGACGCGGTTCGTAAAAGGTGTCAGATAGCGAGTTGACTAAAGTTTTTCATCGATGGCGCGATTGGCCATGGAGTCAGCTTCAGCATTTTTCTCGCGGTTGACGCGTTTGATTTGGTACTTTTCGAAGAGGGTGAGGAGTTCCTTGACTTCATCGAAGAGCTCGCGCAAGTGACTGGCCCTGACGCGGTATTCGCCAAGGAGTTGTCGGACGAGCAGCTCGGAATCAGAGAGGATGGTAATTTCGTTGGCACCAAACTCTCTTGCGTGTCGCAGTCCGAGGAGGACTGCTTGGTACTCGGCGTAATTGTTGGTTTTGCGTCCAAGATATTTACCAAAGCGACCGACTTCTTCGCCTTCGGGTGTTTTGAGAACGACACCAGCACCAGACTCACCGGGGTTTCCACGAGCGGCACCATCGCTGTAGATCAGCAGACGGTTGTAGGTGTAGTTTTCGGGCTCAAACACAGCACTACGTCGGCCCCTTGGGGACGATTGGCGACGACTTTTGCGCGTTGTAGAGCTTTTGGAGGTGGACTCTTTCTCTTTGTCCTTCTCCTTGTCTTTGTCTTTTTCTTTGCTAGCAGGTTTTTCTTTGCTAGCAGTGCTTTTTGCGGTCGTTGTCTTGGTCGTTTTTTTATCTTTTTGCACGCTTTTTGCCGATGTTGTTGAGCTTTTGGACTTTGTCGTTTTCGAACTCTTCGCTTCGGATGTTTTGGCAGTCGAGCGTTTGGTGGAGGAAGTCTTCTTTTTAGTGGACTTGCTCTCCACGCTGTCCTCCTCCTTTTCTTCGGAGGAAGACGGAGTATCAGACGCCTCGGAAAAGAGCGCCTTCAGTTGATCCTTGGTCATATCAAAATGCCGCAAGGTTTTGGTGAGGCGTTCTTTTTCGATGATAAAGCGCAGAATCTCTTGGAGATCTAACTCGTCGTTGGTTGAGGTTTTAGGAAGTCCCATGCCCCAAACCTTCTTCCCAATAGAGAATGCGATTACAGCTTGGACAAGTTTCCAGAGACTGTACTTTTTGGATGATATTGTACAACTGCGGTCGCAAGCGCATATTGCACCCAGTACAGCAACCATTACGAGCTGGGACAACGGCGAGTCCATCTCGACGACGCTTGATCGTATCGTATTTGCGTAGGATTGCCTTGCGAATTTTGGAGGTGTACTGTTCGCGGTCTTTTTCGAGGGTTGCGAGTTGTGTATCGAATCCCTCAGTTTCCTTTTTGCAGATCGTCTCTTCTTTGCTCAACTCAGCTTGCAACAAAGAGAGAGCGTTGTCTACGCTGCTGAGGTCTTCGCGCATTTGCTGTTCCTCTTTGCGCAGCGTATCGAGCTCTTCTTTGGCTTCTTCGTTGAGTCTCTTTTGCGCGTCAATTTCGCGAGCGAGAGGAGCAATCTCACGATGGTTTTTAGACTCCGCGAGTCGACGCTCCCACTTTTTGAGTTTGTCTTCTTCGCTTTGCAACAGTTGCTCTTTGACGCTGCGCTCTTTTTCTTTTTCGTCGAGCGCTTCTTGGCGAGCTTTTTGAATGACTTCCTGTTGCTCAATCTTCTTTTGGATTTCTTGCACACGCGCAGGATAAGTGTCCCGGACTTTGGCGATTTCGAAGATCTGGCTGTCTACCTTCTGCAATTTGATCAAGCAGTGTAAGGTCTCTTGCAAGAGTTCCCTCCTCGATTACGTGTCGGGGTAGAAAGGCACAAAGTCTTCCTCATAGTCAAACATCCCGTCAAAGACGAGAGCTTCAGACGTTGGTATAGGAGAGGAAGAAGGCGATGGGGAAAAGAGTAGAAAAATAGGGAGGTAATTTGACTGGTTTTTGGTGCGCTGAAGAAGAGCAACTGAAAATCCATCCGATGCATGATGAAGCATATCCGTCAAAAAAAAACCTCTTGGGCCCACTTGGGTTCGAACCAAGGACCATCCGGTTATGAGCCGGAAGCTCTAACCAACTGAGCTATAGGCCCGAAACATGTCTTTACAGACACGGTTGCTTTCGCAACTAGCGCGCACATCATACGCCGTAGACAATCAGATGTCAATCAGTTTTCGACGAAAGGTTTCAACTTTTTGGCGCGCGAGGGATGTCTCAGTTTTCGCAAGGCTTTTGCCTCGATCTGACGGATACGTTCGCGCGTCACTTCAAAGTCTTGCCCAACTTCTTCGAGTGTGTGATCTGATTTTTCACCGATCCCGAAGCGCATCCGTAGGACTTTCTCCTCACGTGGTGTGAGCGTCGCGAGGACTTTGCGGGTCTGATCGGAGAGGTTGAGGTTGATCACAGCCTCAAGGGGCGATACGACGCTCTTATCTTCGATAAAGTCGCCGAGATGCGAGTCTTCTTCTTCTCCGATGGGGGTCTCCAGAGAGATAGGCTCTTTTGCGATCTTAAGCACCTTGCGCACTTTTTCGATCGGGATATCCATCTTTTCGGCGATCTCTTCAGGTGTCGGCTCTCTACCGATCTCTTGCACGAGATAACGGCTGGTGCGGATCAGTTTGTTGATGGTCTCGATCATGTGGACAGGAATACGGATGGTGCGCGCTTGGTCAGCGATCGCCCGTGTAATGGCCTGTCGAATCCACCACGTCGCATATGTCGAGAACTTGTATCCGCGTCTGTATTCAAATTTGTCGACGGCCTTCATCAGGCCGATATTGCCTTCCTGGATCAGATCGAGGAATTGCAATCCACGGTTGGTGTATTTTTTGGCGATAGAGACAACAAGGCGAAGGTTTGCCTCGATCAATTCGCTCTTTGCACGTTCAGCTTGGCGCTCTCCGGCCTGGATACCACGATAGGTGACTTTCAGTTCGTCGATCTTTTGATCGGCTTCCGTCTCTACACGTTTGATCTTTTGCAGGGCGCTTTTCATGATCCGATCAAGCTCAAGGATCTCTTCTTTACGAAGGCTGAGTTTCTTGACGATCCGACGTTCGTCTTTTTTGGCCTGCTTCATCTCGCGGATCATCTTGCGGAACTCTTTGGCTGTCACGCCGAGGATCTTCTCACAACGTGCGACCTCTTCTTCACCGCGCTGGATACGCTCGATCAGACCTTTCAAAACGGCGATGATCCGATCGAGTTGCTTTTTGTTGAGTCTGATCTCTTTGATCAGCTCCGTCATTTTGTTTTGATTGCGTTCGATCTTGGCTTTGTGCTTCTTGAGCTTCTCAGCCCCAAGGCTCTTAGCAGCAGCGCCTGTCGTTTGTTCTTTCAGGCGGCGATTTTCACGATCATAGCGTTTGATCTTCTCGATCCGCTTGATCACGCTCTTGGTGCTCTCTTCCTCATCCATCTCTTCGGGCTGCTCATCACTATCGCGGACCACATCTTTGAGACGAATCTTGCCTTTCTTGAGCGCATCACCGAGCGCGATGATCTCTTGGATGCCGATCGCTGATCGCATCACGACTTCGAGCACCTGTCGCTCTCCATCTTCAATACGACGTGCGATCTCGACCTCCCCCTCTCGCGTCAACAGCGAGACGGAACCCATTTTTCGCAGATACATCCGGACAGGATCTGTCGACTTTGCGGTCGTCGTGGAGGTCGTCTCACCACGCTCATTGTCGGACTTTCGCTCACGCGCCATCTTGCTCTTGGCTTTGGAGGCGTCATCGACAATTTCGATATCGTAGGCATTGAAAAGCTGAAAGACTTCGTCGATCTCCTGAGAAGACAGGATGTCAGGCGGGAGAAAGTCATTGACTTCTTCATAGGTGAGGTAACCGCGTTCCTTTCCCAATTCGAGGAGTTGTTTGACTTCTTTACGTTCGGAGTTTTTTTGCATATTCGCCATGGTCTTCTCAATTCATAAATGAGACAAAGAAAGCATATTTATAAAGATACCGAATCACATTCGCCACAATCATCTGACATTTTTCCATCCAAGGACAGGATAACTCTCCAACCAGACGGTCAGTCTCGGACTAACTTGAGGCCACCGGTGGTGGCTCTGCCAGCTGTGGCAATTGTCGTTGTAGTGCCAGCTTCTCCAGCACCAACTGTGTCGCTTGCTCTTCGTCTCCGGTGTGATTTGCTTCGCGTATCGCAAGCGTGAGTTGCCGAATTTGCTTCTTGATGACAAGACGTCCCAGAGTCGCTTTGATCTCCTCCAGCGCCTTGATCGCCTCCTCAATTTCATAAGGTGGCGTCTTCAACAACAAAGTTGCAAGTTGTTCTTTCAGCACGGGATAGGCCTCCAGACTATCCAGTACACCATCTGCCAAGATCTGTGACTCCGCCCCTTCACGTCGATCCTCAAGGAATCGAGTCCAGACATCGTCCCAGAGAGACTCTGCAAACAGCTCGCGTGTCCCTTCGTCAGAAAGGTGCTCCGCGAGCTCTGCAGTCTCCACATGATCGATACCGACCTTCAACGCGATCATGGCGGCCCGGTCCACACATGTATCCTCCGGAGCTTTTGAGGTCTCCGAAACGAGCGAGATGCTCCCTTGCGACTCCACAAAAGGCTGCGGTACGCTCGCAGGCTCTCCCGTAGGTTCTGCAAAAGGATCAAAATCCAGTGAAGCCTCAAACCCTGCACCTTCCTCGGGGAAAAAGAACCCATCATCAGGCGGTGGAGGCTCATCAAAAAATGTAGGCTCAGATGCGGCCGCCCTCTTGTCAGGAACGACGCGCATAAACTGACGGCGCAACATACTCTCATCGAGTCCAAAGCGCTCGGCTGTCACTTTTAAATACAGGTCACGCAGCAACGGATCTTCGAGCTGGTGCAATAACTCCAACACCGTATCTGTTTCAGCTCTGATCTGAATCGGATCGTTGTCGCATTGTGTATAAAGATAATCCAGCCAACTATCAAAAGCCGGCCTCGTCTCTTCTTCGAGCAGCTTCTCAAAGGATTCACGGCCGTACTTGTGAAGGTAACTGTCAGGATCTTCACCATCGGGAAGTGTCAGCATATCCACGCTAACACCCGCAGGCAAAAGCAGCCCTAACGCACGAGCTGCTGCACGAAAACCGGCCTTGTCACCATCGAATAACAAGACCATCCGCTGCGCATACCGACGAATCTCCTTTACGTGCTCGGACGTCAATGATGTACCAAGTGTCGCGATCGCTTCTTCAAAACCGAATTGGTGCAGCGCGATCACGTCCATGTAACCTTCGACAAAGATCGCCATCTTCGAGCGGCGAATCTTCCCCTTGGCGACGTGCAAGCCGTATAGCAATTCGCTCTTATGAAAGAGCGGACTGTCTGGGGAGTTCAGATACTTTGCGCCATCGTCTGAGCGCATCGCTCGACCACCAAAACCGACGATCCGACCGTTCTTATCGTGGATCGGAAAGGTGATGCGATGTCGCAGGCGATCGTAATGACGATCCGATGACTCAGCCTGCTTGATCAGACCAGCTTCTTTGGCGTCCTCAAGTGAGTATCCTTCACCCTGGAGATACGACGTCAGCGCCCCCCAGTCATCAAGAGCGTATCCCAAACCAAACTGCTCGGCCATCTCCTCAGAGACACCTCGACGTGATAGGTACTCACGCGCTCCTCTTCCTGCGTCAGTTTGAAGTTGACGAATGAAAAAGAGCTTCGCTGTTTGGTTGATTTGTGACAGCAGCTCTTTGCGTTGTTCGAGCTTGGTCACTTCCTCACGACGAGCTTTGGAAAACCGCACCTCGATGCCCAACTCGTCCGCAAGCTGGTGGATGACCTCGTTAAATTTCTTGCCCTCGTAGTTCATCAAAAAAGAGAACACATCTCCCTTCGCACCGCACCCAAAACAATAGTAAAATTGGCGCTCAGGGTTCACATTAAATGAGGGAGTTTTTTCTTGGTGGAAGGGGCAACAGGCCTTGTAGTTGGAGCCTGCTCGCTTGAGAGGAACGTATCGTTGGATCAGCTCGACAATATCGACGCGATCACGGATTTGTTGTACGACAGGATCTTGTGTTCCAGCCATCCGTTAATTTGTCCTACCCATCGAAGATTCAAGCGAATAAACGTGAAAGATGTCGTGCTGGGGGGTGCTGATGTCAACATCGTCATTTGGTGAGAATGTGTGGTGTGCGCCTTTGGCAACAAACCCGGCTGCATTCATCGTGGATGAAAAAACCGGCAGTGGATATGAACGTCCACTCATAAACCCATGTATACAATCACATTCAACCATTCAGCAACCCCATACTCAATATAAAGAGCCAAAGTATTGTATTGATCTGATCATACTTTGTCAAGCACCTATTCTTCTTTCACATTTTCGAATCCGTGATGAAGACCAAGGCTGCGAATCGATCGTCATCCACCACAGCACAACCCATCACGAAAAGTACATATCATCGGGATATGCTTGCACAATCACCCGATCGCACACAAAAAACGCCGACACGACGTATCCATCGCCTTCTGTGCGCATTCCACACTTCAAAACGTGTGTTTGTTCCTACACAATTGCAACCCTTACACGCACAACACCCCCCATAATAGTATGAACAAAACAAGATTGAACGCTCTGTTTTACAACGAAAAACACAAAACAAATTGAATGAAACATAGCGCCTACAAAGGTGTATGCATGTCTCATCAACCTAACAGAGCTGTGAGCAAAACAACATTTTTTGAAGAAAAACATTATGCTGCGCTCAGCAAGGCTGAGAACGAAGGGGAAGCTTGTGTCGGAGGCACGGTCCAAAAGGCAGGTGTACAGGGAGGGGACTAGACCTCTTCTTCGTCGATCTCTTCTTCTTTGCGATAACCACACTCCGTGCAATAGATTCCAGCGGGCTGGCTCTTTCGCTTTCCTGAAGACTCGACGAGGAAGGGATACTCACAAACAGGACAGGGTTCTTTCAAGGGACGATCCCAGCTCGCAAAATCGCACTTGGGGTAATTGGAGCAGCTGTAAAAGGTCTTCCCTTTTCTCGAACGCTTCTCGACGAGATCACCATCACATTCTTCCCGCGGGCAGGCAATCCCAATCGTAAAGGGCATCGTCGTCTTACACTCGGGATACTTGGAGCACGCGAGAAAACGACCAAAACGCCCTACTTTCACGACCATCGGCGCGCCACAAGTGGAGCACTTTGTGTCAACTTCCAATTCGAGCGGCTCGTTCTCCTTGATCTTGATTTGACCTTCAGGCGTGCGCTCAAAATCCTTTGTATTTTTGCACTCAGGATACGCGGAGCACGCGAGGAACTGACCATTACGCCCCCACTTGATCACCATCGGAGACTCGCACTTATCACATACGATATCGGTCTTTTGGCCTTCTCGTTTGATGTTGCGCATGTCCTTCTTGGCGCGCTGCAACGTGTCCACAAAGGGTGTGTGGAACTCCTCAAGCAGCCCCACCCAATTCAACCCTTCGACTTCGACTTTGTCGAGGTTCTCCTCCATATTCGCCGTAAACTGCACGTCGAGGATGTCGGAGAAGTGCTCGACCAAAAGATCCGTCACCAAGAAACCAAGCTCTGTAGGATAAAAGCGGCCTTCTCGCTTTTCGACGTACTGCTTGTCCTGGATGACGGAGAGAATGGATGCGTATGTCGAAGGTCGACCGATCCCTTTCTCTTCGAGCTCTTTGACAAGAGAGCTCTCACGAAAGCGCGGTGGAGGTTGTGTAAAGTGCTGTTGGGGAAGGATCTCCAGCACCTTCAACTCCTCACCTTCTTCGAGGAGCGGTAGCTGAGAGGAGTTCTCATCGCGCTCAAGAGCTTTCTCTTGATCCTGTTGGGTTTTCGCGTTTGCGTTGCGCTCGTCAAACCCCTCTGTGTACACACGCATAAATCCGTCAAAGCGCATGACCTGACCCGTCGCACGAAAGAGACACTCAGCAGAGGTAATATCGACGCTCGTACGATCGAAGATCGCAGGTTTCATCTGACAGGCGACGAATCGTTTCCAGATCAAACTGTAGAGTTGGTATTGTTCTTTGCTCAGGTGGCTGCGAATACTCGAAGGACTGTATTCTAGGTTTGTGGGGCGGATCGCCTCGTGCGCGTCTTGTGCGCGTTTTTTCTTGGCGTAGGTTTGGGGTTTGTCAGGGAGGTACTGCTCACCGTATTGCGCAGTGATCCACTCGCGCACTTGCGAGACGGCTTCCTGACTGAGGCGCGTCGAGTCCGTACGCATGTAGGTGATCAAACCAACGGGTCCGTCCTCTCCAACCTCGACACCTTCGTACAACTGTTGGGCCACTTGCATCGTGCGACGCGCTGTAAAGTTGAACTTCCTCGCGGCCTCTTGTTGTAATTTACTCGTGATAAAGGGTGGTGTTGGCTTGCGCTTGCGCTCTTTCTTTTGGATCTTGCTGATCGTAAAAGGCTGACCATCGATCTTTTTGAGGACGGCGTTGGTCTCTTCTTCGTTGGAGAGAGCGATCTTTTGGCCATCCACCTGGATAAGTTTGGCCTTAAACGCAGGAGGCATATTGCCTTCTAGCTGCGCAGTGATCGACCAAAACTCCTCCTTGACAAACTTCTGCACTTCCCGCTCGCGATCGACCACGAGCCGCACCGCGACAGACTGCACACGACCTGCAGACAGACCTCGACGCACTTTATCCCAAAGCAGCGGACTGATCTGATAACCAACGAGGCGATCAAGAATGCGGCGTGCTTGTTGGGCGTCAAAGCGAGATTTATTGAGCTCCATCGGATGTTGGAGCGCTTCTTTGATGGCTTTCTTGGTGATCTCGTGGAACAAAATCCTGGAGATGTCGCCCTTAAAATTACGACTTCGCTTGAGCTCTTCGGCGATGTGCCATGCAATCGCTTCACCTTCGCGGTCGGGGTCAAGCGCGAGATAGACGTGCTCGACCTCTTTGGCCACCTTCTTCAGCTTTTGCATCACCTTTTTCTTGTCAGAAATCACTTGATATTCCGGCTTAAAACCGTCTTCGACATCGACCCCCAAACGACTCTTCGGAAGATCCTTGACGTGTCCGACTGACGACTCGACGTAGTAGTCATCACCAAGATATCGTTTGATGGTTCTCATTTTTGCCGGTGATTCCACGATCACCAAAGACTTACCCATATTTGCATCCTCATATTGATGGTATCAGTTTGCACAACGCGATGTCAGAATTCACGTCCTTTTGCAAGATGTTTGTGCATCGTCAGCTCCAATCCAAAGCCAACATGCACGAAAAAAGCAAGCTCTTCAAATTTTCAGGCGTACACCCTTCAAAGAAGTCTTACGTTTCACCTTGTGTGTCAATCACTTCATACAATGACGCTCTCTCACATCACGACAGAGACGAACATCAATGTGACGCGCTCTTTGCATAGCGCGGACCTGGTAAACGAGTGATATGTCCCACCAGCTCCATCGCGATCAACTTGGAGGACAGCTCACCAATCGGACGCGCCAGCTCTCTCGTGAGTTGATCGATGTGCTTCGGCTCCTCTTGTAAACAGGCGAGCACATCTCTCTCAAACGCATCGAGTGGAGGCGTGAGGACATCAGCAGCGTGACATCCTATAGATGTATCGACACCTTTGTCCACCTTGGTGCGTAACGAACGACGCTCTTTCTCATGGCCTTCCGTGGAAAAGAGCTCCAACTGTGGCGTGTGATCAAACGTCTTCTTTTCGAGCAAAGCGAGGATCTCTTCAGGGGACTCCACGAGGTGTGCGCCGCGACGGATCAACTGGTGAGGTCCAGCTTGTAGTGGGTCTCCAGCTCTCCCCGGGAAGGTCAACACCGGCACCCCAATCCGCATCGCGTGAGCCGCCGAATTGAGCGCTCCACTTGGTGTCCCGCACTGCACGACGATCACAGCACAGCAGAGCCCCACGATCAAACGATTGCGCTGTGGGAAATGACCCCTTTCAGCCATCGACTCTATCGAGAACTCTGAGATCAGCATCCCTGAACGTCCGATCTCCTCAAACAATAGCTTGTGCGTAGACGGATAAGGTCGCAACAACCCAGAACCCAGCAGCGCGATCGTCTCACGTCCTTCTTGGAGCGTGGTTGAGTGTGCGACCGCATCGATCCCTGCCGCACCACCTGAGACGATCGTATACCCAGCGTTCGAGAGACGTTGCGCCAGCACTTTCGTTCTTACACGACCGTCATGATCAGGTTTTCTCGTCCCCACAATTGCGACACAACGCGCCGCATCATGTGAAGACAACGATAATGTGCCTTTGGTATAAAGAGAGAATGGTGGTGCTGTCAATCGATAGAGACTCTCAGGGTACGCATCCTCTCCATAAAACACCACCCGCGCTCCTGTCCTGCGAACCAACATCAACTCGCGAGAGAGTATACTCTTTGAGGGCCCACGCAGTATTGCGTCAGCCAATCTCTCTCCGATCCCGTCCACCTCCAAAAGGTCCTGCTTTGTCGCAGCGCCAAGCGCCAATGCTGAACCAAAATGTCGCAGCAATCGCACCGCAAGTCCCGCGCCAATCCCAGGAATCAATCGAATCCCCAAACGAGCTTCTCGTTCTGTCTGACATGCTTTCCAAGACAATGTGTTTCTCCTCCACGGTTTCTCACCATGTGCTTTCACATCTGTCTTTGTGTCCTTTGGAAGCAATGTATGATTGTAGATAAGGACTCCACCACAAAAAACAAGCTCTTTTGCGTGAGGTGTCTTTGAAAAGAAATTCTTTCTTTTGATGTTGGAAAAAAAATGCGTGGAGGGATAAACGCAGACACAAGAGGTTGGAAAACAGGCTCAGGATTGTCCACCTGTTTGGGGATCGAGGCCAAGCTGCTTGATCTTCACAGCCGCTTCAAACAGGTAGTCGTAACACTCCGCCTGTGTCTTGGCGTGGATCCAATCACGTCCCCAAATGTACACCCCATGTCCCCTGACGAGGACTGCCTGCGACTTCGGGTTCGCCTCCACAGCTTCTCCCATCGACTCTTCGAGTTCGGCTTCGTGTGCGGTGTTGGGGATGATCGGGACGTGATGTTGATCGAACACGCCCACTCCCTTGATCCCCTTCATCATCTCGATATTGGAGATCGAGAAGTGCGACTCGTAGATCAACGTCGTGAGCATCGCGTTCATCGAATGACTGTGGATCACAGCCCCTGCATCTCTCATTCTGTAAGCGTGCATAAACAAGGGACGACAGGCGGACACTTTGAGCTTGGGATTGACCGCCTCTCGGATCACTTTGCCCTGCATATCGAGGACGAAAATATCCTGTGAATCGATCCGCTCTTTTTGCACGCCACTTGGCGCCATAAAGATCTCTTGTCCCCGGCGGATCGAGATCCCTCCTCCTGTACCGCTCACCCAACCGAGCTGGTAAAAGAGCGCACCGAGTTCACAGATCAGGCCGCGCACCTCGCCTTCAGTCAAGTCGAGATGGGGTTGGTTGTCGGAAGTCTCTTGTGTAGATGACTCTGCCATATCCTGTCTCCTTTGGACAAAAAGTTCATATTGCACCTCGGATACACGACCCACCCAAAAAAGACAAGACGCGCCGAGACAAACAAAAACGCTCATGAGGTGAAGCCCAAACGCGGCACTTATTTTCCTGTACATTCGAGCCTTTCCCTTCTGTGTGACACACAAGTTGTGTATACTCTCCAGTCATCAAATATTCGCCCTCTCACTTCTCCATGCCCGAAGAGTGGTCACGTGAAACAATACTCCCTGGATTCTATCGATTTTGACGTCCCTTCGGACCTCTCACAGCAGCTTAATGAGCAGCAGCGAGAGGTCGCCTTCGCGCCAGATGGTCAACTGCTCGTGATCGCAGGCGCAGGCAGCGGAAAGACCCGCACGTTGACCCACAGGGTCGCACACCTCGTCGAAAAAGGCGTCCCCCCCGATCATATCTTGCTGTGTACTTTCACCAACAAAGCCGCACGTGAGATGGTCGAACGTGTCGAACGTCTCTTGCGCCGCTCGACGGGTAATTTATGGGCGGGAACGTTCCACCATGTCGGCAATCGTATCCTGCGCAAACATGCAGAGCTGCTCGACTTCTCTCCAAACTTCACGATCCTCGATCGCGAGGACAGTGGGCAACTCATCGACGACGCGGTCCGTGAATCAGGTGTGCTCCAGGGCAACATGCGCTTCCCAAAAGGTCGTGCGCTCAACGGCGTCTTTGGACTCACCCGCTCGACAGGTCGCGATATGCACGACATCATCATCGACCACTTTCCCAAGTTTGAACCCGTCGCGGTCGAGATCACAGAGGTCTGGAGCTACTACCAAAAGCGCAAAAAACGTCTGAATATGATGGACTTCGATGACTTGCTCTTCCACTGGCTCCAATTACTCAAAGAGTTCCCAGAGATCAGACAACGCTACGCCGAACAATTTGAACATATCCTGGTCGACGAGTACCAGGACACCAACCCCCTTCAGGCCGAGATCATCGATCACCTGTGCACCTTCCACAACAATCTGACCGTCGTCGGCGACGACGCGCAGAGCATTTACGGATTTCGAGGTGCAGATTGTCGCCACATCCTCGAATTTCCAGAGCGCTACCCCAAATGCCAACTCTTCTATCTCGACAAAAATTACCGCAGCCGCCCAGAGATCCTCACGATCAGCAACCGCGTGATCGCCCACAACGAATTCCAATTTGACAAGGAGCTCAAAGCCACACGCCCTTCTGGAATGACGCCAGCGATCGCGGTCATCAAAAATGCACGCCAGGAAGCCGACTTCGTCGCGCAGCGGATCAAAGAGTTACGTGAAGACGGCATGTCTCTCGACGAAATCGCCGTGCTCTACCGCATCCACAGTCACTCTCTGGAGGTCCAAGTCGCGCTGCAACACAGAGCCATTCCTTTTATCGTGCGATCAGGTGTACGGTTCTTTGAACGCGCCCATATCAAAGACATGATCGCCTTCCTGCGCATCAACCACAACCCCAAAGATGAGCTGTCTTGGCGACGCATCCTTCCCCTCTTTCCAGGGATCGGTAAAGCCACCGTCGATAAGATCTGGAAGGCCCTCGAAACACATGCCTTTGACCTCGATATCATGAGGGGCAAAGAGGTCCTCAACACCTTCACGAAGAACGCACGACGCTCTCTTCAGTGGCTCCTCCGACTGCTCGAAGAGGCACAAGAGCTCAACCAACAGCCGACTGATATCCTCCAACTCTTTTACGGACAAGAGTACAAAGATTACGTCGAACACACTTATGATGACAGTACCCAACGTGCCGAGGAGATCGAGCAGCTCATTTTGTTCGCCGAAGAGTACGAGACGTCTCGCCAATTTCTCGACGAGATGACCCTACTCAACGAAGCCTCACCTGTCGATCAAGATGATGAACAACCCCCCGAAGAGTCCGTCGTCCTGACGACCGTTCATCAGGCCAAAGGGCTCGAATGGAAGGCCGTCTTTATCCTCGATCTCGCCGAAGGCAGCTTCCCCTTCTTTATGTCCGTCGAAGAGGACAACCTCGAAGAAGAGAGACGCCTGTTCTACGTCGCAAGTACACGGGCCAAAGACCAACTTTATCTCTGCTTGAGAAGCATCTATCCTCATAAACGCTATGGGTGGCGCAATACGAGACCCTCGCGTTTTCTGTGGGAGATCTTGATGCCACGTGATGTGCTCCATGAGCGCCCCGATAACACGATCAAAAACCTAATCGAAGAAGCCAACGCAGATGAGCTTCTTGAACCCTGGATTGTCGATGAGAGCGCCCTGCTCAATATCGATGACTTTTAGGTCACCGCGAGAAAAAGCCGACACACATGAACACACGACACCTCACCTCAGCCTTCGCGCTCTTCTCCGTATTTGCACTTTCGGGTTGCTGGAAAGAAACGCCCTCCCCTAGCCAAACCAAACGCCACCAACCACCGGGCCTCTATCCACAACACGCAACCAAGCGAAGACGCCCGCTCCCACCACCTCCACGCCCTCTTGGGAAAGGCATCAAACAACTCCCCCCACCCCAACTCAAGAAACTCCGCCCCCCGACCCCACCTCGCCCAGATTATGGCGACTACGCTCCCTATACGATTCGTCACGCCGCGATCCCTCAACGTGTTCGGCGTCAATTCGGCACCGCCAAATATACGATCCTGATCAGCCTTGATGGTGTCTCCTATCACGCACTGCGCCGCAATCTACACAGACTTGAACACATCAAATCGCTGATCAAAGGTGGCTTCTGGCGCCCGATGCAGGTCGCCTTCCCCAGCGTGACATGGGCCTCACATGCGAGCATGGTCACAGGGCAATACCCCCGACATCACGGTATACTCGCCAATCGATGGCTTGAAAACAATATCGATCTGATCTACCCCTATCAGACGGATTACGTCGAACCTTACAGGCGCAAACGCACACCAAGCCTCTACGATATGGCCGCCGCTCGTGGGTGGAAAACAGCCGCGCTCAACTGGCCTTCGACACAAAAAGCCAGACAAATCACCTACAATTTGCCCGAGATTATGTACAGCAACTCCCTCGCTTATAGACTCCTCTCACCCTCTCTACGTCGAGTCATTCGGGGGATGTACTTTCGCGAACACAACCAGATCCACCAATGGCGACGCAAACACATCAGAGAGCTCGTCGGAAGAATCGCAGGCAGCGAAAAAATTGAGACGGATATGTTCGTCAGAGATGTCGCCCTCAAGTTGATCAACGCCCCTCGCAAAAAGCGCCCGAAGTTGATGCTGTTGCACTTTGTCTCCCCTGACTCGTGGATGCACAAGTATGGCCCCTCCCCCTGGATCCAACGCTGGGCCCTCGAACAGATGGATATAGCGATTGGGAAGGTGATCAAGGCCTACAAGCGCGCGGGTATATGGTCGAAGACCTCGATGTTTGTCACCTCCGACCATGGCTTCTTGAAGATCCGCTACAAGATGGCGCTGCGCAAATTGCTTCGCAAAAAAGGCTCCAGCCGCTACCGCTCAATGATCCGGCGGAACCGAAAGCGAGAGAGAGTGATGGCGTTTTTCAACGGACATGTCGCCTTTTTGTACATCAAAGAGAACTACAAAGAGTCCTACACTCCCGCGCTGATCAAGCTGCTCAAGATGCCCGAATACAAAACGTGTATCCAATACGTCTTGCGTCCAGAAGAGTACAAGAAGCTCGGCTTCCCTATCCCCCAACCCAAAGGCACCCGAAACCTGTATGGACCGGGACAGCATCCAGGTGCGCCTGACCTTCTGTTGATCGCGCAACCCGATTGCACCTTCCAAC
The DNA here is from genome assembly GCA_002731275.1 of Deltaproteobacteria bacterium. Classification (GTDB taxonomy): domain Bacteria; phylum Myxococcota_C; class UBA6777; order UBA6777; family UBA6777; genus UBA6777. The sequence goes on along the minus strand of PCBK01000168.1, from coordinate 22,040 downwards.
GAGGTCGCTACAAGCGCGTGATCAATCCGGCGCCTGGAGGACGGATCAGGAGTGTATACGGTGCACACGGCTATCTCCCGACGGAACCCAGAATGTGGGGCATTCTCATCGGACATGGCGCCGGTATTCGCGCTCGTCGTACGCTCTCCCCTATGAACAGAGCGTATATCGTGGATATCGCCCCAACGATCGCGCAGTTAATGGGATTGCGCTGGCCGACCAAATGGCCCTCAAAGCGACGACGTTCCTTCCGACTGGATGGACGTATCCTCAAGGATATTTTGCGTTAAAGACACAGGTATCGGGAAGCAAGAGAATCACTTGTATAGGGGGATATGAAGAGGGAAGAAGAGAGAGTCTACCAGGAGTGTTTGAGGGCACGGAGGTAAGCGTCTGCTGTGAGGGGCTTACCGGTGATCTTTTTCAGCAGCTCATCCCAACGATAACGACGACCATGTGCGAAGAAGTTCTTTTTCAGGAAGGGTCCCACTTTGGGATTCCCGAGGACATTCTTTGCGCCTGTCTTTTGACGAATCGCCTCGTGCAATTGTGCCGCGAGCATGTCGGCCAACAGGTAGTTTTGGTAGTAGATGGGATGGCTGACAAAGTGGATCAAGATCCCCCAATACGGTGGAGGATTGGGGGGGACGTCGCCCTGAAACTGACGATAACGCGCCCAAAACATAGAGGTTGGATCGTCGACATTCGCGTTGATGTAGAGATCGCGCTCAAAGTACATCCAGAGGAGCGTCCAGCGCATCGTGTACAGTCGGCTGTTGAGCTGCTTCTTCTTCATCGCGACGATCTTCTGGAGATCTTTTTTGGGGATGTTGAGATAGCGCTGAAAGAAGTCCTTTGTGTCGACGAGATTGCCGAAGAAGTTTGCAGAGCCTTCGTTCAAGAAGCCTTCGTCAGGAAGCGCCCGGAATGTGCGCACATCTTGGCGCACAAACTTACCGTGGACTGCGTGCCCCATCTCGTGGAACATCGTTTCATATGCGCGCAAGCCTGATTGCCCGACGTTCGCGAGGATACGCACATCGTAGGGAGGATCAATGTCGAAGCAGTACGCGTGCTGGTTTTTCCCCGGTCTTGGGTAGAGATCCATGAGGATGTTGAGCTGTTTGAGCGCAAAGCCCATCTCTTTGTACCCACGAAACAGGATCGGCAGCAGCTTTTTAGGAGCAAAATACTTGTCGAGATCGACGACTTTTTTGGTCTGGTAGAAGGCCGCATAGCGACGATCCCAGGGGTAGACTTTTTTGATCTTGAGCAGCTCTTTGTAGGAGGCTGCGGTCTTCAGATAAGCATCTTCACTCGCGAGGCGAAGCTTTTCGTAGATCTTCCACATCTTCTCGGGGTGAAGGTGCAGCTTGCTGTAGCGATAGTGGAAGTACGTGGGAAATCCAAGGCTCTTGGCGTATGCGTTGCGCGCTCTCACGAGCTTCATGAATCCACCTTTGAGCACACGGGGTCCGACGGTTGCATAGGCACGCCATGCCTGCTCGCGCTTACTGCGCTTGGGGTCACGTCGGATGATCGAACGCAGATCGCGGTTGGAGACTTTTTTGCCACCGAGGACAGCGCGGTGAGACGCCTGAATGCCGTTGAGTTTGTCTTCGAGAGCGTGGATCTTTTTGCGCAGCGCATTGGCTTTGTCCGAGAGATGGAATTCACGCAGACGATCCCACAACATTTGTGCACGATGCTTCAAAACGGGATCTTTGAGAATCCCTTCTTTGCGGGCTCTTTTGAGGGTCTCAAAGATCTTCTTTTCGGAGCGGATCTTCGTGAGCTTCCCGTAGACTTTTTTGGTCGAGAGTTTGGGTGCGCGTGTGTACTTTTTCCACTCGACATGTGCATACGCGACGTAGGCTGCACGTTCACGGATCTCCCAGTCATCGATCTGAAAGCGCACCTCAACTTGCGTCAATGGACGTTGCGAGGCGATCTCTTTTTTGAGCGCCTTGTGGGCCTTCTTGAGCGCGAGACGAGAGGAATCCTTCATCTTTTTGACGGCAGCGAGCGTCGTCTTGGCCCGCTTCACCACACCTTCAGCAAGAGCGAGGGCTTTCGCCGCACGTGCCATCATGCTCTCAGCACGCTTCATTCTCTTCTCAAGCGTCTGTATCTGCGCCTTGAGCGTCTTCACCTTGTTGGTTTTCTTCGATGACTTGTCAGCCTTTGCGTGTGTCGTCTTGCCCTTTGCAGAGGCTGTGACACCTGACAAAGAGACAAAAACAAAGCACCACAAGGCGATGACATTGGAAACTCGTGTCATGACATCATTCTCCTTGGTCTGCATGATTTTCTTCAGTGGTTTCTGATTCGTCTGGCCCTTCGGCTTCATCCATCTCTTCGGGTTCAGGTGGTGTAAAATCCCAACACAAACCGGACATCAACTTGCGCAGCTTATCGCGCCCTTTGTGTGTCTTAGAAGACGTCACGACGAGGGCTTCCAGTGGCACCTCAAGGACATTGGCGATGCGTTTGAGTTGATTGCGGCCCTTTTGGGCAGAGAGCTTATCGCTCTTCGTGATCACAGGGATGACGGTAAAACCAAAGTGACGCAACCACACCCAAAGATCGAGGTCATCGTCATTGGGGATGCGCCGAATGTCAAACAACAACAAGCACCCAATAAGCGCTTCTCGCGAAGTCAGGTAGGTCTCGATCATCGGTCTCCACTGTTTGCGGATCTTCGGTGGGACTTTCGCGTAACCATATCCAGGAAGGTCCACCACACTCAACGCATCATCGACCAAAAAGAAGTTGATCAGCTGCGTTCGTCCAGGCGTGTTACTCACCTTCACCAAGTTTTTGCGATTAAAGAGAGAGTTCATTAGCGATGACTTGCCAACATTTGAGCGGCCCATCACTGCGATCTCTGGAAGCTCTGCAGGAGGGTAATGATCGGGTTTGGTCCCGCTCTTGACAAAGGACGCTTTTACAAATTTGAGTTCTTGTGTATCCATGATGTCCTCTTGTGGGGGATGATATCTTGAGACGTCGATGAGGAGGGATTGTTTGTAAAAATATTATGCACCAAAGATCGCAGAGAGGAAGTTCCAGCTCCACACACCAAAAAACAGGACTCCACCCCAAAGATAGAGCATACGGTGTGGTCTCCACTCCCCCGATACAGTCGACGCGTGAGGCGCAAAAAACAGCGCAATGTGTCCAACGAAAAACGCAATCACACCCCACTGCATCGGTCCGAGTTTCCACCCCAACCAGAGCTGGAAACCAAAGGCAAAGGACAGCAGCAGCAACACGAGCGCGACGCTCTGCCTCCAGGCTTCGTGATCTTTGGCAGAGGCTTCTTGTGTCGACAAGAGCAGCCGCCACGCGAACGCACCAGAGACCAAACTCGCTCCCAATCCCAGCGCAAAGAGGACGTCAAACCAGTGTTGTGTGGACTGTACGGACAGCTTTTGTTGGGCAAATCCCCAAATGAGCGAGCAAAAAGCGGAGAGCACAAAGGGCACAACGAGCAGCGCGCTGCGACCACGTGCGAGAAGTAAAGCGACAAACGCACAGCTCACAGCTTGCGCGCCCCAAAGATCACCTTCACATTGAAGCCAGGTGCCATTGGATACAGCGAGCGCCGCCCAAAGTAACAGATGGAATGCAGGGAGTCCCCAAAAGAACTTGCTGTTTTTCACCCCTCCAGCCCAAATCGCGGCCATCAGGTAAGAAGCTGGTACCAACCAAATCATATATTGCATGATCAATCCTCTCTCTTCACTACACTCGTTCGAGAAGTTCTTCGTGGATGTCTTCAAGCTCCTCTTCCAGGAGCAGGCCTCCCCGCGCACTGCAACCCCAGAGAAACGTACGATCATCCTCTTGCCAGAAAGCCACACAACGATAAGGTTCATACATCTGCATAAACAGACCAAAACCGAGCCAAGGCATCATCACCATGACAACCCGTGACCAAGGGATCGGGAGCGGGGAAAACATCGACAGACCAAGCGCGCCGATGGAGATCGCGACCGCACCGAGCACCCAAATTTCACCAATCAGGGCCCCTCTTCCGCGCTCAGCCCATCCAACATCACCACGCATCCGTACATCGCCAAAGGAGGCTTCCACACCTTCTTTGACATCATCCCACGTCAAAGCGCCTTCGTCTTTGAGCAGATGATATCGCTGCCAGCTCTGAAGTTCGGCACGAAGAGGCAGCTGTGTGGGACCCCACAAGCGAAAGAGACGCTCTAGCAGGTGCGCGAGCAGGACGAAGAACAACACACCCCAAAAGAGACTCTCCACACGCATCCCACCGAGATAGGCGAGAAGACGCTCAGGAGTCGTCCCCCACCATGTGGCGGTCGCCTTGAGCAATGAAAACACAGTCAGACAACACGCGAGCAGCAGCAAAGCCTCCTTGGACAGCGCGATTGACCAGAGTGTATCGACGAGCCCCTGGCTTTGTTGACGGGGGACGATCTTTTGCAATATTCGTTCTTTTTTGGACGGACTCATGCCCCAGATCCTTTCGTACAGAGATAGAAGCACCGGAGAGAAGGGATAGTAGAGAGGTTTCAGAGATTACTTTTTGCGCCCGTGTGCGATCTTTTTCCACATGGAGCGATAGTGGAACTTGCGGACTTTTGGAGAGGTTTTGTGGCAAGTCAGACAGGCACGTCCACCCCGTGGGACTTTTAATCCCACAGAGCGTGCGAGAGTAGAGTCGACCATCACTTCAGGCTTTGAATAATAGCGCCCAGGGCCGTGACAGCTCTCACACTGCACACCTTGCACGTGCACGGCGGTCCCTATGGAATGACATTGCAAACAAGCCGTGTTGTTGCGCTCGTTTTTGGGCAACACATCGAAGGCCTTCGCGTGTGCCGATTGTTTCCAGACTTTATATTCGGACTCGTGACAACCACGACAGCGCTGTGCGCCGACATAATTGTTCTCCATCCGTTGACATTGTGCGCGATTTGGTTGGGCAAACAGCCACACACTTCCACACGTCACAATCGCCAACGCCATCCCCAGACCCAATCTGAAGCTTCGCATCTCAAACAACCGCTGCATACTGCCTTCCTTTTCCTCTCATCTATATGGACGCCATAAACACTGTATCGTTTTTCAAGCCAAAAGAGGGACTGCTTTGTCTCGCTTTTCAGGCACAGACTAGCCGATCTCGATCCAAGACTCAAGCTTCTATACCAAAGGCAAAATTTCGTCAATCTTGACCTTCTCCTCATGACTTTCTATCCTCACTCCATGCCGGTGCAAAATACAAACACCAACAAAAAGGAACAGTCTGCATGAGAACCATCTTCATGTGCTGTGCTGCCAGCCTCTCACTCTTTTGGCTCGCGGGGTGTCCGACGACAAACGTCACACCTTCGGAGCAGACAGAAGCAGGCACGGAGTCACACACCCACAAAGAGCATACAACGGAGACGTTCAACGAAGGCACTACCGAGCCATTGAATGAAGGCACAACTGAGCCGACACAAGACGCATCTACACAAGAGAGACCAGCAGAAGAGCAGCCCAAAGAGGTCTCAAGACCGCCGGATGTGCCTTCGACAGGAGCATGGAAAACGCTCAAACAGATGCCGACCCCACGCCAAGAGACAGCGGTCGTTGCGTTGGGAGGAAAAATATACGTACTTGGAGGCTTTGATGATCGTGCACGGACAGTTGCGACAGTCGAGTCCTACGACCCAAGCACAGACACCTGGACACAACACGCGGATCTTCCAGTCCCTCTTCACCACGCAAACGCAGCGGTTTTGGACGGCAAGATCTACATTGTGGGATTCCTCATCTCGATCTCCTTTTCGGAGCGTGGTCGGATCTTTGTCTACGATCCAAGTAAAGACAAATGGGATGAAAAAAAGTCCATGCCAGCAGGAAAAGAGCGTGGTTCTTCGGCTGTCGGTGTGATCGATGGAAAGATTTATCTCGCAGGTGGTTTGAGGGCAAACAAAGCGCTCGCAGAGGTCTCCGTGTACGATCCTGTACAAGAGACTTGGCAAGATCTACCTCCCCTTCCTGCCATTCGTGATCACATGGCGAGCGCAGCCATTGGCAAGAAATTTTACGTGATCGGAGGTCGTAAGGGACCGATCAAAAGCCACGTAACAGATGTCGACATCTTCGACACTGTCGCGAAAAAATGGAGCAAAGGTCCATCGATGCCGACCTCCCGAGGGGGCGTCGCGTATGCGACGGTTGGCAAGGTGATCTTTGTCTTTGGTGGAGAGGGAGCCAACAACACAACGGGCGTCTTCCCACAGACAGAAGCCTTTGATACAGAAACACAAACGTGGCATACATTGGCCCCCATGCCGCTTCCACGACACGGAATGGAAGCCGCGAGCATCCAAAACAAGATCTATGTGCCAGGAGGTGCGACCAAACAAGCCTTCGGCGCCTCCTCCACTGTGGAAGTTTTTTCTTCGCCGTTTTAAACATTTACAAAAAAGTCGTTGACAAGTTTCAGGGGCTATGTTAAAAGCCACAACACTTTTGAGGGCGATTAGCTCAGGTGGTTAGAGTGCTTGCTTGACATGCAAGAGGTCACTGGTTCGAGTCCAGTATCGCCCATATCCCTCCCCCCTTCATCATTTCCAAACTCCATCTATATCACAAAATCATTTCTTTCACACAAAACATTCCCTTGCCAAAAAGACTTCAAAGCAGAATCTTTGTCATATGCGATAGTTCGTGTCATACTTGATGTCTACGAGCGAGCATACAAAAGACAACGTATTTCGTTGTGGCTGTTGTGCTCATCCCATTCGTACACGTGGAGAGAAAAGTGAGAAAGATCCTTGGATTTTGTTTGATCGTGTTGATGACCGCTGGCACTTTGATGGGTGCGACTTGTAGCAAGCAAATCAAATGCAAGTTTAGCCGAGACTGTAAAGGTTCCATGATCTGCGGTCCTCGTGGCTACTGTATCAATCAATGCAAATCAAAAGAAGATTGTCACCAAGACCAACGCTGTGTCGAAGGAAGCTGCAAAGAGCTGTGAGCCCTCTCACCCAAAAATGACCACGACGGTGAGGAAGGCAAACGATAAACTTTCCCTACGACATCGGACATATACAAAAAAAACCTTGACAGAAAAAGGTCTGATCCGTAGAAGGATGAAACGTCCTGGGGCTGTAGCTCAGCTGGGAGAGCGCTTGAATGGCATTCAAGAGGTCAGGAGTTCGATCCTCCTCAGCTCCACATTTTTTCCCTTCTACCCTTCTTTTCCAATCTCCTTCTCCAATTCAATCTTCATCAACATTCTCCAACAGTTTCTTTCTCAACACCACTCCACAAAAACACAACATCTCCTCACATCATTTCACCCTCTCGTTGTGTACAACACAATACGTCTTTTTGTATCTCTAAAAAAACACAAATAAAAACAAAGTAGTCGTCCCTCTTGGATTCATGAGGTGCTTTTGGGTATAATGCGACTCCCAAAAGAAAAGGGATAAAATGAAGTGTGGGAGAAGACTTCCACGCTGTCAAAGAATACAAAGAACGCGAGCTATCCACGCACTTTGAAGCACGTGGGATAGATGAAAGTTCCGGTGTAGCTGGGACGTTGTACAATTATGAATGAGTAGAGGTCGCTGTGATGAATGTATTTTGGGGCTACCGTGTTGTGTTGGGTGCATTGTTATGCCTGGGATGGTTGTCTATCCTGGCCCAGCCGGCGTATGCCTTGGTGGAAGGAACCACCCCAAAAACTCTCAAGACATATCGTGTATTTGGTGGCGCAGTTGGTGTCGGTAACACCCTGATGTCCGCAAGCCCTCCCGGAAACGTCAACGACATCTTGTTGCCACAAAGCTCCGCGAGAGTCACAGGGCTCCCATTTGACGCCAAATTGACCGATGCCTATGTCTGGTGGACAGGCTCCATCGACGGGACAGTTGACCGCACAGTCGACTTTACCCTCGCCAACGGTCAAAAAGTCACAGTCACAGCGAGCGCCGCAGATTGCCAAAGCGTCCAATCACAAGGTGGCTTCTTTTACTGCCGGGCCAACATCAAAAACCTAATCCAAAGCCAAGGTGGCGGTGTCATCGGTGGTACATACACACTCGGTGGCGTCAAGGCCAAACCCGGTAACTGTAATACCAACCCACGGATCTGTCAGGCCCGCTACGCAGCGTGGTCGATGGTCGTCGTGTGGGAGAGTCCAACCTTCACCATCCGTCGGGACATCGTGCTCTACGATGGCTTCCTGCACATGGATGAGCAAATCTCAGGCTCTGGTATCACCAGCTTCACCCTCCAAGGCTTCAAGGTCGGAAACCCACCACAAGGAACATTCACCTATTTTGGTCTCGAAGGTGATGAGTTCCTCGGCTCCCCTCCCGAACCATCGAACCACGCGGACTTCATCAGATTTCGCTCCAACACATCTCCGAGTGGTACGCGACTGTCTTCAGCGACACCACACAACCCTCCTGGTAACATCTGGAACTCGACGATCGCGCTAGGGGTCGACCTCGATACTTTTAACATCGGACAGACTGGCCTCAACCTGATCAAACCAGGAGACTCGTCGGCCCAGATCGTCTTAGGGACAGGGGACGGCATTGTCCCAGATGGTAACGGTGAATCCGTCTTTATGGGGTACGTCCTCGTCTCGATCGACACCCTCAGCCCCAACTTCCGAAACAGAAACACCAATAAACGCGTCGATAAGCTCAACGCAAGTGTAGGAAACACCCTCACTTACACCCTCCGGGTGACCAACAGCGGCTCACTCGAAGGCAAGAACGTCGTCGTCCAAGACAGCATCCCCGCCAACACCTCTTACATCCCCAACAGCACCCGCGTCGATGGAAAACTCGTCACAGACGTCGGTGGAACAAGCGCGCTTGTCAACGGGATCAACCTCGGCACGATCGACTTTCGCGGTGACAACGATCGCGAGATCACCTTCCAGGTCCGTATCACAGGGACACCAGCGTCTCGCAGTATCTCCAACACATTTACGGTCAGGGCAGATGATGTAGGCTCCACCACGAGCAACACTGTCGTTACAACCCTCCGCGCCCCACAGCTCGGACGATTCACCAAGACCGCAAAAAACCTGACAACCCCCAACGGTCCCTATCGTCCCGGTGACACCATCACCTACGAAATCGAAGCGACAAACGTCGGTGGCTCCCCTGCCCCAGGTGTCCGCTTTACAGATGATCTGCCCAAGTTCGTCAAATTGATCGCAGGCTCTGTGTTCTTCTCTTCTGGTACCAACCAGTCAAGCGCGACAGGTGGTGCCAACGGAACAGGTCGTATCGTCGTCGACAATATGACGATACCTGTAGGAACTCCTGCAAAGATCGCGTTCTCTGTCAGGATCTTTACAGAAGCCGAATTTGTCGCCGCAGGGATTAGCGCTGATCAGATCGATGGACAATTGATCTCCAACCAAGGTGAAGGCAGTGTCCCCTCAGTTGCTGCGAGTTTGAAGACAGACGATCCCACCACGCCCCCACGTAATGACCCAACCGTCGTAACAGTCTCCTACAAACCGAACTTCACGACGTCAAGCAAGACCGTGAAGGACGACAACGGTGGCCGCGCAGAGCCCGGTGACCAGCTCACTTACACAGTAACACTCAAAAACACGGGTACCAAAGACACCACAGTCTCGTGGATTGACCCCCTGCCATTGGATGTTGATAACTTCAATATGGTCTCGTCACCATCAGGAAGTAAGGTCACATTCACCCCAGGTAGCACCACATCCAATCCAAAGGTCGCCGGTCGCCTGTCCATCACAGGGATTACACTCGCGAGAGGCGCGACGCAGACGATCGTGTTCACAGTCAAGATCGCACAAAACGTCGCCAACGCCACACCGATCACAAACATCGGTACTGTCCAGGATGAGAAGAGCCCACTCAAGCTCGCGCTCTCCTCACAAACACTTGTCGTCGTCGCCGGTCCCATCCTCGCGACGTCTTCCAAGACAGTGACGGACGTCAATGGCGGCCAGATCGCGCCCAATGATGTCCTTCGCTACACCATCCGTGTCGCCAACACAGGAAACAGGCCCGCCACAGACGTTGTGATCGAGGACCCCATCGACAGCAATCTCGAACAAGTCACGCCAGCCAATGGCGGTCAATTCGCAAATGGCAAGATCACGTGGAACAAAACCACCACACCCGCTCTCGCCTCTATCGCTCCAGGCGCGACTGTTACGTTGACCTTCACAGCCAAGATCAAGGCCTCCGCTCCAGATGGTGCGGCGATCTCCAACCAAGCGAACATCACAACACCTGGACTGCCCAACTCGACTCCCACAGATGACCCCTCGACACCCAAACAAGACGACGCGACAGCCGTCCTCGTCGTCGCAAAACCAGCCCTCGCGTCGACCAAGACATTCACAGACGCGAACGGCGCACCTGCGCGCCCTGGTGACACCATCAACTACACCATCGTCGTCCGCAACACAGGAACAGGGGCCGCGACAGACATCATCGTCTCCGACCCCCTCAACAGCAACCTGATCAACGTCACCCCAGGACAAGGTGGACGCTTCCAAAACGGTACAATCGTTTGGGATAAGACGACCACACCAGCCCTCGCGTCGTTGCTCCCAGGGGCCTCAACAACGCTGACCTTCAGCGCACAGTTGAGAAACCCATATGTTGGCGATCCAAAGCTCTCCAACCAAGCCTCTATCGTCGCCAAAGACGTATCACGGGTCGTCTCAGACGATCCCAATGTCGCCGGGACAACAGACCCAACGATCATCAACGTCCAGCTCAACCCGCAACCCAAAATTTCCAAAGTGGTGCGCGATCTCAATGGTGGTGATGCTGTTCCGGGAGACACACTCCAGTACACGATCACCATCCAAGGCGGTGGGGATACAACGCTCGCCGACGTCATCGTCGAAGACGCGATTGACAGCAACCTCGATCAGATCACCCCCGGACAAGGTGGTCAATTCGCGAATGGCAAGATCACATGGAACAAGACGACAACCCCTGCCCTCGCGACACTCTCTCCAACACAAACCGCGACCTTAACCTTCACAGCGCGCGTCAAGGCAGGTACAGCAGACCAAACAACGATCAACAACCAGGCCGATGTCAAAGCGACAGGGATCGCGACGACCTTCAAGTCAGATGATCCATCAAAACCTGGAACACAAGACGTCACCTCGATCGTCGTCCGCTCACGAGCTGACCTCTCACAATCGACCAAGACTGTCGCCGATATTAACGGTGGTCAGGTTCTTCCAGGTGATACGCTAAGCTACACCATCACCATCCGCAACACAGGTAACGTCGCCGCGACAAATGTCCGTATTGTCGACGCTATCCAGTCCGATCTGGTCAGTCCAACGCCCGGACAAGGTGGACGCATCGCAGGAGCAAACATCACCTGGGATCGAAGCACCACAGCGACGCTCGCTTCGATCGCGCCCGGCGCATCTGTCACACTGAGCTTTACAGCGCAGGTCAAGAGCCCAATCGCCAATGGCACTGTCATCAAAAACCAAGCGACGATCCAATCGGACACAAGCGCCCCCGCTCAGTCTGACGATCCTTCAACCCCGACAGTCGGTGATTCGACGGACGTCACGGTCGTCTCAGGCCCCACCTTCGCAGAGACAACCAAAGCTGTAGAAGACGTCAATGGTGGCAAACTCGTTCCTGGCGATACAGTCCGCTACACAATTGTCGTCAAAAACACAGGGACTGACGTCGCAAGACAAGTAAAAATTACCGATAAAGTCGACACTACAAAGCTCACAAGTGTGACCCCTGGACAAGGTGGACGCTTTGCAGCAGGAACGATCACTTGGGACGCAACAACCACCCCTGCGCTCGCGACAATGGCGGTCAATGGCGATATCACGCTGACCTTCACCGCGACGGTCATCTCCACCGCCAAAAATGGCGACGAGATCGCAAACCAGGCGTTCGTCTCAAGCCAGACAATTACAACCCCCGAACCCTCAGATGATCCACGCACAAACGACAAGGACGACGCGACCAAAATTAACGTCGTCGCAGGTTCTGACCTCTCTGATACAACGAAGAGTGTCACTGACAACAATGGTGGCTCAGTCCAACCCGGTGATACGCTGACCTATACAATTGTCGTCAAAAACACAGGGACAGGTGTCGCCGCGAATGTCATCGTGACAGATAAGATCGACAGCAACCTCGACACCATCAACCCCGGTCAGGGAGGACAATTCGCAAACGGCACGATCACGTGGAACACAACGACAACACCTGCCCTCGCGTCGATCGCTCAAAATGGACAGGTCACACTGACCTTCACAGCTCGTGTTGTCCCAGGGACCAAGTTCGATACGGAGATCAACAACCAAGCAGAGGCAAAAGCCAGCGACTTGCCAAACGCAGTCCCCTCCGATGATCCATCGACAACAGCGCTCGACGATCCGACAACCATAAAAGTCGGCGGAAACCCTGTCCTCACGGCGACAAAGGCCGCATCCAAACAAGGTGGTGGTAACTACGAGCCCGGCGACACTGTCACCTACACCATCGTCGTCAAAAATGGTGGAAATCGCCCCGCGACAAACGTCACGATTAGCGATAGCATCGACACAAACCTCGAAAACATCACCCCACAAAATGGCGGTACATTTAACAGCACAACCCGTCAGCTTTTGTGGAACATCCCCACAATTGCAGCCGGTGGTAGCGCAACAGTCACCTTCACAGCGCGTATCAAGCAAGGTCTCTTCAATGGCGTCGCTATCGACAACCAAGCCAATGTGACCTCCGCTGAAGTGACAACCGCTGTTCCTTCAGATGACCCATCGACACCTGCCGCACAAGACGCAACTCGCATCGTCATCCAATCCGAACAAAAGCTGATCTTTACAAAGACAGCGAGCTTCACGTCACCACTTCGTCCTGGCGATACAGTCCTCTACACGCTGAAAGTCGACAACCAAGGACGCACTCCACTCGCACAACTCACCGTGACAGACCCCATCGATCCCAACCTGGAGAATATCCAAACAGGTCAAGGGGGACAATTCGCAAATGGCACGGTGACATGGAGTCCAACCACGACGTCGGCGTTGGGACAATTAAACGCTGGTCAATCCGTTACGTTGACATTCCGCGCTCGTGTGAAAACCAGCACCCAAGACGGGACCGTGATCAAAAACCAGGGTACGCTCAAGTCTGCCGGACAGAGCTTTACGGTGTTCTCTGATAACCCCAGCACAGCAGCGACAGGCGACTCGACGGATGTCACGGTCAGCTTCCCCAACCTCTCAGGAAGTACCAAAGAGGTCAAAGACCTTAACGGTGGGACATTTGAACCGGGAGACACTGTCGAATACACCATCACCCTCCGCAACACGAGCAGCTCACCTGTCCGCTCTGTCACAGTGACAGACAAGGTCGATACGACAAACCTCGAAGCGATCACACCTGGACAAGGTGGACAGCTCTCGGGTGATACGATCACGTGGACAGCGGCGAGATTTGCGGCGCTCGCCCGTGTCGAGCAAAACAGCCCAGTCGTCCTTACCTTTACGGCCAAAATTAAGGCAAACGTCGCGGACAAAACGGTCGTCTCGAACCAGGCCGTCGCCAAGTCCTCCGATCTCGACAAGGACAAGTTGACGGACGACCCAAGCACACAACAAGCCGAAGACCCAACGAACTTCGAAGTCTTGCGTGCGCCAAACCTCACCTCATTCACCAAAGAAGCCAAAGACGCCCAGGGCAAAGTCATCACAAAGGCCAAACCCGGTGACGCGCTGACGTATACCATCACCCTGACGAACAACGGCTCACGCCCGGCAACAAACGTCACGATCACAGACCCCATCGATACGCAGCTCACAAGTGTCGTCCCCGACCAAGGTGGTCAGTTGGCCAATGGCACGATCACCTGGAACGCCACAACGACACCTGCGCTCGCGAGTATCGCCCCTGGACAGAGCGTCACGTTGAGCTTCAAGGCTGTCATCGATCCACAAACCACCAACGGATATGGACTGCGAAACCAAGCATCCGTCACAAGTACAGAGATCACGACAGCGCAGCCTTCTGACGATCCAAGTGTCGCAGGAGACCAAGATCCAACGATCGTGACCGTCGGTTCACTTCCCACTCTCGCGACGTCCACGAAGGCCGTTGAAGTCGTTGGTGGTGGTGCCGCACAGGCAGGTTCAACACTTCGCTACACCATCCGCGTGATCAACAGCGGCGCAGCCTCGGCCTTCCAGGTCCGACTGCGCGACACCACACCGCAATTCACGGAGTACGTCGCAAACAGCCTCCGCCTCAACGGAACAGTTGTCCCAGGGAGCACAAACCCGCTGGAGAACGGACTCTTTGTCAACAGCCCACGCGCAGGTACACCACAAGGTGTGATCCTCGCCAACGACGGAGCCCCACCCAACGATGAGGTCGCTGTCGTCACGTTCGACGTCAAGATCAAAGAAGGCACACCACTCACAGCGGTCGTCGAAAACGTAGGGATCCTCGAAGGTCGAGACCTTCCCCCTGTGAACACAAACGCCGTCAAAACGACGTTGAACGGTGGTCCCCTCCTCGATGATACAGACAAACAAGTCCGCATCGTCGAAGATAAACAAACACAAGGCGTCGCCGATCCTGGCGACACACTTGAATACACCATTACCATTAGAAACAGCGGTGAAGCTGCGAACAACCTCGTCTTCCGCGACGCCATCCCTGACAACAGCAAGTATGTCACTGGAAGTATCACCGTCGATGGAAACACACAGACCGACAACAGTGGCGATGATGAAGCCGAGTTCCAGGCTGGTACAGGTCCAAACGGGACATTGTTCGTCAGAAGAACCAGCCTCGCCAAGGGCGGCAGTATGACGATCACCTTCCGCGTCACAATCGAGGGCGGTGATCTGATCAGCAACCAGGGTACAGTCAACGCAGACAAAACCCAGGCCGAGCTGACTGACGCAGACAGAGATGACGCAAATGGTGACCAACCTACTGAGATCCCAGTGGGCAAAAAACAACTCATCACAGCCACCAAGCAGGTCTTCGATGTCAACGGTGGGGATTACAACCCCGGCGATGTTGTCGAGTACAGAATCACCGTCACAAACAGTGGTCTCGTCCCCCTCGCGAGTATCAAAGTCACAGACGTGATGCCCACAAATATGACCTTCGTACAAGACAGCGCGAAAGGTCCAGGTACCGTAGCCTTTGACGAGAACACCAAGACACTCACATTCAGCGACATCACGCTCGATCCCAGCGCAAGCGCAACGGTCCTCTTCAGGGCCAAGATCGCAGATGGCGTAAGTATCGGCACCAGGATCACCAACGTCGCGAAGTACTCAGCGCCTCAAGTCGCTGAGCGGGACGCAGAAGTCAGCTTCGAGATCAACAACACAGGACGCAACACCACGCTCGAAGGTCTCGTCTTCCAAGATTACGGCGCTCCTGATACCAACTATGACGCCAACTTCGACGAAGTCCTCGCGGACTTCAAGATCAAGTTGTTCCGCCCTGATAATCTCCAAACACCTGTCAAAGAAGGTGTCTCTGGACAAGACGGAAAGTACTCTCTCTCCGGCGTCCCCTCGCTCAAATACAAACTTCGCTACTACACGTCCAACGACGTGCAGTTTGGGGAATTTGATATTGATCTGAGCGCAGGTGGCACCATCACACGCAACATCATCGTCCAACCTACCGGACGTATCTTTAACTCAGAGTCCGGCGCGATGGTCCAAGACGCCAACGTGTACGTCGTGGATTCCCGACTCAGTCAGACGATCTGTAAATTTGATAAAGATTGTCAAAATGATGGGCTGTGTGTACGCAACAAGTTGAGCGATGCTGACGGAAAATGTGCGAGCAAAATCGACAGCACCAAGATGCTCGAAAACCAACAAGGTCAAAAGACCAATGCACTCGGGATGTACAAATTCACGTTGCCTGTGTCGGCCTTTGCGTACCGTATCGTCGTGAGACCTGGCGATCCCTCACTCGCCTTCCCCTCCGATAAGCTCCGCTTTCAATCGCAAACCGCGAAATACGACGCAGCCAAAAGCGGGCAGATCGTGACACAAGCCAAACCAAACCTTCAAAACCAACAGGAGTCGAGGGACTACCACGTCACCTTCTCCGTCGAAGAGGAAGGGAAGGTTATCCAAAATAACCACATCCCACTCGACTTCTGGCGCAACTTGTTGATCTTGACCAAAAAGGCCTCCAAGCGCGTCGTCACTGTTGGTGATATCATTACATACACATTGACCCTGGAGAACCGCTCTCCCGCAGAGCTGAAGTACGATCCAAAGACCAAACTCGGTGGGATCTACTTTACAGACATCCTGCCTCGCGGTTTCCGCTTGCTCCCACTCAGTGTGAAGATGACCCGCGCAGACGGCAAAGTGGTCCTGCCCATCGCCAAGCCGCTCGTCACCACTAAAGACGGCAAGAGACAGGAGACCCTCGCCAGTCGACTGCTGCGATACGGTCCCTTCACGCTCCCAGGACAATCCACACTGACGCTGCGTTATCAGACGGTCGTCAAACCAAACCTCCCCATCGGGCAATATGTCAACATCGCATACGTCCACAACGAAGCAGGGACCGCACTCAGCGAACAAGCCAAAGCGGTCGTTCAGGTCAGCTATGACCCCATCTTCGATCAGGGAACGGTCCTCGGTAAGGTCTTCTGTGATAAAAATAGCAACCGCAAACAGGAGGCGACGGACGTCGGTATTCAGGGCGTCCGACTTTACCTGGACAACGGTCACTACGCCGTCACAGACATGTTTGGTAAGTACCATATTCAGGGCATTGATCCAGGTAACCACCTGCTTAAGATCGACAAGCAAACCCTCCCACCGGGCTCGAAGTTGATCGATACCCCCTATCAGATCTTCTATACAACGCGTGGTCTGGTGAGAAAGATCAACTACGCCGTGAGCTGTCGTTCGGCCACATCAGGTATCCAAAAGGTGATGCTGACCAACAAAAAGGCCATTCAGCTCGGGTACAAAAAGAAGATTATCCCACCCAAGCCGCTCACATTAAAAGGTAGTGTGTACGGTCCAAGGTTGACCCTCAACGGAAGCCAACGTGCGTTGCCAGTCAGCAATCTCGCGGTCTCCAAGCCCAATGACTTGGGTGATTACAGTCCAAACGCGGCACCTGACTTCCCCACAAAGAAAGGTCGATTGACACACCCACTCGTCTTCCATATCCGCGTGGCAGCAGGTGTCAGACCAGCAAACTGGCGACTCGCGATCTACCGTCGTGGCGTCGGCAACAAAATGGGCAACATGGTCCACTCGATGCGAGGTGTAGGAACCCCACCACCATTCATCAAATGGAACGGACGCAATGGTGCAGGCAAGCGTGTGCTCGGTGCAAGAAAGCAATACGTTGCTCGCTTTACACTCAGCACACTCGATGGCTCTCTTAGTCAAAGCGCACCACGCGTCTTCGGTGTTGGTGTGACATCTGTCCCCAACAAGGTCCTCTTCAGCCGAAGATTCCCAGGACGTTGGATGGGACGACGAGGCATCCGTGTAAGAGGAAGACTACGCCGTTCCCTTCGTAGACTGCGAAGAAAACTTCGTAAGCTGATGAAGAGACCCGACACCTCTTTGTACGTCGAAGTCCACCACCACAACCGACTCCGTCGACAACGTGCGCTGTTCTTGACGGTCCGTCGTGCTGCGTCTTTGCTGACATACATGAAGCGCTTGCTCAAGGTCAAAGAGGAACGCATCATCTCACAAGGCTTTGGGTCATCCAAGCCTAAGCTCCCGAACATCACGAGACGAAACAGGCGTCAAAACCTGCGTATCATCGTTCGCGTCGAGCAAAAGATGAAGCCCACGAAGAGCAGCCTGACCCCACTCTCCTTCAACGCGAAGGTGCTGCTCAACGACCTGTCCTTGCCGCTCGACAAACGAGGGCGCTTCTCCCATACCTTGAAGCCACCATTCAATAAGAAGACGAGACTGCGCATCTGGACGCCACAAGGCCACCACATCGATCTGTCTTTGTTTAAGCTACAAAAAGTCCCAACGTTGCCGAGAAAGATGAGCCATCGCTATCGCTTTAAGCGACAGTGGAAGCGTAGTCTACGCAATTGGAGACGCACGCTGCGCAAGAGACGACAACTCGCGAGTGGAAAAACTGGACAACATTACCCAGTCCTCCACCCGTCTGTGGTGTTCAGCAAGGATCGCTTGCTCTTCTCATTTAAAGAAGCTGCAAACCACATCGCCCAGAAAGACAAGGAAGCGAGACCGCTGTTTAGCCTCTCACTCGCTTCCTCCCGTAGTAAACAGTGGAAGCGCAAGTGGCTCGCGCAAGCAAAAACAGGTGGAACTCTTCGTACAGCACCGCCCAAGCGGACTGCTGTCAAGAGCAAAAAACCCACCCAGAAAAAAGGCGTCGCCCCATGGAAAACACGCGCAGGTAAAGGGAAAACTCCCAAAGCCAACGCGAAGAAGCCGAAGGCACGCAAGAAGCCGAAGGTTCGCAAAAAACCGAAAAAACCACAATTTATGACCGTTCCTGTCGCGAAAGCCAAGGACGTCCTCGCCTCCAGATTGCGCATCAAGTTGCCACCACAAGGCGCAGTGATTCGCACGGATTCGATCCGCTTGAGCGGGATCACACACCCCACAAACAAGCTCAAGATCAACGGCGTGGATATCAAAACGGACAAAAAAGGTCACTTCTCGGCAAACGTCCCTGTCAAACATGGACAAAAGAAACTTCGCGTTGTCACCATCGACACTGAAGGCAATAAAGGTCTGATCGAGTGGCCAGTCGCGGTCAACCTCAACAGAATGTTCTTGATGGCATTTGCTGAGGCGACGTTTGGCGCAGGTAACAACCGACTCGAAGGACTGACCTCTATCGCCAAAGCTGAAGGTAATGGTCTGCTCTTCCACGGACGCGCTGCGCTCTATGTCAAAGGACAGATGCAAGGGAAGCACATCCTGAAGAAACTCTTCAAGAAGATCCGCTACACGGCGTACATCGATACACCCAAGCGGCAAGCTCTTGAGAACTTCTACCAGCAGTTGATCGATCCTGAGCGCTACTACCCCATCTATGGTGACAGTGGTCAGCAAGTTCAGGACGTCAAAGCCAGAGGCTTCCGCTTTACTGGACCTGGCGATCAACAGTACCACTTCCCTGTCTATGTCCTCGTCGAAGCCGATCGCTCCAAATTGCTCGTCGGTAACTTCCGTACAGAGCTTAAGGGAATCGAGCTGAACCGCTACGATCGCACCTTCTACGGTGTGGATATCGACTTCAAAAAGCGCTTCGCCAAACACTTCGATACGCGCGTTCGTGTCTTCCTCAGTGACGGTGACCAGGAGCAGATGAGAGCCCACGTCCAGCTGCGTGGTACAGGTGGCTCGCTCTACTACCTCCGACATAGTTCGATTATCGAAGGTTCTGAACAGATCAGGTTGACGATCCGGGATAAGGACTCAGGTATCATCCTGAAGACCATCCCACTTCAAAGAAACCAGGATTACGTCATTCAATACTTCGATGGGCGTGTGTTCTTCAAACATCCAGTGACTTCGGTCGTCGATAGTTTCATCATCACACAGCACAACCTCCACATGACACTCGATGGAAACCCCGTATTCATCGAAGCCGATTACGAGCACCGCTCACAAGAAGGCACGAACGGTCTCGCTGTGGGTGTACGTGTGCAGCAAGGTATCTACGACAAACTCAAGGTCGGCTTCACCTTTGCCCACGAAGGACGGGCAACGGGAGGCCCTGCCAATTACCAGATGTGGGGCTTTGACGCACAATTCAAGTGGAACAAAAACACCCATCTCGTCGCTGAATTTGCACGAAGCAGTTCATTTGGAACACAGAGCTTCTTCAGTGAAGATGGTGGTCTCAACTTCCGCCCACTCCAATACTTCAACCAGAACCTGTTTGCTCCAAACAATCCGGCCAACTCAGGTGCTCCTGCAGAGGGTAACGCGTTCTTGGTCAGAGGACAGACAGAGCTTGGTGAGTTGATGAAGTGGAAGAACGTCAAGGTCCACATTGGCGGTTACTTTGCTCACAGGGATCGTGGCTTCTTTGCGTCAGGTCAGGCTCCTGAGCAGGGGACGACCAAAGGTGGTGCGCTCGTCAACATCACCCTCATGAAGAAACACCAAATCCAGCTCAAGTACGACGGTGGTGATCTCCTTCAGTACGATCTCGTCTCTGGAAAGACCTACCAACTCGAACGACATATCGGAAACATCCAGTACTCGTATGCGTTCACCAAAAAGCTCGACGTCGTCATCCAATACAGCCACACGACAAATTACAGTGGGCTTGATGGACTGACACTTCACGGGAACTTCATCACGCTCGGTGCGAATTGGCGTGTTCACAAGATCCTGCAGTTGATGCTCAAGCAACAGCTTGCGTTCGCAACAACGAGCCGCGCGCCGCTCGTCGAAAACGATCACTTTGCGACAACACTTGGCCTCAACCTCCTTGTGTTACGTTCACGTAGTGTTGACCAAGATCGTTATCTCGACACTTACCTGACAGGTACAGGGACACTGCGTTGGAGTGGTAACCACGCTGCTTCGATTGGGATCAAAAGTCAGTTGAGTGAGACGGCCAGCACCTACATTCGAGAAGAGGTCACAATTGCACAGCAGAGTACGGGACTGACCAACACTCTTGTCGTTGGTGCCTCGAACAAAGTTGGCAAGAATGGTCGTGTCTACGGTGAATACCAAATCGATGGCAGCTATAGTGGCGAGAATAGCCGAGCGGTTGTTGGTTTGAGTCACCTCTTCCCACTGTGGAAAGGGATCTTCTTGGGTGTTGGATTGGAGCGAGGACAATTCCTCGATCCGCGTTCGGGTAACAGCAGCCGGACTGTTGGACGTGTCGCGTTCCAGTTAACCAGATGGAAAAATCTCAAGGCGTCAGGACGTTATGAGCTTCGTTTCGATGACGGTGACGAAAATCGCCAGGGCTCTGACCGCATTCAATTTGTAACGTTTAACTCTGTGACATGGCAATTTACGAAGGACCTTCACTTCCTCGCGCGCCTCAACTTCGCGACGACGTTCAACTATGGACTCAACGAAGGGACAGGTGGTGCAGAGGGTGAGCTGCTCGAATTTAGTGTTGGTATGGCGTATCGTCCTGTCCGCTATGACTGGGTACAGGTCCTCTTGAAATACACCAACAGACAAGAGATGAGACCTGTTGGTTTGACCAACAACTCAAGCAGCCGCACATCCAAAGAAGTGATCTCACTTGTACCGATGTTCGAGCTTCCGCTACGTTTGCAATTCGTCGATCAGATCGCGATGAAGTTCCAGCAAGAGAATGTGCCAGGGATGCAGACAGCAAGCTCGATCGTGTTGTTGTGGATCAACCGCCTGAACTTCCACCTGATCAAAAAGTTGGATGTCGGCCTGGAATACCGCTTCTTGTGGCAATGGCAAGGTTCAGGTAGCGAGCCACTTGATCGCCACTACATGTTTGATCATGGTCTGTTGATCGAGGTCGCCTATAACGTTCACAAGTACGTTCATGTCGGTGTTGGATACAACTTCAGCAGCTTCTCGGACAACTTGTTCTTGGATGATAACAGGGACTACAGTGGCTTCTTCTTGCGTGTGATTGGTAAATTCTGATCCAGCAATCAACCGATATACACGGAGTTTCGCTTAAAACCTGATCCGGCGGACGTTGCACCAGCGCAGCGCGCTGGACCGCATTTGAACCCCTGCGGGGTTGGGGCTCTACCACTTACAGAGCCCTTCTTGCAGAGGCTTTTCTTCCTGGCTGATTTGCTTTGTGCGCTTTGCAACATATGCCTCGACAAACTCTCCACCCTGAGCCTCCGGCTCTTCCCTCCTCTCAAGCCTTTCGAGAGGAGGGACCATTTAACCGACATACGCGGGGGATACTAGAATGCTGCTCCGGCGGACGTTGCACTTGCGTCCAAAGCAAAGCTGTCCTATGAGGACGTTTGCTCCGTACGCTTTGCAACATACGCCTCAACAAACTCAC
>PCBK01000167.1 GCA_002731275.1 Deltaproteobacteria bacterium | reverse complement strand
TTTTGCGTCTTCACTTGCAATCATCCGCCTCAACAAACTCTCCTCCCTGTCGCTTCGCGACTTCCCTCCTCTCAAGCCTTTCGAGAGGAGGGACCAATTAACCGATATACACGGGATATACTCGAAAACTGATCCGGCGGACGTTGCACTTACGTCCAAAGCAAGCGCCCTCGTCGGGCTGATTTGCTTCGTACGCTTTGCAACATACGCCTCAACAAACTCACCACCCTGAGCCTTCGGCTCTTCCCTCCTCTCAAACCTTCCGAGAGGAGGGACCATTTATCCGATGTATACGATGATTGAGGTCGGACACAAGGCCCGACCCTACTGACATTCTACCGGTATACACGAAATATTCGTTTGTATCGCGATATATCGTTTGGTATGCATCGCTCCTCTTGCCAACGAAGTTGAGTAGGGGGGGCGTTTGGTCGGACTGGTAGGGGATTACATCGCTCCCCTTGTCAACAAAGTTGGACAGGGAGAGCTGGCGGACAAAGCCCGTCTGAGAGGGTTCTTGTTCCTTTTTCTCAAACCCCTACGCAAACAGCAATCATCCCATTTTCTCGGTGCAACCAACTCCCTCGGTGTATCCGTCCAGAATGGCTGTTATCAGCCATTCTATCCAAGAAAACCGACAGGTTTTCAAGGTGGATGCAACGCCTTGCGTTGCTGAAAGGAAGATCCAACGCTTTGCGTTGGTGCAATGCCCTTCGTTGCTGCAACGTCCTGCGTTGCTGAAAGGGGATTGAGCGTCTTGGGCTTGCGGTGATGAATTGATTTCGCTATACTCTGACCTCCTATCGTGTGTGGTGGGTATGATTACAGGCAGACAGTTGTTTTGCCTTGAACTTTTCATGTATAGCAACAGGTGATTTGATGACTCAATCCAAAGATCATCGCGATTCCAATCCCTCTCTTCAACTCCAAATCTCTGATGAGAATGGAAATGACAATGATATCATTGTCCTCTCCAAATCAAAGGCACCTATCAAGCCAGCGACCCGCAAGCCCCGTAATGAAGACAAAATTACACAAGAGCTCCCCAAGATCGGCGGCAGACCTCTTGGGATAGCCCCTGATGTTTCTGGCCTGCTCAAAAGTGAGATGAATGACGATGGTGAGCCCGTTTTGTTGCTTGGCGCAAAAGGAAAACAACCTCCACCTCCACCCATCATCCTGGATAATCGTCCACAAGACGTAATGACGCTTGAGTTCCCCTCCGAACCCCAAACGGAGCCGGTCTTGGTCCTCGGTCCAAAAGACAGCAAACCATCACCCAACAAAAAAGAACTTGAGGATGTCCCCTGGACACAAGCACCGACAGATCCCGCATCTAGCCTTGAGATCACTTTGCAAAGAGCACCTTCGCTCGATGATCTCCCTGCCACTGGCGATATCGGTAGCGTCAAAGTCTCACGCTTTGAGACCCCCTTTGATGGCCACACCGCACAAGACACAGATACACCATTCAAAGCCCACACTCCGGCCAAACAAGAACAAGAGATCAAAGTCGGTATGCTCGCGCCTGGCGCGACAAGAGAGGATGAACGTCCTTCTGATCAGGTGATCCTCGACGGATTGCTCCAAGAATTGACCCGACATTGTTCGCGAGCTTGTTGCTTTTTGATCCGTGGAGGGTTGATTATCGGCTTTGCAGCACATGGCGACGATGATATCGCAGGTCGTGTCCGTGAACTGTTATTTCCACTCGATGCACCCTCTGTGTTCGCCGAAGTCGTACGTACACGTGCTGCTTACAAGGGCTCACTCCCCGACACTGCGATGGATCAGATTGTCGGCGCTTGTCTTGGTGAGCAGCTCCCCAAAAAAATCGCGATTTTCCCAGTTGTCCAGGGAGAACAAGTCATGACATTGTTTTATATGGATGACGCTGAGACTGGGCGCTTCCCCGAAGATATGACGCACATTGAGCAGATGATGCTTCGCGCAACGCTCCTTGAGATCCATTGGCAACCTCCCGGTCTCGAAGAGCTCCTCAACACTGTTTGATCGTACTCCTCCCCACCTATGTCCCAACAACCTCTACTATCCATCGTTGTTCCGGCTTTTAACGAAGAAGCGTGCCTCGCACATACCATCACACACATCCAAGATACGGTCGAAGACAAGGGACACGTTTTGTTGTTTTGCACGAACATCCTGTGATGACATCGAGTCGCAAAGGGGAATATACGATCCGTTCGTTGTTGACGATGTATGTCTCCAACTTTGTGGCGGTGGTGCTCTTTTGTTTATCTTTTTTGCTGCCGGAGAGCTGGGTGGGGTGGCTTGGTCGGAGCTGTTTGGGGTATTGGTATCGAGCGCGTAAGTGAGCTTATTTTTTCCAGGGGATCATACGTATGGCAGGTCTACTTTGTTGTGAAATGTAGATGTCTCCCCACCTGTTGATGTGGAGCCCTGACAGCTTCGAGAATTTGGCGTTGTTGACTGTTGTATCGAGTGAACCACTGCCACCCTTGTTAAGGGCTTCGACACATCGACCCGTGTAGTTGGTTTGAGTGCCACACTTGCCATTTTTGATGTTGCGGATCACATACAGGTAGTGGTCCGTTCCTTGTGCACCTGTCAAATAGACATTACCAAGGTCATCGACTGAGACACCTGCAAGTGTTTGGAATCTCGCTTGTGAGGGGATACCCAACACATTTCCTTGCTGTGTCACGCTTCCTGCGAGGGTCGTGACGCAATAGCCTGTGTATGAATTGGTTGTGCCACACTTCTGGTTTTTGACGGGCTGGGCCATGCGCAATGCCGACTTGTCCACGAAGAACAAAGTCTTTCCGTCCGGCGCCATCGTCATGTGTTGGACACTTGTGAGCGTCGCGCTGCTTGCGGGGCCGTCAAGGCTTCCTTTTGTCCCTGTCCCGATGAAGGTCGAGATCTTTCCATCTGGTGCGATGCTAAAGATCTTGTTCAACTTTGTGTCGGAGACATAGAGTGTATCTTTTCCGTCAACGACGAGGTCTTTGGGGGCGCCGAGTGGGGTATTGGGGACGCCTGTTCCGGCAAATGTGCTGACGCACAAACCTTGGTAATTGGAGACAAGTCCACATTGTTCACCGTCGACGTAGGAGATCTTTCTGATCCTGAGATTAGAAGCATCGACAATATAGAGATTGTTCTTTGAGTCGTGTGCGAGTCCCATTGGATCGTTGAAGAGTGCTGTTTGGATCGGACCATCTCGATAGCCTGGGATGATATTTCCTGAGTATGTCGTGACTTTTCCATCGAGGTCGATTTTGCGAATGCTCTTATTTTGTGTATCAGAGACGTAGATCTGACCTTGTGAATCACTTGTCATATACGAAGGAGAGGTGAATTGTGAGGCGGTCTTGTCGCCATCTTTAAAGCCTTTGTTTCCGTCTCCTGCGATGGTGATGACACATTGTGGATACCCTGGAGGGGCTTTGTCTTGCAGACGAAGGATCATCCCACCTGTCGCATAATAGATGTTCTCACCAATGTCCGCGCACAAGTCGTCACTGCTGGGGAATTTGGCCTGGACAATTTTTCCTGAAATAGCGGTCTCACCAGCATCAGTCCGTACAATGGAGAGTGGTCTTTTGGTGAGCAGGTTGACGCTCCAGAGCGCAACGCCTGATTCAATGGTCAGCAGGGCATTTTCAGAGGGGGTGTTACTTTTGGAAAATGTTAGACCCTTGAGTGTGCTCGCCGGGATCTTGACAAAGACTGTTGTGGTGGATGTTGGGACTGATAGATCGGTTTGGTAGATGGTTTGATTGCTGTTGAGGACGGAGTATAATTTCCTGGCCTTTTGATCGAGCGCCAATCCCATGATATGGGATTGGTTTGGAGCTTTTAGATCGACGAGTGTTGTGACACAAAAACCTGTGTACGATGGAACTTTCCCACATGGTTTGTTGATCACTTGTTCTACTTTTCGAATGCGTCCATTGCGTTCACCTACAAACAGTGTCTTACCATCACCTGTGACAGCGATACTTCTTGGTTCGACAAAATTAGCCTGGTTTCCGGGACCATCGATGAGTCCACCTAGAGGGAGCCCCGAACCAGCAATCACAATCGCTTGTTTTGATGAGCGACCAATTCTCCAAATCGTCGAGTATGTCGTGTCGATGAAGAACAAGTTTCCGCTTGTGTCGACATCCATCCTACCTGGACTACCAAATGTGCTGTTGAGTCCAACCCCTTCGACTCGTCCGGAGACACCTGAACCTGCGTAGGTGGTGACATTTCCACATGGATCGATACGGCGAATTCTGTAGTTGTTTCCATCTGCGACAAAGAGATCACCGTTGTAGACAGCGAGTCCTGCGATACCTGAGAATCGCGCAATACTTCCGCTCCCGTCGCGATAGCTGAGTGATTGGCGTCCGGCCGTGATGCCGATACAATCTTTCACGCCATCATCGATTTGACCGTCACAGTTGTTGTCTTCTTGGTCACAGGTCTCTGTGCGATTGTAATTGCTGTAATGTGATTTGTAATCTTGCTCATCACATTGTCGCCAGCGTCCATCGACACATTTGCTGATGGGTGTTGTACTACCTTTACATTGGTTCTTTTGGTTGCGACATGGTGGAGGGTTGGGATCGCTCTCATCGACCTGTCCATCACAATCATCGTCCGTACCATTGCAGACTTCGGTCGCGGGAGTGACTTGGTTCTCACACGTTCCCCATTGGCCGTTTGAACACGTTTGTGTACCCAACGCACAAGGTGAGTTTGTCGTGCATTTTCCAGTGGTGAGATCGCAACCTGATTTGCCTGTGTAGCATTTGCGGGTGAGATCGAGTGTTTTTCCGCCTTGAACACCGCCATCATCGACAAAACCATTACAGTCATTGTCGAGCAAGTCACAGCGCTCTGTGGCTTCTGGAAGGACTTCGCCTTTACAGCCGGACCATGTACCGTCTGCTTGGCAGGTTTGGAATCCTTCTTCACATGTACCTACGTTCATTTTGGAGGTATCACCGGAGTAGCAGACTCTGAGCAAGCCGGGAGGTTGGCAGCCGTTGCAATTGGTCAGGCCATCATCGACGGTACCATCACAATCATCGTCGAGACCGTTACAGGTTTCAGTGGCGGGTTTGGTTTGTCCTTCACATGTGCTCCATGTGCCGTTTGCCTGACAGATCTGTGAACCTGCCTTACAGATCCCTACGTTTTGTTGGGAGGATGTGCCATCAAAGCAAGTTTGTCGAAGGCCAGGGGGTTGGCATCCATTGCAGTTTGTGAGGCCGTCATCGACTTTGCCGTTGCAGTCGTCGTCAAGTCCGTTACATTCTTCGGCTGACTTGGGGTTAATGGCACCTTCACAGGTGCTCCATGTGCCGTCTGCCTGACAGATCTGTGAACCTGCCTTGCAGATTCCGACGCCTTGCTGTGTGGGGGTTCCTGCGAAGCAATTTTGTTGTGCGCCAGGAGGTTGGCAACCGTTGCAGTCTGTGAGGCCCTCATCAACTTGTCCATCGCAGTTATCGTCGAGGCCATTACACGTTTCTTTGTCTTTTGGATCGATGTGTCCTTCACAGCTTCCCCACTCTCCGTTTGAGAGACAGACACGAAACCCTGATTTACAAATGCCCACGCCAGCTTGTTTGGCGCTACCTTTTCCAAAGCATATGTCACGTTTACCTGGAGGTTGACAGCCTTCACAGTCTTTGAGGCCATCGTCGACTTTACCGTTGCAGTCGTCATCAAATCCGTTACAGATCTCTTTTTCAGGGCCAACTGCATTTTCGCAGGCTCCCCATTCTCCGTCACCGAGACACGTACGCAGTCCTGATTTACAGATCCCAACTCCTGCTTGTTTGGATGTGCCTGTGCCAAAGCAAATTTCGCGTTTACCAGGGGGTTGGCAGCCTTCGCAGTCTGTGAGTCCGTCATCGACTTTACCGTTACAGTCGTCGTCGAGGCCATTACAAGTTTCTTTCTCTTTGGGCTCGACGGAGCCAATACAGTCTCCCCACTCACCGTTCTCGTTACAGACGCGGAAACCGAGCTTGCAGATCCCTTCGTTTTTGGGTTCCAGTTTTGAGTCTTTAAAGCAAGTTTCTGTTTT
The DNA here is from genome assembly GCA_002731275.1 of Deltaproteobacteria bacterium. Lineage (GTDB taxonomy): Bacteria > Myxococcota_C > UBA6777 > UBA6777 > UBA6777 > UBA6777. The sequence continues at coordinate 11,481 of PCBK01000167.1, read as the reverse complement.
ACCGGGGTTACAGAACGCTGCACATTCAGGATCGGCTTTGTCGGCTTTTCCGTCACAGTCGTTGTCGATACCATCACCACACATAGCCTGTGTATTTTCGGCTTCGCTTGGTGTGATTGCGCGACAGTCCCCCCAGCGTCCGTCGCTGACATTTTCACCGCAAGTCCGAAGACCTTGTTGGCATTGTCCTGCGGTGACCATGTTGGGGTTGAGTGTGCAAGATTGTTGTTCCCCAGGGACGGAGCAGACGCCGCGCTCTTGGGATTCACAAACGCCTTGTGTGTCGGATTCGTTGGCCTTTTTACAGATCCCCGTGAACTTCATGTTGTTGCATTCGCACAACTTTGTACAGGGACTGCCTGTGGGGTCGATTGTGATGGGGCCGATTGTACTGGTTTCGGGGCATTCGTATACTGTCGAACATCCTGAAAAAATGAGCAAATAGAAAATGAATGTGAGTCCTATAGACTGCAAAATCGATTGTTTCATGGTTTGTGTGTCCTTGTTCGTGGTTGCGCCTATGACTGGGTATGCGAGCTTGATAGTATCCCATGTGCTTCGAAAAGCAAAGAGATGGAATCTGCCTCACGCTGTTATTGAGACTTTGCTCGCTCTGGATTTGTCTTGGGTTTTTTTCACCAACGCCAAGCCAACGCTAAGCGTTGGATCTTCCTTGAAAACCTGTCGGTTTTCTTGGATAGAATGGCTGATGACAGCCATTCTGCACGGATGCATCGAGGGAGTCGGTTACATTAGGGAAATGGGATGATTGCTGTTTGCGTGGGGTTTTGGAGAAAGGGAACAAGAACCCCCTGCAGTTCAACTGCGTAGGCAAGGGGAGCGATGCAAGACCCCCTCAGACGGGCTTCGCCCGCCAGCTCCCCCTGTATGACCTGCGCTTTGCTTCGGTCGACAAGGGGAGCGATGCATATCAAACCACATATCGCGATATAAACGAAAAATCTTCGTGTATATCGGGCAAATTGTCCCTCCTCTCGAAAGGATTGAGAGGAGGGAAGGAGCGAAGCGACAGGGTGGTGAGTTTGTTGAGGTGGATGATTGCAAGTGAAGACGCAAAAAACCCACTGAAAGCTCGAAAGCAAAAGGGAATCCAAGGATATAGCCTGCTATATCCGCCTGAAAGAAAGGGATTGTAGAGTGGAGTCAGGGGAGTTTGCGGAGACACAAGTGCAACGTCCGCCGGAACAGCATTCTAGCGAAAAAACCGTGTATATCGGTTAAAATAGACGGCCATTCGTATTCCAATTGCCATACATACATGGTCACGTTCGTATCCTGAACACCGTCCATATGTGGTCGTATTCGTATTTGTTTGGTGTGTCTTTGTGGATGGTTTTCGAGAGCGGGAACATGGCTTGAATGGTTGGATAGAGGGATTCGTTTGGTTGGTATCACCGGGTTAAAACCCGGTGCTATGGATAAGGTACGCTCGCCTCAAGGCTTCGCATCGTTCAGAATGCGGTGGGACTCAACGTCCCACCTCAGCGCAAAATCGTGATAACATCGAATATATAGTTTAATGCCAGTAGGGGCAGGTTGGTGGCAATTCACAACTCCCCACACTCACACCCATCAATCGCGATAGAAATCTTCGGCGACCCAGACATTGGCTGTATGGAGCCAGTCGAGATAAAAGAAGGCGATTCTATCGAGTGTCTGGCCTGTTCTCGTCTCCCAGAGTAGGGCGGTAAGCATTTTGCCGAGGAAGTTGGTGCCATTGCCGGAGCCCGCATCACCCCATTGGTTGTCATTTTGGGTATGTTCGATGAAGAAGGTCATATGTGGGGCTTCTACATATTCTTTCCAAAGATGCGGATGTTGGGAGAATTTTGCTTTGAGAGCGATCATCATCACGCTTTTTTTGAGCGTCTCCCAATCTGGTCTTCTCAAGTAGCGGGCGTTTTCAGAGATTTGATATTTGACCTTCTTGCCTGATCCCTTACGAACGACTTGTCCTCCTAGACGTTCGAAGAGATCTCGTTGGTGTTTGTTCATGTTGAGTCGACCTTGTCCGGCACGAGCAGCGTTGAGTGGATCGAGCGCGAGGACGAAGTCTACGTAGAGTTCTTCTTGTGCTTTGGCACATTGGAAGGCATTTTCGGAGGATGGGAATCTTATCTCGCCGCGTTCTCTGAACAAAAATGTCTCTTCACTTTGCGAGAGTGTCTGTGATGTGTTGATGCTTATGCTTGCCGGGTATAGGTTTGAGAACTGACAACCTGGTTTGTCCTCTCTATGTGAATAGAATGGTCGACATTTTGCTTCGATTGGATCGTTGGACCAGGGAATATTGACGAAGATCGTTGGGGTATGTTGGATTCGTTGCATGGTGTGTTCTTCCCGTAAACTCGTTGTCAAGTCAAATGATTGGTGTGCAAAGCGATTGTAGAAGGTACGTTGTGTGTGGAGAAAAAGTTCGGTTCTTGTGTTACGTCGCTGGTGATAGAAAAGAAACCAAAGGAATATTATGTAAACCTATCGTTTTTGTATTTGGACATGAAGTGTGAGAGCGTCTTATCACTGAAAGGTGTGAGTTCGTCCTATTGAGATAGCCTTACATCGAGAGACTGATGAGTGGTTTACTTTGTTTGGTGGGGTTTGTTTTGGGGCTGTTGAAGGAGTGTGTTCGTTTCCACTTTTTGAGAGAATGTTGCCATTTTCTTTCGAGCTTTTCGATGTGTGCGTGAAGACGTTTTTTGCGCTTATTTACGATTTTTGTCTGTATCATTCCAATGATGAGTGATACGGAACCTGCAGCTACGAGGATTCCGCCACCTATAAACCATTCTAGGCTTCGTGTCCCTCTTGATAAAGCAGTGTATCCACCTACAACGACCGAGCTGATCCCAAATAGAACACCAACACCTCCTCCCACAAGGAGTGTCACTGGGATGGTGTATGGTAGCTGCTTTTTGCGTTCGGTGATTTGGTCTATTTGGGTTTGTATGCTGAGTAGTTTTTTTTGCGTGTGGGAGATGGTCTTGTGTCTTTTTGCACGCCACGTATCCGAAAGATGGAACCATCGTTTTTTGAGCTGGGCGATATGTTGTTTGTGTGGTTGATGTTGTGTTTGGATGTCCACAAACAACTTGAGACCCACACCCAAGCTTATGATCCCTGCGACGCCGAAGATAACACCCATCGCGAGTAAGTCATTATTTCCTGAGGTTCCAGCGATTGTGAGAATGATACTTGCGGAGCCTATTACAGCTCCGCCTGTTGTCATGGCGATAATCGGGCCTATTTTCCGAGAAGGTTTTATTTTTTGTGAGGTTCGCCGCAGTGTAAGCTGTGTGTGAAGCATGTCTGTGAAGAGTTTGTCTGAAACATCCGAATTTGAGGCGACCGCATAGGGGTGGGGAAGCACCATAAGTAACCCAACAAGGAGAGCTATACAGTGTTTTCCCTTGATGACGAATCGATCCATTGTGTTTTGCTCCAATACCATTTGTTTGTGGTGATGGTATCAAAGTCACTGTGGACGTCAAGGTGAATAGAGGGGTGGAGTCAGTTTACATGGAGAGGCTGACGAGGGTTTTTTGAGGTGTTGGGACATGTGATTGTTTTCTCATGCCTTGCCACCTTTCGATGAGGCGATCCCATCGAGCTTGAAGGCGCTTTGCTTTTATGTGGAGACGTTTGCGTTTTTTGGAGACACTTCCCATCTGGACGATACCAACGACCAAGGCGACACCGCCTACAAGAAGGATGCCTGCGCCTCCAAGTGTCAGTGTGTGGTAGGGGTTACTACCATTCGAATAGGCAGAGAGGATGATACCTAAGGAAGATGAAAGTGCACCCCCAATCAATCCGGCCCCACCACCAATAATTAAGAGCAATGGAAAGGTGAGGGAGTGGCTTTTTTTGGCTTCGAGCAACTTATCAATGTTGACTTGTGTGACGATCAGCTCATGTTCGACTTGAGCGCGTGTGATCTGTGATTCAGCTTTGGCAGGTGAGATCTTTGAGGATAGGACACCCACAATCAACAGAAACAGTACAAAATTCTTCATCATCCGTCCTTTGGTCAGAGTGACTGCTTGGTGAGTGTTTTGGCGGGTTGTTTTTGTTGGAGGTTCCACTTATCTAGCTGTCTGAACCAATGCCTCTTCAACTTTTTGATGTTTTCTTGGTGTGGCCGTCGTTTGCTCCCAACATGGACAAAGAGTCCTATTCCAACCCCTGCCGATGCGAGCCCCACAATGCTAGCGCCAATACCCGCAAACAGCATTGTGTCTGCAAGGTCAGATGGTACACCTCGTGATGCCTCGTAGCTTGCCATGAACATCGAGAGTCCAAGCGCTACAAATCCTCCCCCCGCAGTGGTCAGAATGATGGGGAGGAGATAGCTGTGTTGTTTGGCTTTTGCTTCCTCTTCCTTCATTTTGAGCCTCGTCAAGATCATATCTGTCGTGAGGCTTTGTTGTTGGGGTGATTCTGCGTGGGCCAAGTGGTGTCCCATCGAAAGGGATAAGCACAGCAAGAACGCTATGACTTTGGGATGTGAATACATGCTCACAACTCCTGAAATAGGTCGCTCTACGAATCTCTTTGTGTGATGGATGAGTCTTCGTAGGCTCCGTTGGTAAAATGATTTTTCACATCTCTTTTAACATGCCTGTGTTCTCAACACAAGTATGTTCGGAGGGGCTGGACGTCCGGATTACAGCGAGATATGGCGTCATTCTATTTGAGGAGTATGATTCAGTTGTGAGCGTTTGCGCGACCATTTCAATTTGACGAGGATGTCCTGCCTTTTTCTTCCAAAACGTTGCGAATGGCCTGCGAGGTGAGTAGGTTACTGTATTATCGTTATCACGAACGAACGACCGAAAATAAGCTTGTGAAAGGAGAGTCTTTTGTCTGTGTTACCTTATCGACTGGGATGTCCACTGTGGGCAAACAAAGCCTGGGTGGGAGAGTTTTTCACACGCAAAGCCAAAACAGGTGACTTTTTGCGCCAATATTCTTCCGTATTTTCAACGGTTGAGGGGAACACGACATTCTACGCGTTGCCTTCTAAAGACACAGTCCTTCGTTGGAAGGAGAATGCAACAGAAGATTTTCGATTTTGCTTTAAATTCCCAAAGGTCATCTCACATCAAAAGAAACTCGTCGCTGCCGAAGATGATACAGCGTTATTTTTTCGTGTGCTCGGTGTCCTCGAAGAAAAACTTGGTCCTTTTTTCTTGCAACTTTCTCCCCATTTTGGCCCTGACGCCTTCCCTTCATTGCTTCGGTATCTCGACGCACTGCCCAAAGAGTTTTCATATGCTGTCGAGGTCCGTCACCTCGCGTTTTTTGATAGAGGTGAGTGGGAGCATCGTCTGAACCAGGAGCTTGCCGCGAGAGGTATTGATCGTGTCTTGTTTGATGCGCGCGGTGTTCATAGCGCAGAGAGCGCCGATGAGGCAGTCGTCAGAGCCCAGACGCGCAAACCTCGACTGCCTTATCGAGAGTTTGTGACTGCGGAGACTCCATTTGTACGATATATCGCTCATCCCGACATGGAACGAAATCGGAACGCCTGGCATCGTTGGGCGGAGGTGTTTGCGACCTGGATCAAAGAAGGTAAACAACCGCTGATGTTTATGCACACCCCCAACGATTTCTATGCTCCTGGTTTTGCAAAGGTCTTTCACGAAATACTCGCTGAAAAATTGGACCTGCCTGTTATGCCTCCTTGGCCATCTTCGACTGAACCTCCAGAGCCTGAGCAGATGAGTTTGTTTTAGCTTGTTGGTGTTGTCTCTTTCTAATTGGAGTGATCTCGTGATGAGTCGGACATCATGGTACGTTTGTTTGTTGTGTATACTTGTGCATCTTATGGGATGTTCTCCCCCTGTTTTGGATGAAGTCTCTATCGAGCTGTTACAGGACGCTGGAGAGGGCGCGACTGAGCGCGTTTTTGTCGAAGAACTGCGAGATGGTGGTGAAGGCTCCACCACAGAGAGAGCGCCACGAGAGGAGAGTGTGACGCCTGATGTTCCAGTCCGGGCGCAACTGCCCTGGCGAGGGATCACGATGAGTTGTCCCAGAAATGGCCGCATCTACGCCACAGAAGGGATGGACAAGGATATGAAGGAGGCGCAAGGATTGGGGGCCAATTGGATCTCCTACCATCCATATGGACGGATTCGGAATGATGGACAGGTGCAGAAGAGTTACGACGATACCTGGGCAAGTTACCCACTGGCGACTGGACAAAAGTTGGGGATGAAGGTGTTTTTGATCCCTCACCTCGCGTATTGGGGGTCACGCTTCTCTTGGCGCGGTGAGATCTCGTTTGAGGATGAAGCCTCGTGGAAGCGGTTCTTTGCCGATTACACTGCCTGGATCGTCGAGCTTGCACAACACGCAGAGGCCGGTAAAGCTGATCTGTTTGCCGTTGGTATTGAATACAAAAAAGCAGAGCATCGAGAGAGTGATTGGCGAGCTGTGATTGAAGCCGTCAGGAAGGTGTATTCGGGGAAGATTACCTACGCGGCGAATTGGGACTCTTACAAACAAGTCCCTTTTTGGGATGCTGTCGATTACATCGGTGTGCAGGCTTACTTTCCGCTCTCTGATGTGACAAACCCCTCCAAAGAAGATATCAACAAAGGGTGGGACAAAGTGCTCCAAGATGTGGGGAGCTTTGCAGCCTCAAAGAAGAAGCAAGTGATCTTCACAGAGCTTGGTTACAATCGTTCGGCAGATGCAGCGAAGATGCCTTGGGATTACACACAAGGGGGAGAATTTGCCCACGAGATCAAGCTGCGATGTATGGAGACTGCACTTGAACGGCTTCACAAGCCTTCGTTTTTACAAGGTGTATTTTTGTGGAAATGGTTTCCCGATGCACGCACCGAATCCCGTGATTTTATTTTGCAATACCCGGAGATGAAAGAAGTCATCCGAGCTTCTTGGGTTAAGAGCTCGCCATAATCGTCTCGCTCGACTTGGATGAGTGGGAGAGCAAATCAAAAAGTCCCCTCCTAAGGCTTACACCGAAGATGGAGCAGCCTTACTTGCACTGTTGTCTGTAACAATAGCCGTACTTTCCGTACTTTTGCACGCAATAACAGCTCCATCCACAAGGGCAATTGCACGGAGGTCTGCCTCCACAGTTCGCTCGATTCTGGTTTCCTGCGACACACTGTACAATAGGAGCGACCGGACACGCTGTACATTTTCCGTTTGTGCATGTTTGACCGACTCGACACCCGGCGCGACCTGTTTCATCGACCTTTCCGTTACAATTGTCATCGAGTCCATTGCACACTTCTTGTTTGGGAGGGTTTGGGGAGACAGGGCATTCTTCACCGGTCCCGTCGTCTTTGCAGGTGAAGACAGAGCTTACTTTACATTCTCCAATGCCTTTTGAACATGGTGTCTCCAATTGTAGAAAGTCTTCATCAACTTGGCCGTCACAGTCGTCATCCTGCGCGTTGCAAACTTCTTTTTGAGGTAGGATCTCGTTGGTACAAGGCCCCCAGGTTCCTTTTGTGCATCGCTGGAATCCCATCCTGCAAATACCAATACTCCACGTGTCTTGTGGGCCACTGTAACAGGGGATGCGTGCGCCTTCGCTGCAGCTCTCTGGCGTTGGGTTGGTTTCTTTGTCTATTTCTCGTGAGGGCGCCTCTTGGTCGTTGATTTGCTTTTCTTGTGTGGACGCCCCATCGTAAAGTATGTCAGTGACGTACTCTTTCTTGGAGGCGTCTTGTTCGTCTGCCTGTTCGGAGTAAGAGAGGATGGGGATCGTTGGAAAACATCCATAGAACAAAATACACAAGCAACAAAGCCATGTAGCGAGTCGTATCGTGTGTATGTGAGTCTTCATGGTGCATCACATCGTTTGGCGAAGGTGACTGTGGAGATCCGTTACGGTCGTTGATTTGTTTGGCAAGTATACACGATATGAGGAAAATGTGGAACTTCTTTGGATGTTGTTCGTAGAATTGGATAGTCACAGCGCCTTGTGGTAGAGATAGAGCGGGATTGGCAATCAAAGCTAGCAAAGGGAAAGAGCATGAGTACACAAGATATACTTGAGATTGATAGAGGACTGAATATCCCAATGTCTGCGTTGTCATTTCAGTTTGCCAACAGCGGTGGTCCTGGTGGGCAACATGTCAACAAATCAGAAACAAAGGTGATTTTGCGCTTTGATCTCGCAAACGCCGACTTCTTGTCCGACGTCGTTCGTGAGCGGCTTCTGGATGATTTGAGCAATCGACTCAACAAAGACGGGGTGTTAATCCTGTCTTGTCAGGAGTCTCGAAGCCAGAACCGAAACAAAGAGATCGTGATCCAGCGCTTCATGCACTTGTTGTACAGCGCAAATCAAGTACAAAAGGAACGACGTCCAACACGTCCAAGCCGTCGTGCCCGTGCCCGTCGTGTTGATGAAAAGAAGAAGCAAGGGCAACGCAAGAAAGAGCGAAGTTGGAAGTGGAAAGATTGAACAGTTTGTTTCTGCGGTGGGGCGGAGCTGAGGATCCGACTTCACTCTGGCTCTGAGGGCTTTTGTAGATCTTTGAGGGTAAGATCGTAGCGAAATAGAATGGAGAGTCCATACAAGATAACGATCAGATACTGCAACATGTGGGAGATGATCGCGTAGGTTGTGGCCCGCTCTTTGTCCCATCCAAACAGCAAGAATCCTGCGATACAACTGACCTGATATACGCCAATAAAGCCTGGTGCGCTTGGTGCGGCGATGGCGAGCGCGATGAGGACTGTGATCGCCACGCCATGCCAGTACGTGAAGGTCAGGTTGGGAAACATGTACAACAGTGACCAGTACTGCGCGAAGGCGACGATCCACAGAATGAGTGAGTAGATGGTCACGCCCAAAAAGTTTTTGGGGCGACTGACGACCTTTGCGCCTGCCAAAAAGTCCACCAAAAAGTTTTCAAGCGGTGTTGAAAGTCGCTCTGGCAAGTAACGAAAGAACACACGCGCGAGCTTCAGGATGTGATTGGGGAGCATACTCGCGAGGACGATAAACAGGAAGATTCCCCCTGAGATCAACGTGAAGACAAAAGCTCCTCTGTGGATCCACGTCGGAATATTTTTTATATACATCGACATGATACCAAAGGACACGAGCACAAAAGACACGTCGACAAAGCGTTCGATGATAACGGACACAAAGATCGTCGGGAAGCTGAAGCTCGACCGCTGTGACAGAAAGAAGGGACGCGCAAGCTCACCGAGCCTTAAAGGCAGAATGTAGTTGATGAAGTTTCCCACAAAGATCCCATCATAATACATCAACCTGGAAGGTTGTTGTTCCGTCTCTGGTAACAAATACCTCCATCTCTCCGCCCGAAAGAACATCTGCAGAAGGAATCCCAGACTGAATGGTACAAACCAGATGTAGTGGACTTGTGTCATCTGTCGTACGACAAGACGCCATTCGATGGCAAAGATCAGCCAGACGATCAACGCACCACTGATGAGAAAACCAAGGCTGTATTGGAACCATTTGTTTTTGGGGGATGAACCCCGTGTATTGGGCGAATCTGTCATGCAAGCTCCTTCCTTACGATGGTACACAGCCCGGAGCATACACGACTTGATGCGCAGATGACAACTACTCCTCTTCGACTTTTTTCCAGCTGTGGATATAGTGGAAGTAGTTGAAGGGGTGGATGGTCACATTCCTGACTCTTGCGGTGATCGCGGAGTAATTGGTTAAGGACCACAAAAAGAGGTAGGGTAAGTCGGCGTGAAGGATGGCGTGTAGCTTTCCAAAGATGGTCTTGTAGATCACTGGATCTGTTGTCTTGGCGACCTTCTTCAATAAGATATCGACCTGTTTGTTTTTGTACCCGATGTAATTGAGTGAGCCTTTGGAGTGGAAGAGTGGATGGATCGATGAGAGCGAGTCAAAATTCCATATGTGAAGGGTCATATCAAAGGCTCTTTGCGAAAAGATTTTCTTGCGCCATGTCGCGTGTTGTAGCCACGTGACCTTGACCTTGACACCGACCTTTCTGAGTTGATCGATGATCCCCAAGACCATCGGGCGATACGAGCGTTTGCTCTTGGAGAGGATGAGGTTAATCTTGAGCTGTCTGGGGCCTTTGTACAAAAACCCTCCCTTTCGTCTCCAGCCAGCCTTTTTGAGGAGCGCGCGGGCTCTCTTGAGATCTTGGCTTCTCGCGCTGACCTGAAAATTGTACAGCGGATCGTTGGGAGAAAAGGGCCCACTGATCGTCGTTCCATCCCCCAATGTGGCTTCACGTAAGGTATCTCTGTCCAGTGCAAGCATCAGCGCTTCTCTAACACGCTTGTCCCGAAACAATTGCCGCCGGTGATTGAGGCCCAGATACCACCAACTGTTTGTGGTGTATGGGTACAACCGCACGTGCTTGGATCGCTCAAATAACGGCAAATCCTTTGGGCGGACTCTTACGATGTTATCGATGCCTCCAAAGCGCAGGACTTCTGCCTGGATGCCTTTGTCTGGGATGCTCTGTAAGATGACACCTCGCAAGGACTCCTTTTTGGGTGTGCGCCAATACCGTTTGAATCGCTTGAGGATGATCTTTTTTCCAGTCCAACGCACAAAGCGAAAGGGTCCTGTTCCCACTGGTTTTTGCGAGAAATATTGCGTTCGACGTACGTGACCTCGTGGGAACTTGTGGGCCGGGAGAATCTTGAAACACAACCACTTGCGGGGGCGTCGAAGTTGTTTTTTGAAGTGAAGTTGCAGGCTGTGTTTCCCAAGAACCGATGCGCTGTTGATGATCTGCGCCAGATATCGATCCTGTAAATTTGTACGGCGGCTTATCATCGCCTTGATCGTGAACACGACATCTTTGCTCGTGAAGTTTTTGCCATCGTGCCAAAGAACACCCTTTCGGAGTTTGATCGTCATTGTCTTTTTGTCTTTTGAGAGTTTCCAAGAGGTCGCAAGTTGAGGCGCGAGTCTCTGCATCTTATCCCACCCAAAGAGTCCTTCAAAGATCCCCTCGGTGATACGGACGGAGTACATGTCTTGTGCGTAAAGTGGATTGAGCGTTGAGGGTGTTCGGTCTTCTGTGTATTTAAGGCTCTTACGCGCAAACGCAAAGCCAGACAAGATCGTACTCAACGTCAGGATGAACAGACATACCTGGATGTGTTTCTTTGGATTTTTCATGCGACTCTCCAATGTGTTCAGTCGTTTGTTTATAAAATATAGATATACACGAGAGAAACGATAAATCTGATCCGGCGGACGTTGCTGTTGCGTCCAAAGCAAGGGCCCTGTGAGGGCGAAAGGTCGGAAGATAGAAAAAAGCATACGTGTGGGTGCAGGCTCAAGAGCCAGCAAGCAGGCGCGAGGAGGCGGCATAGCAACGCTCTGCCAACGACGAGCAACGAACTTGCTAGCCTTGACCCAAGCCCTGACGTATTCCTTTTTTCATCTTTTGGCCTCCATGCTTCGTACGCTTTGCAACATATGCCTCGACAAACTCTCCA
>PCBK01000166.1 GCA_002731275.1 Deltaproteobacteria bacterium | reverse complement strand
TTGAGAGGAGGGAAGAGCCGAAGGCTCAGGGTGGAGAGTTTGTTGAGGCGGATGATTGCAAGTGAAGACGCAAAAAACCCACTGAAAGCTCGCGAGTAGAAGAGTATTTAAGGATATGGCTTGCTATATCCGCCTGCAAGAAGGGGATTGTAGAGTGGAATCAGGGGAGTTTGCGGAGACACAAGTGCAACATCCGCCGGATCAACATTCAAGTATCCCCCGCATATGTCGGAGCAAATTTACTTGGGTTCGGATGAGTCGTTTACGGCGGGGAGGTCGCTACGGGAGTTGGTGACTTTGTCGAAGATATTGCCAAAGAATGAGCGCATCTTGCCGACGAGTTGGTTGGCGAGATTGGATTCTTCCTGTTCGAATGCTTCGGTATCTTGGTTATCTTTGAGGTGTGTCTCTCGTAGTTGGCGTTCTGCGATGGTATGACTGAGCAGGTCAAGCAGCGCCGGTCGTTTTTGAAGCAGCGTGTCCATGTGCTTCTTGGTGATTTTGTAGAGCACCGACTCAGTCGAAGTGATGACTGTAGCGGAGCGGGGTTCACCTGTCAGCAGGGACATCTCACCGAGGAAGGAGCCAGGATTGAGCTGTGCAACTTTGCGCTCTTTGCCACTTCCATCGATATCCGCGAAGATGTCGAGTAAACCTTCGACGAGGATGAACATCGAGTCCCCATCGTCGTTACGTTTGATCAGTTTCGCGCCTTCGTCGACAAGCTCTCTCTCCATATTTTCGGCGAGAAAGTGTAGTTCTTCGTCATTCAGTTTGGAGAAGAGGTCTATACGAGAGAGTAGGGATTTGCGGTCTTCGATGGAACGTGCGTCGAGATGTCTGTTGGGCATCTCGTCGTGGTAGATATCCTGTTTGGGGTAGGCGAGTGTGAGTCCTGCTTGTTGAAGGTGTTCGAGGATGCTCTTGGTGATCTGATGGCGTCCTCGGCCTGGAGAGATGTCTTTGGGGATCAGCCAGTAGCGGACGCGGTATTCGACGCCGAGGTGTGTCGTGCGGATAATGCGGACTTTGGGGGCTGGGGATTCGAGGGGGGACTTTGTGCCTTTACCACATGCAGCTTTTGCCCCTGCGAGCAGGATCCTCTCTGCACGTTCTGGTGGGACGGAGAAGTCGAGTGTAAAGAAGATCTCGTGGCGATTATGGGAGGCGGGCATCATGAAGTTGGTGATCATCGTCTGCCCCATGATGCTGTTAGGGACGATCAGGATGTTGCCATCTTTGGTCGCGACGCGTGTTGTCCGCCAGTTGATCTCTTCGACACGTCCAATGATGTGGAGGGATGGACGTTTGCCGTGAAGCATAATCCAGTCTCCGATGGAGTAAGGGCGGTCAACACCGACAGCGAGTCCCGTAAAGACATCGAGGATGATGGAACGTAGCGCAAAGCCGAGCACCAAGCCGACGGCACCGGATGTCGCCCAGATCCCTGTGACGGACTTTTGGAAGACGACACCAATGATACCTGTCAACGCGATGACGTAGAACAAAAAGCCTACGACGTCTTTGAGCAGCTTGGGCGTTGAACCTCCTGTGAAACGTGTGAAGACACCGTCCCAGAAGAAGATGTGTAGCAAGCGATTGAGGAGGTACGCGGCCGAAAGCCAGATACCGATGTGGAGCGCGTAGAAAAAGACGCGCTCTGTGTTTCCCAAGGTTTTCTGTGTCAGACCCAGGTTTCCCGAAAAGAATGACGCCGCCAGAAAACCCAAGAACACAAGCAATGGTAACCATAACCGATTGATCTTCACAAAATTCTCCCTGCAAATTCATGGATAAGTCGTGTTGTGTAATGGTATACCACATCTGTTGTGTTGACTCTACTTTGGCGTCGTCTTGATCAAGAATGGAGGCTGTACAATCCAAGAGAGGGACTGCTTTTTGGCAGGGGAGGAGAGCGTGAAGCTCATTTGTGATTGTGTGGGTTTTGGTGGACGCAGGTATCTCCTGTCTGTCTACTGTTTTTTCCATTGGGGCAAATTGTGTCGATCCAGATAGAGCCCGTAAGGTCAGCTGACCCCATGTGTGCTCCTTTTAAATTGACGTGGGCAAAAATCGTCCTTTTTAGCGATGCGTTTGAAAAGTCTGAGTTTTCGAAGTTTACACTTGAGATGATCATGAAATCCATCGCTTTGTTTCTCAAGATTGTATTTGGGATGTCTGAAAAAGAGATGCTTCGACGACTCATTCTTTTCTCTTTCTCGATGTGTTTTCGTTTTGTATCTTTCCAGATGAGATTGACATTTGTTTGTGGGAGCAAACCATTTCTTGCGAGAATGTTGTTGACGATTTTTTGGTTGAATGTGAGTCCAATTTTGTCCTTTGCGTAAAATACACCCATGTGGATGTCGATAGGTTTATTTTCTTTGAACAACACCAAAATGGGGGTTGCGTAACTTTTTAAGCGAAAGCGTCCTATCGGCAAGTACATTTTTTGTATGTTGGAAGGAACCTGTATTGTGTGTAAGAATTGCGCTTTAAAGGCCTTAGAGGTGAAACAGGTTCTATCACCAAACAAAACAAGGCAGTGTTTCTTTGAACATCGTACGTCTCTGACAACTTGGCTGAGTGGAAAGTACTGAGCCTTGGACCCTTTTGGGTTTTTGTGGCAAGGTGTTGAAAATACAGATAAGGTGATTAAAAGTATGAAAACTTTCAGTTTCATTTGCGATCAAGCCAAACCAACTTTTTCTCACACCAAGCATTTTCTTTTATAGCCATCGCCTTTTCCGTTTGAGCTTTTCCATAAGCTCTAGTCGCAAATAAAATTCTTTTCTCAAGGGTATATGGTGCATCATATGTAAAGTAGTGCATCTGTCAAGGGTATCGAACTCTATCACACACCATTCTATGATAGTCGCCCAATATTGGATTCTGGCGAGAAATATCGATGTTCTCAGCTTGGTGAGGAGAGCGGTGCACATGTTTATGAGTTGTCACGTTGGAAATGCAAAAGTCGTTGTCCAACACACTCATTGAAGCAGAAGCTCACCCCCAAAAGAGAATCATTCACTTGGACTTTGTGTCAGAACACAAATACCATGAAAGATGGTTTGGTGTGTATCCCTCCCCTTGCTGGCGAAGTCATGTGGGGGGGAGGTGTCGGCGAAATCGCCGACGGAGGGGGTTTTGTATTCCTTCCCTTGTCGAGGCGAGAGTGTCAAGACGACGAATATGCCGAGTGGGTGGGAGACATACAACGTGTCCCAACGCAAAAAACAAAAAAAATCCCCAAAATCCCACACTCGATCGATCCACACACATAGGACGCAAACATGCTATGCTGTTTGTTCTGTTTGTGGTTTGTACTTGCTAGAGGTTTGTGGTGAAAAGAGTTCTTTGTCAAATACACATATACACCCACCCTATGTGGTTGAGCGTATGTCTTGGGCTTTGTGTGATGTTACTCTCAGGGTTTCGCTGTGGGCCGATCGTACGAACGTGCCTTCAACAGGCTGATTGCACTGACGCACAAATCTGCTCTCAACACCGCTGTCTTGCGCTCGCTGAACGCTCAGAGAGCCCCAGCGAGAAGAGGACAGAGCTACCTGTTGAGGGGAAAGAAGAGGGGACAGACGCCTCAGAAGGGCTCCCTGAGCGTGAACAGCTCCGAGAGACACCCTATATTTTTGAGCAGCCTCCCGAAGAATCCCCCGAACCGTGCGAAGATGGTAAGCACCGCGCTTGCTACACTGGGCCTGATTGGTCTAGAGGGAAAGGGAGCTGTCAGGATGGAACACAGAGCTGCGAAGATGGACGCTGGGGAGAATGCCTTGGAGAGGTCCGACCCGCGAATATTCGAATTTGTGGGAACAACAAAGATAACGACTGTGACGGTTCGATCGATGAATGTGATGTCGGTGATTGGTGCATTGATGGACGCCCCTGCAAACAAGGACTCACCTGCCACGAGTCGATGTGTTTGACGACCTGTGACCCAAGTAAAGGGAAAGAGAACAATCCAACCTGTGGAGGGACTGAAAGCTGCTTCGATCGTGGGAATGGACAGGGCGTCTGCAAAGCCCACTGCTTTTTTGGCAAAACGCCTTGTCCGCCCGGACAATTTTGTTCGAAGGTCCCCGATTATAACGACTCTCTATGTGTGCCGACGGCGCCACCCCAATATGGCGATCGTGTGGCCGGACAATCCTGTAGTCTCACGGACAAACAGCGCTTTTGTGATGGTACACAACAGCTCGTCTGTGTGCTCGATGGTCAATCCCAATTGCGGTGTACCAAAGGATGCCGTCCCGACACTGCCGGTTGTCCGACAGGGACGACGTGTCAAGCCGATAGTGACAGCTTTTTAGGAGGGGTGTGCCGATGATGTGGTTCTTTGTGTTGCTGGCGTTCTCGTTGTCAGCGCTGGCACGTAAACGCACCGAAGATGTCTACCGGACCTATCACGTCGTGTTGCGTCGTCGATGTTTGAAGCTGCTGAGGAACGAGACACTGGCTGATGACGCAATGCAAGAAGTGTTTTGGACGATCTGCCGCAATATCGAAAAGTATCGAGGTGAACCAAAAGATATCTTGCCCTGGCTCTACAGGATTACCACGACTCACTGCTTTAAGCTCCTTGATAAAAATAAACGATGGAATCGAAACGTCGACGCGATGATTGAAGAAGGATGTGCGCGCTATGAAGCCAATCTAACAGATCGTGAACTGGAATCCAAAGTCGCTGTGCAGGCGATGTTAGAAAAACTCCCCGAGACGATGCGCGAGGTCGTTGTGTATCGCTATGTGAGCGGTCTGACACAGAGCGAAATCGCAGAAGTTATGGATGTCTCCAGAGATCATGTGCGGACAACACTCAAGCGCTTTCAAGAACGCGCAGAGAAGTGGCAGGCGTCATGATGAATAAACGATCTATGAATAGGGCTGTCGGATGGAAAAAAGGATACGGAAAATGAGACGAAGACAGAAGGTTGTTGCTGAAGCCACAGGCTTTGTTATTTGTCGTCGGCGTAGCGATGCTATGCCTCCTCCTCATGCCTTGCCTGAGGCCCCATCCACTGCCCTCTTGTCTTCGCTTTTTTCCATCCGACAGCCTAGAAGAAGCAGACTTAGATGGGCTGGTCCAAAAGGTATGACCAATGATCGATGAGAGAGAGAATATGCAAGTAGAAGCCTGTTTGTCCGAGTATCGGTTAGACCTTCACTTTTTTGGTGGCGAGTCTCCTGATGAACACGAACAATCAAAGCGACATATCGCGTCTTGTCCTCGCTGTCAGGAGGATCTTCGTGCGCTCGAAATGGCAAGCGCACGTGCCTCGGAGGTCGTCTTGCCACAGTGGCCGGCCGCCTCTCCCTGGCAGAGCTGGTGGGAGTGGCTACAACGTCCTGCTGTGTGGGGAGCTGCTGCGGCAGCCTGTGGGCTCCTGTTGTTTGTCTCTTTTGGGTTGGACAAACAGTTTTTTTCAGTGGGAGGCAAGCCTGTGAAGAGATTCGCGATCAAGAGTGACCGGGACACACCTCACCCGGCCTTATTGATCGTTCGCAAGAGAGGCAAACATATCCTTCATGTGCGCTCGAAGGAGAGCTTTCGAGAGGGCGACTTTTTGCGCATCGGATACCGTTGGGCGTATGCTGGCTACCTGTATATCGTACACCGCGACCCAAAAGGCCAGTGGACGCCTTTGTACCCCTCGAATGGTGATGCGCGCAGCCTTCGTGTGGTGGCCGAGAAGGAGCATTGGTTCTCTGGGAGCCTTGAGGTCGAGGGCAAAGCTGAGGGAGATGAGATGGTGTGGGCCTGCTTCTCGAAGCGAGCTCGATCGCTGAAGACGCTCCTCAAAGTATTACCGCGTGCTGGGGAGGCGATCACAAGGGATTCACATGTTTCACCTGAGGCCAAAGACAAAAAAGGCGAGCGACTTTGTGAGTACCTGCTTCATTTTGTGCTGAAGCGTGAGTAGAATGGTGTGTCTTGTAAAGTAAGGTTGTTGGATGAGAAAAGGCGCTCTTCGAAAACCATGGTGTTGTCGATACAATCACCTCTTTGTGTTGTCTGTGTGTCTGTTCGTCTTGTTGTGGGCAGGCGATGTATGGGCGGCTGCGTCTGTGCGGACCACTTCACTCGCCTTGTTGATCGGGAACAACGATGGGGGGCGGCGGACCAAGGCGCTCCAATTTGCCGAATCTGACGCTCGTAAGATGAAGCATGTGCTGCTTGAGGCGTCAGGTGCCAGAAAGCGCAACATATGGCTGGCCAGAGGTGTCTCGGATATCGCGTTGCGCCGGATCATGAAGAAGATCAAGACACGTATCCAGCGTATCCGCAAGAAGAGGGGCACACAACACAACATCATGCTCCTCGTGTATTACTCTGGACATGCGCGAAAAGGCCAGCTACTTCTCGGACGTTCGACGTTCTCTTTTCGTGAACTGCGTTCTTTTTTGCGAGCTTCTGGCGCAGATGTCCGGTTGGCGATCATCGACGCATGTGAGAGTGGTCGCTTGACGACCCTGAAGGGTTTGCGTCATCGCAACAAGACCTTCCCGATCCCGATGCTCCACATCTCACCGACGATCAAGGGAGAAGTCCTGATCTCAGCGACAGGTGCCAAGGAGAGCGCCCACGAAGACCCGGAGCTACGTGGCGGTGTCTTCACCCACTATCTCGTCTCTGGCTTACGTGGCGCAGCAGACCGCAATGGAGATGGCTACGTCACACTCGAAGAGATCTATCGCTACGCCTATCTCCGCTCCCTTGAACGGACGATCTTGTCGGTCCATGGGCCACAGCGAGCGCACTTTCGCAAGAGCTTGTCCGGGTATGGTCGGTTGGTCCTGACGTCACTCTCACGCCCACGCTCATGGTTGTTGTTGCGCGCAGGTGTCGCAGGGGACTTCTTTGTGTGGGATCGAGCGAAGAGTGTACTCCTCGCGGAGCTGAATAAGAGTAAAGGCCGCGCTGGTGTGATCGCCTTGTCACCGGGGCGTTATGTTTTACAATGGAGACGAAAGGGGGGGATCTTCTCCTCCAAGATCTCGTTAAGACGCGGTCAAAAGCTGCGTTTACGTATGATCGGGCGTCGTGTTGCATACTGGAAGAAGGGCACCATCAGAGGGACGACGTCTTCGTCTGAGGCCGGTCTATGGGTGCCTTTCGAGGGGCAGCAAGAGGGCTTCTCTTTTGGTGTCCATTACAGGCTTGGTGTCGGGCAATTATCGCAAGGTATGTTGACACAGGGGGTGGGGTTGACCTTCCGTTTTCCTCTTGAGTCGATAGGATGGGACGCGATGCATGTGGGGATACGTCTCGCGTATCAGTACGGGACGTCACAGTTGTCGTCGACGTTTGGGTACACTGCGCACATTTTACCTGTGGATGTCTCGTTGGGATGGCGTCTTTGGCATGGCCGCTGGGGGGAGTTGTCTTTGGGGCCGCGGCTGCGTTTTGCGCCTCTCTTACAGTCCCTCGAACAACCTCCCAACAAGGATGAACAGATCTTGTCGATGATGTATGAAGCGGGTGGGATGCTCCAATGGCAGCTTCACCTGACTTCGACGTGGTTTGTGCGGCTGGATATCGACGGTGGTGTGAGGCTGTTTGATCTTGGGGGGGATTGGGTGGCGCGTGGTGTGGCGTCCTTCTCACTGGGGGGAGGGTGGCGTTGGTGAATATGTGTGTGGCTATTGGATCTTGAGGACTTCGACGTCGAAGACGAGTTTGGCGTTTGGTGGGATGTCGCGACCTGCACCTCTCGCGCCGTAGCCGAGTTTTGCTGGGATGATCAGCGTGTAACGTGCGCCTTTGGACATCATCATGACACCTTCATCCCATCCTCTGATCACCCGACCGACACCGATGGGAAAGGACAAACCTTTTTTGCCGCGATCTCTGGAGGAGTCGAACTTTTTGCCTTTGATGGGCATACCGTTTGGTTGCGTTCCCTTCCATAACCAGCCAGTGTAATGGACTGTGACGGCCTGTCCTCGTGTGGGTTTGGGGCCCATACCTTTTTGGTGGACGACATATTGAAGGCCTGTGGGGGTTGTCTGGACCTGGACTTTTCCGCTGACTTTGGCCGAATACTTATCTCCACCGCTGTTTGTGGAGGTGTTGCTGGAGGGGGCGTTGTTGGACGATGTGGGGGTTTGTCCCCAGTAGCGCAAGCCAAACGCTGCCGCTGCGATGATCGCGATGATGATGATGAGTCTTTGCAGTGATTCGTTCATGGATTTCCTCTCTCAAATAATGTGTATGGTGTGAGTATATATCTCTGCGCTTCAAATGGAGGACGCATTGTACTCATCCACTCTTTGCGGTACAACACCCCTTCAAACTTTCTCTGGATAACCAAAGTGGATAGGAGTGTTCGATTGAAAGCCGTCATCTACAATGCTTACGGTTCTGCTGATGTTTTGAAGCTCGCGGATCTTCCTGCGCCTGAGACTGCGGCGGGGGAGGTGCTGATCAAAGTACACGCAGCGTCGCTGAACCCCAAAGATATTCTGGTGCGCAAGGGCAAATTTGCCCGCTTCACAAAGTCCTCTTTTCCGTTGATATCAGGTTACGATGTCGCAGGAGAGATCGTTGGGGTCGCGAAGGGCGTGACACACTTTCGGGCAGGTGAGCACGTCTTTGGGATGCGCAATGGTTGGTTTGGTGGTGCGTGTGCTGAGTTTGTCTCCGTCTCGGCGGATGAGCTCGTACATAAACCTGCATCACTCGGGTGGAAAGAGGCGGCGGCGCTTCCACTTGTGAGTTTGACGGCGCTGCAAGCACTTCGCGATGGTATCAAGTTATGCGAAGGTGAGCGGATCTGTATTAACGGTGCTTCTGGTGGTGTCGGGACAGTCGCGATCCAGATCGCGAGATTGATGGGCGCACATGTAACCGCGATCTGCAGTGATCGCAACGAAAAGCACGTCTTGGAGCTCGGCGCACACGAGGTCATCAATTACAAGAAGACCGACATTTTGACACTTGGGCAGACATTTCACGCGTTCTTCGACGTGTTTGGCAACAGGACATACAAAGACGTCCAGCGCTTGATCCCCAGCGCCTCTCGTTATGTGACGACAGTTCCTTCGATGAGGACTCTCTTTCAGGAAGGGATCGCTCGCTTGGGATTCCCGTCACCTCGCCTCGTTGTTGTGAAGAGCAACGTCCGGGATCTGCTGCAGTTGAGAGAGTGGGTGTTGGAAGGGAAGTTGAAGCCTGTGATCGACCGGACCTTTTCTCTCGAAGAGTGTCAGGAAGCCCACAGATATATCGAGACCAAAAGAGCACGTGGCAAGGTGATGATCGACCTCGGTGTGTAGCGCTTTGGATGAGGAGGAGAGATGAGCACGACGTTAACCCTAAAGAGAACGTCCTATCCGACATGGCATTGTGGATTTTGCGAGGATAAACTCGTCGTCCGTGGCCAATTACCTGGCGCGTCGATCTTTGATCGGAGCGTTCGAGCTTTTCGAGAAGCTCACGCCGCAGGTGTCTCTTTGCAGACATTGTTGCCACCTGCGACTTCTGGGAGCTGGATGGTCAACAACAAGGTGCCTTCCCCTCAATTTCAGCAATGGTTACAAGGCCCGTCACTTGCGTCCTTGGAGCGCCTTCTCGACATACTCGGCGGAGACACGGCGCAGTGGCGTACACGGACACAAGAAGAGCGAGCCACTGTCGAAGAGGCGATCAAGACGTTGTGGACGCCCAATTACGGCATCGTTGGGATCAGCAAGGTGCTGGCGATGTTGTGTCCTGATGTTGTGCCATTGATGGATGACGCAGCCTGTTGGTTCGCGTTGGATATCGTGCCCTGTCCCAAAACGGCCTCTACCGCACAGGCTGGACCTGAAGTCTTTCTACAAATGCTCGACTGGTTCACTTCACAGGTCGAGGCCAATCTCGAAGCCCTCCAACAACTCGCCGATTTTTACGAAGAGTGTCCGATGTCCCCTGCACAGCTTCTCGATCGTCTGTTGTGGTTTGAATCGTGGGGGTATCATATCATGCAAGGGGCACCTTTGTGGCGATGGGTGCGGGACGGAGAGCGCGAAGGGATCATTCCTGTGATACCACTCACGGAGCTTCCGAAAACAGCCCACGATTGTCTAGATGTAGGGGAGATTGAGCACGAAGAGTGGCAGGAGAAGGCGCAGCTCGCGATCGAGCTGACATATCATCCCCCCGGCTAGATAGATTGGGGAGATGATAGGAAGAGAGTGGGGGATAAGAGCGGATTAGATGGGGTTTGCGCCGTGTGCTTCGTTGGGGCGACGGACGAGCAAGTAAGTGAAGGTGCTGTTTCCACTTGCGGAGTTACGAACCGCTGAGCTGAATTGGTTGTAATCGGAGGGGGGCATGGTTTGGCAACCGATGCTGGAGGGGCGGCTGCTGCTCCCTGCGTGGATCTGGATCGCTGTGATGCGGTGTCTTCGGTCTTTTTCGCTGCCGCTGATCGTACCGTCCTGGTTTTGGTCGCGATATCCTTGGAAATCACCTGTGGGGTTGAAACGTCCGCGATAGTTGGTTTGTGTGCCGTATTCGTAGACACCTGAAGGAAGGTGTGCGACATCGCCACGTCCGTCTCCAGTCACGTCGGGGGAGAGGCCGGAGGACATTTGGCCGGGGTGTGCGGCTGAACGAAGGGGCGCTTGTTGTTCGACGAGGCGGCCATTTTCAGCACGAAAGACCGCTGTTTGTCCTGTGTAGGAGCGCAGGTAGCGGGAGCGATCGTTACCAGAAGCGCTCGCTGGTGGTGGGTCCTGGTCGATTTGAATTGCGTAAGTTTCGCCTTCTCTTGGGGGCCATTGTCCGTTGGCTCTCAACAACTCTTCTGCTTGTTGTTCGCGTTGTGCTTGTGTACCAGCGAAGGTCCCATTGGCGCGACCTGCTTCAGGAGCGAACTCGCCACCTACTGCGGTTGTCCCGTTCGTTCCATCGACAGCGCCAGGTTGTTGAGGCGTTTGGGGCGTTTGGGCGACACCTGCTGTAGAGAGCAGCGCGCCGAGTGTGTTGCGTCCAGCGATACCGTCAGTGGACAGGCCATTGGCTTCCTGGAAGGAGCGGACAGCGCGCTGTGTTTGAGGACCATATTGGCCGTCGACAGTGATCTGATTGTCTGGGTTTGCGCGGTTGAGCAGCTGTTGCATTTCGCGGACATCTTGTCCAGAAGCGCCCATGCGGAGGCTGTTACCATTCTCTGCGCGATCTCTCAGGCCAGCGCCGATGGTGGGTGCGTCTGTGTTGGTGCCTGTGGCACGCGCTGCTTCGAAGGTGCTACGATCGGCTGTTCTCGTGTTGTCCTGACGTTCCGGTGTCTTTGGTGTCTCTGGCTTGGGTGGGGTGACTGTTCTTGTACGATCTGCGCGTTTGATATTTGTCATCTTCGTGTCCTTTATGTTTTTTCGTTTGTATTTGTTGCCACACCATGAAAGCGCATGGAGTGGATATTTTGTCTTCGTGTACTAGATGGGGTTTGCACCATGTCGGTCGTTTGGACGACGGACGAGCAAGTAAGTAAAGGTGCTGTTTCCACTTGCGGAGTTACGGACCGCTGAGCGGAACTTGTTGTAGTCGGAGGGAGGCAGTGTCTGGCAACCGATACTCGAAGGTTTGCTGCTGCTCCCCGCGTGGATCTGGATGGCTGAGATGGTGTGCTTGCGATCTTTTTCGCTGCCGCTGATCGTGCCGTCCTGGTTTTGGTCGCGATACCCTTGGAAGTTGCTCGTGGGGTTGAAGCGACCGCGGTAGTTGGTTTGTGTACCGTATTTGTAAACACCTGCGGGCAGGTTGGCGACGTCACCACGTCCATCACCTGTGACGTCGGGGGAGAGGCCGGAGGACTTTTGACCAGGGTGTGCGGCGGAACGGAGGGGACCTTGTTGTTCGACCAATTTACCGTTGACCGCTTTGAAGACCGCTGTTTGGCCTGTGTAGGCACGAACGTAACGTGATTTATCGTTGCTGGAGGCGTTCCCTGGAGGTGGGTCTTGATCGATTTGGATGGCGTAGGTTTCGCCTTCTTTGGGTGGCCATTGACCGTTGGCTTTTAGGAGCTCTTCAGCTTGTTGCTCGCGTTCAGCTTTGGAGCCAGCGAAGGTCCCATTTGCACGGCCTGCTTCGGGGGCGAAGTCGCTACCTGTCGCGGTAGGACCATTTGTCGCGTCGACACTGCCGGGTTGGCTGGGATCTGCGGCTGGTGCGCTTGGGTTTGTTGGTGCGGCTGCTGGGTTGCCGAGCGCCTGGGTCATTTTGTTCTGACCTGCTGGGCTGAGTTGGCTGGGCACTGTCGAGGTGTGCGCGCTGCCTGTTGTCTTGGCGAGTGAACCGAGGCTCTGTGGTCCAAACTTGCCGTCAACTTTGATGCCGGAGGTTTGTTGAAATTGACGCAGGGCCTGCTCTGTTTTGGGACCAAATTTTCCATCCGTTTCGAGAGGAGGGTTGGCGCCGGAGCGGTTGAGCAGCTGCTGAAGTTCTTGTACTTCGGGGCCGTTGTTGCCTTGTTTGAGGATCGCATTTTGGTGGATGCGGTTGGCGAGCTGTTGACCTGCTTTGGGACCTGCTGTGGTGACATCAGGTTGTGCCTGGTCTTTAATGAAGTTGTTTGTGTCGAGAGGCTTGTTGTTATCCGCAGCAGGTTTCTGTCCCTCTTTTGCAGCCTTTGCAGCTTCTGCTGCAGCCGCACGGCGAGCTTCTTCAGCCTGTCTTCTTTGTGCTTCGAGAGCTCTCTGGCTATCTGCGGTGCTGTCTACGTGGCGCATAACTGCCTCCTGTGTGACGTAAGTGGTATGTCTCTATATATTTTCTTTCGTTGTAATCGTGCTGAAGTCATCAACGATGAGGTCATCATCTTTCAGACATATTTAGCTTCGGCAGCTCTCCTGTAATGTTTCCTGTTTTTTTGGATTTTTCTCACATTTTTTTGAAGGATGGGGCCAAAGTTGTAATAACTCTTGTATTCCAGGGGATGTAGAGCTTGGAGAGCGTCTTAAAACGTGTAGTGGAAGGTGGTATGGGGTTGTTGGCCCAGTGAAGTGTCGAGATCCTGTTGAAGTGTTTCGAGTGCAGCCTGGATCGCGTTTGTATCGATGGATTCGCTTGGATGTGTGTTGATAAACGTCATCTGTACGGACCACATTGGGTGAGTGGTGAAGTGCAGGGATTGGCATTCGATGTGTGCAGTTGTTTCGAGCGTATTGAGCCAGGAGAGCGCGCGTTTTTCGAGCGCACCGATGGTGTTGTGTTGTGCGAGTGCTGAGGCTGTGTCGAGCGTGAGCGTGACAGTGATGTCACCTTGTAATGTTGGGAGGTCTGTGAACAGAGCGGTCCAGTAGTTTTGCTCTGAGCTCTCCTTTTCTCCGATCTGGTGAGCTGATGTGAAGGCTCTTTTGAGTTGTTTGGCGGTGTTGTGTGTGACCTGTCGTGTGCTGTTGACGTAGGGGGCTGTGGGGGTCCAGATCGCGATCGCTGATGAAGTCTCTTCTGGGATACCTTCGAGTGAGATGCCTGCTTTGAGGGCGTCACCTGCGAGCCAGCCGAACGTCTTCTTTACTTGCTGAAGGAGTGGCATCTCTGGAGAGAGCTGACATGCTCTGTGGGCGGCGACGGCGAGGATCGCCCAGGCGATCCCGCCGATCCCTCCCCACGCCTGTTTGTCGAGCTGATGTCGGCGCGCCCATGCCTTGAGGAGGTAAAGTAGCGGACGTGCGTTTTGTTCGTCGAGATAGGTTCGTAGGGTGTGTTGATCCATGAGGCTCTGTACCATCAAACGCTGCGAAGGTGTCAGCGCTGTGATATCCAGTGTACGCCAGCTCTCAGGGGCTGTTTCACGCCATTGCTGTGGGAGATGAGCGAGTTGAATGTCGAGTGTTGTTCCTTCGAAGTAGGCTTTGTACACGGGGATCTGGGCGTCGACAACACTGCGCTCGACCAGTTCTTGTGTATGCCCTCGCAATGCCGATCCTATCGCCTGAAAGACCTCTTTGGGCTTTGTGAGCTTCGAACAACACAACAACACATCAACATCACTCTGTGGTAGCGCGACTTGTAAGCCGGTTGAACCGATAGAGTAAGCCTGTAGAGGGGTGCTTGTGTGTTGCTCATTCCAGGACGCGACACAGGCATGTGTTTGGGCGAGCAGTGTCTGTTTGCTCGTGTCTTCTGTGGTGTAGAGGGTGTGTTGTTGAAGGACCTCTTGTAATGTTTGTGGGAGCTTGACCACCTGATGTTTCGAAGAGTGTCCCGAAGGTGTTGGTTGAAGGGGAAGTTGAGTATGGACGGAGGCAGGCGCGTCTTTTTCCCGTCGGATAAGGCTGAGTGTGTCGATCGTACAGTGGATAGGTTGCCATGATTGTTGAAGTGCGCGCAGAACAGCAGGGGCTTTACTCGCGCTGACCTGTCCGATCGAGAGGTGTGGATGCCACTCTTCACGACCTGCGATCCGCTCTTTACATTGGGGGAAGATCTTGAGCAACGCGGCGTGAAAATCCTTGAGACGATCGGGTGGATGGATCTCTGGGTGGAGCCAGATCGTGTGTTGTTTGGCGTGCTGAAAGCTGCGAAATTCTTTGAACATTATCTCGAAAGGACCGGTCTCTTCGAGGAGTTGTTGGAGTGCGAGCGCGATGTCGTCAAAGTGTTCTTCTGGGACAAATTGGAAGAACACAGTGATATGAGGCATCCAGCGCGTGAAGCGCCTGTCGTATTGCGCGCGCAGCGCCTGGATGGGTTCCCAGACGGACTCTGGTGGAATAAGCGCGACCGCCGTTTTGAGGGTGGGTGGGATCTCCGAGAAGGACGTGCTCGTCTCTGTGCTTGCCTCAATTTGACAGAGGAGCCCATAGTGATCGGATAAATAGAGCTTTTCTTTGTGTGGAATTGGAGCCATGCCGAGGCGTGTGCAGGTGTGGGGATGATAGGCTTCGCTGTTGACGTAGATACGATCGTATCGTGCTTTTTGACCTGTTGTACTGGTTTGTTTTGCGAGCGCATTGCGCGTCGGATCGAAGGTCTCACCGCTGTCTTTTGGATGCAGGGTGTGCCAGACATCTTCGTAGCCTTCGAGCATGAATCGTTCGATGCTGTCGGGGTCACTTTGCTCACTCATGATGTTGAAATCACCCAGAATGATCCGTGTCTTGACGTCGCTGTGTCGTTCGAGTTCTTCGAGCAGATGATCGAGTTGAAGGTATCTCTTTTTGGCCGGTTGCTTCGCGCGATTGCTCGTGAGGTGGACGACCGCAATCTCGATCGCTCCTTCTTTGGTGTGCCATTCACCACAAAGAATGCGTTTGGGAGAGTTGGATTCTTGTCGCTCAAACGCGACGGGGTAGCGGCTCAGGATGATCTGTCCATACGGTGTGAGCTGTGTTCCTTCCGGTTCATCGGAACAATAATATTGTCCACGTACCCACTCTTGTGTGAGCAGCGTTTGCAAGAATGTCGGGGTGACTTCTTGTAGCGCGATGATGTCGGCTTGTGCCTCTTTGAGAGTGTTGAAGAGGTGGAGCTGCCGCGTGGGGGTGTGGTAACAGGCTTCTGGGTCCATCAAGACGTTGAAGCTGACAATACGCAGAGAGGAGGGCGCCGGGATGCTGGTGCGGCTCTCCGTGGAAGACAGGGGCTGCCACTGTTTGTGTATGGGGTCAAATTGATAGGTGGGCTGTGGTAGGAAGGGCGCTTGGTGTGCTGGTGTGTGTTGTTTGGTCTTGGTTGAGACCCGCCGTTTTGGGGGCTTGGTGACGGACTTTGTGGAGTGTGTGGGGGTGTTGTGCTGGCTTTGTCCTATCCTATCGATACGTGCTTTGCGGTCCCACACGATCGTGCCCCCCTGTTTGATCCGCCAGATCCGGTGCCAGGGGATCTCGCCGTCAGGTTCAAAGTCGACGACTGGGATCTCTCTCATGCCAGAGAAGCGCTCTTCATATTCGATGGAGTATTCATGTGTGTGGAGACGTTCATCCCAGATAATTTGGTAGATAACCTCTCGACTGGTGCGAAGCTTGGTGTGCGTTTTCTTGCTCATGATCAGATCCTTTATCATCTCTGGTGGGGAGCGTGGCGAGTCATTTGACAGGCGGGAAACACTTCCTCTTTGTGATGGGTGTGTCTTGTGTTGTGGGGAGTACGGGTGGAGGCATGGGAAAGTTCGGGGGGAGATATAGAAAAACCCTGCAGCGTCGCACAACACATCGTGTTTGGGAAAGAGACAATGTGGAGATTCGTGTGGACCCTGAGGGTTTTTATTTTAATATTTCCGTGAAGTCGCTGACTCGTGCAATCGAGTAGATTGACAAAAGGAGCCAGATGTATCTCTCCGAGCAGCTCGGATTAGATTGCGTTTTCACCGTATGTGTCGTTGGGACGACGCACGAGGAGGTAGGTGAATTTGCTTTGCCCGCTCGCCGCGCGACGAACAGCAGAGCTGAATTTGTTGTAATCTGTGGGGGGCATGGTTTGACAGCCGATACTGGAGGGGCTGCTGCTGTTGCCTTTGTGGATCTGAATGGCGGTGATGGTGTGTTTGCGATCTTTCTCGCTGCCACTGATCGTGCCGTCCTGGTTTTTATCGCGATACCCTTGGAAGTCGTTTGTGGGGTTGAAGCGACCGCGATAGTTGGGGCGGGTATAGTAATTGTAGATACCTGCGGGCAGGTGTGCGACGTCACCACGTCCGTCACCTGTCACGTCAGGGGAGAGTCCAGAGGATTTTTGACCAGGGTGAGAGGCTGAACGTTGTGGTTCGAGCTGCTCAACGAGGCGACCATTTTGGTATTTGAAGACCGCTGTTTGACCTGTGTATTTGCGCAGGTAGCTGTACTTTGCGGAGCCGGAGGCGCTCCCTGGAGGTGGGTCTTGGTCGATTTGGATCGCGATGACTTCGCCTTCACGTGGTGTGTAGTTGTTGGCCTTCAACAGGGCCATGGCTTGTTCTTCACGAGCAGAACGGCTGGTTGAGAAGCGTCCTGCGGCACGACCTTTGCTTGGTGCAAAGTCGCCGACATCGACTGGATCGCTGTTATTGACGCTACCACCGCCACCGAGAAGGGCGCGCAACGTGTTACGACCGGCGATACCGTCTGCGGTCAATCCATTTGCTGCTTGGAATGCGCGAACAGCACGCATCGTCCCGGGTCCAAAGTCTCCATCTGCTGTGATCCCCAAGAGCGTTTGCATTTCGCGAATGGCTTCACTTTTTTGGCCTCTGCGCAACGTCTTGCCGTTATCGAGGGCGGAGGCAAGCGCTGGGTAATTGGCTGCGTTTGTGCCGTTATTTCCGTTGTCAACAGGAGTCGTTGTGCCGTTATTTCCGTTGTCAACAGGCGTCGTTGTGTTGTTGCCGAGCAGCGCTTCGAGGGTCTTGGGGCCGACAATACCATCGGCTTGCATCCCTTTGGAGGCCTGAAATTGCTTCAACGCTCTCTCTGTTCCGGGACCAAAGTCTCCGTCAACTGTGACGTTGATGCCATTGCGTACGAGTAATTGTTGTAGCTCTCGTGCACACTCACCCTTTTCGCCGCGGCGGATGAATTTACCGTTTGCGACGTCTGAACGAAGGCGGGGCGCGACATTTGTGGAGGAGCGGCTCATACGAGACCAGCCAGCGTTATTGGATGAAAATGATGAATCTGGAGCTGGGGTGTTGTTGCTGTTGTCCGCAGGTGCATCATTTGGTGAAGTGGGGACATTTGACCAACTGCTACGTCCAGTTCTGTTGATATTTGTCATCTTCTTTCCTCATTTGCGATTAGTGGATATGTGGGACTCTTTATCCCAACAGCATATTCGCTGTCGATCTCTTTTGGGTGCGTTGTTTCACCGCTGTGTCTTTGTTTCGGCAACACCCTAACATAAGTTTCGTCTTTTTGAAATAAAAAATCACAAGTGTTTGATTTTATAGATTTAAAAAATTGTCATAAAATCACGTTGTGTGTGTTTTGTTGAAATGTTTGTGTTTTATGTGCTTGTTTTGTTTGTGTTAATTTTTATTACACTGCTTGGGGGGTGACGGGCGTGCTTGTTGGAGTAACCGAAAAAAGTGGAACTTCTTGTGGTGTGAGTTGACTACACTGTTGAAATGAATAGGATTGAAGGAGGGCAACTGATTGTTGCTGTGTTCTTTTTTGTCCAAGCGCAGACATCGTCTGGGAGCGAGCGTGTCATGTTGTATGAACATCGATCTCTTCTCCATTGCGTAGGGGATTTGTGTCGAACAAAAGACGAGCAGATTCGTGCGATCGCGCGTTTGAGGGAGATCGCGCAGCAGGATGAGCAGGCACGTCATGAGATCTGTGATATCCTCTTACAAGTTTCGATGAGTGGGGCGACACCGCTTCATTTTGAGGCGATGTTGGTGTTGGGTCGGTTGCGCTTTGACGAAGATCGTGTGGTCTCGATGCTCTTTCGGCGTATGAGGTTGGATGACTCTCTCGAAGCGAGGGGATACGCGGCGATCGCGCTTGGGTACTTTGGGGTGCGCGCACAAGAGATCGTCCCATTGTTATGTGATTGGCTCTCTACATCTCCCTATGTTGGGCTTCGTGTTTGTGCGGCGATCGCGCTCGGACACTTTGGTGAGCGTGCACGTTCTGCGGTCCCACTGTTGATCGACGCGTTGGAGTTACAGACGGTCTTTGCGAGGCGACGTGACTCCAAATTTTTGCGTCATTTTCACGCCATCGAGAAAGCCGTCTCTCTGCCA
Organism: Deltaproteobacteria bacterium; assembly: GCA_002731275.1. Classification (GTDB taxonomy): domain Bacteria; phylum Myxococcota_C; class UBA6777; order UBA6777; family UBA6777; genus UBA6777. The sequence continues at coordinate 30,296 of PCBK01000166.1, read as the reverse complement.
GATCTCTCCGAAGATTTTCAGATCTTTCCCAAAAAAAACGCGCCTGGGCGTGAGTTTAGACGTTTGATCCGCGAAGCTGCAGTCACTTCTCTCGGGCGTATGGGGACGCACGCGCAAGAAGCGATCCCTGGTTTGTTGTGTGTTCTGCGACGTGAACCCCCCTGGTTACAGACAAAATCTGCGCATGCTCTCGGAGAGATTGGCTGCAACGCGCCTTCCGTGTTACACGGGCTGCGGCGTGAGCTGCACAGCCCCGATGAGCAGGTCAAGAGCGCGTCAGCCATGTCCTTGCGAAAGCTCGGTGACGACGATCCTTTGATCATGGAGGTCTTGCTCGACGTCCTCAAAGGACAGCTCCAGGATCTTTGCTGGATCATCGATGAAGACTTTTTGCTTGAGGTTGGACAAAAGCTCCAGGACATCGCCAACGCGATCCTCGAAGGTGTCCCTGCTCTGCAACGCCTTCAGATGCTCCAACCTGTGCACCAAGAGCTACTCGACCAGATCGATGAGCTGGCAAAGTTCGCTTGCGCTGAACTAGAACCTTTTGTGACCTCCAAGCAGCCTATGATCCGTGAACAAATGGAGCACGTCTGGTTGACCTTCCAAGAGATCCGCAAACATCTCGCACAAGAAGTCCTGGGGCACTGGCGACTTGAGTACGAACAGGTGCTCTTTGGTTCCTGAGCATCTTTTGTGTTTGAGAGTTGTGTGAGGAGGGTCTTTTTGTCTTTCCTTGTCGTGTGCCTACGAAATTCCTTTCGACTTTCCTCTCAAATCCCTATCATGCCTATGAGCTACCAGCCCTCTACTCTGCTTGCCAAAGCACACACCAAGAGGAGATGTTATGACTGCATTCACCCGTCCCTGGTTGGAAACACCCGACGCGTTGGTTGAAAAGGGTTCCTTTCATTATGGAACCTTCCGCCAACCGTTCCGACGTATCAATCCACTTGATGCGGATGTCTTCCCTCGTTTGATACGAAATATGCGATTGAAAGAGTGGCAGCATTTTGCCCTCGTCAACGATGATATCTACATCAGCCTCGCGCTGTTTAACGCCAAACTCTTGGCGCTCGCACAAGTCTGCGTTTATGACCGTCGACGTGGTGAACCTCTGTTTTATGAGCGCAAAGTACTACCTGGGGCGATGAAGCTCCCAAGTGAGCTATGGGATGACAGAGCCTCTTACCGTGGTCGCGGGTTTGTCGTCGAGATTCATAACCACCTCAACGAAGGCGCACATCATATCTCTTTTTCGATCGCTGCGACCAAGACGCTCCCTGCGGTCAAAGGCCAATTTACGTGCTTTGAGCCGTTAGAGAAGAACGAGCCGATGATCGTCTGCCTCCCCCTTGGCAAGGGGAGAGCCTTGTACTCTCATAAGTGTATCGCCACGGCCAAAGGGACGCTCCGTGTGGGAGATGAGGAGGTGTCTTTTGCACCGGGTGATGCGTACGGATTGGTCGATATCCATAAGGGGTACTATCCCTATGTGATGAAGTGGTACTGGGCGACGGCTGGTGGCTACAGGGATGATGGGACATTGCTCGGCTTCAACCTGACCAACAACCAAGTACGCGATCAGCGCGCTTATAACGAAAATGGCCTGTGGGTCGACGGAAAGCTGCACCTCTTGCCTCCTGTGCGTTTCGAGGGGGTCTCGACAAAAGTCTCCGAGACATGGCAGATCAACGATGAAGAAGGCCGTGTGTCATTGACCTTTCAGCCGGAGGTCTTTCGGTTTGTCGATGTCCAAGCGCTTGTTCTGAGGAGTCGATATCGTGGACCTTATGGGACATTCTCTGGCTGGATCAAGGACGACGAAGGTCGTACCCATGAGATCGAGCAATTCTTTGGTATGTGTGAAGATTTTTATTTGAGGGTTTGATGAAAGAGGATGAAGATTATCGCCCGGTAACCTACCGCGAGCTCTTTTCGAATCGTGAATTTCGTTCTTTGTATTTTGCACGTCTGGTGAGTTTATTTGGGGATTGGTTCAACATGCTCGCCATCCTGGCGTTGCTTCGTTCGATGGGAGGGAACTCTGCAGGGGATTTTGGTTGGATCTTAATTTTGAAGACACTCCCCCAAGTCTCAGTCGCACCGATCGCAGGTGTGATCGCGGATCGATTCTCGCGTAAGTCGATCATGATTTGGAGCAACGGTATCAGAGCCTTGATCGTGCTTGGGATGCTGTTTCTTGTGTGGTTTCCGAGTATCCCTGTGTTGTATGTGCTCGTGATCATGCAATCAGCGGCGGCGTCGTTTTATGAGCCTGCACGCAGCGCGATGTTGCCCGATGTCGTCTCTGTGAACGAGTTGACCGCAGCCAACGCAGTGGGCGCTGCGACGTGGTCGGCGATGCTCACGTTGGGTTCTGCGGCAGGTGGTGTGTTTACAGCCTATCTCGGCTGGCAGCCAGCTTTGTGGGTGGACATCGCTTCGTATCTTATCGCGATCGTGCTCTTGTGGCGTCTTCGTGAGCCTGATTGGGAGAAAAAGCAGACGGCAGACCACACATCGCTCCTCGATTGGCTTGGTTGGCTCGATATCAAAGAGGGGATCGTGTATGTCTGGCAACGACCGAGGGTGTTGAGCCTGATGTTGGTGAAGAGCGGTTGGTGTCTCGCAGGCGCGATCACCTTGATCCTCACGCTGCTCGGTGAACAAAAGTACGTCTTCGCGAGCAACGCGGTGTTGGGGGTGACGATCTTGTATGTCGCGCGGGGGATTGGGACAGGGTTTGGTCCGTTTCTCTCCCGTTGGCTGTCTGATAGTGAGCCCGCTGCCATGGAGAAAGCTATCCTGTGGGGCTTTTTGTGTGGTGCCTGTTTTTACTTCCTGTTGCCCTTTGCGCCGAACATTTGGATCGCGAGTTTGATCATCATCTGTGCCCATCTCGGTGGCTCGACGATCTGGGTCTTCTCGACAGTGCGCCTTCAACAGATCTTGCCGTCGATCGTGCGTGGTCGTGTGTTTGCTGCACAACAAGCTAGCTTTACTGTCATGATCAGTCTCTCCACGTTTGTGTACGGATGGATCTTCGATCAAAAATGGCTGACGTTGAGGCAGCTTGTGTTTTGTATTGGAGGCACTTTGCTGATTCCTGTCGTTCTTTGGGCGTTGCGCGGGTGGCGTTATGGTTGGGCGCAGACTTCGGAACCTGTTTGAGTGGGTGCTCGGCGCAAAGCGTTCGGCGCTTTTGGCGACTTTGTCTCTCCTTTCGTGCTTGAATCCAGAGCAAATCCTGTGATACAACTCATGGTCTTGGCGAGGTTTATCAAGCGGTCACAGATCGCAAAGGGGATAGGTGTTGAGCAACAGAGATTACGGTGGACACGATTTCGAAGCGAGAGATCGTTCAAAGGAGCGGTTTCAACGTCTCACGGGACAACGTAAAGAGCGCATCCGTAGAGACGACTTCAAAGACGTGCATACAGGTGCGAACGCGTTGATCACGCTTGTCAACGATCCCGCTACGTTGTTGGAGCAGATCCCCGAACGTCGTCCACCTAAGAAGGGACAAAAACCACAGGCCAAAAAGAACCCCACAGACTTTGACCCACTCGCAGAAGAGTGTTTTCAAAAGCTCGGTATGGCGCACTACGCTTTCATTCCAAAGAAGGCTGTGTTGCTCGCGTGTGGTGAGTCCATCCTCGATCAAGTCCTCGCCATCGATCCACTGCCTCTTGCACAACAAGTGATCCAGCGTATGGGGCGTGACTTCTTTATCCCGCTCGGTCGCTTCGTGATCAACCACGTCCTGACACACAAACACGTCCACAAGATTGGGCGACTGATCCGCGGAAAGTACGACCAACGCCACCCCTCAGACTGGGCGCGTTTTATGCTCGAAAATCTTGGCGAGAACTTCTTTCGCGAGTTCGATGTACGTTGCCTTCACGGTTTCCCTGACAAGCGACTCAAGATCCTCATCCAGGCGATCGAAGATGGTATTGGTGGGACGTCTAGCCCGGAGCTTGGACACGAGGCGATTCGCCAGATGACAGGTGAGTCCGTGCTCTCTGTGGGGCTTCAGTTTTTGCAAGAGTTGCCACTGCCTGCGATCCAAACCTTTGGTGATGAGCTGCACTTTGAGATGGAGAGCCGACTCGAAGACACTGGTGTCGCTGTCCTGAGGATGTTGACACAGTACGATCTCGATTACACCTGCCTGCATCGCTTCTCGGAGATCGATCCCAACGAAGAGTACGTGGATGATGACTTCTTTGACTCGATCGTCGATCAGCTCGTGTATGTCTATCAACAAGCAGGGATCCAGCAAGAGCTGGTGTGGGGGATGCTCGATCTGTTCGCAAGAAAGCAGATGCTCGATGACAGCCAACAGAAAGTCTCCTCCTTCGCAAAAGATGTCCTCTTGCAAAAAGGTGAATCCCTACTCGGTCGGACGGCTGACAAGATCCTTGAGTCGTTCGCGGACGGCTCTGAGATGCTCTTCTACCAATGGTTTTTGAGCAAAGGGAACAGGATCTTGTTGCAACTTCAGCGCTCAGGAGCGTTGGAGAAGGAACCTTTTGCGTTGTTACACGAACCACTGACACCGTTGGTTGCTGCGAGGTTGTCCCTCTACGACATGCCTATGCTCGGTGAACTTTCGACGTGGCTCACTTCCAACGAAAAACTCGACAGTGTCGCAAAGGCTTTACTTACACCGCTTGGTCAGTCTGTGATCAAAAGTGGAAAGTGGGAAGAGCCTCCCAAGTTGAAACCCCTCAAGGGGCAAAAAGATCCAGAAGAGGACGCAGGGCGCTCCCTCGATCCCTCAGCAGTCCGCTGGAAAGAACATCCCCCCGCACACCCCCCTGCTTCCCCTGAAGATGCCGAAGGCTAGGATGTCTTAGTCTTGTAGTTGTTTGAGCAGGTCTTCTGGTGAGAGCAACGTTTGCTCACTCGTCTGCATATTTTTGAGCGTAATCTTCCCGGCAGTTCGCTCGTCTTCTCCGATAATACCGATGTGAGAAAAGCCACGCGCGTTGGCGTACTTCATCTGCTTCTTGAACTTCGTGGGTTCGGGGTAGATGTCTGCGCTGATACCTGCTTGTCTGAGCGCTGTGACCTGTTTGAAGGCGAACATGTGACTCGCTTCGTCGAAAGCCAGGAACAAGATCTTGGGGATGGCGCTACGTGTCTCTTCAGGGAAGAGGGACAGCTCCTCCATCACGTCGTAAATTCTCTCTGCGCCGAAGGATACACCGACACCTGACATGTCATTGAGACCAAAGATCCCGGTCAGGTCCGCGTAGCGTCCGCCACCTCCAATACTTCCCATCTTCACCTTCTCTTGCCCTTCGACGTCTGTATCGACTACAACTTCGAAGATACAGCCTGTGTAGTAGCTGAGTCCTCGGGCGAGCGTCACGTCAAAGGCGAGTGTGTTGTGTAGGTCGTATCCTTCGAGGAAAGCGTGTACCTTCTCCATCTCTGCGAGTCCGGCCTGACCCACTTCGGAGGATGCGTAGAGGTCTTTGAGCTGGTCGAGGGATGTGACGTCGAGGACTTGCTTGATTTGTGCGTGTTTGTCCTCGGTGATACCGCGTTTACTGAGTTCTTCACAAGCGCCTTGCCAACCATTCTTGAATTTGTCGAGTTTATCGATTGTGATGGTGAGGTCTGTGAGTTTATCGGAGATACCGCAGATGTCCGCGAGCCCTTCGAGGATTTTGCGGTGGTTGAGGCGGATCTTGACTTTGAGTCCAAGCGCCTTGAAGACCTCGTCGTAGATCTGGACAAGCTCAGCTTCGTAGAGCAGCGAGTCCGAGCCGATGACATCGACATCGCACTGATAGAATTCTTGGTAACGTCCTTTTTGGGGACGATCAGCGCGCCAGACAGGTTGGATTTGGTATCGTTTAAATGGGAACGTCAGGTCATTTTGGTGTTGTACGACAAACCGCGCGAAGGGGACGGTCAGATCGTATCGAAGACCTCGTTTGGAGATCGAGGCGGTTAGTTGGCTTGAGTCGAGCGCTGCGAGGGCGTCTTTGTCCGCCTTTCGCAGGTAATCACCGTTGTTGAGGACTTTGAACAGGAGCTGGTCACCTTCTTCACCGTATTTGCCTGTGAGCGTTGTGAGGTTCTCCATAGCAGGAGTCTCGATGGGATGAAATCCATACCGGACAAAGACGCTCTTGACTGTGTCAAAGATATAGTTGCGTTTGTTGACCTCTTCTGGGCCAAAGTCGCGGGTGCCTTTGGGGATGCTCGGCTTCATGGTTTTCATCAATGTTTCTCCGATGGTAAAGGGTTACTGGCAGGCATGTGTTGGGACGCTCTATCCCAAAGTGGGCTGCCTTCTCTGTTGGCTACCGACCTGTATAACGTCTGTAGACCTGTTTCGGTTCAGGCGAACATATCCGTCGTCATAGGCAGGGTCAAGGCATTTTTTGAAGAGATGTTGGATGTCGTGAGACGATGCCATATCCCAATGGGAAACTTGGTCGGGATACAGGCCCAGAGAAGATGTCGTTGGGAGGCACGTGTTGGGGGGAGGATTCTACTTGCAGTAGTTGTGGTAACCTGTTTGATCGATACAAGTTTGGCCTGGACCACAATCTGAATTTTCGTGACAGTGGCATCGATAGACCCTTCCGAGGGTGGATTTCCAGCAGGTATATCCTTGCCCGTTTGCTTTGCACGTTGCGGTGGCAAGACAATCACAGAGACCTGTCACGACAGTGCCAAAGGTGTGTTTGTGGCAATTGTTCCCTGATGAGCACTTGATCCCACACCCACCGCAGTTTGCCTTATCACTCGTGTAGTCGACACATTTACCACCACAGCAACCCATCCCCGTCCCACACGAGGTGCCATCGGCGACGGAGCCTGTGCCGACACAAGCGCCCGAACGACATACACTTGTGTCGCAGGGGTTGTTGACACAGGACTGTCCTTCATTACGCGGAGTGACCGTACAGGTCGCTGTCCCGTTGCACTTGCGTGTACCACACGTGTCGTCTTTGCATTCGATCTTGGTGCCTTTGCAGATCCCGTTACTGCATACATCCGTATGGGTACAGTCGTCTTGATCGTCACATGTGCTCGTTTTGAACTCAGGCGCGCAGGTGTTTGTGCCATTGCACTTGTATTTGATACATGCCTCTTCGGGTTTACAGGTGACGGTTTTACCTTTGCAAGCGCCTGTATCGTCGCATACATCGTCGTAAGTGCAGTCGTTGTTGTCATCACAAGCTTTGTTTTTTTGGACGATCTCGATGCACGCGCTGCCGTCACATTTTCTTTGTGTGCAGGCGTCGCTTTTGCACGTGAACGTCTGTCCTTTGCAGACACCTCCTGTGCAGACGTCGTCTTTGGTGCAGAGCTCTCCGTCGTTACAAGGTTGGTTGCGACAGTCTTCGTCTTCACAGTCCTTTTTGCCGTCACAGTCGTTGTCTTTGCCGTCCGTGCAGTTGACCTCTACGCCGCTGTTGTTGGGGCAGGTGCATCGACCACCCTGACAGAGTTTTCCGTTGGCATCACAGGCGAGTCCATCGCAGTTGCGGTCTGCGCAGCTAAATTGCGCATCACAAAAGAGTTTAGAACCATCTTTCAGACAGTGGAAGATTCCACTGACTTTGCAGCCATTTTGTTCTTTGGAGCAGGCGTCATTTTTACCGGGAAAGTCCTCGTCGATCTGTCCATCACAGTCGTCGTCTTTGTCGTTGCAAAGCTCTTTTTTCTTCTCGACACCTCCGGTACATTGTCCCCACGTGCCGCCAGCGCAAGTTTGGGTGCCTTTTTGACACTCCCCTGTGTCCTCACCGCAAGCTCTCGTCTTGCCGTTTTCACAGCAGTTGTCGATGTTTTCGTCTTTGAGACCGTTACAATTGTTGTCTTTGGTATCACATGTCTCGGCTTGTGGAAGGATTTGGCCGAGACATGGACCAAAGCGACCACTTGCACAGGTCCTCACACCGGCTCGACATGTCCCAATGCCCTGTGTCCCAGAAGGCCCTTCGTAGCAAGTCTTTTTCTCGCCATCGATACACTTGATATCTGGTACACCACCACCGTCTTTGCGCAGGGAGCAGTATCCCCAAGCGTCACAGCCGTTGCCAAAGATACAGTCACTGCTCGTACGACACTCTCGACACATACCACCTACACAACGGGGGAATGCGCTCTTTGGACACTCTGTGTCATCGATACATTGAAGCTCTGGTCTCACACAAGCTGAGGGAATCAACAATAAACTCACAAACAACCAACCAAAACACCAAAGCACAGTGTGACGCGCCTTTCTCCTGGCAGGCGTGTGTGTTTGTTGTGGTGGAGTGAAGACAAAGGTCATGGTACATCCTCTCGAATCATTCAAATATGCACCCAAAGTATACGCACACTGTAAGAAAAGACAATGAGCCTTATGTCGTGATGGCGACCTAGAAGATGGTGTTGGGGGAGGTCCAAAAGAAGAGATGGTGTCGGAGGAAGAAGGTCTCAGCCGAGTGTGCACTTGAGCGCTTCGGAGCTGCACTTTCCTTGGGTCAGGCATGTCTCAAAGCAGGACTTGTCGTTGTTTTGGCATCCACATTTGGGGAGACATTTGCTGACCTCTTCGAATTTTTTATAGGAAGAAGAGGACATGTTCGCGGTACACGTGGCGATACAACAGATGTCATCACCACATTTGTCGACACATTGTAATCCCGCTCCACATTTGCCACTTCCTGTGCCTGGTTGACCGACTCCAGGGCAAGAACATGCGACGAGGTCGTCGTTACAGTTTTGAAGGACACACTGGTCGCTACAGGCTTTGTCGTTGGGTTGGCACTGTCCTTCGCAGTTTTTGACGACACAAGTTGTGAATTTGTCGGCCTTGGCGACATCTGCTGCGACGAGCTCTGCGCGACATTTGGCGATACAGCAGGAGTCTGTGTCCGTACAAGCACCGATACACCCGATGTAGTCTTTACATACTTTTTGTCCTGTGCCCGGTTTGTCGTTGGGGCAGGCGCACGCGAGGGTCTTTTCGTAGCATGCGATGTATTCGGCATCGCCACCGTTTCCTTGTTTGGTTTGTCCCTGACATGTGAGGATCGCTTGGTATTCCGTGTGTGCAGCGGCGTTTCCTTTTTGGATACAAGACGCTTTACAGCCTTCTGCGCCAGATGGACATTGATCGACACATTGGCTCATTTGTTCACAAGTCTCTTGACCATTTCCGTCGTTGGCCGCGCAGGTCAACCACTCTTTGGCGCAGTTGGCAGCCGTGCAGTTTTGCAGGCATTGTCCATCCGTACAGCTCGCGCAGTTGGTGGTCAGGCAGGTGTCGAGGGCTTGCCAATGGGTCTTTCCGGTGCCCTGGAGTGTATTACCGCAAGTTGTGATACAGTCTCGTGTCGCTGGAGCCTTACAGTCACGCTGGATACAGGTGAAGAGTGTGGAACACAGCTCCTCTGGCTTGGGCTCCTTGGGAGGTTCTTCTTTGACGGGGGGATTGTCCGGTGTGGTTGTCTTATCAGGTGTCGTCGTTGTATCTGGATTGGTTGTCGTCTTATCTGTGACACCACCATCTGTGTTGTTCGTATTTTCTGTGATTGTCTTTTCTTGGCCAGGGCGAACACCAGGGGAGCAGCCCTCAACCATCCACAGAGACAAAAGCGCACCTATCACTGATATACAAACGATCAGTTTGGCGCGGGAGCGATTGGTGGTTTCATTCTTGCGCATGATTCTTTCCTTTTTATCCATCTATCAACTGTGTGTTGGTGCTTTCACCACCGTGAAGGTGGTCTTTTTTGCTTCGTTCCTGTATAGAAGTTCCCAGCATACCACGCTCGATTCCAAAGGCAAAGTTAAAGATTACAATTCAAAAAAAATCTTTTTGATGTTTGTAATGGATTGTGGTATCTCCTTGCCTGCAAAGGCCTTGTGCCGGTCTTGATTCAAAAGATTGGGTTGTCATGGAGGCGACCTCATCCTCTCTATTTTTGCTGGAGCATCGAACGCGGTGAATCTGTGTCATCAATGTGGTAACGTCATGCCTAAGGGGGCGGCTCTTTGTCCCCACTGTGGGTTCCAACATCATCTACCTGGGCATGAGCAGACAAGCTCATATCATGTGACAGAGCACGGAGGGAATATGCCAGACCCTTCGCAAGCGCATCCAGGCACAAGCTCACACGGCTCGCTGCCTTCTACCTCCGTCGCGGAGTTTGAGGCTGCCTTTAATGGAAGCCTCTCTGTCAAGTCGCCTGGTTCGACAATCGAGTTTGTGTCACCAAAGGCCGACATTGCCTTGTCTGGTGAGGAGACGACTGAACACCGACCTCAACATCACGTCACTGTTCCTCCTGGAGGCTCGCAACCGCTCCCTCTTCCCATGCCACAGCAACCAGGGCTGCCACCGATGAATATGCAGCCCAATCCACCCTCCAACGACGCTGGGGGGATCGACTGGACGGATCCACTCTCCGACGCGGAACCCTTTCAAGTCGTCGATCCTTTCGCTGATGATGCATACCAGCCACGTGGTGTTCCTTCCTGGTTGATGGGGACGAGTGTGATCCTCGTGCTGTTTGGTCTGTTTATCCTCACGATGCTGTTTTTTCCTGATGGAAAGTCTGATAACGCCGACATCAACGGCGCTGTGCAGCGGACTGGTCTCTCTGTCGAGAAGGCCAAGGTTATGCTCACAAAGGCCAACACTTACTTCGAAGAGCGAAAGTGGACACAAGCCCGCTCTTTGTTCAAAGAGGTCTCCAACTACGCCAAAGACGAAGGCCAGCAAGCCGAGGCCAAGCAACAGCTCACGAAGCTCGACAAAGAAGAGACCGCGATGGGGCTCTTTCGCAAGGCTGAGAAGGCTTTTGAAGACAAAGCATTTTTGAAGGTCGGTGCCCTCCTGAGAAAGGTCACACCTGACACACTCGCCTCCAAACGCGCGAGTGCGCTGCAAACAAAGCTACAAAGCACCTACATCCAACCACTCCTTCAAGAAGCGGACAAACTCAAAAGGAAGCGCAAATTTATCGCGGCATTCGTGCGGTATTCACGGGCCTATTTTGCTGCCCCCCAAACAGAAGCCGCCAAAGCCGGGTATCTCAGCACGGTCTCACATGTTCGCAAGCGCAATTACCGCAGGCGTAAGCGATGCTACCGTCGATGTCGACGTCGCTATCGCCGAAGACGCTACCGGAAACGCCGCTCTCGCTGCTATCGCTCATGTAGCAAACGCTACGTGATGCCGCCCAAAGAGCCTCCTGTGATCAAACAAGAAGCACAAAAACAGGCCGCCCCCAAATCCGCAACACCGTCGACACCTGACGCTCGTAAAGTAAAGGCTGCGACGCGAAAACCTCCTGAACGTCGTCCTGAGACGCCGACATTCTCGAAGAAGACTTGCTATCGCTCTTGTCGAAAGCTCAGAAGTCGTTATGCACGCAAACGTTGTTACAAAGCCTGCCGTGCCTTCTCCAGAAAGGTCTCTTGTTGTCGACGTTGTAAGCGCAAAAGAGGGCGAAGACGTAGGCGATGTCTGTACCGCTGCAAAAAGTATTGTCGCAGAAAGTGCTATCGTATCTATCGAAGATACCGTAAATATCGACGTGCCAAAGCGAGATGCTACACGTTCTGTAAGCGAACAGAGCCCTGAACCTTCACCCTCCCCAATACCGCCCCTTATTCCTCCTGTGATCCCCGTATCTTCGTGAAGTAGATGATCTTCGTCTTCACACTCTGTACCCCGACCAATTCATCTCTTGGTGTTCCTGGCAGAGGAAAACTGTCGATACAAAACCCCTGGTTCCAGTTGAGGAAGAGTTGTCCATTCTTGATGAACCAGGGATGTCGTCGGTCATCGAATTCATCGGGATGATCGTAGTTATACTCAAAGGTACCATCTTCGAGGAAGTGGACAAAGACGAGATCGGGATCGCTGCCTTCGATGTCTTCTCGCCAGATCGTCCCGACAAACTCTTGGTGGTAGGCTGTCTCGTCAGGTGCATACACAAAGAGCTCTTCTTGGATCTCTTCGTCGGACACTGAGAAGGTCTCTGGGCGCATGTGATGGATGAGTGATTCAAGGTAGACAGGGGCGTGCGCTCGGATGTAACTGATGATAAACGCCAGGTCATCCTCGGAGGAGACCTCTTTGGCCCACTGTCTCAACTCGTGTAACAGCGCCTGTTGTTGTTGGTAGGAGGGAGCGGGGTGTCTGTAAAGGTAGTCTCTCAGTGACTGGATGTTCCTGATTGTCGGCGTTGTCATGTGTGCTCCTTGTGCTTGTTTTGGGTATGGTAATAGAAGGGCACTCATTTGGGGAAGGGGGTTCATCTTTTCGATGACGTGCTTTTGCGGTATGATGGGGGCATTTGTGGACCTTGTGTATGCTTTGATGTTCGATGAATTGGGAGAAAGGTTGATGTTCGTCTCTCTTCGTATGTTGTTTCTTTGTGTGTTGTTTGGGGCCGTCGTGGGGTGTGCATCTCGTCCCCCCTGCGAGGGAGATATGAGCGATGATACAGCAGATCCCAATGGGTTTGCGTGTACAAAGCCATGTGAGTGCAACAATCTTCTGTACGCCGGGTCGTGCGAAGAAGGTGTGTGTAAGGCGTCCGAGCGGGAGTCGTGTAAGACACCCGGACAATTTGGTGTGTGTCCATTGCAGCCTTCACAGTACATCGATGCCTGTAAGCAGGGGTTACGAGTTTGTCTCGACGCTGGCGTCGTCGAAGGTCTCCGGTGGGGGGATTGTAAGCCTCCCAAGACCTCCGAGGAGAGAGGCGGTGAGCTTTGTCTGGACGGTGAGGACAACGACTGTGATGGGCTCACTGATCTCGCGGACAGTGATTGTGCAGATGTCTGTAAACCGGGGATGACGAGAGAGTGCTACACCGGACCTGACGGGACCGTGGGAAAAGGACCGTGTAAAGCTGGCAGCCAGCAGTGTACGGAGAAGGGGACGTGGGGAGCCTGTCAGGGGAGTGTCCTGCCTGGGACGGAGACATGCAATGTGATTGACGATGATTGTGATGGCCAAGTGGACGAGGGAATCGAGGGATGTCGTGAGACTCGTTGCCAGCCTGGGGATGCCTTGCCTTGTTACAAGGCCAGCCAGGGGTGTGTGCAAAAGGGCAAGACGTTCGAGTGTACAGGGACCTGTAAGGCAGGGATTCGTCGTTGTGGCGCAGATGGGTATTACGTCACGACGTGTGAGAACGCGACTGAGCCTGCCAAAGAGGAATGCAATGGGCTCGATGATGATTGTGATGGAAAGACCGATGAACCTGACACTGGAGCGGCACTCAGTCGTATCTGTTACACCAGCACATCGGGCTGTACAAAACAATCAGATGGCACCTACAAGTGTGTTGGGGTGTGCAAGAGCGGAACACAGACGTGCAAAGATGGCGCGTGGTTGGCCTGTCAAAACGAGATCATTCCAGGCGTCGAAGACTGCAATGGAAAAGATGACAATTGTGACGGCAAGGTCGACGAAGACATCAAAGAGCGCTTCTGTTATGAAGGTCCAACGGGGACATTGGGGCTGGGGATTTGTACGGCTGGAAAACAATCATGTGCGGCTGGTAAGTGGGGAACATGTGTCGGAGAAGTGCAGCCCAAAGCGGAGATATGTGGGAACAAACAAGATGATGACTGCGATGGTCAGGTCGATGATGGTTGTTAAGCAGATGTCCGTTTACGTCTGATGAAGAGGCCGAACAGCGCAAAGAACCCAAACAGCACAGACAATGGGACAGATGGACTCGATGCCTGACAACCACAGCCTGGGGCAGGTTTAGAAGGCTCTTCTGTATTTGGATTCTTTTCGCCGATCTCACCGTCTTTGATCGTCGTTGTGTCAGGTGCAGCGTCAGGTGTCGGCTCAGCTTGTGTCGATGCGTCAGCTTTATCAGGTCCGCTTGTGGGTTCATCGGGCTGTGTGGGCTCCGCTGCGGGCTCTGTTGATGGTTCAACGGAGGGTTCGCTCGAAGGTTCCGTCGAGGGTTCGACAGAAGGTTCTTGTGGGGGAGGCTCGCCACAGTAGATGGCTGGGAGTCTAAACACGACGGTGTTATTGGTCTCGTTACACTCGTTCCGCGTACTGGCGTTTTTGTCGTTGATGTCGACGGCGATGACAATCGATTGTGGGTAAGGTGCCTGGAGTGTCTTCTTGTACTCGATGAACTCAGCCTCACCTGGCGCGAGCTGTTTGGTCGTTTGAAGCGTTGTCAGGAAGGTGCGTTGCGCTGTGTCCTGGGCGTAGATCGAGATGGGGAGACCTTTGGGGATGTCTTTGGCACCCTGGTTGCGGACCCATGCGGAGATACGCAGCTCACCGTTGCAACCATCGATGAAGGCCTGGATGCTCTTCTTGTCTGTGAGGATGTCCGCTGCCTGGAAGTTTTTCGTCGAGAGCTGGACATTTTGACGGAAGTTATTGAGCCCTTTGACCTTCCAGTTTTGCAGAGGGACCTTGGGGATCTGACCAAAGGTGTTGCCTGCTGGACAGAAGCTATCACCTGTACAGATGTTGGTGACGTTGTACTGGTGTTGGTTCCAGACATTGCGTGTGCCGATCCAGTTGTCGAGAGAGTCGGAGAATACACGGAGCGTCGGTTGATTTGGGATGGCGATCTTGGTGTTGTCGTTGGAACACGTGACGATCTCGGAGCGTCCATCGTTGTTGACATCGACGACGATGGGGTACTCAAGCGCTGTCCCTGTGGGGTTTTGTTCGGAGAAGAGGACGTTCCCTGTTTTACCGTCAAAGGCGCGCAAGAAGACCTCATCGTTGTAGAGGACTTCTGCCTTTCCATCTCCCTCAAAGTCAAAGATCGAAGAACCTGTCGAGCCTGAGGAGGGATCTTGGATAGGGAACTTCCACAGGAGTTTGAGATTCTTGCGCGCGGCGTCCGTTGTGTAGACGTAGTATTCGTGGAAACCTGCGGTTGTGATGTCGGGGATGCCGTCGCCGTTGAGGTCTGCGATCGTTGGAGGACCGCTGCGCTTGCGCTTTCTCGCGTCCTTGCTCACACTTGGGATGGTGATCCGCATGAGGACTTTTCCCGTCTTGCCTTCCTGGACACGAAGCTCACCTGGGGCGATGATGACGACCTCTGGTTTTCCATCGTTTGTAATATCAGCGACAGCTGGAAAACCGTCTGTCTCGTTCAGATCCCACATGACTGTGCAGTCATGACGATACGCTGTCTTCCCTGTGACGATCTCCTGCTTTCCATCGTTGTCGAGATCCGCGACGATCGAAGTGATCGCGCCATTGGCGAGGGAGCCGTTGCCTTTGTTTCCCTGGCATAAAACCAATCCATCAGAACCCCTGATCACAGTGCTCCCGACGACGACCTCTGGGTTTCCATCTGCGTCGAGGTCTGCGAGAGATGCGCCTCCCCAACCCGAACGGACTGGGACGATCTTTCCTGCCTGGTCTTTGGCGGTCCACAACAACGTCCCGTCATTTTTGAACGCAAACATCCCACCGGCGGGATCGCCACTTGTGCCGCTGAATCGTGGCGCGACAATCTCTGGTTTACCATCGTTGTTGATGTCGCCGACTGCGAGAGAACCAAGCGCGTTCACTGTGTTGGTTGTGTTGGTGAAGATCGGCTTGCCGTTGTCACCTCTCACTGCTCTTAGGTGTCCGGGGTCAGCGTATGTGAACCCCTTCTCAAAGGACATGAAGATGACTGTTGGGACATCTTTGGCGTCGATCTTGTTGTCGTTGTTGGTGTCTTGAAGCGCCATCACGACAGGGGTCATCATGACATTTTTGGAGAGCGGCTGGATCTGTCCACCTCTCCATTCCCACGCAATTTTGGGCGCAAACTTTCCGACGGGGGGTTTGTATTCACAGGTTAGATTGGTCTGACTCAATGGAAAACAACGCTTAAGGGTCGCTTCACAGAACTCTTTGCTCGCGCAATCCTGATTCTCTGTGCACGAAGTCCCCTCCTGGATACAAGCCCCGAGATAACAGACCTCGCCTTGTTGACAGCACGCTGTACCACAGCGTTTCTCGAAGTCGCAGACTTGTGCCTGTGCCGGTGTGGCCGATAGAAACCACAAACACAGGGTGAAAAAGAGGGACCCTGTCCATCTTCTTTGGGTGGTGAAGTGCATCTCTCTCCTCCATACGAGCGCATCTTTTTATAGGCGCTCTCTTCTCTATAGTGCATTCTATATAAGTGTAGCCTTACAAAAGGTTGTACTTGATCTACTTGTGACCCCACGAAATAGCACACATGCTCTGTCGAAAAAAGACCGATATGTTTTCAAAGTGTACGGATATGTTGGTGATTTTTGTTTCTTGTGAGGACGTAGAGTAGAAGGAGGTGGTGTGAGAGGAGTGGGTTAGGGCAGGCTGGGGTGTGGTTTGTGTGGACCTGTCGGTGTTTTTGTCCGTTTGGGCGTTGTCTTTGTGATTGGTTTGCTCGGACGTTGTTCCTCTGGGATGTTTTGGATCTCTCTGGTGTAATCCCCACGGAAGTATTGGATGATAGGCAAGAACACCACCTTGAATGGATTGTGTCCCATAAAACCCGTTGTCACACCGTACTTGACGGGCTCTTCTTCTTTCTGGTACGTGCCAAACATGCGATCCCACACCATCAAAATACCACCGTAGTTTTTATCGATATAGAGCGGGTTTGATCCGTGATGGACGCGGTGAGCTGAGGGCGTATTGAGCCAGCCTTCGAGGAAGGGGATGCGATCGATCGACTCTGTGTGCAAAAAGAATTGGAAGACCAGATTCAAGAAGAAGAACACGAGGATCGCCTTGAGCTGGAATCCCAACAAAATGGCAGGAACGTAAAAGAAGGGGGAGACCAGTGGCCCAAGCCAGTTGAGCCTGAATGAGGTCGTGAGATTCATCCAGGGGCTGGAGTGGTGGACGTTGTGGAGTGTCCATAAGAAACGGTTCTCGTGTAAGAGTCTGTGTTGGACGTAGTACAAAAGATCGACGAAGACGACGGCGAGTAAGACCGTCCCTACGTTCATTGGGATCTTCCAGAGCTGGAACTGGCTGAAGAAGGCGAGGACACCCACTTGCCATGCGAGCGTGAGCGGTTTGATGAGCTGCAAGACACCAAAGATAAAGAAGTTGGATGCGGTCTCTTTCACGTTAAATACGGACTTCTTTTTCTTCCATGCCCACACGACCTCTGCGAGGATCGCGGCTGAAAAAATGGCCAACGCTGGAATGAGGAATTTGTTGTACATCTCATGCTCCTTTTTACTTTGGAGGGTCTTGAAGAGAACATTCTTCCTGTTGACGGGGAGCATCAACAGGTGAACGTCTTTCTCATTGTGAAAAGTACACACAAGATGTTGAGGAATTGTGAAGCGCTTCGATTTCCTACATGTTTTTTGGAGAGGGTGTGATGACCGGAGAGGTTGTCAGGAGAGGAGTGTTTTTTTGAGGATGAGTCCATTCACTTTTTGGGGCCGCTAATCTGCAACACCTGAAGTCGGTTGTTGTTTGTGACCAGGATGACATCTTTGTGGGGGATGGCAGCGGTCGACATGGACGCATCGAATGTGTGAAACCATCCCATCTCACCGCTCTTTTTATCGACTACATAGAGATTTTTGTCGAGACAGGACAGCAAGACCTTGTCGCCGATCACAGAGGGACGCGCTTTGACCTTGGCGCTGAGGATACAGGTCCACTCTATCTCTCCGGTGCTGCGGTTGATCCCGTAACAGAAGTCATTGCTACATCCGAGATAAATCATGTTGTCATCCACCGCAGGTGCCGAGCAGATGTTGGCGCTAAAACGTCTCACCCATTTGCGGTTGTGGTCGACCGCATCGAGTGCGTATAACATCGTGTTGTCCGCAATATAGATGACACCATCGTGATAGACGACGTTGTCATGTTCGCGGCTCTCCAGTGATGTCTTCCACTGTAACGTGCCGTCTTTCCGTACCCAGGCGTAGAGGTTGCGATCGCTGGCCTTGCAGAAGACAAACTTCTCTGAGACCGCTGGTGTCGCGAAGAACATCCCATTGGCTTTTTGTTTCCAGATGACGCTACCATCTTGTGTGGAGAGCGCATAGAAGTATCGGTCTTTGCCACCACAAAACAGCATGTCACCGTCGATGACAGGTGTGGAGACGACACTACCACCTAACTCGACCTTCCATTTGAGTTTACCTTTGTGGCGGTCGATGGCGTAGATATGCTTGTTGTAATCGCCTATGTAGAGAGTGTCTTCTGACAGAGCACCTGCGTTGGCAAAGCCACCCTCTACGTCGTACGTCCACTCCATCGTGCTCAGCTCGATATCGACACCGTGCAAGGGACCACTTTTGCTATGTACATAAGCCATTGCACCGGCTGCAAGAGGTGATACATCAATGGTATCGTTGACCACCAAGGTCCAACGAATCGATTGTTTCTCTTGTGGAGTGGTCCCCTTATAGATACCACGCTGCAGGGCGCGTGTGTCGATGGTTGATGAGGGCTGTTGGACAAATGCAGAGGTTTCTTCGGTGGTATTGGGGGATGATTCTTGGGGGGGCGTTTGTGTTGGGGATGATTCTTCTAGCTCAGGGCTTTTTTTTTCGGGCCTTTGACGTCGATGGCGTAGACGTGGTGATTGAAGTCCGCTACGACAACGGATTGTTTGTAAGGGATGGGGCTACCTACAATGTCACCGCTGCATTGGTGTTTCCATAGCAGACGACCGGACATCCTGTCGAAGGCATAGAGGTGTTTGTCCGAGCTCGTAAACAGGACGGTATCTCCGACGACTGCTGGTCCACCAACAGCTTGTTTGCCGGCTTTGTAAACCCATGCTTTTTTACCTGTGAGGGTCTCCAGCGCGAAGCACTCACCATCAGGCGCACCGACGTAGATATGTTCGTCTGTGACGGCCTGTGGGGATTCGACAAACCAGCTGTGTTTTCGGGTCCATCTGAGTTTGCCGTTATCTGCGTCGATGGCGTACATGTTGCCACTTGAGTCGCCTGTGTAGATGGCGCCGTTGTGGTATGTCGTGGTGTACAGATTCGATTTGCCTTTGTACTTCCACTTGAGTTTCCCTGTTTTGCGATCCCAGGCGTACATGTGGTTGTCTTGGGAGCCACAGTACACTGTGTCTTCAAACAACGCAGCCGAGGCATAAAAGCCGCCCTTTGCCTTGTATTCCCAGAGGGGAGCCCCATCTTCGAGTGCCATCGCGTAAAAGTGTTTGTCATAACATCCGATGTAGATGACACCTTCGTGGATAAGAGGTGAGGCCTCAAAGTAGCCGGGGAACTGGTGCTTCCGTTTGAGGTCGCCGTTGTGTCGGTCTAATACGTATAAGTAGTGACTATAATTGCCGAAACAGACGACATCCTCGCTCACAGCAGCAGAGGCTCTGCTGCTGCTGTCTGTCTCAAAACTCCAAATCTCTTTACCTGTGTTGAAGTCGATCGCGTAGATTCGACCACTTTTGTTTGAGAGCGCGTATACAACGTCATCTGCGACAAGTGGGGAGGCGTAGAAGACATCCTTCCCTTTGAATTGCCAGCGAACGTTCAACTTCTCGCGGGGCTCTGTGGCATCCGTGAAGATGCCGTCTCGTGTGAGACCACCACGGAAGAGCACTGTGTCCGCTGTATCCTGTGTTGTCTCACTTTGGGGCGCTTCGACGTGAGGACCATTGACCGCAAGACCATACACATACTTGTCTCTGTTGCCGGCGACAACGAGATCTTTGTAGGGGACTGGAGAGGCAAAGAACTCACTGCCAAAGGCGTGCTTCCACAAGAGAGCCCCGCCAAGGCGATCGAAGGCGTAGACGTGTTTGTCTTCGCTCGCGAACAACACAACATTCCCTGCGACAGCGGCGCTCGCGATGACTTTGCCTTTGGTCTTGTGTGACCAGACCTGTTTTCCATTTTGTCGATCGAGTGCGTACACATTTTTGTCGACACCACCGACGTAAATGTGTTCCTCGGTGATGGCAGGTGAGGACTCGATAGCGCTCTTTGAGATCTGCTCTTTCCACAAACATTGGCCTGTTGTGGCGTCGAGGGCGTAGATATATCCGCCTTTGTCTCCACAGTAGATGATGCCGTCGTAGTGAGCGACAGAGGCGTACAAGCCAGAGCCCGTTTTGAAGCTCCACTGTAGTGTCCCGTCATGTCTGTTCCACGCATAGACGTGTTTATCTTCACAGCCACTAAAGACTGTATCGCCGGCGACTGCCGGTGATGAGAAGAAGGACGCGGAGCCCTTGCCGCTCCACAACACGGAACCATCCTTGAGGGAGAGGGCGTAGAATTTCTTGTCATAACACCCGACGTAGACAGCGCCATCGTAGATCATGGGGGAGGCGTAGATGTGGCCACCGAGCGATTGGGTCCAGACCTCTTTGCCTGTGTGTCGATCAAAGGCGTAGACTTTTTTGTTGTAGTTCCCAATGCACAGGATATCACCTTCAATTGCGCCTGAGCTCGTAAACAATTCGTTGGTCTTGAAGTGCCACAAACGCTTCTCGGTGTTCAGATCGTAAGCTTGTAATTCACCATTGGTGCTCGCGAAGTAGAGGGTGTCGTCGAGCGCGATGGGGGTCGAATAGATCGTGTCATCTGTCTTAAACTTCCAACGAACATCCAGCTTCTCACGGGGCTCTGTGACGTCGACATAGACACCTCGTCGTTCATAGCCACCACGGAATATTGCTTGGTTGATGGCGGTCGCGGTGCCTGCCTTTTTCTGCTTCAGCGCGGGGACCTCTGGTCCTTCGACGTTGAGGACGTAGATGTAATTGTCTCTGTTGCCGAACAGTACGGCACCTTTATGGGGGACAGGTGAGGCGAAGAATGGGGCACCACAGCTATGATCCCAGAGCTTGTCACCTGACATTCTATCGAGGACGTGGAGCTTGTTATCTTCACTGGCGAACATCACGACGCCACCTGCGACGGCAGGGCTCGCGACGATACGACCAGCTGTTTTGTAGCTCCAGACTTTTTCGCCTGTTTTGCGGTCGACAGCGTGGCACATGTTGTCGAGCACACCGAGGTAAACATGTTCATCAGTCACAGCAGGGGAAGAGTCGATGGAGTTACCTGTGGAGAAGGACCACAACTTGCTGCCGTCTTCGGCGTTGAGTGCGTAAAGTTTACCATCGCGGTTGTTACCGTAAATGACACCTTGATAGTGGGCGACTGACGCGTAAAAGCCTTTTTCAGCCTTGAAGGACCACTTGAGCGTTCCATTTTTGCGGTCCCAGGCGTAGATGTGGTTATCATCACATCCACAATAGACTGTATCACCAGCGAGGGCTGGGGAGCTAAAGAAGTTTCCTTTGGATTTGAACGACCATATATCGCTGCCATCTTTGAGCGAGATAGCGTGGAATTTGTTGTCGTAATCGCCGAAATACACGACGCCATCACAAATAAGTGGGGAAGCGTATACGTAGCTGCCGACCTTTTTCTCCCACAACACCCTACCTGTGTGTCGATCGAAGGCGAGCATCTTCTTCCCGTAATTCCCGATACAGAGGACGTCGCCAACGACTGTTCCTGAGCTTGTGAAGAGTTCTTTGGTTTTGTACTTCCAGAGCTCTTTCCCTGTCTCCAAATTGAACGCGTGAAGGTGTCCGTTTGTGGTTGCTGCATAGACAACATCGTCGACGATCAGTGGTGTCGAGTAGATCCAGTCGGTGGTTTTGACCTTCCAGCGGACCCCCAGCTTCTTGCGAGGCTCTGTGACGCCGTAGTACTCGCCTCTTCTCTCGTTGCTGCCGCGAAATTGAGCCTGTCCACCGGTCGTCTCTGCGTTGTACTGTCCTGACACTGGGAGATAGCTGTGTGAGGTGCTTGTGCTCGTCGTTTGTGTCGGTTTGGGGCGCGCTGTGTACGAGCTGATTTTTTCTTTGGAGGCGATGGAGAGGAGGGTGTGTTCAGATGTTGAGATGAACAGCTCTTCATCGATGAGTGTGGGGGCGCTTCGTGAGATACCAGTCTTTGCGGTGTCGAGCTGCCACAGCTTTTTGCCTTCTTGGGCGTCAAGAGCGCTGAGTTTGCCGTCTTGTGTGTGCGCGTAGAGGACATCTTTGCTGAGTGTCAGTGGCGAGAAGGTACGTTGTTTGAGGGGGTATTGCCATAGATGGCTGCCTGTGGCGCGATCGATCGCGTAGATGCGACCATTCAGGCTACACGCGTAGAGTGTTGCTTGGCCGACTGCGGGGGAGGTTTGAAAGGCTTGTTCACCTTGTGTACGCCACACGATCTGTCCATTGTGGCGGTCGATACAGAACAATTGTCCCATCACATCGCCGAGGTAGAGATGGTCTTGTGTGGCGGTTGGTGTGTCGAGGAGGGAGCTACCGGGGCGGGTTTGCCACAGGAGGCTCATCTGTTCGAGGTCGAATGCGCAGAGTTGTCCTGCACGATCGGCGAGGTAGAGTTGTTGACCGACGACGAGCGCGTAGTCTGCGACGATGCGGAGGGATGTGGACCATTCGACGTCACCTTTTTGGCTGTCGAGTGCGTGCCATTGGCCGCTTGCGTCACCGACAAGTGTCCATTCGCCGTAAGATTGGGCGGCAGTGGTGATGAAGTGGGAGAGTGTGTGTTGCCAACTCTCTTTGCCGTCGCTTTGCTTGATGGCGTACAGGACGCCGTCGCGGTTGCCGAGGTAGAGGTGGTTTTTATCGTGTGTTGCGGGGTGGTAGTGGCCTTGTGGGAGTGTTGAAGACCAGTTGGCTTTTCCCTTCTTGAGATCGATCGCGTGTAGTGCGCCGTCGATGGTCGTGGCGAAGACGGACTGTCCTGTGTAGAGGGGCTGCCCGGCCAATTCGCCTGGTAGCTGAAAGCGCCAACGGATTTTGCCTTTTCGTTGGATTCCATTTACGTCATACGCGCGGCTAGAAGGGGACTCTCTATGGCTCATCAAGGCTCACCTTTCTCTTCTGTTCAACTGAGATCATTTGAATGGATAACTCGCGGAGTATACCATATCACGCACAAATGTCTTAATAGGACACAAAACGTTTTTGTGGAGGTGTGCTCTGTCAGGGGGCGTTGTTCGGTATCTACGAAGGGGAGGATGTTTGGGGCATGTTCTTTCTTCGTTTGGTGAGCTTAGGGGGCAGAGACAAAGTAGAAGTTGAGGCACATCTCGTCTTCTGTGCGATCGCCCCAGCGCAGCCGGTTACTCGTGGGGTTGTCGTAGGTGCATGTCATGAATGTTTTTTCGCCACGTTCCATCTCGATCGGCTGTTTAAAGAAGTAGGTCTGCTGCCAGTTGTAGTCCCAGCGTGAGATGTCGACGAGGCAACTTTTGCTGCCATCGGACTTTTGGTGCATGACCTTGTACTTGGTGCCGAACTTGTGCATATGGGGCATGAAACCCCAGACTTTGATCTTGTTGGGTACGTTGAGGGTGTGGTTGACGTCGTGGTTTGTGCTGTTGGCTGGGACGGAGAGCGCGAGCTGCACCTGAAGCGCGAGTTTCAGTTGGTGTTTCACAGGTGTCTTGGCAAATTGCAGTTGGATCTTGGATTTGTCGGGGAGTGGTCCTTTGAGGGCGTTGAGGTTGTAGTGCATCTCCAACACGATGTGTTCACCTGCTTGCATTGTCATCCCAGTGTCTTTTGGGAAGCGAATGACATCTGTTCCAGGGACCCAAACACCGATCAATTTGGACTTGGATACGGAGCCGGAGGTGAACAGCGCACCTGTTGTACAAGCCCAGTGTTTGCCTTTGCTGCTCTCAAGTTGTTGGGCGTAGCTACCGGCCACGCTGTAGATCAGGACGTGGTGGACCATACTTTTGGCGCCAGGGAAGAAGCGGAATCCAGTCAACACTTCTTCTTTGCTCAGGGCTTTTTGTGTCAGGAAGCAGTGGTAATCGTCGGGCGTCTTGCCAGAGGGGGTGTATGAGTCCTGCATACCGACCTCTGAGTCGACAGAGTCGAGTTGATCGACAGGTGGATTGTAGGGGACTTCGTCTTTGGGATCGCCTTTGACCATGCCACCTGCGACCCATTGTGTGATGGTGTCGATCTGTGCCTGTGGTAGGCGGCGTGAGTGTTCGAGCTCGTAACAATCTTTGCCATCAGGCATCCAAGGGGGCATACGTCTGTTTTTGACTGACCATTCGACGGCTTTGCCTTTGGCTTTGACCTCTTCGTAATTGGTCAGCGCGAATGGACCTGCGCCACCTTTTGTGTGACAGGATTCGCAATTTTTGCGGATGATCGGTTGGACGTGTTTGTACCACGTGACCGAAGACGTCGGAGGCTTCTCTGTGGGAGTCGTCTCATCTTGTGTGACTGGTTTTTCTGGTGGATTTGTCGTCTTGTCCGGTGGATTTGTCGTCTTATCGGGGGTCGTGTTGTTGGTGTCTTTGGTGATGTCTTTTTCGGTCTGTCCGGCGTCATTGTTGTTGTTTGTGTTGTTGTTGGAGCAGCCTGTTCCTTGTAGTGATCCGAACACAAACAGACCCAAACAGAGCGATACAAGTAGTGATGATTTCTTCAAAAATGACATAAAACACACTCCTCAAATAGGGGATAGGACGACAAGGGCGATACAAGATCGCGTCCATGCTTTTTCTTGCTTCCAATGGATGTCGAGCTTTGTACAAGGCTAGCGATAATCGACTGATTTGTCTACCTTTGGTCGCAAAAAGCATGTCTTTTTCTCGGGCTCATTGCCACCTCCCCCCTGACTGACGCGCTTTTGGGTTGCTTCTTCACCTGTTGCGCTTGGGTTGAGTGGCCACTCAACCCTACAACTTGCCCCTGTTGCTGCCGCTTTTGGGTTGAGTTGCCACTCAACCCTACAACTTGCCCCTGTTGCTGCCGCGCTCCGCTTGGCATCGTGGGCTGACTGCCCACACCCGCCTGGGGTCGTTGCCCCCAGACCCCACGATGCTCACGCATCGTCTGTTTTGCGCTCTTCGAGCGCCACACGACAAAGCACAGAGAGAGTCCTACCCACACAATCTCTTGTGTTGTGTGGGGGATTTGTTTTGGTTTTGCTTGAATGTGTATTTGAAAACAGTGTTTTGAGTTTTGTTTTGTTGGTTCGTTGCAAAAAAATGCAAAAACAATTGCAAAGAAATATGAACCGATCTATCATCCTGTCCGTAGAGCTTTTATCGGTGACGGATGCAGTGTGTGTTCATCATCTTTGTTTGGTCGTCATTTTAATGCTAAAGGAGAATGAGATGGGTCAAGGTCTGACACAAGAAGACATCCATAAGATACAACGAACTGCGTTGGAGGCTGGGTTGGATCGAAATGCCCTTCTCTCTGGTATCTCTAGGGGGTTCGTGGGCTCACTACCAACACAAAGCACCCCCAACGCACAATTGCTCACCGATCTCAACCATATGAACGACGTCGACGAACTCACCGACGGTACAAATCCCCTCCAGATCTGGCTGCAAAACGCAAAACACCTCTCTTCATCGAGAAAGGAAAGTCAGGTCTTTGAAGAGAGCCTTCGAGGGCTCACAAACCATCCCACTCCACAAAGGAACAACGCCATGCACACCGAAACCGACACAAAAATCGATCTGCCGATCTTTATCTCATACGCTCGCAAGGATAAAACTCTTGTGGAGAATCTGATGGGCGAGCTGGAGGTCCACTTTGAAGGTTCAAAGACGTTTGATTTTGGTGCGTGGAGAGACAGCGTGATCCTCGTTGGTGAAGGTTGGGATAAAGAGATCAAGGACGCTATCAATGCCAGCAAAGCGGGGATTCTCTTCTTGTCACCGGCATTTTTCACGCGGAAGTATATCAAAGAAGAGGAGCTTCCTCGTCTGTTGGATGGTCAGAAGGTCATCCTGCCTGTCCTCTTGAAACCATACACAATCCACACCGAGACTTTGGGGCTTCATCAATTTCAATACTTCTCGATGGAGACAGATAACGGGAAGAGAAAGGCATTCTCCGAATGCTCATCATCCCAGCATAAAGAGAAGTTCGTGCGTGAACTGTATGACCAAATTGAGAGACGCCTTCAAAAGGAAGTGGGGTAATAACCGATGGCCAGGAAGAAATCGTCAAAAGTGAAGAAGAAGCCCCAATCCCCCGAGCAAATCCAGGAGTGGGTCGAGAAGCTCGATGAAGAACTGTCAGGTGCGGACGTCCGTCGAATTGGTGTCATTGCCTCCAATATACAGGAGCGGGTAAAAAGTACGCCCGATGGTCAACAGCCTGACTACACAGCCGATCGACGGGAGTGTGCCCATCGTCTCTTTCCTGATAAAAACGAGGAAGACGCGGACAAGGCGCTTCGTACGATGGTCTCTCGCTTCAATAGATCGGGGGAGGATCACGACGTCTCCATCGAATACACCCAACGTGAGGATGGTTCACGTGCTTTACATGTGATGGCCCCCGATGATCTCCAACGCCGCGTTGAGAAGTTCACTGAAGACACAAGTTCTCTTCCCGATGAAGCCGATAAGTTTGAAGAGAGTCCTGGTGTTCCTGGAGATACAACGTATATCGATCACCCTCGTGAAAACCGTTTCATGTGTGTTCTTCACGCAGAGAGTGATAAAAGAAAGGCCAACACGCTCATCAAGAAGTTGAAGCCCCATCTCGATGCATCGAGACATCACAAGTTTGAGCTGTGGAGTATCAAGGATATCCTCTCGGGACAAGACCGTGTGGAGGAGATCCAAAGAAATATATCCTATGCACATATCTGCGTGCTTTTGGTGAGTTTAAACTTCCTCGGCTCGGATGAGCTGAAGGCTGCTCAACCAAAGCTTCCTGGTAAGCCGATCATTCCTGTGCTTTTTTCGGGGATCACCGAGCATACACAGCTTCCTCATCTACTCCGTGAGAGAGCGCAATTTTACAGCATTGAGGTCAAGGACGTTCCTCGCGCGTGGACTGAATGTGGTTCCAGTAAACACGATGAGTTCGTATCCGGGCTTTATGACATCATCGAAAAGCATCTCGCCATCAAGGCGTCTTCACAAGAGAAACCGTTGCGTTGTCTGTCCACAAGAGACAAGGTGGAATTTTGGTATCACCAAAAGTTACAACACGAAGATATCAAACATCTCCAACCAAGTCCTGGGTTTTGCACTTCACTTGAAAATGGCGAGTTGGACCCCGCAAAGGACATCATCCATCAGCCTGACGCACCCAGCGCACTTGAACTCCTCAACAAATGGGCCCACGATCCGACTTCTCCACACTATGCGGTTGTGCTTGGTGAGTTTGGGATTGGAAAGACGACGACACTCAAGCAATTCACCCGTTCTCTGCTCAAGATGAGAGAAGGCGCTCCTCCTAAGGAGAAGGACAAGACACCACTTCCCATCTTCTTCGATCTTCGAAAGCACATTAGCAGCATCAACGACAACGCAAAACAACCGACGCTTCCCACCCTCGAAGCCTTTCTCGATGAACTTGTTGAGCGAACGTGGGAGCATGATGGGACCGGGTTTACAGGTAAGGAGGTGCTTCGATTGGTGAGAGAGGAAGGCGCGATGATCATCTTCGATGGTCTCGATGAAAAACTTGTGCATCTCAACGAAGCGCAAGGAAATGCATTGATTCGTATGCTCTGGCAGGTGCTCCCTGTTACCTCTTTGCAGAGGCATAAAAAGCGAGCCCCTTCGACTCGTCCTGGTCGGATTCTGCTCTCATGTCGTTCACATTACTTTCCAACCATTCGCTCTATGAACACGACCTTTACAGGCGATCTTCGAGATGGTGTGAAACCCGCTGATTACTACGCCCTAATCATTCTTCCCTTTCAAGAGACACAGATCCGTGACTATCTCGCGAGCCACTTGGGTGAAGAGCACGTCGATAACGTTTTGGAGTTGTTGGCCTCTGTTCACGACCTCCGTGGTCTTGCTGAACGACCGTTGTTTTTGGAACTCATTCGAAAACAGATCCATGCATTGGAGCGGCGCAAGGCCAATGGGGAAGAGATTCGAGGGGTCACGCTTTACGAGCAGATGATCAATGATTGTTTGGCGCGGGATATTGGAAAGCACCAGATCAGGAAGGAGCACAAAAAGAAGCTCATGGAAGCGATCGCCGCTGATATGTGGCGCAGTGGGGATAAGGAATGGCGTTGGGAAAAGGTCGATGAGTGGCTGGAGTTGTATATTTGTACACATACAGTGATGTCCCAGCTTTACACACAAAATATCGAAAAGGTCTCCGAGGATTTTCGCACCGCGACAATGGTTCTTCGGCCCGATGACAGCGAACACAACTTTCGCTTTGCCCACACATCCATCCAGGAGTATTTCTTGGCTTCCTACCTTTACCGGGCGTTGGTGGATGGACGCTTGGAGGATTGGAAACTTCCCATGCCAAGCCTTGAAACCCTGGATTTCTTGGGTCAGATCTTTGAGGTCAATCCTGGGGCAAAGTGGCGTTCATCAATGGAGCAGCTCATCTCCAAACATCAGGAACAGGCGAGTCTCGCGGCATTCAAATATTGGATGCGGGCGCTTGAAAAGGATATGCCAACCCCATCACCAACACACATCGACCTTCCTGGTGAAGATCTTGAGCGTTGGCGATTTGGCACGGAGAAGCAACGTCTCTTCTTTCAAGGTGCCAACTTCAAGGGGGCGAAGCTCAGACACACACGATGGCAGAACGTGGATTTGACAGGTGCGGATCTCCGAGATGTCGATATGTTCTGTGCTGAGTTGGAGAATGTGTGTGCCTCTCAGGCTGGTGTTCAAGGGGCGAGCTTTGTGGGAAGTGTATGGCGTGATTGTGATATGACGGACGTGGAGACGACTTCGCAGGCATGGTGGGATGCCGAGTGGATCCGTGGCGAGCCTCCAATCGCCTTACAAAAAGAGGAGGCTTTTGGAGATGTGTGGTTGCAGGACTCCTCTACACCTGGGATTCTACATCCATCCTTCCGTAAACAAGGGCACAATGGTCCGGTAAATGGATGTTCATGGAGTCCAGATGGAAAATTTGTCCTTTCTGCTTCGTGGGACAAGACGCTGAAAATCTGGGATGCTGATTCGGGGAAGGAACTTCAAACCCTCACAGGGCATAGTAGTTGGGTAAATGGATGCTCATGGAGTCCTGATGGAAAGCGGATCCTCTCTGCTTCTGATGACGAGACGCTGAAAATCTGGGATGCTGATTCGGGGAAGGAATTTCAAACCCTCACAGAACATGGTGATTCGGTGCTTGGATGCTCGTGGAGTCCTGATGGAAGATTCATCCTCTCTGCTTCTGGTGACAATACGCTGAAAATCTGGGATGCTGATTCGGGGAAGGAACTTCAAACCCTCACAGGACATGGTGATTCGGTGTTTGGATGCTCATGGAGTCCTGATGGAAAGCACATTCTCTCTGCTTCTGGTGACAATACGCTGAAAATCTGGGATGTAGCCTCAGGTCAAGAACTTCAAACCCTCACGGGGCATGGTAATCGGGTGAGTGGATGCTTGTGGAGTCCTGATGGAAAGCGCATCCTCTCCGCTTCGTGGGACAATACGCTGAAAATCTGGGATGTAGCCTCAGGCCAAGAACTTCGAACCCTCACAGGACATGGTAGTTGGGTGAATGGATGCTCATGGAGTCCTGATGGAAAGCGGATCCTCTCTGCTTCTGAGGACGAGACGCTGAAAATCTGGGATGCTGATTCGGGGAAGGAACTTCAAACCCTCACAGGGCATGGTCATCGGGTGAATGGATGCTCGTGGAGTCCTGATGGAAAGCGCATCCTCTCCGCTGCGTGGGACAATACGCTGAAAATCTGGGATGCTGATTCGGGGAAGGAACTTCAAACCCTCACAGGACATGGTTATTCGGTGTTTGGATGCTCATGGAGTCCTGATGGAAAACACATTCTCTCTGCTTCGTGGGACAATACGCTGAAAATCTGGGATGTAGCCTCAGGCCAAGAACTTCGAACCCTCACAGGGCATGGTTATCGGGTAAATGGATGCTCATGGAGTCCTGATGGAAAGCGGATCCTCTCCGCTTCTGATGACGAGACGCTGAAAATCTGGGATGCTGATTCGGGGAAGGAACTTCAAACCCTCATAGGACACAGTTGGTGGGTGAATGGATGCTCATGGAGTCCTGATGGAAAGCGCATTCTCTCTGCTTCGTTTGACGAGACGCTGAAAATCTGGGATGCTGATTCGGGGAAGGAACTTCAAACCCTCACAGGGCATGGTCATCGGGTGAATGGATGCTCATGGAGTCCAGATGGAAAGCACATCCTCTCCGCTTCGTGGGACAAGACGCTGAAAATCTGGGATGCTGATTCGGGGAAGGAACTTCAAACCCTCACAGGACATGGTGATTCGGTGTTTGGATGCTCATGGAGTCCTGATGGAA
>PCBK01000165.1 GCA_002731275.1 Deltaproteobacteria bacterium | reverse complement strand
GCACTTTGTTTTCGTTGTTTGATTGTTTTGTTGGACATGCAAACCCCTCAACCTGCAAAAAGATATAAACTTCATAACACATGCTATACATTTGTGCAAAAAAAAAGAAAGAAAAAAGAGACAAAACAAGGGTGGGCATTCATCCCTGCCCTAAAGAGCAGGGCCTTCTGCCTCCTTTTTGCGGTAAAAAACTGTAAAAATTAAGGATTCTCATAGCACAAAACAAACAACGCTCTCTCCACAGACAACAAACTCCAATGGTGCATATACCCACCGAGCTTTGTCTTGATCCATCAAGTGTGTCGTGGTGTTTTGGGTTGGAAACGAGCGACTACAGGTATTGTTTCGAGATACCCGATTGACACGAGCAGAATGCGGTCGTAGAATTTCGACTATCTCGGAGTAGAAAGCGCACTTTGTGCATATTTGGAGAGCCGGAGGCGATGATTTTCAAGAGATACGCGCAATGTGCTCTCTGGACAAAAGAAACCACATACCAATCATAGAGAGACCATGACCCTACTGATTTTTTACGTACTCCTCGCGCTTGGCGTTTCCTTCATGTGTTCGGTCCTGGAAGCCGTCCTTTTGAGCGTGACACCTTCCTATGTCGCAGTCGTCGAAAAAGACAATGCCAAATTGGGAAAACAACTTCGGGCATATAAAGACGACATAGACCGCCCACTTGCCGCGATCTTGAGTCTCAACACCATCGCTCACACCATCGGCGCAGCAGGCGCAGGCGCACAGGCCGCGATCGTGTTTAAAGACACAAGTATCGCTGTCTTTTCTGCCGTATTGACGCTGCTTATTCTCGTCCTCTCGGAGATCATCCCCAAAACCCTGGGTGCGCTTTATTGGCGACAAATGGTCCCAATGGTGGTCAGACTCCTTCATGTCCTGATCTTGATCCTCTGGCCGCTCGTCAAGCTCTCTCAATGGCTGACCAAGTGGCTCTCCGCAGGGCACACACAAGAAGCCCTCAGCCGAGAAGAGTTCCACGCACTCACGGAGATCGGCGAAGAAGCAGGTGTGTTTGAAGGAAACGAGTCAAAGCTTCTACGTAGCATTCTGCGTTTCAGCTCACTGCGGGTCAAAGACATCATGACGCCGAGGATTGTGCTCTTTGCACTGCAGCAAGACCGAACCGTGCAAGACATCATGGACCAACACCCCCACATCAAATTCTCCCGCATCCCTGTGTTTGAAGAGAGAGTCGATGATACACAAGGCTACATCCTCAAAGATGATCTGCTGACCAAAGCCGCACAAGATGAACACAATACAACCTTGGAAGCACTCAAGCGCCCCTTCATCATGGTCCCTGAGACTCTCTCGCTTCCAGACGTGTTTGATCAACTGATCGAAAAGTCCGAATACATCGCAATCGTCGTCGATGAATTTGGTGGTGTCTCGGGTCTCGTCACAGTGGAAGACGTCGTTGAGACCATACTCGACCTGGAGATCGTCGACGAAGCCGACGCGAACGCCGATATGCAAGCGCTCGCGCGCAAGCAATGGGAGAAGCGCGCCAAGCGTTTAGGACTCGTCCTTCCAGGAGAAGAAGACAAAGAGGAAGACAAGCAACCGACTTCATCTGACGACACCGTAGAAGATAAAAAGACAACATAACCAAACCTTTACGATTCAACCTTCTGTGTAGCAAGAAAATATACGTCCACACAAAAAAACAATATCCCCCCACCCGAGACAACAGAAAAATCCCCCACATAGGTTCAGGCGACTCCAAGTAGAAAAGTCGATTGGAAAAATGCCCCACATAGAGTTTGAAGTTGGAGATCATCTTTTCCGTACAAACTATCTCCATTAGATTTTGAGAAAGCTCAAAGGGTATAGACATACCCCTACAAATTTCGCATTATTCTTACCCTATTATTCTCATAAGTTCAAAAATTGGTATTGCTTCATCACGATTTAAGGGATACACTTATTCTTCAAAAGTATTGTCACCTTTGGGAAAGAATGACTCATACAAACAAAGCACCTTGAACTGCAATACGTTCGAGGCCAACTTCCCAGAGGTCTTTTTTGCATTATTCTTTTCTCATATTTTTTAGGGGAATATCTGATGAAGAATTGTATTTTGTCTTGTTTGTTGTGGATCTCTATTTGGTTGGGATTTTGGGGATGTATCACGATCATCGACACATCAAAGCCACTTGGAGAAAAAGGTGACCTGTCGGACTCCTCTCTTGCAGCAGATGCTGGAAGGGAAAGCTCACAGAGGGAAAAAAAGGAAAAAAAGGATCATTTGCCTGACTCCCTTTTAGCGGATGTAGGGAGAGAAAGCTCACCAAAAGATGCAGGAGTCACGAGCTCCCCAGACAAAACAGGAACCACTCCGACAGGTCCGAGCCAGCCTCCAGACATCGCAGGTTGCTTCCCGAGTCTGAATCCTCCCTCCCCCCTCCCCACAGGAAACCCATCGACGCCTTGTCCTCCAGCATGCAATGGTGGTTGTCCAAAAGGAACCTGTGTCATTATCGCACAGCAGAATCAGGCGTGGGAAAGACCAACGTGTCCGACAGGGATGCCATGCATCGTAGATTGTCGCTTTGACAGTTCATGTGGGGGCGGTGTCGATTGTAGCAAGTCATCGTCCTGTGACATCCGTTGTTCAGGGGAAAGCTCATGTCGAAGCAAAGTACTATGCGGAAATGGTCCATGTCGCGTTTTGTGTGGTGGGACACCCTCTTGCGAACTCACAGCGACGGATTGTGGTGGAACGTGTGGGGGCGGTGTAGATTGTAGCAATTCGTCATCTTGTAACGTCCAATGCCTTGGGGATTCAAGTTGTCGAAATGGGATCAAGTGCGGCAAAGGAGATTGCAACATCAAATGCACAGGGCAAGGGAGCTGCTTTCAAGGCGATATCATTTGTGGGACAGGAGCCTGTCGAGTGCTATGTGATGACAGCAAAAACTGCAAGGATGCATATTGCTCGGTTTGTGATGGAATCGACTGTCACAATTCTTCCTCATGCCACGTGCAATGCCTCAGCGAAGGTAGTTGTAGAGGCAGTCTGACCAGCACAACAAACGGCCAGACTGGGATTGATGCTGTTCTTTGTAGCAAGACCGGAGCTTGCGATATCACTTGCGCGGGAGCCAACTCCTGCCGACACAATATTGTATGCGGAGATGGGTTATGTAACATTCGATGTACAGGAAACAATAGTTGTTTTCAGGGAGAGATCTTCTGTGGCAAAGGAGACTGCAATATTTTGTGTACTCGAACCCACTCTTGCGATCCAAATGACCCGCTATGTGACCGATCTTGTGGAGCAGATGGGATCAAGTGTGGGCAAGCCAAGAATTGCAACGTCTGCTGTGACGAAAAAAGTCCGTACAAATGTAATTTCCGTTGGAAGCCTCAATGTAACAATAAGGGTTGCGTTTGCAAACCCTTTAAGGCTGCTCCAGCTTGTAACCCCTGACAGACAGCTTCTCTAGTTGGAACTCATGCACCAAAGATATCCCTCGTTCGTTGTGCTCGCCCCGAATCAATCGCATAGACCTCAAAATCCATCGACGGCAACGTCAACACCCCCACAGTATGACTATCTCGCGCTCGCTTGTGACAAACAGAACCAGGATTGAGCAAACGAATGCCCCCGTAGTCCGATGCAGTTGGAATATGTGTATGCCCCATCAACACGACGTCTGCGTCGGACTTCTTCAGCATCTTCTTGTACGCTTTGGGAGGATGAAATTGATCGAGTGAAAACCCCAAGACACCAAGCCCATCGTGTGTCATCAACACCCTCTTCCCTTCCCAAATCGCCCACCTCGTCACAGGAAGTGACCGCAAAAACGAAATATACGCAGGACTGAGTACATTCTTTTTCTCCGAACGAGCAACCCTCTCCCAGTCTCCATCGGACACATTCGCGCGACCTTCAGCACGTATGATTGCGGCCTCATCGTGATTTCCCTGAACTGTCGAGATACAATACTGTCGTATCGTGTCTATCACCCCCTCATCATCGGGACCTTTATCCACGAGATCACCCAAGCAAACAATACGATGGACATGATGTTCAAGTAGACGGCGAATCGCACAACAGAGCGCGACAGGATCAGCGTGGATATCGGACAGGATACCAATACGCATGGATACACCTCTTCATATCTTGTCTGTCAAATACGAGCGCATAGAACGCACAAAACAACATACAAAAAGCCCATCTCAACGCATCGATGTGTCCTCCATTGCGGAATGGTTGGTGACAAAAGAAGGATTGCCGGAGTATCATCACCGACGAATCATGTAGTCAAAAAGTTCGGTACAGCAGAGACAGAGGAGACAAAGATGAGTGAGATGAAAGGTTGGGTGGTCAAAGAATACGGCCCTTATAAGGAGTCCATGCACTTCGAAGCTATCGAAAAACCAGAGGCAGAAGGCATGGCTGCGCTGATCCAAATCAAGGCTGCGGGCCTCAACTTCGCAGATCTCTTGTCCGTCGAGGGAAAATACCAGAGCAAAGTCCCTCCCCCCTTCACACCGGGCATCGAAGCTGCAGGCGTCGTCGTCGAAACAGGCGAAGATTGTTCATTGAATGCTGGCGATCGCGTGATCGTGATGAATCTCGCAGGTGCATTCGCTGAGTACATCGCGATGATCGAACATATGACTTTCCCTATCCCTGACAGCATGAGTGACGAGGAGGCAGCAGCCTTTCTCGTCACATACCAAACCGCTTACTTTGCCCTCGCATACAGAGCACAACTCAAAGAAGGTGAAACCCTCCTCGTCCACGCAGGCGCAGGTGGTGTCGGTTCGGCGTGTATCCAACTTGGGAAAGCGATGGGGGCAACTGTCATCGCGACCGCAGGGAGCGAAGAGAAGCTTCAAGTCTGTCGTGATTGTGGCGCCGATCACGTGATCAACTACAGAGAAGAGGACTTCGCCAAAAAGGTCAAATCGCTCACCTCAGGCAATGGTGCCAATGTGATCTTCGACCCTGTCGGGGGAGACGTCTTCGACAAAAGCACCAAGTGCATCGCGTGGGAAGGTCGAATTGTGATCATTGGTTTTGCAAGCGGACGTATCCCAGAGATCTCCGCCAACCGCATCCTGCTCAAAAACATCGCAGTCACCGGTCTCTTTTGGGGCAATTACATGATGCACAACCCTTTCCTCGTCAAAGAGACCCACACAAAACTGTGCAAACTCTACGAGGAAGGGAAGATCAAACCTGTGATCTACAAGACATACGCACTAAACGCGCTGCCTGATGCATTTGAAGCGCTCGGGAGCAGAAAGAGTTACGGAAAGATCGTGCTGGCACCGGAGTGATGAGGCTGGATTAAAAGAGGCGGAACAGAGGACGCACAACGCGCATAAAGGGCCATGGGATAGACGCGAAGATAATCAACAAGGCGATGGTAAAGAAGATCGCGGACTTCTTGAATTTGTCCACAGATGCCTCCGCTCTCTTGGCCATCGCATACCCGACGTGTACAAGCACAACGGCGATCAACATCATCACCCAGTGCTCCACCGCCCAAAAACGAATCTGACCGTTCTTCATCGTCCCCTTCATGCCCATATTGAGCGCCAGTCTGATCGTCGGCGCTACACCCAACAAGATCAGCCCCAGCAAAAGCTGGATGTCGACAAAGATCATCGTGAATAGATTCACCTTTTTATCTGTGTCAGACCACTCTTTGTTTCCAAACCAACCCTGAAACCCTCGCACGATCGCAAGAACCAACAAGGCCAACACAAACCAACGAATATTCGAGTGAACCCAAAGTAACACTTTGTACATGTGAGACTCCCTTGTGTATCAAGCAAGCCACACGAAAACTCAATGTGGCTCCTTGGAAAATCGTAAAAAACATTTGTTTTCATTTGAAACCTTCTGTCACCAGAAGCGTTCGCATCCCCTCATGCCTGAAATCATTCAAAGAAGCAAGGCCGACCCAAACAAAAAGTAAAATTTACTATGATTTTCATAGGTTTTACACACGAGGAATATTCACTGTCCAAGGCACGGTTCCTCCTAATGAGAGCATCGTTTGGTAGAATGAGTGGACGACAAAACCCTCATATCAGTAGATTTTTGACCGAAGGAACGCACATCGCCGAATTCTTGACAAACATAGACTTGCGCTTATATTCGATACAAACATATCATTACATAAGCGACTCTTTGGTCCCCCAACCTCCCAGGATCAGATGGAACACAAAGATAAGCCAGCAGGCGAACAACAACCAACTCATCCATCCTCCCCAACAATCAACTCATCCGTCCAGCAAGAACACCCACTCAAGGACAGCCAGGGTGATATCACGATCGCATCGGAGCGCGTAACGATACGCTGGAATGAAGATGTAAAGAAACCCAAAAGTACAGAGCAAGAGGCCTTCCTGCGAACGGTTGAGTTTTCAGATGAGCGCACAGTGTTCACACCCAACCCAAAGTTGGAGGCCACTGGCGAATTGATCTCTTGGGAGCTCGACGCAGACGAGTGGGAACGATATGTTGTCGAGTGCAAGCTCGGTGAAGGAGGTATGGGGATTGTCTACCAGGCCGTCGACCAAAAGCTCCAACGCAAGGTCGCGCTCAAATTCATCCTCGAAGACGACCCTCGTCTCGCGAGACGGCTGGTATGGGAAGCACAAGCGCAGGCCCGCATCCACCACGAATTTGTCTGCAAAGTTTACGAAGTTGGGGAGTACAAAGGACGCCCATATATCGCGATGCAGTACATCGAGGGAGACAACCTCGACGATGCACTCGACGAGCTCGGTATCCCTCTCAAAGTCGAGCTGATCGAAAAAGTCGCCCACGCGATCCACTCCGCCCACCAAGAAGGCGTGATCCATAGAGATATCAAACCTTCCAACATCATGGTGAGTACAGTCAGTGGGAGACTCAAACCGTTTATCATGGACTTTGGTTTGGCACGAGAGGTCGCGACAAACGGCGCAACTGCGACGAACACCCTCGTCGGCACCCCTCACTTTATGTCCCCCGAACAAATGCGTGGCGAGACGCACCTTCTCGACAGACACACAGACATTTACAGCCTCGGTGCGACACTCTACGCCCTCCTCGCAGGACACCCTCCATTCCCGACGACAGGGATGGATATCTTGTTCAAGGTCCTCCACGAAGAACCTGTGCCGCTTCGTAAAATTAACGCCTCCATCCCTCTCGATCTCGAAACCATCGTAATGAAGTGCCTCGAAAAAGATCCAGCGCGTCGATACCCTTCGGCGCAAGCGCTGGCAGATGATTTGAGACACTTTTTGGATGGTGAACCGATCAAAGCACGTCCCGCGAGCCTCTCCTACCGATTCAAAAAGTACCTGCGAAAACACAAACGCCTCGCCATCGCAGGGATGGTTGGACTTTCTATCGTCATGGCGCTCATCGGTTGGGGGATCAAAACACAGCTCGACTCCTCCGCCAAAGCCGCTCTTGCAAACCAATTTGGACAGCAGGTCAAAGAAGTCGAGAGCATCATGCGTTACGCGCACATGCTCCCCCTTCACAACGTCACAACTGAGAGAACGCTCGTCCAAATGCGGCTCGACAAGATCAAAAAGCAGCTCAAGTCGCTCTCTCGTAGCAACAGAGGACCTGGCTACCACGCCCTTGGTATGGGCTCCATGGCTCTTGGTGATTTTCAACGCTCGAAGACCTACCTGGACAAAGCCTGGAAATACGGAGCACGTGGTCCGGAGGTCGCACAAGCGCTTGGGAAGCTATGGGGACGGCTATACCAAACACAGCTCGAAGCACTTGAGCGCATCAAACGACCAGACAAACGCAAAAAACGCCGCAAGTTTGTGGAAAAATTCTACAGAAAACAAGCGCTCTTTTATCTCCAACGAGGATTTCAACGCTCCAAAAAAGGCGGCACACTGCTCGAAGCTCGTATCGCTTACTACGACAAACAGTGGAGTCGTGTCCGCAAAATCGCCACAAAGATCTTCAACAAACAACCCTGGCGTTATGAAGCGCTGATGCTCATCGGACGCATCTCCAGCCAAGAGAGTCGCAAGTGGTATTACAGAGGCAAGTACCAAAAAGCCTACCAAAAAGCGCAAGAGGCCACACGTATTTACAGGAGAGCAGTCAAAATAGGCCGCAGTGACGCCCAAATCTACACAGCGCTTTGTGGAGAGTTGACCACCATGATGAAGATCAACTTCTCTACAGGTCGACCACTCGAAGAGATCAGCCTCACAGCACAAAAGGCCTGCCAAAATGCGTTAAAGGCCGACCCCCATCGCATCGATCCCTACCGCTCTGTCGCCTACTTCCACCAGGTTCGCGGACAACACCTGATGTACTCGGGACAAGACCCCACTCCCGAGACCAGCAAAGCCATCAAAATCGCCCAACAAGCGAAGCGCATGGCCCCCAACTCACCTGACGTTGACGAGACCCTTGGACTCGCTCACTTTACCAACGCTGAATACCATCTGTTCCGACGTATGGACCCCAAAGAGCAAAGCAACAAGGCCATCCAGCATTATCAAGAGGCGATCAAACAACACACCAAACCAGCACGGATGCTCAACGCACTTGGGACGATGTACTGGACAAGAGCGTACTACACATTGCTCCAAGACGAAGACCCCAGGCCGCTCATCGAGAAAGGGTTACGCGCACAACAAGCCGCGCTCAAACTCGAAGCCAACGACAGCAACGTCCATTACAACACAGGTATGTTGTGGTTTGCGAAGGCTCGCTTTGAGGTCGCGCGCAGTCTTCCAGCGCATAAGTCGATGAAAGAGGTCGAGTTCCACTACAACAAAGCCCTCCAATTGACCCCCAAGAATGCCTTCATCCAAAATGGCATGGGATACCTGCATTGGCTCAAAGCAGTCTACCAACATGGCCTGGGAAAAGACCCCACAGCCGAACTTAACATCGCAGAACGACACTTACTCGCAGGCTACAATCTCAACCCCTCACTGCCCTTCCTCTACCACGGCTTTGGACGAGTGTACTGGCTCAAAGCAGAATATGCCCGTCAGCATGGACGTTCACCTCTTCCTTATCTCAAGCAAGCCATCTTGAAACTCCACCAAGGAACACAAGTCAAAGCGGACTATGTGGATCTATACATCTGGGTCGCCAAAACCCTCATGTTATGGGCACAACACCAACTTGAGTTCGATCAGTCTCCGATGGAGAATATACAAAAGATCAGACATATTCTCGAACTGCTCGGACAAATCAACAAAAACCTTGGTGAATCACACCTACTCAACGCACAACTTCAGCTCATCCTCGCGCGCTGGAAAGTCTTCAAGGGAGACACCCCACACCACGCTCTCACACAGGCCAGAATGAGCCTCGTCAAAGCATCAAAAAAACTCCATAACCACGCCGATATCTTCTTAACTCGTGCGTACATTCGGCTATGGCAGACACACTGGCTCCTGGCGCAAAATCACATCCGCGCGGCACAAGAAGCCATCAAGAGAGGACTGATCGCGCTCAAAAAGAGCAAGGAGAGACGGCCACAGCTTGCGATATATACGGGCCTGGAAGGCGTCTTCCTTGCCCTCAGGTCCCAAAGCTACCTCTCCTCCAATCAAGGCAAAACGGATGCGAGCCGCTCGAAAAAACTGATCGACAAAGCGCTCAAACAAGACCCAAATATCCGAAGAGATCTTCTCAGACTCCTCCCAAGCAAAAGCTAACATAGCTCGTTTGCACCCCTCACCCTACCGACGAAAGGTAATCATTGATGACGACACACAGGCCTCTCTTCGCACACATCTGCCTTCTCGCAGGACTCCTGATCACAACGCCGCAAACAACACACGCAGCACAACACCACGCACCAGTCGGAAAACGTGGCGTCGTCGCCGCCGATCACGTTCTGGCCTCACAGGCTGGACTGACGATCCTCAAAAGAGGCGGTAACGCCGTCGACGCAGCCTGCGCGACGGCCTTCGCAGTAGGCGTTGTCAACCCTGCAGGCTCGGGGATTGGTGGAGGCGGATTCATGATGCTCCACGATCCCAAAGCAAACAAACGAATCATCATCGATTTTCGTGAGACGGCACCTGCAGGGGCCTCTAGATTGATGTACCTCAAAAAAGGACTGCCCAAACACCCCAGTCGCACAGGTGGTCTCGCCGTCGGTATCCCAGGAGAAGTCAAGGGTTGCGCGTATGCGGTCAAACGGTACGGAAAGCTCGCGCTCGCACAAGTCCTTCAACCAGCCATAGAGTTGGCCCGAAGAGGTTTTCCAGCAGGTAGGCACTTCGTCGAAGGGCTCAAACGCTATCAAAAACATCTCAGCAAACACAAGCTCCTCAAAGAGATCTTTTACCCAGGTGGAAAACCACCGACGTTAGGACAAATGTTCCGCCGTCCAAGGCTCGCAAAGACCCTCCAAGCCATCGCCAAACATGGCCCAGACGTCTTTTACAAAGGATGGATCGCCAAAGATATCGTGGATGCTGTCAAAGCCGCAGGTGGTATCCTCACACACAAAGACCTGACACAGTACAAGGTCGCCATCCGGCACCCACTCAAGACCTCTTTTAGAGGACACGAGATTTACACGATGCCCCCTCCCTCCTCTGGTGGTGCAGCGATCATCATGGCGCTCAACATCCTCCGCAAGATGAAGCTCAAAACACTCGGCCACAACTCCTCAACATACCTGTTCCATCTCACAGAGGCCCTCCAACACGCGTTTGCAGATCGTGCACGTTTTATGGGAGACCACCCACTCACACGCAAGCTGCTCCCAAAGCTCACTTCACAGGAATACGCAGACAACCTCGCGAAGCGAATCACCAACAAGGTCCAATCCCCCAAAGCATACGGTTCACAAAAGCGCAGCCCAAAAGCCAGCCCCAGAGATGGTGGAACGAGCCACATCAGCGTCATCGACAAAGACGGTATGGCCGTTGCGATGACCACAACGATCAACACGGGTTATGGTTCAAAGGTGATCGCGCCCCGTTCGGGGATCATCCTCAACAACGAGATGGATGACTTCTCAACAAACCCAGGAAAACCCAACGCATTTGGCCTTATCCAAAGTAAGTATAACGAAATCGCGCCAGGAAAACGCCCTCTCTCAAGTATGTCCCCCACCCTGATCACCAAAGGCGGAAAGATCGTCCTGGCGGTCGGAGCGTCAGGAGGTCCAACGATTATCACAGGGACCCTCCAAACACTCCTCAACGTGCTCGTCTTCGGACTTGAGATCAACGACGCAGTCAGTCGCAGCCGCATCCACCACCAATGGTTCCCACCGCTGCTCTTTATCGAGTCTGATCTTCCCGCAGACGTCGTACAGGCGCTCCAAAAAAGAGGATACAAAACACGCGTCTGGAAAGTCCCTTTCACTGCAGTGCAAGCAGCCCAGCGAACGAAAATCGGCTTGACAGGAGCCTCCGACCCCAGAAAACACGGACAAACAGCTGTCCACTGACACTGGAAAGACGCATGTACAAAGAACGACTTCGCAACTGGATCCATACCCTCGAACAATTCGGACATCGCGGTTCTGGAACGGAACAAGAAGCCAAAGCAGCTCGCTATCTAGTCGAAGAGCTCGAATCTATGGGAATACCAGCGCAGACTGAGCCGTTTACAGGTAGCTCGAACATGGGCGCACGACTTGTCACACACGTCATATTCTCCGCCGCTGGCCTGGTATTTATCTCGACATATCCACTTCTCATGGCGACTTTCGCGCTCATTGGCTTGATCTCGCTCATCCTCGAATCGACGACCAAGTTTGTCCTACTCAGCAAACCATTTGTAAGGCGACCTTCACAAAATGTTGTGGGTGTCATCCCAGCCAAAACAAAAGCCTCTCGACGCATTCTTTTGGTGGCACACTACGACACACAGCGCACTGGTTTGTTATGGGTACAGGCAGCAAATTCATCGATGGGTTCAAAGCTT
The DNA here is from genome assembly GCA_002731275.1 of Deltaproteobacteria bacterium. Classification (GTDB taxonomy): domain Bacteria; phylum Myxococcota_C; class UBA6777; order UBA6777; family UBA6777; genus UBA6777. Next base: position 116,589 of record PCBK01000165.1, on the reverse strand, counting down.
GATGCCCTACCAGGAGTGATGAAATCCCCGATGTTTGTCGTGCTGTGCAGTATGAGTATACAGATCGTACTCGGCCTCTTGATGCCCCTTGGACTTGCGCCTTCTTGGGCCATGTGGTTGTTTGTCCCGGCAGGAGTCTTTTACAGCCTCGGTTTCTTCTTGCTCGGAGAATGGGCTCTTCGCGACTTTGTTCCAGGTGCCAACGACAACGCTTCAGGAACAGCAGCCGTCCTTGGCCTTGCACACCGTTGGAAAGAAGAGCGACCAGCGAACACAGATGATATCGAGCTTGTGCTCTTGCTCACAGGGTGTGAGGAGCCAGGACTCATTGGAGCTTCTGCGTATGCAGAACAACACAAACCCTCGATACAATCGACGCCAACGAACTTTATCAACATTGACAGTATCGGATATGGCCACCCACAAATCATCGGTGGAGAATACACGCTCGCAGGACAATCAGTGCGTTACCAAGCCCCCCTGCTCGCGCTTGCAAGCGAGGTCGCAAAAACGTGTGATGGCCCGATCGCCGAACCCATTATCATCCCTGTTCAATCTGACGGCATGGCGTTTGAATTGAGAGGTATCCACGGCCTCAGTTTTATCTCACGTCCAGACGACCACTCGATGCCAAATTATCACCTGCCCTCCGACCTCCTCAAAAACCTCGATATGGATGCTGTCACGGAAGGTTTCGAGTTTAGCTGGAGTGTGCTACATCGCCTCAGCACACAACCTCCTTCCTGAGTGATTGAGCTCTTCCAACACACATTGCCTTCCCTGATCATTCGCATTTTCCTCACAAAGTTGTTATCCTATGAAATAAGTAGGATTTATATGAACCAAGTGGTTCACACAACGGAAGGTCGGAAAAGAATGTCCGGATATGTACGTGTAGTCTTTCTTTTTGTCACTGTGGTGATTCTCCAAAGCTGCGGGGGTGCAGCAGGTAGGGTCTGCCAGTCAGACAGTGATTGTGTCGCGTCTCCCCCCAATGTTTACTGTTTACGTGGTGTGTGTAAATCGACCCCTTGTACGCCCGGTGAAGAGGTCGTTTGCTTTGAAGGAAAAGATGGATCTTTGATCAACATCGGAATCTGTCGGGCAGGCACCAAGGTCTGCAAAGAAGACGGTTCGTGGACGATTTGCATTGGGCAAGTGCTCCCCAAAAAAGAGATCTGCGATAGAGCAGACAACGACTGTAACGGAATTGTCGACGATGTCTCAGATGAAGCTGGTCAAAAAGTCGACTGCAGTTGCTCCAGTCCAGGATTGGCGAGGGAGTGCTTCACAGGGACACTTACAGCAGACGGATCACCAAAAGGTCTCTGTCAGACGGGTAAACAATATTGCGAACAGGACAATCTGTGGGGACCGTGCTTTGGCGAAGTCACAGCCACGTCAGAGGTCTGCGACGGCCTGGATAACAACTGTGATGGACAAATCGACGAAGACCTCAAGTGCAAATGCCAGGAAGGCGAGACAAGACGTTGTCACACGAGTCCCATCACGAGGATTGGTATTGGAGAGTGCAAAGCCGGTACACAAACCTGCCTCTCGGATGGGAAATGGTCTGCATGCACAGGTGAGGTCGCTCCCGCCGAAGAACAATGCGGTGATAAAAAAGACAATGACTGCGATGGACGAATCGATGAGGATTGTCCTTGCACAACCGATGAAGATTGCGGACACAACAAAACTTGCTGTGGTGATACATGTGTGAACCTAGCATTTAACACCGATCATTGTGGGGAGTGTGGTAAAACCTGCGACTCTGGTTCGATTTGCTTGCTCTCAAAATGCAGAGGGAAACTTCAATGCACTTTCCCAAAGATCCAATGCGCGGACAAATGTGTAGATACACAACAAGATGTCGACAACTGCGGGGATTGCGAAAAACGATGTGAGCCAAACGAGACTTGCAGCGCAGGCACATGCAAACCCATCACATGTGATCCTGAACTGACTCTCTGTGGTGGAAAATGCATCAACACCAACATTGAAAATCAACATTGTGGGGGTTGTGGAAAAAATTGTTCGCGACTGGAAAAGTGCTTGGAAGGTGCGTGCAAACCGAAAGACCGTTGTGATATTGGCGAAACCAACTGTGGAAATCTTATCACCCCAATCTGTGCAGACCTTCAAACAAACCCACAACACTGCGGTGCATGTAAAACCACCTGCAAAAGTGGTCAAACTTGCCAAAAAGGTGTCTGCACAGATGCCCCCTGCTCATCAACACAACTCAAATGTGCCGGCCTATGTATTGATCCAACAACAGACCTCAACCATTGTGGAGCTTGCGGGACTTCCTGCACCACAGGTCAAACATGTAACAACGGAAGCTGCACATGCATCCAAGGAAAGAACGTCTGCAATGGGCAATGCGTCGACTTCCAAACAGACAGAGATCATTGCGGTAGCTGCGGAAACGCCTGCAAGCTAAGTGAAACTTGCAATAAAGGCACATGTAAGACACTCACTCAATGCAACGATACGCTTTGCAATGGTGTCTGTGTCGATCTTCAGACGAGCTACCTGAATTGTGGTCAATGTGGAAAGAGTTGCAATGTCGGTCAAAAATGCACGGGAGGAAAATGTGTCCCTCTTACACAATGCAATTCAGGCGAAACCAAATGCGGCTTGGCAACGTGTGCGAATCTGAATACGGACAACGCACATTGCGGAAGTTGCAACAATGCCTGCAAAAGCGGCGAAAGCTGTGTCAATGCAAAGTGTACCCCTGTCAAAGAATGTCCTTCAGGGCAACAAAAATGCGGACTGGTCGTCCCCACCTGCGTGGATGTCATGACAAACAACTTCCACTGTGGTGCATGCAATAATGCTTGTGTAGTTCCCAAATCATGTAAAGGAGGGATCTGCCAATAGCTCCCTCCAAAAGCTGAGCTTATACGAATCACTTGGAAAAATAAGAGGTATTGCCCCAAATCCCCCCTTCCAAAGATGCGTGGGGAGAATGGACGAGAGGAAGTCTGTGTAGGGGTTGGGATGGCTTAGAGACAGTTTGTGGGTGTTCCGTCGGGGTTTTGGCAAGAGATGTAGAACGTACCCAAGCACATTTCATCGTCGGTTCCGTCACCCCACTCGACGTATTGGCTCTCTTTCTGCTTGCCGTTCACATAAGGCTGGTTGCTTTGTGAGTTGTTAAAGTGACAGCGAATGCCCAATTGGTCGCCAGGGTTGACGATCAAAGGCTTGTCAAAGAAGTAGAAGAATTGCCAGTTAAAATCCCACTTAGGGATGTTGACGAGACATTGCTCGGACGACCCTCCTTTGGGTGTGTAATACATCGTCCCTTTCGTCCCGAGTTGGTGCATGTGAAGAGATGCACCATGAACGACAATGCGTTTGTCACCAAAGTACTTTTTGTACACGTCATGAGGTGCAGTGCTGAAGTTGTGCATCACGTCAGCTTTGTTTTTGGGGATAGGCATCCCACCTTTTTTCGTCCATGTGGGGCCATTGTAGAATGTGACGTATGCTTCAGCATCGACTTCGTAATCGAGTTTCAACTCCACGCTGCTTTGGTCTTTTTGGCCTTTCGTCGCAGGGTTCACGTTGTAGTGGACTTGCAAGATGACTTTCGAGCCGGGCATGACTTTGATCCCCGTCCCTTTGGGATAGTCGCGTCCGTCGAGTCCAGGCGCCCACACTGCGACCATGGCAGCATCTGTTCGAGGTCCACCGTAACACGTATAGCCAACACCATCTTCGTCTTTGTCTCGCTGGACGGCTTTGTCGGAAGCGCTTCCTGGAGGTGCGATATAGACGATAACGTGGTGGACGATCGCTTTGTTGTCGGGCTTGAAGTTAAAGCCTGTGACGTACATCTTCTCTTTCTCGGGCCAATCGAGGACAAAACAGTGGTAATCATCGGGTGCCAATTTGGGGGTGTAAGGCTCTGGAAGTTTGAGCGAGACATCGACACGAGAGAGCCCTTTGGGACCAGATACTTCAGGGGCTTTGTAATCTTTCTCGTCGCCCTCAGGTGCCCCATTGTCCACCCACTGTGTGATCGTTTTGATTTGTTCATCTGACAAGCCTTTGTTTTCGTCGTACTCACGACAGGCTGTATCAGCAGGCCAAGGAGGCATGCGTTTCGCAACGATGGACGCTTTGATCGCGTCTTTGGACTGCTTTAAGAGGTCGTAGGTGTTGAAAATCATGGGTCCAACACCGCCCTTTTTGTGGCAGTTATTGCATTTCTTTTCGATCAGCGGACGGACGTCCTTGTGGTAGGTAATAGCTTGGTTGTTTGTTTGCTTTTTTTGCTCTTCAGAATTATCGGAACAACCGACAAAGGCAAAAGAGACTGCCAGAAAAAGGATAGAAATTTTTGCTCCCCAGCGAAGCATATTCTGTTTCATGTGACATCTTCCTCAACACAAAAAGTACAAAGATTTGGGGTGGGATGTGTTGAGGCCACCCATGTCAACACCTCATGGCACTACCCAATCCCCAGCGCACGCATTTTTCGACGTAAGACAACAAGGCTCAGACCAAGTTCTTTCGCGGCCTCAACGACGTCGTCGTTGGCTGCCATCAACGCTTCTTGGATGACCCTATGTTCGACCTTCATCACCTCCATCTGGAGTTTCCCTGGTCTTGCGGGCATGTTCTCTTCCTCAACACACTCAGCCAAGACACGGCGGATCAGTTCTTCACTCACGATGGGCCTATCGGGATCAAGTTCGTAAAAACACCTTGAGACAACTTTTCTCAACTCTCGGATGTTTTGATTCCAACGGTGATTTTTTAACAGTGATAGCGCATCGTCAGAGACAACGCAAGTAGGCAAACCTTCTTCTTCGCCAAAGCGTCCAAGAAAAGCTCTGAACAATTGTGGGACGTCTTCTTTACGATTGCGTAGGGGTGGAACGACGAGAGAGCTTCCTTTGAAGATCTCGGCAAGCTCGGGGATAATTTTCCCTTGGACCTCAAGTTCATTGAGCTCTAAAGAGCTCGTCGCCAGAATACGCACGTCAGTGGTGGAGGGTTCACCAGCTCCAATCGGTATATAGGATTGACTTTTGATCAGGGCCAACAAAGAGGGCTGGACACCGAGGGGCAATTCACCAATCTCTTCGATCAGAAAACTTCCTCCCTCAGCGAGGGTCACACGGCCAATTTTCTCAACGCTCTTCCCTTCATCATTTTCTTCGACAGTCCCAAAGATCGCTGCTTCGAAAATTTCCTTCGGAAAGCTCGCCGCGTTGAGCACCATAAGAGGCGCCTGACGACGTTCGCTAGCTTGATGGACAGCACGTGCAATACGGCTCTTTCCAACCCCATCTTCTCCTGTCACGAGCACAGGTTCTTTTTGCCTCGCGACGCGAAGCAAGTCGATTTTCAGCGCTTGCATAGCCGGCGCAATCCCGACGAGATTGAGATGCAAGACCTCTCGGTCCTCTTGGGCCCGGCGCAGAGCTTGAAAAGAGGTCACACCCCGGCTCGCGAATTTCGCGAGATAGGCAAACAACACAAACTCTTCGTCGCTCCACGTCGAGTCTTCTGGAGCGAGAATGTAGAGATAGCCTCTGGCGAGATCTTCGAGAAAAATAGGGGCGTAAAAGGCTACAAATTTTCCCTGCTCGGGATGAAGGGTAGAGGAGAAAGCCAGCGCCTTCATCTGGAAGCGCGCTTTGCGCAAGATACTCTCTGCAAATGCGTCGTTTTTTTCCAGGCCACGAAGATGAAGTTGATCTTCAAGCGCGAGGACAGAGACCTCCACGTCAAAGATGGTCTTGATCACGTCCAAAAAGGCCTCGACAAATGACTCTGTATCAAGTGTATGTTCGAGCAGTTCGGACACCTGATCCAATAAACAGAGCGCGCGCAAGGAGAGAGATAAGTCTTGCCACTTATCCACAGAAATATCAGGGAGTTTAGGAAGTTTATCGTCAGGGACAAGATCCACAGGTGCGCGGTGGATAAGGATAAACTCAGCGAAGCCAAAGGTGAGATTGGAGCCATCAGTGATAACGACTTTCTCACCAGCCTCAAGAGCCTTTCCGTTGAGAAAAGTGTTTTCCAGACTGCCGAGATCTTCGACAAACCACTTGTCACCTTGTGTGCTGAGCTGTGCATGGATGGAGGAGACTGAATCATCGTCAATGAAGAAGTCAACCGACTCTTCATCCCGACCGACCTTTATGAGTTGCTTATCACCGAAAGAAAACCAGCGAGTTCCGTTGAGTTCAACAAGGTACATATTCATGGAGGTCGACCTTTCTCAGCATCAGCAGACATCGAACAAACGACAGATGGCAAGACTCAGAGGCTATCGTGGGGAACAGGTTCAGCAATCGATGTTGTATCCAGCGCGCTCTGTGCGTTTGCGAGCAGCCCCTCCATGGAAGAGTCTTCTGGATCAAGAGCAGCCAACCCGTACGAAAAAGAGAGAGGGTCGCCAAGTTCCCATTGGATATGGAGGTGCTCAAAGCGTTTTTGAACACGTTCTCTCACGACATGTGCGTTCTCTTTGTCCGTCTCGGGGAGGATCAGACCAAACAAGTCATCTCGGATACGGGCGAGAAAATCAGCTTCGCGAATGGAAACTTCGAGGATGCCAGCAATTTCTTCCAACAGATCATCCATCAACTCATCGCCCAGTCGCTGACGAACATCTTCATAGTCGTTGATTCGAGCAAGTAGACAACAGAGGGGTCGATTGTATCGCTTGGAGCGGGAGATGTTTTTTTCCAGCTCTTGTAGGAAACGCATACGGTTATTGAGGCCGGTCACCCAGTCCGTCGACGGCAACATATCCCAAACAGAGCCGTCTCGCTGCTGGAGCAGCCCCAACCGTCGGATAAGTTGCTCCCCCTTACGTTGGAAGGCATCGCGCAACCGATAACGAATCTCATCAAGGCTGGAACGAGCAGCGATCACCCCAAAGGGGGCAACATCCTGAAGGATCTCCCAATCTGGTTCATGGACGATCAACAGCATTCGGCTTCGCAGTTGATCCTGAGAAGCAAAATCGCTCAGTGTTTCTTGTGGAGTACGCGTCGATAGGATCACGAGATCTGGATCAACTTGATCGCGTGGAGGCATCACGACATTCGACACCTCTTCGACGGTATAGTCTTCGAGTGAGCAGGCCTCACGAAGGAGTGTAGACTCATCTTCTTGGAGGCCAATAAACAAGATTGAGGATGACATTGCGAGCTTCCCTCCCGTTTTTCAGGGATCAATAGGTGCTGCTGGGATATTTAATCCATTAAATATCTCATTTGTTACCCGGCACCTTCGTGTTCGACAATAAGAGCAGAAAGAACGTCTTGTAAGAGTTGCTGTTGGGATTGTGCTTGTACCTTTTTCTCGTCGATACGTCGTTGCGCTTTCTCACTGCGACCGACCTTACAACTTGTGCAAGACGCGCAAGCTTTGATCTCTTCTCGGATCAGGTCCACGGAGATCAGGCCTGTGATCTTGACACCCTCTTCTTCGTAGAAGAGTTCGTCTAGCGCGAAGGGTTCATGCAACATCCCAGCAGAAGAACCTGTCCAAACCCCCAACGCAGCGCGAATCGAGAAGAGTTGCTTCGCGAGGAGGAATGATTCTAGATCCTCTTTTTGCCGAATATCAGGGACAACATCGGAGATATCAGACATAAGTATCTCTTCGATATGTGTGTCTTGAATATAGGCAAGCAGTGAATCATCACCAACAGGTTTACCACAGGACATCTTGTACAGACGGAATTGCTTGACCAGATCTTGAGTGTCAAGCACCAATTCTAGAATCTCTGTTTGATCATCACAAGGCACAAGAACCTCCAAAGTGCACGCTTCCCGACACCAACAGTTTACCAGGGACGCAGATCACGACGAATCGTCTCAAAGACGCGATTGGCGAGTTGCAAAGCGAGCCGCATGGGAACACGCCCATCATCGCTTTGCAGGCGTTTTTCGAGATCATTGATCAAGCGAATGAGCGTTTTGCGGGAAGAACTAGGGAGTCTGTTTTGATCAACTTCTGACAGGTTGCGGGCGATATCGATGATTTTTCGAGCTTCTCGTCGATCTCCAGCGTCGAGCGCCTTGGGATCATCTTCAGCCTCTGTCAAATTCAGAAAGAGTTCATATTCTTCGGCGGCTCCTTCGAGACCTGCGCTCATCTCCTGGACTTCATGGAAGATCTCCCTCGCCTCATCAGCAAGCTCACGAGCCAGTTCGAGTTTCCCGAGCAGATCGTGTAGCGAAGAGTCTGTAGAGGTCGACTTTGCGCGACGTCGAACCCGTTTAGGAGCGCTTGACTCACGGCTCTCAGAGCGCGCACTTCGCGTCTCAGGAGGAGGTGTTTGCATCCGACGCGCTGGCTCGTGCTTGGGGGCTGAATCGAATCGTTCTTCGCGCTCGTTTGTCGAGATGAGATCTTGCCTGGAGAAGCTCTCCTTCTGGATTGGCTCGCTCGCTTCGTAAGTCGAAGAAGAATCCTCTTTGTGCAAACCAACAGGTTGTGGTGTAGGTAGAGAAGGCGAACTAACAGAGGAGGAGTGCTCTCGCCCACGGACAGGCGAACGGCTCGCTCGGGTAGGAGAAGAGGCACCAACATCATGGGAACGCTCAACTGTTGGGATGGCCTGTGTATGGCCCCCTTGCTGATCAATGTTAAGCTCCATGTTGCTTTGTGATGCGGGGATATCATTGTAAGAAGGCGGCCCTTGGGGCGACTGCAACTCAGCAAAAGCGCGCTCGACAAAATCACTGTCTTCAGACTCTACACTGTCGGCCTCTTGGAGCGCTTGAAACTGCCCAGAGCCGCTGTGATAATGATCACTGCTATCGTAATTGCGGGACTGTGGTGGTGTATTATTGTGGGCAGGACGTTGGGTAGATGTATGCTGCCCCTGGTTTTGGCTCTGCAACAAGATGTTTGACGCGATGACGGTTGCGTCTGGATTGTAGGTGGAAGGCCCAGAAGGAGGAGGCAACTCGTAGTTGGCGGGTTGCTGTTTGGGCGGTGTAGGTGCCGAACGTTGTGTACGAGGTTGAACAGAGCCTTGTGCTTTCTTGGTTTGTCCAGCAAACAGAGAATCTCGTGAGAGGACCATTGTCGAGCCATCTCCCTCAGCCGAGAACCCACCAAACCCAGCAGAAGGATTGATCGAAAACGTACTATCATCCTGGAGGAGATCAGCTTCGCGCGCCTGTGGGATGTTGTGATGCGACGAGTGCGCCTGCTTTTGCTGTTCCTGACGCTCCATCACTTCAGCCGCATCAAGCAATTCTTGTGGGACCTCCATGTCTGGCTGTGTTGATTCTCCGGTATTGTTACTCATGGCATCTCTGTCGGGCTGCTGCGTGGCAGACCTTTGTTGCAGGGATTGATCAGTGTGAAGTAATTGGCGATTTTTTCGGTCAAATCGGAACACATTATCATCGCTAGGTGGTCCTTCGATTTGAACGATCAACTCCACGGTAGAGTCTGAATGACATATACATTGAATATTCGCAAAGCCCTGTCCAGTCAAGGGCGTCGGCCATTCAGAAGGTGCAATACTCCCCCACTGATAGGGCGTTTCTCCCCGATGAAGTGGACCTTCCACAATCATCACATTCTCTTCAAGATCACCAACAGGGATCTCTACCATTTCGCGCGAAGGTAACAATGTACCGGACGGGAACATCTCGATGTAGGTCTGCTCAATCCCGACCAAGCAACCTAAACTATGAGATAGCTCGACCGACTCATCAGGAGGGGATACCTCATTCATTTTAAGACTTTGGAAGCTCGCGTGTTTTGCGTGTTTGATAGCGACCTCTTTTGAAAACCTTCTTCCCTTTGCACTCTCGACAGTGATCGAGAGGAGGTTGAGTGCGTCTGCATGCAAAGCAACAGGGACATCGAGATGTCCGCGAATATCGACATGCCACTCGACAGGATGCACACCTCCCTTCACGCTGAGATCGGACTCAGGCATCGTGTACCCCTTCAACGCGATCTGTGTCATAGGCGTCTCTATGGGGATCTGACTCAGCAAAAACCCTCCCTGAATATCATCTGAAAAACTCGCACCACCAAGCGCTGAGACCAGATACGGCCGTTCAAAAGGTTGATACACACAGTCTACCTGTGACCGGATCAGTTGCTGAACGTGCTCGATCCACGGCTCTTCTCCCCAAACCATCAGGCGCCCAAAGTCATCCCTCCCGACTGCAAACAACTCGTCTGCCAACAACATCATCTCATCGAAAACTTGGCGCGCCTGTCCAAGCGGCAAAGCCTGATCTTCTTGCCAGTCCAACCGCCTTGAGAGTAACAACTGCGGCACTCCCTCACCACACTCCACAATGCCATATGTCAGCGAAGAACGCTCGATCAAAGCAGTCAACACCAACACGTCCTGAAGCCTCTCGGGAGCCGCAAACACAGCAGCAAGTGGTGTTGGACACCAAGACAACAGCGCGAGCTCTGCATACTCCACAGCAGCTCGCAAAGCATACAACACGTCGTCGGATAACCCTGGTGGGATGACACCAACGACAGGAAGCGGCGCGTTAGGTGACAGATGGCGCTTCACAGGTTCGAGCAAACGCTTGAGCACAAAACCAAACAGCTCCTCTCCCCGCCACCACTTCTGGCCGATATAAAACTCGACGCCCCCATCGACGTGATCGCGAAGACGTTCGACATAACGCCCTCTCATCTCCTCCGAAGGCTCCAGCAAGTGGTACAAATTGCGCAAAGGAGGAATGTCAGTCCGCTCATATAGATGATGGCCAAGTACAATTTTGCCTTGAATCTCCGCGATATGCGCAGGATACAATCCACCTCCCCCGAGCGCAGCGACTTCAGGTTTTCCCTCATCATCTGTTCTGGCCACCACCCAAAAAGCCCGGCCAAGATCGACCGCAACAGGTCTCACATACGCCTCCAATCGATCACATCTACGCGGCAAAGACTGCAACGACCTTATGCAAACAGATCTGGGAAGTCAAGAGCATATAAAAGGCACAAAAGATGGGGGTTTGCTCCACACCAGTCACCTCTTCTTCGTCTTTTGTTGGTCTCTTGCCAATATCGCGTGCATTCGTCGGCACTGTCTTGTGGAGAACCGAAATTGCTTCATGTCGAAGAATCCGATCATAGACGTCCACAGGATAGGTAAAGACGAACGCACAATCGAACCTGTGAGCATCAAGTCAAACAACGCTCCAGAGTGTGGCAAACCCATCCGATGACCAAGTTCGTGGACCAATGTCGTGTATATCGGCGAATTGCGAACCCACACAGCCTGGCGCCAACGCCACCGTCCTGCCTGATCTTGCGAGCGCACACGGCTGCTTAAACCGAGAAGCTTGGTCGGCTTTTTGGTGCCCCGGAAACGAAAAAAGACATGTCGTGTGAACAACAGCAAGGTCTCGTCTTTTCGTTGTGTCAGCAGTAGTTTTTTGGGGACACGATGTTTGACAACCCCCCCCTTCTTGAGAAATGTCCCCGCAGGCAGTTTTCTCAGCCGGATATGAGGCAATTGAATCCGACACCGAGCTAGATACCAGCGTGTCAACCGCATCGTCAAACGAAATCGCTGACGCGTCCACACATCAGGAGCATCCGTGTAAGCCGTCACGACCAAACGTTTCCAGGGTGCTTTGATCCAGGGGCGCCCTGGCCGACGAGTAAAACGAATCGACTCTTCCAAGTCGAGATCACTCACAGGAGACAGTGATGGAATCTCATCTCCAATCTGCACCCAGACGGGAAAGTGAGGTCCTCCTCCTGAAGCCTGAACCCCCCACATAAACGAAAAAACCCACAATGAATGAAACAGCATATTGTCTCCGTACAGCCTTGATTCTACCGTGCAGCCTATGCTAGAAATGGCCGTTACCACAAGTACTATCTATCGACTAAACCATAGGAGTATCACCTTGATACGATTGACTTCGATTCTTGCTTTTGCCCTGGTGTTTGGAGGACATACGTACCTCCACGCGAACACACCAACATCACAAAAAAGCCACACCAAACAAGCTCCAACAACACGACCGACCACAAACGCTGCGACAAGCGCCCCCAATCCGAAAAAGGACCCTGGCGCACAGCTGCGCCAACGTGTCGTTGAGGTCAAGCTGAAAAACGGCATGCTCTTTCTTCTCGTACGCCGCGAAGGTCCACCGACTTTCGCCGCAAACATCCGCGTACGCGCTGGTGGTGTAGACGAACAGATTGGATACACAGGGCTCGCCCATATTTTCGAGCACATGGCATTCAAAGGCACAACTGTCGTAGGCTCAAAGAATTGGAAGAAGGAAAAAGCCAGCCTTCAGATGCTCCAAAAAGTCGGTGAAGCGATCTCACGCGAAACCATTCGACAAAAGGGAAAATCAACACAGCGATTGCTACGACTGAAAGCGCTCTTTCGTATGCTCCAGCGCAAACACCAACAATACGTCCGCAAAGGTGAATTCACGCGCATCTACGAATCGAACGGTGGCACAGGACTCAACGCGACCACTGGAAAAGATCTCACCAGCTACTTCCTCAGCCTCCCATCCAACCGCCTTGAGTTATGGGCACGACAAGAAGCTGCACGACTGACTGCGCCTGTTTTCCGAGAGTTTTATAAAGAGCGCTCCGTCGTTGTTGAAGAGCGTCGCATGGCGATGTCACGTGCTTCACAAAGGCTCTACGAGGCGTTTATGGCGACTGCATTTATTGCGCATCCATATCGACTCCCAACTGTCGGCTGGATGAGTGATATCACAACCATCCCACTTCAACAAATGAGAGACTTCTTCAAGACATACTACACACCCGCCAATATGGTCGGTGCCATCGTTGGAAATATCGACATCAAAAAAACAAAAGCGATCCTCGAATCCACCTTCGGACTGATCCCCAAAGGACCCAAACCACCTCCCGTCCGCACACGCGAACCCAAACAACAAGGTGAGCGACGTGTCAATGTCACCTTCCACACCAACCCCCAAATCATGATCGGCTACCACAAACCCACAGCCCCACACCCTCACGACGATGTCTTCGATGTGATCGAAGTTCTTTTGACAGCAGGTCCGTCCTCACGCCTGTACAAAAAACTGGTAAAAGGACGCTTTGCGCAAAAAGTATGGACCTCATCCCTTCCAGGCGCCCGCTTCCCGAACGTGTTTACGATCGGCGCTACGCCTATGGCACCACACACTACCAAGAAACTCGAAGCGTTGATCTACGCCGAGCTTGAACGCCTAAAAAACGAACCTGTCGGCCAAAAAGAACTTCAAAAAGTGTACAACATCTCCGCGATGAGATTTCTCCGAGGACTGCGCTCCAACAAAGGACTCGCCGATCAGCTCAGCTACTTCCAAGCCACAGTCGGAGATTGGCGCTACGCCACAAAACACAACAAACGACTCAAACGCGTCACCCCCAAGCTCATTATGGAAGTCGCCAGGACCTACTTCAAAGCGACAAACAGAACGGTCGCCACGCTCGTACAAACACAAAGCAAAGATGGCTCCGCTCTCCTCGGACGACGCCGCCAAATGCAGCGCAGAAGACGCCGCAAAGCGCCTAAGCGACCTGCACCGATGACAGCCGCACAGCGCAAAGCCTTCTTCGCATACGTTCGCTCCTTGCCAAAAGCACCCCCCGCCACAATCCGAGCACTCCCCAAAGGACTCACACTCCACCCCAACAAGGCCAAAAAACCCAAACTTCCATTTCAACCCCCAAAACCCACGATCGTAACGCTCCCCAACGGGATCAAATTGTATCTCCTCGAAGATCATGAGTTGCCACTGATCGATGTACATGTCATGGTCAAAACAGGACGTATCTACGACCCCATCGAAAAAGTTGGTCTCGCAGAGATGACTGGAGCGGTCATGAGAAGTGGCGGTTTTGGTTCGCTCAAAGGCGACACACTTGACGAACAACTCGCCTTCAAAGCTGCGAAGCTCTCCAACAGCATCAGCAGTGAACACGGATACGCACACCTGTCCGTACACACCAAAGACATGAAGTGGGGATTCAATCGACTGCTTGGAATGTTGCGAACACCACGTTTTCCAGCCGACAAGATCGTCTTGCAAGGCGCAAAGATGATCGAAGCGTACAGAAGACGCTACGACAACCCCTTCCGTCTAGCATTTCGCAAGTTCCGAACGCTGCTGTATGGCAAAAATAGCCGCTGGTCTAAAGCCCCCTCTCCACACAGTATCCACAACATCAAACGCCAAGACCTCGTGGCGTTTCACAACATGTACTACCATCCCAACCACATGTCCTTTGCGATCGTTGGGGACTTTAAGACAAAAGACATGATCGCCCACATGAAAAAATGGACCAAAAGTTGGAAGCCCAAAAAGATCACCTTCCCAACCCTCAAACCATTGCCGAAGCGGACAAAGCCAATGATCGCACTGGTTCGACGTCGCCTCCCACAAACCCTTATCGTCGTGGGACATCTCGGCCCCAAAAGACACACAAAGGGTCTGCTCGCAGGTAAAGTCATGAACCATATCCTCGGTGGTCCATCCTTTGCGAGCCGTCTCGTCTCGGAGATTCGCACCAAACGAGGACTCGCATACTTCGCTGCGTCTTCACTCGATGATGGTCGTGACAGAGGAACTTTCGTCGCATTTACAGGAACACGACCAGATAAGACAGGAAAAACACTGCGATTGTTGACTGGTATCCTGAAAAATATGCACACAAAAGGAGATGTGAGCACCCAAGAGCTTACGCTCGCGAGACAAACGCTCCTCAACAGCTTTATCTTTAAATTTAACTCTCCAGCACAGATCGTCTTCCGAAAGGCGTACTACGACTACTATGGATATCCATCCAACTATTTGGAGTTGTACAAAAAGCGACTGACAACATTGACCAAAAAGGACATCAAAACAGCCGCGAAGACATTCATCGATCCATCGCAATTTGTGATCATGGTGGTAGGCTGGGATCCGGCTTTCGACGAGCCACTCTCCAACTTCGGAAAAGTTCTTAAGATGAGTCTCCAAGACTGAGTCTGTTGCGAGGAAAAATCCAGATGTTCTGCCCTTCTTGCGGGTTCAACCCCATCCCCGAACAAGCCACGACATGCCCCAAGTGCAAATGCACACTCAACGCAGAAGCGTGGTCCGTTTACAGACCTGCCTCGATGAGGCTGCGGTTTCTCGCGGCGTTGATCGATCACGTCCTCATTGGACTTCTCGCCTCAGGCGCGACACAGTGGGCGCTGGCCTACATCCACACCCACAAACACTTACGCCCCCATCAGACACTGTTGATCGGCGTGCTCCAAACATCCCTCTTGCTGATCGCGTTTGTTCTCGTGACATCGATTTTTTCGACAACGCCAGGAAAATCTTTACTGGGGCTCAAGATCATCCACGCAAAGGACGGGCGTCCCATCTCGTTTTGGCAGGTTGTATGGAGAGAAGGTGTCGGTCGATTTTTGTGTATGCTTTTTTTACCGGTAGGATACGTCACAGCAGGTCTCAAACACTATCGTTTTCGAACGGTGGCGGATATGCTCGCCAAAACCATCGTCGTCAAAAAACGCTCCCCTCGTGCTCCTCACTAGATTTTGATCTCTGACCACTTCCCCTTTTGCCAGATCACAGAGAAAACGCCCGATTGTAAACTCCTGTACCCAATTTGGCCACACCAAATCGCAAGCAGCCCAAACCCCAAGATGGGTCCTAAGACATAGGCCAGTGGCAAGAACAATCCCCATTGCAGAACGATTGAGATCACCATGACGGTCTTACTGTCGCCAGCGCCGAGCAAGCTGTTGAGTAACACCATCCCGATGGTGTCAATCAAGACAATCGCAGCGGTCAACTGCAGAGGGAATCGAGCAATCGCCAAGGTCGCCTCTTTCTTGATAAATACGCTCAACAACAGATCCGGAAAGAAGACGCCAGGGAGGGAGATCAAACCGACGACAACCAACGCCAATTTACACACATCCCATGCCCATCTTTTGGCATCTTCGACTTGCTTGCGGCCAATCGCTTGAGAGACGAGCGTCGCAGATGCCATCCCAAAACCCATCGCAGGCAACAACGCAACGAGCAGCAAGTTGACGAGAACGTTTGCAGCAGCAACTTCTGCGACAGGTCCGTGGCCAATGATCCAGAACAATGTGACCATCCCAGCCGCAAAGAAAAAGCGCTGAATCCCCGCAGGCACGGACAAACGAATGATCGTGCGTAAAGAGTCTCCATCTGGAATACCTTGTAAGAAGCCATTTTTCCGGGCATGTCGCATCCCCAAAAAGATGTAATAGGCCGTACCAAGGTAAGTAGAGATCATCGTCCCCAAACCCGCTCCCATCGTCCCAAGCTCTGGAAACCCAAATTTTCCGAAGATCAAGGTGTAATTGAGCGCGATGTTTGTGGCGTGCATCAAGATCAGCGTACGCATGTAGAGCTTACTCAGATCCACACCGTTCCAATATCCGCGAAACGCCAAGTTCATCCCAACACCAACAACGGCGAGCAAACGCATCTGCAGGTAAGGCGCGCCTTCCCGAATCACATTGGTGTCGTTGTTCAAGAAAGGAAACAGGAGGGGGGCTGCGAAGAACAAGAGAACGGCCCAGGGGATACCAACGGCAAGGGCCAGCAACAAGCCACCATTGAGCGGTATTGCAGTATCTTCGCGCTCTTCCCCCACACGACGCGCAGACATCGCCTGCACACCTGCGGAGAGTCCCATGATAAACGCGATCGCCATAAAATTCGCAAAGCTTGCGACCCCAACGCCTGCGAGCGCAGCATCTCCGAGTGTCCCAACCATCGCTGTATCAACGAGATTCATTACGTTTTGGGAGACCATCCCACCGATGATCGGCAGTGCGAGGATCATAATGCGCTGGTAGCGCTCCCTGCCCTCCAACAGCTCCCCACTTTGTCGAGTGGGACGTTGCTCGGCCATGTCGTTATTCCTTTCGAAAGCGTATCTCTCCACAGGAGACGTTGTGGTGGATAAATTTCACTTCAAAATCAGAGCGGCCTTCGGAGACCTGGATGGGTCCGACATATTCTTCTTTCATACAATGTGCTGCAGGATGATGCTGCAACGTCCACAACCACTCTTGCAAGTAAAATCGTTCGTTGGCGCACAACATAAGACACCCCCCAGGCACAAGCAAATCAAAGAGATGAGGAAGCAGTGGATGATACGACCAGCGCTTCTTTTGGTGCTTTTTGGGCCACCACGGATTTGGGTAAAACAACGTGATCAAATTGAGTGATGCGTGAGGCATGTTCGCAAGGATGGGGATGGCATTTCCATGTAATGGAAAGACATTGGGGACATCTTTCTCTTCGTAGCGACGGAGCATTCCTCCACCACGTCGCTTCCCTTTATCGATGGACAAATACGCTCGCGTGGGGTGTTTTTGGCTCTCCACCCAACCAAAGCGTCCAAATCCGCTGCCGATATCACATGCCCGCCAATCGTACTCCCAGAACGTATCTGGAAAAGGTGGAACATAAGCCCCTGTCCATCGCTTTTCGACATATGTATTGAGGTCCTGACGTGCCCACGCTTTTTGCAAAGCCTTGATCACATCATCATCAGGTGTACCAAGTGGAAATGTCACCGGGTCTTCGACTCGAATGTCGATATCATCGTACTTTTCGGAATCGTTCACGATACCCCCTCTTCAGGTTCGATGTCGACAAGTAGACTGATATCCGCAGCTTTCACGGAGTGTGTCAGGGCTCCGACGGAGATAATATCGACGCCTGCTTCGGCATAACCTCGAACCGTCTCTAACGTAATTCCGCCAGAGGCTTCGACCAACGCGCGGCCGTTGACCCAAGTTACGGCTTCCTTCACCTGTTCAGGCGTCATGTTGTCGACCATCACAAGCTCTGCACCGGCTTCAATCGCCTCTTTCAGCTCGGACATGGATGTGACTTCAATCTCGACACGCAGTGTATGGGCTGCATGGTCGTGTGCGCGCTTGATAGCCTGTGTAATTCCACCTGCAGCGCGGATATGATTTTCCTTGATCAACACACCAGATCCGAGATGGTGTCGGTGGTTATAACAACCGCCAACTTGCACAGCATACCGTTGGAAGGCCCGCAAGCCAGGAAGTGTTTTGCGTGTATCGACGACCCGGACTTTCGTCCCCTTCACGGCATCTGCGTACTGTCGCGCAAGTGTCGCGATCCCACTCATATGCTGAAGAATGTTCAGTGTCACACGTTCTGCCGCAAGAATACTGTGGACAAGGCCACTTACCCGAAAGAGGATATCCTTGGGCTGGGCGGCGTCACCTTCATGAACGAAGGTCTTGATCTCGAGTGTAGGATCAACGCGGTGGAAGACGTAAGGCAACACACTCAACCCACACACAACGACAGGTTTCTTCGCGACACCAACAGCGACCGCTTGTGTACCTTGTGGGATCACAGCCCTAGAGGTCACATCTCCACCGAGCAGATCTTCGGCGAGTGCACGGTCGATCAACTCGTGTAGTTCAGTCAAACTCCACAACGGCGCGATATACTCCATTCGAGACATGAATCTTCTCCTCAAATAAACCAACGATAAAAATGAATGACCAACATCGCGCCGCCCAGACCGACAAACACGACGACAAGAATATACAGCGCGAGTGTTCGGCGGTAGGCTCCAAATAACAGCTCACGTAGTGTCTTATGGTGCTCTTGGGGGAGCATACGTAGCTCGACGTACCGCTCGACGACCTTGTCCAACTCTTGTTGAGATAGCCCACCTGCGTCTTCGAGCTCATGTCGCATCTCTTTGATCTGCTCGTGAAGTGTTTTGGTATGTTCGAGAGCTTCGTCGAGTTGTTTGAGGTCCTTGATGATCTCCTCTTGAGACCAAACAAGATCTTTCCATGGGAGCAAAAGCGCGGAGAAGACAGGGATCACAATCGCCCATCCCCACAAAGGCAAGAAGCGACCAAAGAAACCTCCGGCAGCTCCTAACATAGCAGCACCAACGAGGATCACGAATCCAAGCAAAATACGTAATTTCCAGTCCATAACGGCCTCTCTGTATTGAGTTGGAAAAGGAATGAAAAGGAGGGGTGTAGACAAAGGGGTTCGCTCAAAAACGAGCGCAGGGGTTTATACCTTGGAAAGGAGCAGGAAGCAAGGGGTAGGGATTAACCTTGTTTTTTCAAGGTCTCTTGGATGATGATTTCAGCGAGTTCAGGGACGACTTCCCAGGCAATTCGTTCAATCACTTCACGGGACATCGAACGAACAAAGTCCATCTGCGCGCCTTCTGCAGCAGAAGAAGGTGCAGCTGCGCGGCGAAGGGGTTTTCGGGAACCATCAAGCGCTTTTGCAAGATAATTGCTTCCTGCGCTCATCGCAAACGAAGGTGCAGCAGGCGCTTCAGCAGCAACGGGTGCAGGTGGCGCAGCAGGCGCGGGGGGCGCAACAGGCGCAGGTGGCGCAACAGGTGCTGCAGCAGCAGGCGCAGGTGGCGCAACGGGTGCAGGTGTTGCAACTGGCGAAGGCGGCGCGACAGGCGCAGGTGGTGCGACAGGCGCAGGTGGAGCTGCGGGTGGTTCAGGAGAAAAAGCTGCGTTATCTCTGTCCGCAAACGGCGAGGGAGGTGGAGGTGTAGAAGGTTCGCTTGATTTAAACAAATCTTTTACAGGAAACTCTTTGGGTGCACTCGCAGAAGGTGCAGGGATGACGGGAGGCTGAATACGTGGCCTGTCATCTTCGGGCGCAGCAAAGGCTGGAGGCTCTGGGAGCTCCGGTTCTTCTTCAATAGGTGCAGTTGGCAGCGGCGGCGGCGTGACAGGTGCGGACGCAAAAGGAGCGGGTGGTGGAGGAAGAGCATCATCTTCTTCTTCTTCGGGCTCCCCTGGAGGCAACATGTCATTAAGCGCGACAGGGTTGAACGTGGGCATCGCAGCGGTCTCACGAGGAGGCGCGCTCGGTGCAGTGGACAACGCAAAAGAAGGAGGCTCAGGCGCAGCAGGTGCTTCTACTGGCGCAAGCGTTGCTTGCTCAAGCGTTTCCATCACTTTATCTATCAACGTTTGTGTCTCAAAGGGTTTTGGGATCACATCCGTCGAACCAGCGGCCTGTCCTTGTGTTTGGTCATATGAACGACCCGCAAGGAAAAGAACAGGGACCGAAGCCAAAGCACCTTCGGCTTTAAGCGCACGACAAAGATCATAACCATCATCTTCGCCATTGCGGTTCATGCGATTGTCAAGGAGGATCAAATCAGGAGAGACTTCCAACGCAGTTGAGACGACCTGACCGGCGTCTCCAACCATTACAACATCAACTTGTTCAGTGGCCAAGGCAATATCGACGGCTTGTCGAATTGTTTGGCTGTCATCGCATACGAGAATTTTTTTTGCCATCAGCTACCTCACAGACCAACCTATTGGCTTTCGCAAGGCCGGCTCATCTACCATGTGCATGAAGAAATCTACGGAGAGAGTGTGCCATCCAAGCGTAAAAAAATGCGTAAAATGTCTTCGCAAATACGGGACGGAGGATAGCACGAGCGTTTGTATAACGCAAGCCCATTTTGTGTGCCGTACAACGACACGGCTCTTCGTCTTACGTCAATGTCCGACAGTATGGACTTGTTGCTTCACTTGCAAGCCCCCACTAGCCGGAAAGTGTAAATCGATCTGACCGAGATAAATACCAGAATGCCCCACCTGAAAAATCCACGTCACATGACCTGTCGACGAAGTGATCAACGTTGGTTTGTGTAAAAAGGTATGTGTGTGTCCACCAATGATCAGGTCAATCCCCGGAACTTTTTTGGCCAAGTCAACATCTCCAGGCTGACCGTGAAACCCTCTGTAGCCAATATGACTCAACAAAACGACGACGTCGCACTTTTCTTGCTTACGCAGGATGTTGACCATTCGTCGCGCAACAGAGATCGGCTCAACATGTTTGACACCACGATGTAATCGAGCTTCAACAAGCCCTTTAAAGGCAATCCCCAAGCCAAAGAAGCCTATTTTTTTACCAGCGACTGTCTTGGTCAAGTAGGGATGGATAATCTTGTCTGCGCCCTTTTGGGCAAAAAACAGGTTGCTTGACACAAATGGGAAATTCGCAAACTTCCCTGCAGCCTCGACAAACCAATCTGCCCCCAAATCAAAATCATGGTTTCCAATCGTCGCGACATCGTACTTCATCTGGCTCATCAAACGCAGCTCAAGTGTCCCGCGAAAAGCATTGAAGTACGGTGTTCCCTGGAAAATATCCCCGGCATCGACCAACAGCGTATGAGGTTGTTGAGTGCGGACCTTGTTGATCAACGAAGCGCGCCTCGCGACCCCACCAAGACCTTTGTAGCGACCTCTGGAGAAAGGATCAATGCGACTATGTGTGTCGTTTGTGTGAAGAATAGTGATGTGTTTAGAGGACGCCGCTTCGGCGAGGTGCCCTACCCCCATCCCCGCAGCACAAGCAGCCGTGGAGGCTAAAAAATCTCTACGTTTCATCATTTCGCCCCTTTTCGTTTGGAGGTGGATGTCTTCTTCGCATGCAGAAAGCGAATACGCCCTTCTATCGGGGTCCAAAGTGAAGTAAAATTATAGCGTAATCCCCAAACAACCGCATCTCGAAGCATGATATTCGTGGATCTCCAAGGCTTCTTTTTGTGATGCAAAGAGAGCCACCCTGTACGAGAGAGGTAGTCGGATGTCCCGATGTAGTAGGTGCGTTGAGCTTTGAGAGGGCGACCGTTGATCATCACGTGTAGGATACGCTTCTTCTTTCGATCTATCTGGAGTTTGATCCCCGCAACAGGTTCTCCCCCCTTGTTGATGATAGGTTGCAGCATCTTCAACAACAAAGCTCCTTTGACCTTCAGTACGACGATCTTGTTTTCGAAGGGTAAAATCTCAAACACATCTCCAAGTGTGATCTTGCCTCGTGCCAGATCATTGCGAATCCCACCGAGGTTGGAGATGAAGATATCCGCAGGAATACCAGCGTAGCGCAGTCTCGCAAGACATAAATCCGCGACGAGGTTCCCAAGTGTGCTCTCGGGACGTCTACGCGTATACCCCCACCTCACATGGGTCAAGACCTCTGCCATCTTCTTTTGAAGACGTTGGCGATAGGGACGGATCAAAGCTTCAATCGCAGGGTCTTCCTTGATCGTTTTGTCGATCCGCACCATCCGGAATTTTGAGGAAAAATGTTTGTGGTTTACGGCCTTTTGAGTTGTGCCCTTTTTCTTTGCCCCAACCCCTCCAGGACAGCCCAAAGTGACAACACAAACCAATACAAGATATCGCAACGCGAAAAGTGTTCGACAGAACCCATCCACTGGAACACTACACCACATCAAAAACGCTCCTGTTCACAAGGGAAAAGAGAATCATATTCTCAGAAAAGAAAGAAAAAGTGTACAATTGGACGCAAAGAATGACAATTTATTTAAAGACGCTTTCACACGTTCCACCACAAAAGAGGAGAAAACCGTTGACGCAAGAGATCCAGCAGGTCGGTCTGTACACCCTTGAAGAGGGCTTTTTGAAGCTTGAGTGGCCTGGGACATTGTATTGGGCCAAACATGTCGAGACCTCAGCAACATTTATCATTCACAAGCTCCACCGCGATGAATTTCCCTGGCTCGATGAACGACAGTGGAAATCCTTTCGGGCTGATCTTGAGCAACTGTTGATCTTTTCTCATCCCTCGCTGCTTACCTACAAAGACATCCTCAACATCGAGGAGACGACCTACCTGATCAGTGAAGCACCAAGGCTCCCTTCACGTGACGTTCCCAAAACGCTCAAAGAATTACTGGAACAGCTCCCAAAGGGAAAACTTGTAGAGAGAGACGCACTCGCCGCACTCTTGCAGCTCGCAGAAGGCGTGCAATATTTACACGCTCAAGGTATGATCCACCAGCTACTCCAAGACGAAGCCATCTTTATCGATTGGGGACAAAAACCATTGCGTTTGAAAGTCGGTCTGTATGGACTGGCCGCCCTACTCCCTAAAAAAGAGCCCCCTCCACCATCGCTCAATCCGTACTTGCCTCCGGAGTTTCGAGAAGAACGAGCCTCACACCCACGCTCTGATATCTATTCATTGGGGATACTGCTCTGGCAGATGTTGACAGGTGAAAATACACAACCCTCCCTTGAACATTTTCGAACTGCTGAGGCTGGCTCGATTGTGCTACCGATCCCTCGGTTCAGCCGCGCAACACAGTCGATTTTCGAGAAGACGATTTCGACAAATGTAGAAGAAAGACACACCCACTTACAGTTGCTCATCCAGCAGTTACAAAAAGCAGTCCAAAATGATCTGACATCCACAGCCGAACCGTTGCCCATCACCACCATCGCACAGTTCTACCCACAGGTAGACGAAGCGGCGCTTCCACCGGAGGAACCCATCGCCTATGAAGAAGTACAGGACGGACTCAAAAAGACACTGGAAGCATTGATCAAAAATCGTCCTGGCACGAGTAAAACGCTCCGCCCACTGCCTGAAAAAATCCCAGAAAGTTGGGAGCAAGAAGCGCTACAACAAGGACGAACACAAGGAGCTTCGCACACGCCGATGTGGTTTATCCCCATATTGCTCCTGCTGGCGACGGTGATCTACCTCATATTTCGCTATTGGCCATGAGAATATTCAACTTTCCCGCTCTCTCATCCCCGTGCTGACTCCGAGCCTTGTCCCAACCCACTCATGCTTGTGTTGCTATTTGTAGGGGAGTGTGTGATACTTAACCCCAAAGCAAGTCGTGTTGAAGTTTCCTGTTTATCCATTCATCTTGTCAACACGTGTTGCACCCTGTACCCAATCGAGCCAGAGGAATCAATCGCTAACCAATGATTCCTTCCACCCTTCGCTGTGATGTTCGAGGTTTGTTCATGGCGCATCTCAAAGTCTGGTTTTGTTTACTGATAGCTCTCGCACTCGCCGCCTTTGTCCCCCAGCTTCAAACAAAGTTGGGAGAGCAAATAGACAAGCGTGAATACCGCCTTGTCGCGGTGAAAAAACATCGAATCTTCCAAAAAAACGTCCACCAATTTTACGAGAAAACGAAAACGGACCTTTCGCGTATGGCAAGACACAAAAGCATCGCTGTGTTGCTGTCATCGCTCCCCACCAAGACACGACGCAAAAGACGCCGACGTCGAAGAAAGAAGCGTGTATCCCTCAAAAAGCTGAACCAAGGGATTCAACAGATCACTTTCTTGCGCAACATCAAAAGCCCTAAACGGTTGTACATTTTCACAGCAAGTGGCAGCCTGGTTTATCGCTCAGATAAGCCTGACACGACGAGAAGTTCAACGCACCCTCTCAGTCAAATCCCCATGCTCAACACCCCCAAAAATGTACCCGGTGCAGGAGTTTGGTTTGACGGAAATAAGCCAATTATCGCGATTGGGGTTCCCATTTTTAACGGAAAAAGAAACCGCATTGGCTCAATGTTGATGACCTACCAAGTCAACAGAAATCTTTTTTACGAGATCGGTTTTAACCCAGACGATGACAAAGGAGACGCCGTGATCTTGTTTTCGGAACAAGATCCACTTGCCTATGGTATCTCCAACTCCCGACTTGTTCCGTTTAAAAAGTGGTTTTCCCAAAATTATCCGAACATTATCCGCACCTTTCAAAAAGGCTTCTACCTTTCAGAAACCCCCCACTCCTTTGTGGGAACAGCCCACCACCATACCATCGACGTCTTTCCAGGCGCACTCAACAGCGGAAGGGTTGGGTTTATCTTGTTCTCCGCAGCGAACACCAAAACCATCCAAGCTCCCCTCCGCCAAAAAAGTGTGATGTGGGGTGCTTTGGGAGCCGGCGCCTTTGCGCTGCTCCTCGCCTTGTGGTTTTCGCTTGGATACGCTGGACAAATTGGAAAACTCAACAAACTCGCCGCCCAATACGCAGCAGCACCAGAAAAACAGATCACCTCCAAGGAGTACCCTGGCCCCTATCGCAAGGTCGGACGCTCGCTGGAAGAAGTCCAAAAGAAATTTGTCGCGCAACAAAACCAACAAGCCTCCTTTTCCATTGAGGAAAAACCAGCCCCCCCCAAAAGCAAAGAGCGCGCACCTGAAAAGAAAGCTCCTGTGATACAAGAGCCTTCCACAAACGCTCCTATCCCCAGCCCTATCGCAGCGCCTGCTCCAACACCAGCGCCTGCTCCGTCGCTCTCCCCTCTACCAGACGTTGGAGCACCCGCCAAAACACCGATGCCATCACCATCGCCTCTCCAAAAGGCACCCTCAACACCGTTACCAACAATGCCTCCTCTTACACCTGTTCCAGATTCTCCCCCCCAACCACCAGTGTCAGGGCTCGGCCTCTCGCCACTGTCCAATATTCCTCCAGCACCTCCTCCCAATCACCACATCTCCTCTGAGGCAGAAACGGGAAAATTCACAGTCGCGAGTATCGATGGTGTCGTAGACCCAAGCAGTCTCCTTCCTGAGGGTGAAAGCCATCCCCAAAAGAACAAACCTCCCGTTGGAGATGAGCTCGAAGACGCCTTCGCCAAACTCGGTGATGACGAATCCAAGAAAACGCTTATCTACTCGTCCATGACAGAAGAAGAAGCCAAGCAACACCTGACTGATTCCGTTCAGGAGCAGTTCAAAATTGTCTTCGACGAGTACAAAAAGAAGCGTAAAGAGTGTGGTGAGTCCACGAGTAACTTGAAATTTGAAAGTTTTGTGGAGAAACTCAAAAAACAACGTGAAACCATCATCTCCCAATTTGGTTGCCAGGATGTAAAATTTCACGTGTACGAAAAGGGAGGTCGTGCTGCGATCAAGGCAACACCTGTCAAATAATCCCCCACGCAGCACTCACCACAAGAAGACCTCTCTCCAGACCCCCACTTCGAGGAGATGGGATGAAAACATTCTCGTGGTTTTACATGTGCGTCCTTGTCCTCACTCTTTCAGCTTGCTCAACGCTCGGAAACCAAGGTAGCCCGTGCACTGACAACGCAAATTGTCAGGAGGGACTCAAATGCCTCGCCAACCACTGTGGAGACGGTCAACAAGGCTCCATCTGTGAGGATGATTCCCACTGTCTTACACAAAAATCCTTTTTTTGCGTACAACAAGTCTGCACACGAGGTGTCAAAGAACCCCCCACTGAGTTTGTCGATGAACCTCTTCAGGACGCTTCAGAGACAGTCATCACAGACATTCAGCCCGAACCATCTCCCGAAATCCCCGAGAACATCCAAGAAACACAAATAGAAGCCAACACCGAAGAACAACAGGAACCCCCAACCGAACCCGAAGGGAAACTTTGCACACAAGAGGATGATTGCCCGACAGACACGTACTGTCTGGTGCGTGAGGGAGGGTTGGAGGCGCGTTGCGCCTCAGCCCCTCCCTCCTGCAAAAGAGACGCAGATTGCGCAACGATCGGTAAAGGCTCAGTATGTCGACCTTTCGCGAATCGAAACAATCAAATACATCTCGCATGTCTGTACCCCATCACAACAGGTGCTCCCATCAAACAAGGGGGAGAGCCGTGCACACAAGATGAAGACTGTTCCAGTCTACGTTGCCTCAAAGAGTACAACGTATGTGGTGCATTTTGCCAACAGGACAGTGATTGCCCAAACCACTTTTATTGCGGCACATATTCACTCTTTCCACACGGAGAATTTCAGGGATGTTACCCCCAATGTACATCTGACTCTGACTGCACAGAAGGTTACACATGTGATCAAAACCGCTGCGTCGTGTCGGGCTCTCCTGCACCAGGAACTCCCTGCAGAGTAGACAGTGATTGCGGAACCAATGGACGTTGTATCAGTGATTGGAGTGGCGGCTACTGCGCCCAAAGTTGCAGCCCATCGATCAAAGCCTGCACCTCTGACACAGATTGCCAGAGCGATCAGGTCTGCCTTCTCAACCCACTCACACAGATCAAGACATGTGCAAAAACCTGTCCAACCTCATCTGCTTGTACGTTTTTTCAAGCGACACAGGCATACTGTCTCAAGAGTTGCCAACAAGACACAGACTGCCGTACAGATTACTACTGCGGGACACAAAACGATCAAGTGTGTCTTCCAAGAGGCAACTACAAGCTCGGCACAATGTGCCTCAATAACAGTGACTGTGAAGGCGGCGTGTGCAAGGACTTCGCGTCAGGACAATATTGCAGCCAACCCTGCACAACATCTTGTCCCGTAGGGTACTCGTGTAACCGCATTGATGGTCAACAACTCTGCGAAAAAGACTGTTTTGCGACCAGCGACTGTGCCGATGGCTACGTATGCCTCGCACAAAGGTGTCAGATAAATGGGACCACAACAGGACGCAAAATAGGTGAAGCCTGCACGGCCAACACCCATTGCCAATCAGGAACATGCCTCAACGCGAACATCGCACCTCTGTTTAAGCGCGGCTATTGCAGCATCGACTGCAAAGCGCAAGGATTTACCTGCCCACAAGGGACCATTTGTATCAGCATTTCTCCGACAAATTCGTACTGTGTCAAGAGTTGTTCATCAAGCGCGGATTGTGGTCGAAGCGAGTACACTTGCCTACACATTCAGGTTAACGATGCGAACGGCGGGATCATCCCCTGCAGCCCTTCAACATCTTGCCCAAGCAGCAGTGGCTTCGCTGTTAATTGCCACATCTACAATGAAGGCTCATACTGCGCAACAGGGATCTGCCTCGCCACAGGTGCGGCACCTGTCGGCGCAAGATGCACCCGTGATCTGGACTGTGCATCGGGATTTTGCTACACACCACCCGTCACACAAACAGGAACAACGTCTTGCACAACGAGTCGCAATTGTTCGCTGTCAGAGCCTTACTGTGTTGGGAACATTTGCTCCGTCTGCGAAAGTGATGCTCACTGCAAAACAGGCGAGTCATGTGTGAATGGTGTATGTACGCCTGGAGGCTATTGCGCCTCATCATGCACAGGGAGCAACCAATGTCCCCAAGGAAGCGAATGTACCAAGACTTACAACAGCAAAGGCGAGCTTTTCGGCCAACGCTGCTTGCAAACTTGCGCATCTTCTTTACAATGCCTACGTTCATTTACTTGCAAACAAGCTGAATCCAACCAAAAAGTTTGTACCTACAAATAAAAAGAATTGTGTTCGAAGGAGTGTCGTATTCATGTCAGAAAAAAATGAAGCAAAAGAAAAAGGTTTAAACAAAGGTCTCGTGGTGTTCACAGTCCTCGCGCTCGCATTGATGATCGGACTCGTCGTGACGTACGCGGGCAGCATGTCTGTACTCTACTTAAAAGCCGATCAAGTCTTCACCCGCCTTGACGCTTCCAAAGCAGCCAACTATCAAGACGCCAACAACTTGGTTGGCAAGATTTTCCGCATGCATGGTCATCTGAAGCCAAAAACAACCCGGCGTTTAAAGGGTCGATTGGACTACGAGTTCGAGATCATGGACAAAGCCTCTGGAAAATCTTTGAAGGTTCGATACAATGGAATCCTTCCCGATACATTTCGCGACAATGCAGAGCTCGTCCTGGAGGGCAAGCTGCTCACACCAAACCTCTACAAGGCTTTCTCCGTATTCGCAAAATGTCCGACAAAATACAAAGAAGAACAGGCAAAAGGCGGCAAGCATCCAGGTAAAACACCGACAAACAAGACCACTGCGCAGCTGACTCCGAGCAAATAAAACGAGCCTCCTTCCGCTCTCTCCCTCCTTCACACGAGCAATCGACAAACCCACACAAACAGCCATCGAGGTCAGTTGGTCTACCCACTATTCGGGAAAAGTCCGTTGACATCTCGACTCATCCCCTCCATGTCCTATTGACAAGAGCATGCAAAGTCCATAGAACGGCAATTTGCATCTTTATGATGATACATTCTCCAGTGTCGACTTGAGGAGTTTACAATATGTCATTTCTGCTTGCCTCCAATCTGGCAACATTCGGTCAAGGCTTGATGGTCGTATCGCTCACCTTCGTAAGTCTGGCCTTCTGGTTCTCGATGGCCAATCTGCGTCGTGAAAACGACAAGCTCTTGACGATCGCCTATCGATTCTCTCAAATCTTCAGCCTCGCTATTTTTTTCGCATACGCGACGTTGATTTACGCCTTCTTCCAACATGACTTCTCGATCAGCTACGTCGCAAGATACTCAGAAAGAGCGATGTCATCGTTCTATCTTTTCTGCGCTGGCTGGGGGGGCCAGGATGGTTCACTGCTCTTTTGGACCTTTCTCATGGGCGTTTTGTCGTTTGTCGCGGCACCACGCATCAAAAAACAATACCCGGAGCTCTTTCCAGGGTTTTTGTTTGTCGCGTCGGGAGCGCAACTGTTTTTTGGGATCATCACGTTCTTCGCAGCGGGTCCATTCAATACACTCGACGTGATCCCCCCCGACGGCAAAGGGCTCAACCCCCTGCTTCAAACCCCAGTCATGGCCATTCACCCACCAAACCTCTACATGGGTTTGATCACATTTTACATCCCCTTCGCCTTAGGAATGGCAGCGCTCATCTCGAACAAGCTCGGAGCAGAGTGGCTCAGAGCAGCACGTCCTTGGACCTTGATCGCGTGGATGTTCCTGACGCTCGGTAACTTACTCGGTGGATATTGGGCCTACAATGAACTGGGTTGGGGTGGCTTTTGGGCCTGGGACCCTGTGGAGAACGCAGCATTCCTCCCCTGGCTCACGGCGACAGCCTTTGTGCACACCTCGATGATCCAAGAGCGTCAAGGGATGATGAAGGTGTGGAATATGTCCCTCCTCATCGTCACTTACTTCTTGACAGTGTTCGGCACCTTCCTGACCCGTAGTGGTCTGATCTCGTCGATCCACGCGTTTGCACGTTCGGACATCGGCAATTATTTTGTCGTCTTCCTCATCGTGATCCTTGGTTACTCCCTCACGCTTATGTTTTGGCGGTACAAGGGGCTTAGGGGGAAAAACACTCTCGCCTCTCCCTACTCAAAAGAGGCCAGCTTTCTACTCAACAACGCGTTGTTCTCCATCTCGACCTTCATCGTGTTACTTGGAACGACGTACCCATTGTTACGGGAATGGATGGCAGGCAACAAAGCGACCGTCGGCCCCGCATTCTTCAACAGAGCGATGGCACCAGTTGCGCTTGCGCTGCTCACCTTAATGGGGATCTGCCCTCTCTTGGGGTGGATCAAAGTGGACTTAAAGCGCCTTCGAGTCCTCCTGATTGTCCCGATCATTGCAGGTATTGCAGGCGGCATTGGGTTTGTCGCGATCTTTGATCGCATTGGTCCAGGGAGTCCAGGAACCTTTTCGAGAATCACATCAGGCGTCATCGCAGGTTTGTGTGTGTTTATCATCACGAGTCTGATGGCCGAGATCACCGAAGAGGTCAACAAACGCCTCGCACGTGGCGAGAAGGGATTCATCCCGACGATGTTCGCACATATTCGCTTGATGAGACGTCGATACGGTGGATATCTCGTGCACGTAGGTGTGGTGTTTGTGTTCATCGGATTTGCTGGGTACTCCTTCAAGCTGGAGAAAGCGACCGCGCTGGCAAAAGGTGAGCTCTCGGACATTGGCGGATACGTCGTGCGCTTCCTTGGATTGCAAGCTTACAAAGACAAGCAAAAACGCATGTACGAAGGGCATCTCGCGCTTTACACCCCCAGTATCAAAAAGCGCATCCTCCTCAAAGAAGGTGCCCCACTCCAGCTCAACAACGGCCAAGCCACGCTCACCCTCAAACGCATCGCAGGAGTCAAAGACCCCTACGATGCCGCAGTCATCGAATACAAAGAGAAAGGTAAGCAACGCCGTACACTCTCTCCCAAGCAGTCCATTCCATTCGCGAAGGATCTTCTGCGTATGCGGAACTTCCGCTGGGGACAAGGTGCAAAGTTGGAAGCGCAAGTTCAACTCGTCGGTACAAACAAACTCGTCGGGAAACTCGTCCCATCAAGACACAAGTACAACAAGCACAGAGAGCCTACGACAGAAGTCGCCTTGATGACGCGTATTTTGGATGACATTTACGCGATCCTCGTCACGTGGGAAAATGACAAAGGTAAACGACTTGTCCACATCAAGTTTTACCTCAACCCGCTCGTCTTCTGGTTGTGGTTTGGTGGATTGTTGATGTTGATTGGTGGCTTTATCGCGATCCTCCCGAAAGCAAAGCCCAAAAGGCGCACACAAACGTCCTGAATGGAGGAGCTTTCACATGCTAAAAGGTAAAAAGCTTGGCGTGTTGGGGATCGGGAATATGGGAAAAGCCTTGATCGGTGGCTTCATCAAGGCACAGATCCTTCAGCCCGAACACATCTATGCGTCGGACAAACATCCAGAAAAGTTGCAAGCAGCTTGTGACGAGTTACGTATCCAAAAAGTCTCAAGTGAAGATGTCATCAAACGATCAGATGTCATTTTGCTCGCGGTCAAACCTCAAGACATGGGCACACTCCTCGACCAGTACGCGACACTATTCCACAAGGAACAGTTGGTCATCTCGATAGCGGCTGGACTCTCAACGGACTACATCCAGGATCGTATCGAGGGCAACATACCCGTCGTAAGAGTGATGCCGAACCTTCCGGTTCTCGTAAGTCTAGGGGCTTCTGCATACTGCTTGGGTTCACATGCCAGTTGGCCACATGGTGTCGTCACCAGCCTGCTCTTTTCAGCAGTAGGCAGCGTCGTAGAGGTGTCCGAGGACCAGATGGACACAGTCACAGCCGTCTCAGGAACAGGTCCTGCATATGTGTTTCTCCTCGCGGAGATGCTCACAGAGGCAGGTACAAGAGAAGGATTGCCACGAGAAGTCGCCGGCTACCTCGCGAGTCAAACGATCAAAGGTGGTGCAGAGATGTTGGTCAACAGCGATGACGATCCGATGACTCTAAGACGACGAGTGACCTCCCCTGGTGGTACAACCGCCGCCGCAATCCAGTCTTTCGAAGACAACGGCCTACGAGAGATCTTCTACAAAGGAGTCCATGCGGCGCGACATCGCTCTGCAGAGATTCGTCAAACATTCGGTCACACTAAGTCTTAATTGATTATCGTACAAAGAGGGGAAAAGCAGGGGAAGTTATCGCCTATCTGCGATCAGGTGTCGTCCATCTCGGATTCCAGATTGGTCCGGATTTGTCGACAGGCTTTTTGGTGGATTTGACAGATTCTAGACTCACTCAGACTGAGCAACTCACCAATCTCACGCAAGGTCATCTCTTCGAAATAGTACAAAAAGAGAATCAAACGCTGGCGCTCTGGGAGTTTTTCGATGGCGACTTTCAGCTGTGTACGAACCTCTTTGTGTTGCATCTGCAAGAAGGGATCGTTGGAGCTTTTTTCGCGAAAACTAGGTGGCCATGAGACTTGCTCGTCGTAATAGTCGAGCTTCTCAAACTCCATAAAGACAACAGGTTGGACTTGGTTACGGAGCTCTTCAACCTCAGCCACTGTCAATTGCATGGACTCTGCAATTTCTGGGATGGAAGGAGGTCGACCAAGACGATTTTTGAGCGTGTTAATCACATCACGTAATCGCTTTGCTTTTCGGCGAAGTCCTCGGGAAAACAAGTCAACACGTCGAAGCTCATCCAAGATCGCGCCACGAATGCGTATCTCTGCATAATGTTGGAAGGGTAACGCGCCAGGCTCATAGCGTTCAAGCGCCTCAATTAAGCCCAATGCTCCGACAGCCTCCATGTCTTCAGCTTCGATGAGTGGGGGGAATCGATACAACAAACGAGATATCACCTTCCTGATAAGTGGAAGATAACGAACAACCTCCTCATTTCTCGCCAGATACTTCTGTCGTTCATCTTGCTCTAACCGGGATGTTCCTGGCAGATGATCACGATCACGACTCGCCACACTCGACCCGCTCGTGGATGTCTTGCTGTCAGCAGAATCTCCTTCTCCATCCAGGATATTCCACTCTTTGGAGTAAGCTCCCATCCAGATACGCTCCTCAAAACTTTATCACACTTCAACAAAACACGAGAAATGGCCCAAATTTTGACGAAAGGCACTGCTTTCCCGTATGCAAAGGTAGCAACGGATACAAACATCCAATGGAGACACATACAGACTCCACCACAAAGCAACATTGTATCATCCTTATTCCTTGCATGGTAGCAGTCTTTCTGAAGTTCGGCAAATAAGTTCTGTCAGACTCAAAAAAAGCGACCACAAAACCCCTCGTAAAAAGGAGCATTTGGTGATTAAAAAAGCAATGATACTGGCTGCAGGCTTGGGCACTCGATTGCGTCCACTGACCAACATACTCCCCAAACCGCTTGTCCCCCTCCTCGATCAACCCCTGCTGATCTACCACCTCAAACAGCTCGCCAACATTGGTGTCGAAGAAGTCGTCGTCAATCTGCATTACCTCCCAGAGATCATCAAAGAGACCATTCAAGACGGCGCCAAGTGGGGAATCAAAGTCCATTATTCACTCGAAACACCGGAGATTCTGGGAACAGGTGGTGGACTCTCAAAAGTCCAAAGCTTTTTCGAGGATGAAGAGGCCTTTTTGATCGTCAATGGGGATATTCTCTGCGAGATGCCTTGGACACAGGTCATCGAGCATCACAAACAACAACAAGCCGTCGCGACCCTACTCGTGAGAACCCACCCCGGTGACCAGTCAGGCTGGGTCGGCACAAATGGCACAGACCAGATCACACGTGTTCCAGACATGCCCGAGGACACAGCAAGTACAAAACACCAATTTACGGGACTGCACGTTCTGAGTCCAGCCATTTTCCCACACCTGCCGAAGAACCAATTTGGTTGTGTCCTGCGAACGGGATACAGAAAGATGCTGGAGTCAGGATTGAAAGTCTCCTCTTATAACGTCGATGACGCTGTTTGGAGAGACATTGGGAATCCATCCACTTACCACGCAGCAAACATCGCATTGCTGAGAGAGCACAACGAACGTACCGGTGAGAACAACTATATCGGGAAGGACGTCACGATAGGCAAGGGAGCCGTCCTGAAAGGTTGTATCGTAGGTGAAGGCGCAACGATAGGTGAGAATGCATGCTTGGAAGACTCAATCATCTGGAGAGGTGTGCACGTAGCAGACGGTACAAACAGATGTAGAGTGATCCACATTGGAGATGAAGAGATTGTGATCGAGAAGTAAATTCAGGGGGTGTCAAGGACCTTGATAAGGACAACGGTGATGTTGTCGTTACCACCGTTGCGGTTTGCCTCATCGATGAGTTTTTGGCAGGCAGTGTTGAGATCATTTTTATGCTCTTGCACGATCTGGTTGAGCTCTGGATCTTCGACCAATCCAGAGAGTCCATCGGAGCAAAGAAGATAAATATCACCGGGTTGGGTTTCAGAGGAGAGAAGATCAACCTGGACGAGATCTTTCATGCCGAGGGCTCGAACGATCACGTTTTTGTGGGGGAAGTTTTTGATCTCTTCGGGGGTTAACTTTTTGATCTTCATGTAGTCATTGAGCAGAGAGTGATCCTCTGTCAATTGAGAAATTTCGCTGCCTCTGATCACATACACACGAGAATCACCGACATGACCAATAAGGACTCGATTACCTTGGAAGAATGTGGAGACGAGCGTCGTCCCCATTCCCTTCAGGCGTAAATCCATCTGTGCACGACCGAAGATTTGTTTGTTGGCGAGCTTAACCCCCACCATGAGACGGTTTTCTTCGAAAGAATAGGACTTGTCCATCTTGTAAGGCCACGTTCTATTCTTGTCTTTGCCAGTCTCCTGAAAGAACTGAAACAACGTCTCAACGGCCAACTGGCTCGCGACTTCACCAGAAGCGTGTCCACCCATACCGTCAGCGACGATAAATAGATTATTTTCCCGATCGAGAAACAGGGCATCTTCGTTGTGTCCCCGTTTACGACCCACATCCGTAAGACCGGCGGATTCCAATCTAAGAGGCATCGCCCCCACACTCCTCTCTCTCGTAAAAATCAGGGGTTTTGTTGAATCGGACCAAAACAGAACAACCTCTGACAATCGAAGCAGTTTATGAAAAATGGACGAACAGCACGAGGCAACTGAAACACATCTTCATCACCAAGCCGTTCGAGAAACATCTGAGTGAAAAACAACCTCATCTGAGGAAAGCGTTCCTTCGAGGCGCGACATATCATAACGCTTTTCAAGGGCAACGACAACCAGTCAGTTAAAGAAAGTTTGATCTCGCCGACAGGAGAGTGCAAATATACTTGATGTTTCCTTGTACATATTTCGGATTATTGTATAGTGATCTGCGCGAGCTTACCTGTTCAAACAACTCGACTTCGCCAAAAACAGTTACAAAGAGAACCAACATGCCACTCCAAATAGAATTTACAGAAGACGGTCGATTGCAAATGCAAGGTACATTCGAAGACTTGCAAATGGGACAGCTACTCTTGTGGTTATTCCACGAAAAGCAAACGGGCGAGCTTTACCTGGAAACACCACAATTCCAACAACGTCTATATGTTAGCGAAGGATATCCAACAGGGACAAGAGGAGGTCCACAAGAGAACTACCTGGGATGGTTGCTGATGGAGAGGAACATGATCGACGA
The DNA here is from genome assembly GCA_002731275.1 of Deltaproteobacteria bacterium. GTDB lineage: Bacteria > Myxococcota_C > UBA6777 > UBA6777 > UBA6777 > UBA6777. Next base: position 81,089 of record PCBK01000165.1, on the reverse strand, counting down.
AGCGACATACTACAAGTCGCTGGAATTAATGACCTCCAAACAGCTCCCACAAGGTCAGGTTCTCTGTCAGCTCGGCGTGATCAATGATGAACAGTTGATTTACGCGCTGACGCTACAGTTGCAAAGAAAGCTCATCCGCTTGTTTTACGAAACCAACGCAAACTTCGTATTCTTCAGCACAGAACATCCTCCGGTCTTGGACATCCCTGCAGGTCACATCAACCCTTACTCGATAGTCGGTCACGGGCTGCGGCAATCACACGATGACCACAGACTCCTACAGCTTTTGATGCCTGTGGATGGCAAAGCCATACGCCTTCGCCCTGTGGAGCTTCGAGATATATCTCTCGAAGCGCTGGACTTAGAAGAGCATGAGCAAGCGGCACTTCCGTTGATCGAAGAGTGGACCACGCTCGATGATTTCATCGACGAGGAGTACCTGGATACAACAGAAGCCCTCGTGCTCGTCTGTATATTGCATCTCTGCGACGTACTCGACATTGACGAGATAAACAGTCATCCCAAGCTCGCTAGCGCAGCACGGCTCAGAAAACGCCAACGACCCCAAAGCGCCACACCCGACTTTACATCCGTCACGAGCCAACCGCGCTCAAGTAGCGCAAGCTATGTGCAGGCTGTCTCCAACGCAGATACAGAAAAAACGGACCCATCACTGCCAGGTATCGACCCTGAGCTTTTGGCGGAGATCACCTCATCGACTCCATCTGTCCGTGTCTCCCCACAACACGCCCAATGGATACAGTCATCACCTTCCCCTCCGAAGACGCGTTCCACAACACCGGACATGCCCTATTTCGATGAACAAACAGCGGCTTCTCTTGAAGCAGATCTGGAGGGACTTGAAGGAGAAGAAGAGGTCAAAGCCTTCACGTATAAACCCACACCAGAAGTGGCCCCAAAACCTCCCTCAACACCTGCAGTGCTCTCAATGGGGCCACCACAGGAAAAACCCCAGACACCATCGACTGAAAAGGCTCACGCTTCTTCACCAAAAGGACATGAAGCACCTGCAGTGATCTCGATGGGGCCACCACCCAACGCACCCTCACAGGCCGCAGCGATTGAGATGCCACCTCCTCCTCCAAATGCACCGGAGGGTGTCAAGATGCCTCCTCCGCCTCCTCGCCAAGCAGCGACAACCCCTGCGCCTGCTGTGATCTCCGCAGCCCCTCCCTCGACTCCCCCGCAGTCCAGTGAGAGTGCAGCGATCGCAATGCCTCCTCCCCCTCCAAGCCACACTGCGCAGGCTCCAAACAGTGTGCTCATGCCTCCACCCCCTCCAGGACGTGAGCCCAGTAAAACAACCCCTCCCGCTGTGATCGCCATCGGCCCTCCACCCAATATGCAACCACGTTCAACGCCCAGCGCCGACTCTGCACCCTCTAAAACACGCCCAGAGACGAGCACGACAGAACCTCCGGCTCGCACGGAGCCAAATGAAGAAGAAAAACAGTTACTCGCGAACATCCTTGAAAAGCACAAAGCTGTACAAGACGCGAACTACTACGAGATCTTGGAGGTCAAACAAGACGCCTCTTCAGGCGAGATTCGCAAAGCCTACATCAAACTCAGCCGTACCTTTCACCCCGATCTTGTGGCAGGTACACCCCTTGAAGCCCACAAAAAGAAACTGGACCTGATCTTCTCCCACCTCAACGAAGCACACGCAATTCTGAGCAAGGAAGATCAACGAAAAGAATACGATGAAACACAACTCGACCCCGAGATGGCCGAACTTCATCAATACGCGAACCAAGCCGCCCAAGCTGAGGTCTTTTACACAAAAGCGATGGTGTTTCTCAAGATGAGAGATCACGAAGCAGCTCTTGAGCAACTGCACTGGGCATGCAAACTGATGCCCGAAGAAGGCGACTACAACGCAACGTACGCCTGGACACTCTACAAAAACCCCAAAGGAAACAAGGACGGACTGCGGGAAGAAGTCAAAGAAAAACTCCTGAAAGCCGAACAACAAGGCTCCGCCGCAGACAAAGCCAACCTCTACCTCGGCTTTGTGTTCAAGGATGAGGGAGATCAAAAGATGGCACTTCGCCACTTTGAAAAGGTGCTCGAAGCACATCCCCGACATGCCGAAGCTAGCCGTGAGGTCCGATACTTAAAAATGGCCAAGAAGAAAAAAGAACCCGAAAAGAAAGGACTGTTTGGGCGGCGCAAAAAATAGATCACCTCCTGCCTTTACATGACACGTTATGACACCCTCCTAGAACATCATGCCATTGCACAAAAAGATATCGAAAAGAGAGGGTCTTTTTCCCCCTCTCGTTTATCTTTGAGTGAAGACTTGAGATCTGCACAGATGTGTGGTATGTTTCCCTGCAAAATACACGTAAGAACGGTACAGAAGGACTTCAATATTCACTTTCATCTCAATGAGATAGGTGAAGCAATGGAGAACACACGTCAACGAACCGATCACAAGTTGTCGCTCAAATTTCTAGTGGAATCGAGGCACACATATGGCTCCTAAATCCAATGAGATCACGCTTGAAGATATCAAATCAGCGATTGAAAAACGCGATCCAGCGTTCATCGAAAAGTTTAACAACTTTATGAACCAACCGGATCCATCCCCTCCAGAAAACGCTCCTGAAGGCTCCATGAGCTTTTACGACTTACGCTCCCAACTCACCGGATACTGGAACTTGTACAAGTACAATCCAGGCGAAGAGCGCATGCAGTACAGAAATGAAGTCTGGGCTAAGTACCTAGCCCAAGAGTTCCCACTGCCACCAAGGCTCTACCTCGACAGCGTGTTTTTGGACCTCTACGAAGAAGATCACGAGTGGGGAAGACAAACACTCCTTCGTTTGATCTCCAGTATGCAGCTCAAATGGGGACCCTGGCGCGCGTTCAAACGCATCTTCAAGATCGCAGAACAAAGAAACGACTACGAAATGCTCGGTGCGATCGCTTCGCGCATGGACACGATCAGCGCCGCGAATGAATACGGTCATGAAGTGACCACAGGCACCACCTCCTATCTTCGTCGCAGAGGTTGGCGCTTCCTGCGCCGTGTCGGACAAGGCATGCCCTCCATCTACCCCTACGCAGCCTCCCAGTTTATGCGTTGGTATCCCGACTGGAACTACGACAACTGGAGCGACAAAACCAAACTGACCAAGCTGTGGATCCTCAACCACATTTTCTTCCACAACCACAAAAACAGCTACGAAGGTAGACAGTACGGTCGCGCGTCCTTCAACTACGGCACCTACTGGAATGAAATGCCAACTGAGTTGACAAAACACAGCGCATTTTCCGAGTCCTGGAAGACCTCTCCAGAACCACTACTCGACTTGCTATTGCTCTGTCGCGCAGACAGAGTCGCCAAGTTTTGCATTGAAGGTTTGCAAACCCACTTTAAAGCCAGATTGCGTGAGCTTGATCTCCAATTTCTGATCAGACTCGGACAGCGTCCCCTTGGCACAGTCCAGTCATTTGTCATGGAGCTGATCAAGGAAAACCCCTCCTGGCAAAAAGGAAAGTTCAAGGAGCTCGGTCTTCACGAGTTGATCATCGATCACTTCCTGATCAGCCCCAACAGCGATGTGCGTGAATACGCGATCACCTATACTCGCGACTACAGCGATGCATTGACGATCGCTCAAATGATGGTTTGGCTGGAGTCCGAACACAGCGACCTGCAAGAATTTGCGTTGAGTCTGCTCGCGAAAAAAGATGCTCGCGAAGACCTTGGACTCGACACCATCCAAAAGCTCTGCTTGCTGAGCCAGTCGAGAGACCTTGCGAAGAAAAAACTCAAGAAAGGTTTTCGTCCAAGTGAGATCCCACTTGAGTGGTTCAAACCCATTCTCTTTAATGATGACTATTACCTCATCCAGTTTGGTTTGGAGTACTTGAAGAAGGAATTCCCAGCCAAACTACTCACAGCACAATGGTTCCAGTCATTGCTCCAAGATCCCAATCTCGACAAAGGCTACTACAGCTACATGGTCCGAGACTACGCGATCGAGAACATCGAAAAACACGTTCATGACCTCAATGGAGACTGGATCAAGCAAGCGCTCTTGCACAGCAATTACCAATGGAACGTTCAAAGTTGGGTGAATGCCGAAAAAATCAGCACCAAGCAGCTCGACCTTGACTGGGTAAAGACTCTTTTCAGTGCAGAAGCATGGCGTGAAAGCGAATGGGTCAAGCAGATCAAAGGGACTGACAAAGCGTGGCTTGATAACTTTAGCTACCCAGAGCACATGCTCAACTTTGCGATCACCTACATCGATCACCCCAAACGCTTCACTCCACAAGAGATCGGTCTCGACTGGCTGTTGACGTTGCTTGAACACCCAAATGAGACGTGCAAAAGCTACGCACTTGGGTATATCCAACAAAACTTCAACGCAGCTGACTTTGCGAGAGAAGCAGAGCTTACAGAGGTCTCCTCTCAAACAAATGACACAGCCAGCACACAACAACCTGCTGACAATCCCTTCGAAGGAAAGAGTTTCCTGTTTACAGGAAAACTCAAAAACCTCACGCGCAAACAAGCCCAAGAGAAAGTCGAGCAGATTGACGGAGTAATCGCCAAAAGCGTCACAAAGAAGCTCGATTATCTCGTCGTCGGTGATGAAGGCTCCCCACTGTTTTCAGGTGGCAAAAAAGGCAGCAAGATCACGAAGGCAGAAGCCCTCCGAGAAGAAGGACTCCCTATCGAGGTGATCAGCGAGACGGACTGGCTCCGCATGCTCTCCGAAGGCGGTGCCGCGAAGGCGGACATCGATATCGTAGGAACAGAAGCAGGCTTCCTCCGACTGTTCCGCATGGCAACAGATGAAGCGACGCTCGAAAACACGAGACAGTTTGCGATCGACTTTTTGAAACATCGCCACCTCAAACTCGGACCTTCCATGACGGGCGAAGCGCTCGAAGGCGAGCAAGTCATCCCAAGAAGTGTCTACAAAGCCAGTCTTTTTCTCCCCTTATTTGAAGATGAGCGCGCTAACGTACAGCGCCTCGGTATCGACATCGCACGTTACGAATTGCGTACTTGGAGTGTTCCAGCAACAGACATCTTCAACCTCTGCGAAAGTCCCCACAGAGCCGTGCGTAGTTTCGCACTTAGCGCCCTCTTGGGTTCCGACGATCCAGACACCAAAGAAGAGTACTTCTTCGCTCCAGAGGAGTTGGATCCAGAGCTCGTCTTTGCCCTCGTTGAGAGTCGCAAACGACAAGTCCGATACACAGGGATGGCGCTGGTCGAAAAGTACTACGATGTACTGGAAGGTGATCGCTTTATCATCCGTCTCGCAGAGTCACCCGACCGCGATGTACGCACACAGGCAGTGAAATTGCTTTGGATGCGATATCGCAATCCGGCCATCTCGCTAGAGTGGTCTCCAAAAGATGACCATCGCTCCAAGATCCGCCCCTCATCCAAACATACAACGCCTCAATCACCTGAATTGCTGATCGACTTTGTCCGCGCAGTTCTCTTCGGCATCCCACCTGGAAGACTGGAGAAACGTCCATCAGGCGCTTCGAAACCTATCTCGAACAGCAAAGCCAAGATCCACATGATCGAGCTAGCTCGTGATCTGGCTCTTCAGGACGAGCAATTTTCCAGCGCTCTGACGCCCTTGTTCAAGAAATTTTTGGGTTCCTGCCAACACAGTGAATCCATGGCGTGCCTTGTTGCGCTGACCCGTCTTGAAGCTCAAAATTCGAACGCCACGCTCAACTGAGACCCGGTAACCAAACAGGTTTCCCCTCGGACACAGCATATACGGAGGAACGGATGTCCGATCAGTCCGCGATCAAGCTAAAACAAAACTCTTCGACGCATTGGGAACAATTGCACGCCATCGCGCTGCACCCAAATAGCGAACTCGCTGCGAGTTCAGGTAGTCGTCCAGATAAACACGCTCCACAAATCACAGTGTTTTCGACCCATGATGGAGCGACCAAATATACACTCACAAACGCACCAGACACTGTCACGAGTTTGCTGTTTGCCAATGACAAACAAATTGTGGCAGGGCATGAAAATGGCCAAGTCTCCATTTGGGCGTTTGACAAAAAGAACGCATCTCCCACAACACTCGACGCACACAGCGATGCAGTCACTGCGCTTGCTGTATCAGCCGATGGTAAGACCTTCTTTTCATGTGGAAAAGACGGTCGTATCAGAGGATGGAGTGTCACAGACGGTCAATCAACCGACGTTCAGTACGTGTGGCCCGCAGGTGTGCCCGCCTACACACTCGTCGCAGACCCCAAAGGCGGCTGGCTCGCTGCTGCAGGTGAAGACGCGATCATTCGCGTGTTTGATCAGGCCACAGGAGAAGTCACTCGCGAGATGCCCGGTCATAATGGTGCCATCTACACCATGATCATGCATCCACATGAGTACAGATTGATCTCCGCAGGTGAAGATCGCTCGATCATGCTTTGGTACCTTCAAGGTGAGGTCGAATTTGAAGACCGCGCTCCCAAAGACACCCACGAAGCCGCGATTCGTTCTATGGCGCTTGGTCCGATTTACCAAGACGCCAACGGCGAAGACATTCCCCCACGTCTGTTCACAAGCTCAGACGACAAAACGATCAAGATCTGGCCACTCGCCAACAAGCGCAAGCCCAAAACGATCACCGACGGAAAAGGCGTCCACACCTCGCTCGTCGCGCTCAAGCACGATGACGGTACAAGACTCCTCTCCGCCAACATTGATAGACATATTCGTGGATGGCAATGCAACGATCAAACCGAGCTTCAAGGCCTCTACCTAGATGTCTCGTCGGCGTTCCATACTTACGCAGAACAACTTGAAAACAAACGTCGTGAGCAACGGGAAAAAGCGCTGCAAGTGCTCAAAAATCACCTACGTGATGGTGATGTTTTCGACCTTCTTCTTTACCACTTACAAGCCGATAGTGCAGAAGAAGTCCGAAAGCTTGCAGCTGACATCCTCGCGACAGCAACGCACCGCAAGCCGATCGATGAGCTTCGCAAAACACTCAATGACAGCCACTTCACCGTTCGGGTTGCCTCATTTGAAGCCTTGCGTGTTTTGCAAGGTCAACAATCACTGTCACCATTCACCAGCGCACTCAAGTCAAACGAAGCCGACCTTCGTAAACTCGCAGTGCAAGAACTTGTCGAGCTGTACAAGTCCTCTCCAAGGGCACAACGACTGATCCTCTCGGCCTTCGACGACCACAAGCTCGAAGTCCAGGTTGCAGCTCTCGATGCGCTCGAAAGTATCTACCCTTCGACAAAGACGAAGCCAGAACCCAAGCCCCTGATTCTCGCGTTGAGACAAGGTAGCAACGACCTAAAACTCGAAGCTATCAGACGAATCTACCGATACCAATGGGCCTTCCTTGAAGAGCTTCGCCCCATCCTTACAGGTCTCCTCGATGACTCAAATGAGTCGCTCCGGCGACTGACCTTCGAAGTCATGATCGCAGCGGTTCCACCGCTCGCGAAAGCACTCAGCGAACGTGACGAACACATGGACAGAGCGCTTCAGGAGCTTGAAGAAACCCAAAGTGAGGAAGAAGAAAAGCCCAAGAAGACAAAGGCGAAGAAAAAGAAACCTGAGCCTTTCGATCTCTCTGACGAACAACTCCAGCCACTGTTGCTCGGCGTAAGCAGCCACAACACGGATATCGCTCTGCGTGCGGCTGCAAGTCTTGCTCGTCTTCAAGATCTCAGGGCGTTCGGTACATTGCTGCAGCTCAGCCACGAGTCCAACACGACGTTCCGCAAAGAGACAGCGCAGGCATTCGCAAATCTTGGCGACGTCCGCGGTGTCGACTGTTTGGTTGGCATGCTCGATGATGACCAGAAAGAAGTCCGCGACGTCGCGTTTGACAGCCTCTCCAGCCTCGTCAGCAAATCCCTCGAATTTGCGCAGCTTGGGCTCGGCAGTCAGCAAGCAGACATTCGAAGCCGCACCCTCCAAAAGCTCGCCCCCAAAGGCAAAAAAGCGCCAAGTGAGGAAGCCATCGCGTTGCTGCTGGAGTCTCTGAACGACGACTCCTCAAGTGTCCACGACGAGGCGTTCAAGATCCTCTGGAATATCTTCGAATCTTCTCCCGAAAAATGCCTAGTCCCATCGATGAAAGCCAGACCCGAAAACCTTCGCATCAAAGCGATGGATGAAAGTCTCGCCTTTAAAGGTGAGGGTTGGGTACACGAGACCTTCGTCGAGCTGCTCTCGGATCGCAATGAGAGTATCCGCCACTACGCGTACTCTTCGCTGCAAAAGCTCTACAAGGCAAAAGATCCAGGCGCACACGCAGAAGCCCTCAAAGTTCATTTTGCCCAGCTTAGACGTGTCGCAGTCAACAACCTCCATAGTTACCCGGACAAAGCAGTCCGACCGCTTCTTTTGGAGGCCCTCAACGACCAGGATTTGGAAACCCGCAAGAACGCGCTCGACGCGATCTTACAGCGTTTCAGCAAAGACGCTGATCTGCTCGCCGAGACCCTCAAGGTTGAACATTGGGATATCCGTCTCCAAACCGCTCATTACCTCGCGGAGGTCGGAGATGAACGTGCGCTTCAAGTCGCAGCGGACTACCTTGCAGAAGAACAACAAGCGCTGAAATCGTTTGCTGAGAAGCAAGGCATCGAGGCCACCTCAGAGAAGGAACTCATGGCTTGCTTCGCGAAGCTGCCGCAAAAAGAGCAAACACAACGTGCGGATTACAGAGAGAAGATCATCAAACTCCTGCAAGTCCTGCGTAGCCCCAGCTGTGTACAACACCTCAAAGTGTTCCTTGCGACTGACGATCTCGCCCTGCTTCGCAAAGCCCTTCAGGCCATCGTTTATTGCGCAGATGCTTCACACACAGAGCTCTTCGAATCGTTCCTCAAACATGAGGACGCAGAGCTGCAAAGAGTGGCAGCGGAAGGTCTCGCGCGCCAAGGCTCCAGTAAAGGAGCCTACATTTTCAAGGAACAAACATCGATCTCCGCGAACAAGCGTGCGCAGGCATTCTACGCTCTTGACGACAAGCTGACACATCGTTGGATGGCCTTCTTGTCGGACAACAACGGCAGCACACGTGGCAAGATCTTCCAACTCCTTCTCGCCAAAGAGTACTTCCACAGCGTCAAAGGACAGGCACCTGACTTGTTGATGCAAGCGCTGAGAAATGCTCATGACGAGATCAGGTTGCAAGCAGCCGAGGCGTTGGAAAAACGACCGGACAGAGAAGCATTCCAGGCATACGTCATCGATGTCCTGATGAAAAACGCTCCAAGCGGGAACTCGGACAAGGACAAAGAACACAAAGCGTTTATGGAGAAGCACGTCCCCAAACTGCTTGACTCCCTCAACAGCGACAGCGCAGATACGCGTTATGAAGCTGTCTATCTGTTGTTCTTGCTCAACGACCCAGAACACTTCGCGCAGTATTACCCACGTCGTTTTCGCCACGTCAAAGTGGGAGGAAAACCTCGCGCAGCAAGCAAAGACAAAGCACCAGAATCCCCCGAACTCGAACAAATCGTGTTTGGTGCATATGTCGGCCTGATCCGTCAATCCAGCGTCAGCTGGAGACTCAAGATCAAAGCCATTGAGGGACTTCAACGGCTCGGTGCCCTCTCCTTCTTCCAGAAAGAAGCGCTCTTGCCGACCTTGCAACACGCAATGAACGACAGCAACAACAGCGATCAGAGAAAAGCCGCGTTGAAAGCCGTCCAGAGCTTGTTTGAAGACGGCGCACTCACGCCTTACAGTATTGCGCTTCTTGGCACACAAGCGGACGTTGGGAGTATCGCGCTCGACGCTCTTGTCGAGAACAACTCAGAAGAAGCCAAGCAGCTCGCGATCAAGGCGCTTCAATCACCTGTCAAAGAGATCCGTATCAAAGCCTCCGAATCGCTCCAAGCGTTCTACGGCGAAGAGAGTCTGGAGCCATTTATCCTCGCACTCGGCTCCGAGTACTCGGATGTACGCTTGCGCGTTGTCAACAAGCTGCTCGACTCAGAGGATCCAAGAGTCATCCACGCGCTCAGCGAAGCGTTGCTCAGTGATGATGATCAACTGAGATTGAAAGCCGCAGAGGCACTCGCCAATCGAAATGAAGCCAAAGCCTTCGACTTCCTTGTCGAATTCCTCTACGACGAGAACCAGAATATCCAACGAAGAGCGGCGCAATCGCTCGTCCAACTCAAAGTCGACAACACTTACGAAGCGTTCACACAACGTATCGAAGAAGATCCAGAGGGGACAGCCGACATCAACATGTTGATCCGTTCCATTGGGGATCTCGGCGATACCAAAGCTTCGGAGTGGCTTATCGCACAGCTTGAGCGAGATTATTACCAGCGCCACGCTGCATTTGAATCACTCTTGAAACTCGCAGGGCCGAGCAAAACGAGAGATGACGAACTGTACGTCAACTATCTTGAGCGTGCACTGCAGTCGAAGAGCCAGGATATTCGAGAGGCCTCTGTTGAGAAGCTCCGCAAAGTCGAACGTCCAGAAGTACAAGCCATCCTGGCCAAACTCTTGTACGATCGAAACGAGGAGCTTCGCCGAAAAGCGTGTGAAGTGATCGCGTTCCGCATCCCGAAATACGACACTTCCATTGAGCCACTCAAACAAAGCCTCTCACACTCTGATCCAGCGATCAGATTGGAAGCCGCTGTTGAGCTCGCCAACCACGATGTTCAGGAAGCCTTCCCAGTGCTCTTGACAACGTACCAAACCTCCCTCGACTCCAGTGAACAAATCAAAGCAGTTGATGCGCTTGGTATCCTCGGTGATGCAAGGGCTCTCGAATACTTGATGCCTTTGTTTGAGCCAGAAGCGGACTATCACGCCGCGCAAAATGCCGCAGCCGAAGCACTCGGACGCCTCGCAACGCCCGAACGCGCTGTCGAGATTCGCGGTATTTTGAACGAACAGATGAGCAGTTACAACACCGACATGCGTTGTCGTGCGCTGATTGGACTGCGTTATCTCGCCGGCGAAGAAGCCCTCTCTGTCTTGATCAACGCGATCAAACAAGCCAACGATTGGAGTGGATGGTCTGTCCGACAGACAGGTGCTGAACAGCTAGGTGAAATCGGTTCACCTGAAGCAGAGAGTACACTCGTGGCATTGCTCGAAGACAACTACACAGATGTTCGAAACGCTGCCTTCGATGCCTTGATGAAGATCCACGGGGAGTCCTCCCTCACACCTCATATGCTGGTCTTCGATTCACCAAACATCGCGTCTTACGATACCGAGAAGCGCAAAAAGTCTGCAAAAGTGATCGCGACACAAGCACCCGCGGTCGATATTTTACGACGATTGCCAACACCCGGATTCGCGGTCTCCGACAGCGACATGTTCCTTCACTTCCAATCGACGTCAGTGGACTGGAAAGAGGAGAACGAGCCAGAACGTCCATACGTGAATGACGAGTTAAGACGTATCCTTGTGCAAGGATTGTTGGAGCGTGAAGTATCACCTGTTGATGGGTTGCTGGCTTCGCTCGAAGATGACTACGCAAGAGTCCGACTCAACGCAGCGTATATCCTCGTCCAACTCGGCGATCACAAGGCCGCGAAAGGACTCGAAGAGACCTTGCAAAAGGTAAACGCGTCCTGGAAGTCCGAGCAGACAGACCGCTTGATAGAGATTTGGAATACGTCTCTGTGGGCGCTTGAGCAGCTGGCACCGGAGAAAGCGCTGGAGAGTTCATTATCCGCGCTGCAAGCGGACAACACGCCTGCAAAAGTGCTCGCACAAGCCAGCCAAAACCTCGGGAAAGCCAAGAACGCTGCTCCCAAAGGAAGTACAGAGGCATTGCAAAACTTGCTCGAACATCCCACGGAGAAAGTCCGACGGAACGCAGTATGGGCCATCTCGCAGATCGAAGAGGACACATCGACTCTCCTCGTATCTTTGCCGAGACTTCCAGGTGCGAGTCGACACTTGCTCCCAGCAGAACCTGCCAAGACAGCTCTGACCGCAGAACAATGGACATCCCACACCGCGATGAGAGATCTCGTACCGCAATTGATCGCCAAAGGTCAGAGTGGCTTGTTTGCTGAATGGTTGAGCGGTGAGCAAGATGAACAAACCCAAAACATTGCGATTCAAGCTTTGAGCCAAATAGCCGACGAAACAGCGATCCATACACTTGACAGTATTCGCCAAAACGACAACAGCCCCCAGGCCATCCGCATTGCGGCCTATCGCGCCTGGCGTCGTGCACTTCGTCAACGTGATAAACGAACTGCCCAGCCAGCAAGCTAAGCCGAGGAGCGCATCATGTCATTTACTGAAGTTCAACTTCAATATCATCACCCTAGCTATGTCCAGGCCGATCTCGAAAACATCGCGATCCACCTGTCCCCTGATGGTCAACGCACACCGACCTTCTTTCAGGGGACATTGCGTGATCCCCTTCGTTTCCGCGAAGCTCTCAGCGCGTTGTACCACGTCATCGGCTCTGACTTCCGATACAAAGCCAAAGACCGCTCTGCTTACATGCAATATCTGCAAAGGCAGGCGCTCAAAGATAGCAGCGTCAAAATCTCTGCGAAGAACCTCAAAAAAGCAGAGGAGGCGATCCTCGACAAGCTGCAATCAGACGAAGATGAAGCGCAAAATACCGACATCTTCGATCCATTGATCACCATTCATCCCGATGAGACCTTCCTCGAAGTCTTCTCGAAAGATGAATCCACATACGCGAAACTCTCGATCAAATGGGACGTCTTCGAGGATGTTAAAGATCCTCGTTATGGCACCACCCACATCGACTTTTCCGAAGGTTTCTACAACTCGCTACAAAACCTTCGTACGTACAAAAAAGCCCATCTCGCGATCGATCCAGAGAGCTTTGACAAAACCGCCTCCAAAGAAGAAGGCGACTTTCACAAAGACCTACGGATCCCGGACAGTTGGCTTCGTGGCTTTCTGCAGGTCCAGTCCGCGGCTTCCTTGCCGATGACGCACTTTGAGCTTGACCCCATCGATATGTACAACACGCTCACTTACTTGCGCATGAACAAAGCCAAGAAAAGTCCGCGTGGATTGCGTTTCGAATTGCTTCCACAACAACCCCCCCGCATCATTCTGGAGCCTTGGGAAGAGGTCTTCTTTGGACAAGGTGCTCCCTACCAAGGCAGGGATTCCCAGATCATCCGCACGTGGGGTCGCAAACGTCTTCAACTGCTCGCGAGGCTGCTCCCCCTCACCCAAACCATCCATGTCTACACACTTGGATCGGGTCTACCGACATTTTATGTCCTCGACATGGGTGATATGACCTTCACGCTCGGATTGAGCGGCTGGACCAACAACGACTGGTCTTCCAGCGTACAATTCGAGTTGATGTTCCCAAGAGACAAAGCCGATGACTCTTTGCGTGGACAACTGCGCGAAAATCTCCAACAATCCTGGTTCGTCTCGATGGGAGACCTTGTCGATGACCTGGGGGCTTCAAAAGAGAACATCGAAGCGGCCCTCCAACTCGAATGTCGAGAAGGAAGAGTCATCTACGACCTCGCGAGCGATGTGTACCGATACAGAGAGCTCTCTTCACAACCCATTGAGACAGAGAAACTCTTGTTCCGCAATGATCGAGAAAAACTCGCTCACCAGCTCGTCGAAAAAGACGCCGCAACGATCACAAAGCTCAACCATGTGATCGGATCGGGGACAGAAATCCACGGTGAAATCGAAGATAAAGAAGCATACCGGACGTATAAGTCCAGCTTCTTTCTCACCCTCGACGGCCGCCTAACACGCGCCAAATGCTCGAGTCCGTGGTTTCAAAAGACGCAATTCAAAGAAGGCCCTTCGGAGTATATTCTCGCGCTGTTCTTGTTGTACAATCGACAAACCTCAGCACAAGAAGCGCTCAGAAAGAGCGGAGAAGATCGGCAAATCATCGTCGCAGAGACCCGCGCGCTCACCAAACGTACAGGTAGTGTCGAACAACTCGTCCAACTCACGCTCGATCACAAAAAACTTCATGTCCAGTGGGGTCAACGAGGTACTGAGCTGCGCACGCAAAAGCTCCACTTCAACAGCCCCGAAGAAGCACGACAGGAATACTTCGCGAGAATCGACGGATTGCACAACAAAGGCTACATCGATACAGAAGCGTAAGCGAACCTCAAGCAGAATCCAGGAGACGTTCCCCGATGAGCAAGATCAAAGTCCCTCCCACTGAGACACACGAACAGCGCGTCGAACTTTGGGAAGAGATAAAGAAAGCAGGTGGTATCGAGCCTTACATCCAACAAACCCTCTCTGCACAGGGTTTGGCGGTCCACAACAACGATACCTCACGAATGAACCAAAAACAGAAATCCGCGTACAAAAAGTCCAAACGCGCGGAAGCTGAAGCCGAAAAAGTGGTGCGCAAAGCGACGTGGAAAGCCTACTGCGCGACTCACCTCGTCCACCTCGGCAACGGCGTATTTTACAACGATCTCGTTGACGCCGATAAATTCGACATCGAGAACCGCGAACAACGCATCTCAAACAACGACCTTCCGAACATCGAACATGTCGATGCTCTCGCGGAGTTTTTGTCACTCACGTTGCCTGAGATGCGTTGGCTCGCGTATCATCGCGATGCCACCAAAAATCCCCACTACAAACAATTTACAATCCCTAAGTCAGATGGTTCAGAGCGCGTCATCTCCGCGCCAAGACCCAAGCTGAAGAAGGCACAACACACCATCCTCCACAAGATCCTCGATCGTATGCCTATCCACGGCGCGGCCCACGGCTTCGTCCCCGGGCGCTCGATCGCTTCCCACGCAGATAAACACGCGGGGAGAAAGATCGTCGTGAAGATGGACCTCAAAGATTTCTTCCCAACCTTGACATTTCCTCGTGTCAAAGGACTCTTTCGCAAAATTGGGTACCCAGAACAAGTCGCGACTGTCATGGCACTTATCTGTACAGAACCCAAACGCAAAGAGGTCGAGCACGATGGTGAAATGTACCATGTGTCACTCTCCCACAGGAGCTTGCCACAAGGTGCCCCCACCAGCCCGACCATCACAAACATCGTCTGTATGAGACTCGACCGACGCATGAGTGGACTCGCCAAAAAACTCGGCTGGTCTTACTCTCGATACGCCGATGATCTCGTATTTTCCACAAACGACACGGACATCAACATCGGTGCACTTCTCCGGCTCTCGGAGAAAGTCATCCGGGCTGAGGGCTTCAGACGCCACCCCAAAAAGACACACGTCATGAGACAATGCAACCGACAAAAAGTCACAGGACTGATTGTCAACCCCACACCCTCCGAGGAAAAAACAACGTCTCGTGTCCCTCGAAAAGTCGTCCGCCAAGTCAAAGCCGGCATTTACAACCGATTGAATGGCAAACCCCACAAGTCAGGGGAGAGTCTCGAACAACTTCGAGGTCTCGCCGCATTCATCAACCAAACCAACCCCACCCTTGGCCGTAAATTCCTCGATCAGATCAAGACACTCGTCGAGCGAGAAGAAAACGAGATCTGATCCAACCCTCCCAACAGCTCAAACGCTCCTCTCCCCTCACCTTCCCAAAGAACGAATGATCGCTTAGTATATCAACAAGCATCAGTCCCACACCTTCAACGTCACACCCTAGAGCAAAATATGTCCCCGAAATATCGCTTACTATGGACCCTTTCGATCCTTTATCTCTCCACTTTATCGCTCCCGACACATGCGATGGCGCAAACCACACAGCAAGTACTCCGCACTTTGTACAGCAACCACTTCCAACTCTCCTCGAAGGGTATCCCCAAGATCACTGTAGGATTGATGGAGAACAAGCGACGGGTTCGGTTCTACTGCACACAAGATTGTACGGCGTATGTCTACCGCAACAAAACATCCCCCCAACAAGTCCAATTGCTCGCAAACCAACCAGTGACCCTCTCGCTCCAGTCGCATTCTAAGGCGCATACTCGCTACTGGATGACAGCTTTTCGCGTCCATCAACAACACACTTCGCTGTGGAAGCGGCTCGCCAAAACCTGGAAAGACCGAAACATCTCCCTCGTTTCGAGAAAGATAGGTACAGTTTTCTCGCTCAATGGAAAACTCCTGGACAACAGGATGTTGCTCGCAGTGCTCGGATTTTACTCCACGTACAGAGAAGCCAAACGCGAAGCGACGCGATTGTTCACGAGATACCAAACCCCTATCCGCATTCATGAACAACTCACGAAACTTCCAGGAGCCCGATATGTCATGCGCCAGGGACAACAGCAATGGAGCGTAAACCGTATCGCACGTATCGACCCCGGTGCTGGACGAATCACGATCAATAGAATGGAACAAGGACGCAACACGCGCAGACACAGATTTAGGACAAAAAGCTACCAGGGAGAGATCATCTTTGCCCCCGACAGACACGGGAAAATTGCTGTCATCAACAGGCTCCCTTTGCCCACCTACTTGCGCGGCTTGCTTCCAGCTGAGATGCCAGCCTACGCGCCACTGGAGGCGCTCAAAGCCCAGGCGGTGTGTGCACGCAACGAAATACTCGCTAAAATAGGATCACGCCATCACGCCGACCCTTATCTTTTTTGCGCACACACACACTGCCAAGTGTACGCAGGCGCAAACGCGACTCACCCAAGAACAAACAAAGCCGTCTCAGAAACCCGAGGACAGGTGCTGATGCTCTCAAAGACACGCATGGCAGACACACCTTATAGCGCTGTCTGTGGAGGACATACAGAACATAACGAGCATGTATGGTTCACTCCACAAAATATGTCACTCCGAGGGAAACCCGACACACCAAACGCGACAAAGACAATGTCTTTGCAAGGTGCCACACTCCAACGTTGGCTGACGACCTCGCCTGCGGCTTACTGTTCCAACAGACGCACAAGAAGGCGAGGACGATTTCGCTGGCAAAAGAGTTACTCCATCACACAAATCACCAACCTGCTGAAGAGACGATACGATGTCGGTAACGTCCTTGACATGAAAGTGACCAAAAGAGGTGTGAGCGGGAGAGCGTACGCGATGAAGATCGTAGGGGACAAAAAACAAATCCTGATTCACGGAGAGCTGACGATTCGCAAATTATTCGGAAACCTGTCGAGTAGCATGTTCATACTGCGCAAACGGAGCGTGGGGGGACGCCTGTGGGGTTGGCAATTTATCGGGGGAGGCTGGGGGCATGGTGTAGGGATGTGTCAGCACGGTGCGATGGGAAGGGCCCGTGCGGGACATACATACAGAAAGATTCTCAAGCACTATTACTCGAAAACCTCACTGATACGGGTCTATTGATGTCATGGTAGGACCTGCATACGCAATGGAGGAAGTTGTTGATCTTTGGGAGCATAGAATCTCGTAATCCAGTACAAATTGATGAGATTTACGGTGATATGCAAAGTTGCAGGGAGCAGCAAGCCCAAACGCCACTGAAACAAGCTGCCTGCGATCAATCCAAAGACAAAAGCGAAAGCCGTCCAGCCAAGAAAAAACTTCTTTCTGCCGACATGAGCAAGGGCAAACAAAACACTGCTCGCGAACAGACCGATGTGTGGCAACAAAGCCGCCCGAAAGAGCGCCTCTTCACAGATACCACTCAGCAACGCAAGTCCCAAAATTTCCCACCACTTAAGCGGTCCAAGCACAACAGCAAACTCTTCAGCCAGTGATTTCCCCCAAGAAAACGTTCGGGTCATCCACAAACTGATGAGTACAAGAATCAATCCACCCCCAACGCCAATCCCAACGTCGATCCCAATCCCCTGCCAACTACGGGGAGGAAACCACCAAGAAAAGTCGCCGAACAACCAGGCACCTCCCACAGAGATGAGCAATATGACACCGTAAAACAGGAACGCTAAAAGTAAAATCATCGTGTATCTCCAACACTCTGTCAGGATAAATGTGCCAAGCCATGCGCGCTCACAGCAACTCATGACTTTTTCTTACGGCCTCTGGTCCAATGTACCAAAAACACAGTCACAGTGAAGAAAAAAGTGGCTGATAAACCGCGATCTCTTGACGGATGCGTGAAATAGGTCTATTCTCACCTGCTAGTTTGGATTCATTACAAAGGGTCATGCCCTATCATCAAGAAGTACACCAATCGCAATACAGGGTACGAAAAAGGAGTCGAGGGTGCTTTGTCATCGTTGTGGAACTCATGTAGCGAATGATGCGATCTCTTGCCATAACTGCGGAGCATCATTGGCAGGACAGTCCAGTCAGGGAAAGAAAACAGGAACAATTACACTGAGGCGTAAGCGCCGTCAACAGGCACCTTCCGATCTACCTTACCGCGTCGGCTCGACAATCGCCGGTCGGTTTGAAGTCAAGGAAGTCCTCGGAAGTGGCGCGCTGGGAGCAGTGTACAAAGTCATCGACAAAGATCTGGACATGGAGCTCGCCCTCAAGGTGATCCTGCCGACCTTTTTGTCAGGGGACACGACACTTGAGCTACGAAAAGCGCTCCGGCGTGTGCGAAAGTTGTCCCACACCAACATCATCCGCATATACGATGAAGGGCTTGATGGCCAAAACTTTTACTTCACGATGCAATACCTCGAAGGGTTGACTCTGCGCAAAATCATCAACTTGCGCAAAGACAAAAAGCAAGTATTTGCGCTCTCAGAGGTCGAGCCTATCCTCTCACAAATTGCCGAAGCCCTCGAATATGCACACACCACACTCTTTCACGGCTATTTGAAGCCCCAAAATATCATCGTCCTGCCCGACGTCCTCAAACTTACGGACCTTGGCATCGCGCCGGCGCTCGCGCATGACAAACTCCTCCGTGCGCAAAAAGATCAGGGTGACAGTCTGTACTACCTCGCACCAGAAGTACGCGGAGGGCAAGAGACTGACAACCGCGCAGACATCTACTCAATGGGCGTACTGCTCGGCGAGATGCTCACAGGAAAGATCTACAAAGAACAATTCGAATCCATCAACGAGCTCAACCCAGATTGCGAGCCTTTGCTCGACGTTGTCTTCAAGAGAGCTGTTGATCCGGACCCAATGCTTCGCTATCAGCACGTGGCAGATCTCCTCGCGGATATCTCCAACATCCTCGACCACGGCGAGCTTGCCGAAGACGAAGATGTTCCCACTGTCATCTCCGATGCAGACAGACACGCGCTGCTTGACGAGCTTCATCCACCTCCCTCCCCCTTCGCAGCCTTCGAAGAAGAAGAAGAACTTGAGCCTCCACCTGTCACATTCGACAGCGCAGGGGAACTCACACCTCCACCGCTCCCGTCAGCAGGAGGAAGCACAACACCTCCACCACTACCAGTGGCAGCAAGTTCACCCCAATCAGAGAAGCTACAAGAAGAACTCGACGAACTGTTGGAGTCACATGAGCCTCCTCCAGCGCTCTCCAGTTCACCTCCACTGCCACCAGGCTCAGGACAGAACGCACGACCTCTCAACCCTCCCAATCTTCCAGGGCAAGGGCCAACATCCCCATTTCATCCGCCACGTGCGCCCGTACTCCAAACGCCCCGAAGACCCAATGACTTTGGAGGGGCGCCCATCGCGCCTCCACCACAGCGGATGGCTGTACCGCAACCCAACCTCCCCCACCCACATGAGGACGACGACGGAGGTTTTTCTGCCCTCGGTATCTTCTTGTTCTTCCTCGGTATCCTGCTCTTGTTTGGTGCAGGTGGGATCGGCATCTATCTCAAGTTTGTGTACTTTCCACAACAGGCGGCGAAACGACAAGCACAGCGGCGCATACTCGCGTCGAGACGTCGACAGTCCAGGCCACGCCCGAGAGAGCGCGTTGGGACTCCACGAAACACACCGCTTGTGCCGCGTGTAGGGATAGAAATGAACGGCCCCCCTGCGGGCCGACCACAAACCAACAAACGCACAACACCACCAGAAAAACGCCCAGAGCAGCACCCCGAACAACGTCCCGAAAAACGCCCCGAGCGACGACCGCCACCAGCGCGCAGGATCGAGCGGAGACCACCGCCCAAGCGCAGAACGAAAAAAGTCACACCTCGTGTCGTGAGACGTCCACCTCCCAGAAGGACATCACCCTGTCCAAGCGGAATGAAATACATCATGAGCGGCTCGTTCAAAATGGGAAGTGCCGCCAACGATGAGATGCGTTCCTTTGGTGAAAAAGCAAATGTCCGCACCTTTACTCGCTCATATTGTATCGATCGATACGAGTTTCCTGGTAGAGGAAGGCGCCCCAAAGTCAACGTAAGTTGGTCACAAGCCAAGTCTGCTTGCGAAAAAAGAGGCAAACGCCTCTGCACCGAAAAGGAGTGGGAGCGAGCTTGTAAAGGATACCGCAACTACCGCTATCCGTATGGCAACAAATTTAATCCAAATGCTTGCAACACACGCACAAAGGCCGGAAAAAACCGATCAATCGCCAGCACAGGTCGCTTTCGCTCCTGTCGCAGCTCCTTCCGAGTCTACGATCTGAGCGGAAACGTCGCAGAGTGGACCTCTTCGAGATTTCGTGCAGGAAAATCCTGGCGTATCATCCGTGGTGGCTCCTCCAGGCGACCTGACTGGGACGTGCGCTGCGCAAGTCGAAGCAACAAACCACCTAGTACGCGAAAAGGTACACTCGGATTTCGTTGTTGCGCTGATCCCAAAAAATAATCCCCACTCCCCACTTTTCTCCCCTCAAAAAACAATCCCCCACAAACACAGACAGCTCTTCGCAAGGTCAAGGATTTAGAACAGAAAGCAAAAAATGAAGAGATATTCATAATTTCGCTTTTCTCGAAGGTCCTCAAAAAGTGCGAAGTTTCGCTTGATACGATGGTGAACTTCAAGTATATCAGGGGTAACGTAATGTAGGATAACATACCACCTGCTACATCGTCCGCAATATGGACCCATGACACGGAGATGATACTTTATGACAGCGGAAATCCAAAAAAGGCTCGCTGACCTCGCACAGAAAAGTGGCGCATCTATCGAGCAAATTCAAAAGGTCTATACCCTTATCCACCAAGAAGATACGTTTACGGATACGATCATCCTCCGTGAAATTGAGTGGTTCTTCCACGGTCTCGGTTTGGATCAATACTACTTCGACACAACCCCCGCAAGTCTGATCGCCAAGCACATTCAGTCCCTCTACGCCGCCAAGATCCTCGATCAAGCCAGCGGTGAAAAAGATGTCGGTGTTCACCTCCACAGCGAACGAGAAGACATCGCCCTTTACGTATGTAAAAGCCAACACCAACTCTCCATACAAATCGAACGTCGTATCGAGGAAAAATACCCCGACTACCGACTTCAATCCTACCGCACAACAGGCACACTCTCCTCCGAAGACCCCGAAAGCTTCTTGCGCTTCTACTTCCTCACGCCTCCAAATTTCGGTGAAGACAACCCCAACGATGGGTTTGATATCAACACACTCTCCGCGAAGAGCTTCCTGAGAAGCACCAAGCCACAGACCATTGAGCGATATAAACGGATTATCCGCAAAGCTGAGCAACACCTCGGTCCCATCATCGAGATCTCCGATAAACCAGAGACCAACGAAAAGCGCGTAACAATCGCACACCACAGAGGCAGTACACACAGTTACTTCTCCGCTGTTAGCGATGTGCTCAACTCCTACAACATCCAATCAAACAGAAAGTACGTCGAGCAGTTTGCCAACAACGTCGTCGTTTACAGCATCTACTTCACAAACGGCCCGAGCGAAGAGGCGATCAACAACCTGCGGGAGGACATCAGCCTCGTGTACGTCCTCCCACGTACCTCTGTCACACCGCTCTTTCGCGAAGGAAAGCTCTCCGCACAAGAAGCTGTCTACGCATACGCCGGATGGAAGTTTGCGCACCAATTTCTCACGCGCTACAACCAAGAATATATCGCCCTCGCGCGCAAGTTTAGAGACGACCCAATCGGCCTCGGACTGCTCAACCAATTTAAGCACCGCCTCAACAAGGACTCCTTCACTGAAGGTCGTATCGCGGAAACGATCTTCCGCTATCCCGAGCTGATCAAGGAGCTCTACAAGGACTTCCACAGCTACCACTTTGTGTCCGAGTCTATCACACCCAAAGCGTATGATCCCAAACACAACGAGGAGCTACAGTCTCACATCAAAAAGTCTGTCTCCTCTAATGTTGACGAGTTGATCTTATCCTTCTTCCTGCACTTCAACCGTCACATCATCCGCACCAACTTCTACAAAAACAGCAAAGTCGCTTTGGCCTTCCGACTCGATCCTGTCTTTCTCGGCCAACAGGACTACCCAACACGTCCGTTTGGTATCTTCTTTATGGTCGGTAGCGAATTCCGTGGATTCCATGTGCGATTCCGCGACATCGCGCGGGGTGGGATCAGGATTATCCGCTCCAACAACAGACAGGCCTTCTCCCGTAACATCGACTTCTTGTTCGATGAAAACTACGACCTCGCTCACACACAACAAAAGAAAAACAAAGATATCCCTGAAGGTGGTTCAAAAGGGACAGTCCTGCTCTCCCTTGAGCACCAAGACAAAGCGACCGTCGCCTTCAAAAAATACATCGACTGTATGCTCGACCTATTGATGCCCAACGAAGAGATCATGAACCATGACAACAACAAAGAGATTCTCTTCCTCGGACCGGACGAAGGAACTGCTGAGTTGATGGACTGGGCTTCCAAACACGCGCGCAAACGCGACTACCCGTTCTGGAAGGCATTCACCACAGGAAAATCAATCGAAGATGGTGGAATCCCACACGATCTCTACGGTATGACGACACGCTCTATCCACCAATATGTCGTGGGTATCCTTGCAAAGCTCGGTGTTGACGAAGAGACAATCACCAAGTTCCAAACAGGTGGTCCAGATGGGGACCTCGGCTCCAACGAGATCAAAATCTCGAAAGACAAAACCATCGCGATCGTCGACGGCAGCGGCGTCCTTTACGACCCCAATGGAATCGAACGCCAAGAGCTGTACAAGCTCGCCCGTGGACGCCAAATGGTCGAACACTTTGACACCTCCAAGCTCTCAGAGAGTGGATTTCTCATCAACGTCACGGATCGAGATATCAGCCTGCCTGACGGCACGCTTGTGGAGAGTGGTCTGACCTTCCGCAATGAGTTCCACCTCAATCCACTCGCGGCCGCAGACCTGTTTGTTCCATGTGGAGGGCGCCCCGAAGCTATCCATATCAACAACGTCGACAAACTCTTCGATCAAGATGGCAACCCCCGCTTCAAGTACATCGTCGAAGGTGCCAACCTCTTCCTCACACAAGAAGCACGACTTGCGCTTGAAAAATCCGGTGTTGTCGTCTTCAAAGATGCATCCGCGAACAAAGGTGGCGTCACCTCTTCGTCCCTCGAAGTCCTCGCGAGCCTCGCCTTCAGTGATGAAGAATTTGCCGAGCATATGGCCGTAAAAGATGGACAGGTTCCAGAGTTTTACCAAAACTACATCCAAGAAGTGCACAAACGCATCAAAGAAAACGCCGATAACGAGTTCGAATGTATTTGGCGTGAACATGAGCGAACAGGTACACCGAGAAGCATTCTCACAGATCAGCTTAGCCGCAAGATCAACGCGCTCAACGACCAGATCAAGCAATCGTCGTTGTGGAGCAATGAATCACTCAAAAAACGCGTCCTCTCAGAAGCATGCCCACAATCCTTGCTCGATAAAGTCGGCTTTGACACGTTCTACCAACGTGTCCCCGAAAATTACCTGCAAGCGATCTTTGGTGCCCATCTCGCGAGCAGCTACGTCTACAAGTTTGGCCTCGAAACTGTCGAAGTTCAATTCATTGAATTTATCCAACCCTACCTCGACAATTGATCCACTGAGCAAGCACATCCCACCACAATTTCCATTCGAAAACTCCCCTCTTCTGTGATACTATCCCTTCTCACAAAGGTTCTCGCGTAGCATCTCTTCCTGGTATTTTGGAGAAGAACAACCATGCTCAACACCACTGAGAGGTGGACACTTATTCTCAACCTGCTCGCGCTCCCACTGCTTTTGTTTTGGGCACTCAACACACTCCCTCACACAACATGGCCCCCCATCGTCACAGTCTTCTTGCTTGGTTTTGTGATGAGTGTATGGATGGATTGGGAGACCGTCCAAAATACCCGACATCCCATGAAGTGGCTCAAAGTACATATCATCGAGATCAGCATCGGATTGATAGGTCCGCCGCTGCTGCTGCAAGGAAAGGCGTGGTTTGGACTGCTCGCGATACGACAGATGATCGTAGTTGGACGATTGATGCTGCGATGGCAGCACGGAAAATCCGCACTTGAACGGATCCTGATGCGCCCTGCACGTCTTATGGTATCGAGCTTTGGAGGCATTATCCTCCTGGGAACAGCCTTGCTGATGATGCCTGCTGCCACCAAAAATATCCACCAGCTCCCATTTATCGACGCACTCTTCACGGCGACAAGCGCGACCTGTGTGACAGGGCTCGCGATCATGAACACCCCCGAAGACTTTACGCTCTTTGGACAGCTCATCATCCTTGGTTTGATCCAGGTCGGTGGACTTGGGATCATGACGCTCTCGAGTTTTATCATCTGGCTGATGGGTCGGCGACTTGGTATTCTTGGACAACACGCGCTGGGAGAGATCCTGGACGAGCCGACACCTGGAACAGTCCTTCGCTTACTTCGCTTTATCGTCATCGCGACATTTCTCACGGAGCTCGTTGGCGCGCTCATTCTGTACTTTTACTGGATAGACCCCCAATATCACATCAAAACCCCCTTCTACCACGCCATTTTCCACTCCATCTCAGCTTTTTGCAACGCGGGCTTCGCCTTGTGGGGGAACAGTCTCGTCCCTTTCCAGACCGAATTAGGCATCAATGTCACGATCATGGCGTTGATCGTTCTCGGTGGGATAGGATTTCCAGTCCTTGCGAGTATATCGAGTAGACAGCGCTATAGACGTTTTCTGGAGGTCAAACAACGGCACTCATTTTTATGGAGTGCGCGGATGTACTTACAGAGCCTACCACTCAACACAAAGATCGTGCTCATTGCTTACTTTCTCCTACTCGTTTCGGCATTTTTCCTCTTTCTTGGACTCGAGTGGCAACACAGCCTCAAACATCTCAGCCCCATCGACAAATGCCTCGCGGCCTTATTTCAAGCCGTGACGCTTCGGACCGCGGGCTTCAACACAGTGGATTACTCTTTACTGACGCCTGCGACGATGTTGATGATGATCTTCTTTATGATTATAGGTGGTGCTTCTGGTGGTACAGCCGGTGGGCTCAAGGTAAACACGCTGGCGATCCTCTACTTGTCGTTGTCTTCTACACTGCGAGGTCGCAAAGAGGTTGAAGTCTTCGAGCGGACACTGCCACAAGAGACCATCCTCAAAGCCACCGCGATCATCTCGGTGTTTACGGTTCTGATCTTTCTATTTTTGTTTGCGCTCGCCCTCACCCACCCCGGCGTCCCTTTCCTCCACCTGTTCTTTGAGGTCTCTTCGGCCATTGGGACCGTGGGACTCACAGTTGCAACGCCTGATGGTATCGGGACGACAAGCAAGCTCAACTTCTTTGGAAAGCTCGCGATCACCTTCGCAATGTTCTTAGGCCGACTCGGCCCCCTGACCCTCGCATTCGCAGTAGGCGAACGGATCACAAAAGCCCAATACAAATACCCACAAGAACGCGTTTATGTTGGTTAATGACATAGGAGAGAGAGCATGATGCGATTTGCCGTGATCGGACTGGGAAACTTTGGTTCCCATCTCGCACAGACACTCGCCAAAAGTGGCGCAGAAGTCCTCGCCATCGATAAAGATCTTGTCCTCATCGAACAATTCAAACACGAAGTGACGAGGGCTGTTAGTCTCGATACGACAGTCCAAAACAACCTGAAAATGGCCTCCCTCACAGACATGGACGCGGTCATCGTCACCATCGGTGAACACTCTGTAGAAGCAAGCATCATGACGACAGCCTTGATCGCAGGTTTGGGTGTAGAGTGGTTGATCGCACGCTCGACGAGCTCATTGCACGGAAGAATCCTCAAACTCGTCGGAGCACATGAGGTGATCAATCCAGAGCAATTTGTCGCCCAAAAACTCGTCCGTCGGATCACACAACCCAATGTCCTCGAACTCGCAGCCATCTCCGATGATGGGTACTCGATGAGTGATATCACCGCTCCACCTTCGTTCTATGGAAAAACACTCGCAGAGCTTGAGCTGCGCAAGAAATACGGTCTCAACGTCATCGCGATCAAGCAGAGAAAACGCAAACTCCTGCCCGATGGAACCGAACAACTACAGGAAAAAGTCAATCACAACCCTGGTCCTGACGACAAAATACAGGAAAATGACATCATCTCCTGCATAGGAAAACGCGAACAAATCGACAAAGTCGCCTCTATGAAGCGATGAGCCACAGGATATTTGTTTGATCAAAGTCAACGACCTCCGACAAAAGTCACCTACGATATACAGACATAGGTCATTCCTTTGCTTTTCACACACCCAGGAGCACGGTTCATGAAGACCCGAACGCCTTCTCACCTCATCTGGTCACTTTGCCTCAGTCTTCTCTTACTCATTCCGAGAGGAAGCCACGCCTTACCAACTCCCCCCGCTCCCCACACACATACACCCGGTGCGAGCCCAGTCGGAGCGCTTGTCTTCCCAGACCTTCGACGGACATTTAAGCGACTCACCCTCTGGAGACAAGCCACCGTCAAACCCTCCCTCAAATACTTGGAGACACATGTCATCCGGATTATGTTGAAGGAGCTGATTGGCACACAATCCGCGCCAAAAGTCGACAATCTGCTGCCAGGCTTCGAAGAGTTACTCCGAAATTTTGGAGTCTCGGAGAAGCACCCGTGGATTGCCAGCCTCTGGACATACCAACAGCAACTTCTTTGGGTCGCCAGTATGCACGTCAAAGAGGACACCATGCGCAAAAGTTTCATGCGTTACGGTTTCCATGTCAGTCTCTACCCCAAAAATGGACCTGTGAGACTACTCTTCGGAGCAGGTTTGCGAACTCGTCGACTCCTTGGTTTTTTGCATAATGATCAACTCCATCTCATCATGAGCGCAAAACCCACCAAAGGCATCAAAAAACAAACCGCGTTTGTGCAAAAGTTCATCCTCTCCTACCTCGCACACCCTGAAAGTACGCCCTTCTCGATGCTACACAAAGTGAGCCGTGCCTTTGTCAAACGTCCCCACCCTCACGCCGATGTCTACCTTCAGCTCAACGATACAAAAGCACTGCTTCAGTTCGCGTCGCTCAAAAAACTCCTCAAAAGAATCCCTCTCATCGAGCAACTCAACATCAAAATCAACTTGAAGAGAGGATTTCAGTACCAGAGTCACGTCACCTGGAAGCCAGCTGTCAAACCTCTCTTGCAGCTTCTCCAACCTCCCAAGACCTCGTTCTCGTGGCTAGAGGATATCCCAGCATCGCTCGGCTGGTTTTCACATACAAACCTCAACCCAAAGGCGCTCACGGCACTGTTTGCAGCAGAAAGCGCAAACACAACACTCAACCTAACGCAGCGTTTGATACTACAATCGACACTCCGCCGGTTTGTTATGTCTTCGAAAAAGGCTGGGTTTTCTTACAAAACGCTGCTTCCAGAACTCAACGGACAGCTCTCGTCAGGGATCGTTTGGGACAAAAAGATCGAGTCCGACGTCAAACACTGGAACAACGGCAAGGTGATCACAAAATACAAACGAGGCATCTTCGTCAGGTTGGGACTGAAACGCCAAGAAAGCACAAAGCTCTGGATGCAAGGGATACAGCGACTTCGTGGGAACATTCCCACATTCCGCATGACACAAAGTGTAGAAGGTGGCTTCCCTGTCTATACCCTTCGGCTTCAAAAAGAAGCGCCTATCTATATGATGTTTGGTAAGAAAAATATCACTTTCGTCTTCCATCCAGCGACAAAGGCGACGATTCTGTCTGTCTGGAGCAAAAAAACACGCTCACTCTCCCAAAAAATGGGGGCACACCCACGAAAAGCGCGCGGTCCGCTCCCTCACGTATCGCTCATCTCCCCAAGAGCCATACGTGCATTGCATGACGTCTTCGCTCCAGCTCCTTGGAAGGCAGCCCTTCGCCCTCTCTATTCACGTATACAGCGCATCTCAACACACGTCATGACGTACAACAATGTACTCGATGAACGACTCACAGTGACGTTGTTACCACCAAACAAAACGGCTCCCAAATGGGCAATCTCCCCCAACAACAAGCTCTCATCCCCCCCTACCTATCCCCGCGAAGAACGATGGCGAGGTTTTCTCATAGGTAGTCTTCTCGCCTTTCCAACGGCCTTTCCGCTGACCATCGAGATCAGCGCGATCATGTCCGCGATGACCCTTTATTTTGAACGGCAAAAGCGAAGCCTCGCCCGCACACAAGTCTGCAAATTGCAGTACGCACTCAAACTATTCAGACTGCGGACAGGACGATTTCCCTCCCAAAAAGAAGGCCTCCAATTGCTCCTCAGTTACGGTATCATCAGAGCTTCCCTCGTTCGAGATCCATGGCACAGACACTTTGTCTACATCGCCCCAAACAAAAAAGGTTCCGAGCCCAAAGTCTTCTCAAGAGGCCCAACAGGCGCAAAAAACGCGCTCCAAACGGGACAGGCCATCACCTGCAAACCCGAATAACCCTCCCTCACCGAACGGTTTTCTTTTTCACCTGAAAAGAGAGCAAAAACCGACTCCCGTCAAACACCAACCCAACAGGCTTCACATACACCTTCCGAAGCGCCTTGAGTGTTCTCTCCGAGGCTTCGACGAGTTGACGCAAGACCTTGGGCTTCACGACAGGTGCCTTCTTGGATGGACGTTGTGCGTCCTTGAAGGCCTGCACGATAGCTTTTTTCTCGAACTGTGGAAGTGATAATTGTGGGATATGTAGCTTCGGCAACATAGACGTAAACGTCGAAGGGATCACTTGCTTGACCATCTGCTCGACAAACGTCGAGAGATGCGCGGGGATGATCTTGGATGAACCCTGGATCTTTTTCACATGCAACTGAAAAGCCAGCGGTTTAGGCGCTAACTCAAACACAATTTGCTTCCCTTTTTGCACGAGTCTGCAACCCAGCAACACGCTTGTGTACGTTTGCAACACAAAAGGCACCCCATCGGCATGAGGAAGCTTCACAGACAAAAAGAAATCACCAATCCCTATCGCGATAGGATACGAAGCGTTCCCATACATCAACACAGGCGGCAATCCTGCAGAAAAGGTCACCTCAGGCTTGGGCAGCGGAAAGGGAACATCTTTCACCTTCGCGAGCTCTTTTTGGAGCAATGGGGTGATATTTTGTTTGAGTAAACCACTCGACCACACCGCAAAAAAGATTTGATTCAACAGGTCCGCAGAGAGCCCCATCGCAAAAGAGGACTTTGGCCACAAGTACCCCTTCTTTGGAGCTTTGATCGCGCCGACTGTTACGCGCTTCATCCGTTTCGAAAAGGACAACCCAACAGCGAGCTTCAACCGGATGCCTTCTTTGCGGAGCTGAATACGTTGGAAGGACGAGACGAGTCGCGCACGTTGCTTTCCTAGAAATGCAGGCAATGTCCAGGTTTTGTCGAACTTGGCTTTTTTCAACGCCTGCTTCAACAACGGCCCCAACCGACGCTCCAACAACACCACCATCATCTTTCGTATCCGTGCACGCAATTGATTTTGCAAGAACCCTTGAATCCACCCCATCATCCCAGTCAGTCCTTGTAGCCGAATACTGCGAAAGTCGCCGAAGACTTTTTGAATCGTCACTTTCACATCATCATTCTCCAAGCCGAGATGAATCCACATGGAGAGTGACAATTTCGGCGCCGTAATCAACGGCTTGATCTTCACTGACCCCACCTTAATCTCCAAAGGCAGCTTTAAATCTCGCAGCTCTGTCCACAGCCACAAACGCCCTTTAAAGGGGCGTATCTTCAAAGAGCGACGCCCTAGCTGAAATGGTCCTCTTTTCTTCACTTCATATTGAAGCGTCGGACCAAAGGGGGGAATCTTGTAACTCCCCTTGACGAGTTGAGTTGGAGCAAATGTATCGAGTTTCACTTGGTTGAGGGAGAACTCCAGCAACGACGCCAGATCTCTCAGGACAGAGCGATCTCCATCGTCCAAAAAAGACCGATTGATATTGACAGAGAACGCACGCTGAACAGTGCCCAAGGCACCTTTTTGTGAAAACGTTTGGTAGGCATTTGAGTAGAAGAAACTTTGTCTACACAGTGTGGACTGACCGGCTTTGTCACGAGCTTCGACGGAGAGGAAGTTCAACCCCCATCGCGCAGAGACGCTTGTCTGAAATACACCCTTTGCGTCGACCTGCACAGGTTTTCCATTGACACGTACAAACGCAACACCACTACCGAGATCCCTCACGTGTCCTTTCACGAGGATGTCAGGACGTCCAGAGAGCATCGCTGCGCGTACAGGCGTGTCAAGCCGAAGCTGAGGCGCATCAACATCCACACGCACACGCAACGTACGTCTGAGGCCTTCCACACCCGCCAACTTTTTGGACGCAGGTGCGATCGTAATCTTGTACTCCCCGCTCTTGGTAAATCGTAGGATAGGTGCTTCACTTCGATCCACACCCTCTTTGGGTTTGACCGTGTAGGTGAGTGGCATCCCTACGATAGAAAAACCAGACACATCAGTCACTTTTGTGCGTATCTTGATCGCCTGACCTTGAGGCAACCACGTCGGCAGATTCGGAATGGAAGCA
Source organism: Deltaproteobacteria bacterium (assembly GCA_002731275.1). Taxonomy (GTDB): domain Bacteria; phylum Myxococcota_C; class UBA6777; order UBA6777; family UBA6777; genus UBA6777. The sequence goes on along the minus strand of PCBK01000165.1, from coordinate 50,366 downwards.
GAGAGAGTATGTGGGCTCGCGGCTTTCACCTGTAAACTTGCAGGTGTCGGGGTAGAACGCGATTGTCCCTGCCATTTCGCCACACAAGTAATCTCCCAAGACCCGGTGCGGAGCATCGTCAATTGAGCACCTTTACGAGTCCATCCCTTGCTTGGTCGGATGACATAAGAGAAGGTGGCAGGCAAGATACGGTCGTGTTCATCGAACGCCTGACAACGAATCTGCGTCGTCTGTCCAACTGACATATCGAGTCTTGAGAGCTTGGTCTCAACCCAGTTGAGTTGGCGACTGCCAGAGGCAACAGCAGAAGACCCACTGCTCCCTATGATCAACGTACAACAAAAAAAGAGAAAGGCTACACGTCGAAAACACAAGGTGCTGATCTCCTCTGTTTACGGGATAAATTGTATGGAGAGAACGGAAGCAGAAGTGATGGGGTCAGGATTTTGCGAAAAGGAAAAAGTATAAAACGACAGCGACAATCACGAGTACACCGCCACCAAGGCCGATCCACAACCAAGGAGGACCGCTTTTGCTTGCAGGGACAGTATCTGGGTCGCGACGCCCTGTACCTTGCGTGGAGACAGAGGATGGATCTTGACCGTAAATAGACACAGCCGCACGATCACGAAGCTCTTGGACCACCTCGGGAGCAAAAGATGTCGCGACAGTCTTTGCAAGATCGACTTCTTCTGAGCCAGTGTGGATATCTTCGACAAGCTCGCCACTTTGTTCAGACTCATTCCCCCAAGAAGTCGATGCAGAGGGTGGCACAGCGACATTTTGTTCGTGGGGGGTTTGGGGGAGTGGATTGTTCGAAGCTTGTGCGTTGAGATGTGCTTGTGCTTGTTCGAGAAATTCAGGCGGCAATTGCACGTCGAGGGCAGTGCGATCGAGTGAAAGATCCTCGTACTGGGCCTCCATCGAAGGAGTTTGTCCAAAGAGCCCTTCAGCTGGCGCTTCATCGAGGACAGGTTGCTCGATCACAGGTTGCTCAATCGCGGGCTTGTCAAAGTCAACCCCAATCATGGGAACAGTGTCGAGCTCAGGCTGAGGAGCGACTTCATCGGTGCTACCACGAAACTCTTTTTGTAACGCGGGGAAGCAGTTGATCAACGCGTCGCGAAACTCAAGCATGGTTTGAAAGCGATCGTCAGGCTCTTTTGCAAGCGCCTTCAACGTCGCGTCAGCGAGTGCAGCGGTCACCACGTCATCATCGCGTTTTTCGATCGGGTTGGTTGCCTCTTCCATGACGTGCCCAGCCATGACTTTGTGGATCGCCATAGGACCACCATCAACAGGCATCGGAAAAGGCACCTCACCCGTGAGGCATTGGTACAACAACACCCCAAGGGAGTATATGTCGGAGCGACCATCGAGGTGACTCTCACCGCGCTCGTATTGTTGAGGCGTGGGTCCTCTACACTGCTCGGGAGACATGTATTCGGGCGTCCCCATCACTCGTCCATAACTCGTGAGCATGGTGGCTTTTGCGTAAGTGGGACGTGCGATACCAAAGTCGAGGAGCTTCACCATCTCCTGATCTTGTCCAGCTTCTTTGTGCAAGAAGATGTTGTCAGGTTTGATATCCCGGTGGACAAGCCCTTCGTCGTGGACAACAGCAAGAGCTTCACACATTTGGCATACAAAACGAACTGCAATTTCGGGATCTGGAAGTTGGTCTGTTTGGTGGATCAAGTCCGTGAAGGGGCGACCATTGAGCAGCTCCATCACGTAGAAGAAGCCGACCTGTTCCTCAACACCAAAGTCGTAAATCGCGATGACGTAAGGACTACGACGAGCGACCTGTCTGGTGAGACGAGCTTCGCGCTGAAAACGCTTGAGCATCTCGTCTTTGGATGCGAGGCTGCGTTTGATGATCTTGACCGCGCAGAGATCATCAAGGAAAATATGCTCAGCTTTGTATACAACGGCCATGCCGCCTTCAGCGAGCTCTTCTATGAGTTTATATTTTTGATTCAGTACCCGACCGACAAAGGAGGACATCTCATCATCAGAGGGTTGATGTAAGTTCCCACCACATGAAGGACAAAACTTCGAATCTTCAGGTACTTGATGCTGGCAATGTGGGCAGACACTCATCCTAATCATTCTCCAGAGTGGGGCATCTGAAAAGCAGCTTACCCTCTGGGGTACAGTTTCTCACGAGAGGCGATAGGAATACAAACGAGAAACTGGGGTTAATGGTTCGTATGCTAACACGCTTCAACAGCAGGTGCAATAGAGTAGACCAATTTTCTTCCAACAGGAGCGTAAGTATGCAGCTATTCGTTGGAACAAAACAAAGCTCCTTCATGTTCCCCTCCGAAGCAACCGAGGGCAAATTGAAGGGTCGCGGCTGTCGCGAGACCGGCCGTTTCAGTCCGCAAAATAAGCGGCCCAAGCCCAACAAGCGCTCCATCTTGTGCGAGTAACTCAGCCTCTTCTGTTGAAAAGCCCCCCTCCGGTCCAATCACCACCACCACAGCCTGAAACGTCCCTGGCTGCAGTTGAGAGAGCCACCCTTTCAGATCCAATGATGTAGCTCCTTCCCAACACACAACGCGCACAGCGTCTTGCGGAAGCACAGCGCCCAAACTTTTGGAGGTCGCGGGTTCACAAAGAGTTGGAATATCAGCACGTTGGCATTGCCGCGCGGCTTCTCGGACAATTTTCTCCCAACGCGCCATCTTTTGGGCGACCTTGTTGGGTTTGAGCTTCACAACACAACGCTCCGAAAAGAATGGAAAAAACCCGGAGATGCCTATCTCTGTTCCGTGTTTCAGGATCATCTCGAACTTGTCGGCTTTGGGCATTGCTTGGGCGAGATAAATGGGAAAGGGTCGAGGTGCGTCGGGTAGACGCTCGACAAAGACGCACACAACGGCGTCATGGTCCGATTGTACAATCCTCGTCAACCACCTGCACGCCTCTCCATCGCAAACTTCCAACAGTTCGCCTTCCTTCATACGCAACACGCGGCCTACGTGCTTGGAAAACTCTTCGGGAAGTGTGATGGGGAACTCTTGCGCATGCTGCGCAAGTGACAACGATGGGATCAGGATACGTCGGGGTTTTGAAGACTCACTCACAAACAGTCTCCTCGCAAGAGGGCTTTTCCATCGATCAGTTTAGGACATAAACAAAAGGACCATAACGACGAGCACGACTGAGACAGAGACACCGACAACGACCGCGATGATGGCTTTCTCTTTGCCAGTCAAGCCCGTTTCAATGATGGGCTCAGGGGGGCCATCTTCATCATCTCCACGACCAAAGTTGGACATAGGTGCAGGGACGGCTTCGTCCATACCGCTGCCTGGCGCAGCAGGCGCAGGAGGAAGATCTTCGGCTTCGTTCGAGACCTCAGCCACTTCAGGAGCCGGCTCAGGCTCCATCCCCGGCATACTTGGCGGTGGCGCCGCGGGCTTGCTGATGGGCGTGCGTCCCTTCTTCTCGGGCTCGGCCTCTTCACTCGCGAAGATATCATCGATCTTATCGTCGATCTGTGCACCTTCGGGATCCGAAAAAGAGAGTCTATATGTCCCCAGGACAATCTCATCACGATCATTGAGCCTCGCCTCGGCGTTGCGCTCTAGTCGTTGACCGTTGACGATGACACCATTGCGGCTGTTGAGATCGCGAATAAACACACCTGTCCAATCACGCCGGACAAGCGCATGCTCACGAGAGATGTTTTCGTCGTCAATGTGGAATTGGCAGCGGTGGGGATCACGACCGATGCGCACTTCGGTGTATGCATCGGACAGCTCAACCATCTGTCCTTGCATTGCGCCTGTCATCAAGATCAACTTGGGTGGTTTTTCGACGTAATTGGCACCATCGAGCACACTCTGGATCATCTCAAGTGCGATTTGTTTCGTGTTTTCAGAAGACTGTAATTGAAAAGCCTCAAACCCTTCGTGGAAGGTGATCACGTAATTTACGATACGAATGCGATCACTGCTGCGCAGCAGCTTTTGCACTTGGGGTTCGATCTTGCTTTGATTGAGGTGAGTACCGTTACTGCTGTTGAGATCTTCGAGAAAAAACTCACTACCATGGCGGATAATACGGATATGTGTACCTGACACATTCCGATCATCGAGAACAACGGAGTTCCCTGGTGCACGACCGATATAGATGACATTCGCGCCCTCATCGCTGAAGGTGAACTCTTTGGGTTCGTTGTATGGATTGCCTTCGTCCTTTGGGTTGACGACTGTCAAACGAACGGTGGTGTTTGCGATGTCTGCCATCTCTTTATTTTTGTCCTCGTTGTTGGAAAGACACGTTTACGAGCAAGAAACCTTCTTTATCGTCCACCACTTGCCATATATGCACGTCTTGCAAGCCCAAACATGTGGCGTGCTTCAGAGTGGGTTGTCTTTATAGATAGCACCTTCTGAAGGTGTGTCAAACATAGGCGATATTTTTTCAGTTGTAAATAGATCTTCGCGAGCTCAAAATGCGGTTCGATGAGCTTACTGTCGCGATCAATGGCTCTTTTAAAGGACCGCTTGGCCTGATGTTGATCCCCCTGCGCGAGATACAAGAGCCCCATCTCAAGGTGGGGTTCGGCTTTTTGAGGATAGGTCGAGAGCAACTGTAAACACTGTACTCTCGCCTTGTTGAGCTGCTTAAGGCGCCTGTACACCCCTACAATGTGGTATTTAGAGGGAAAGTAATCCTCGCGTTTGTTGAGCGCTTTTTGAAACGTCGACAACGCGCGTCGGTACTTGCGACGTCCAACCAATGCGACACCGAGCTGATCGAGATGGGCAGCCTCATCGGGGTCCAATTTGACCGCTTTGCGCAGATAGTCCTCGGCCTGCTCAAAATAACCTCGGGCGATATTGATCATCCCCAATCTACGATAGGCATAAGCATTCCGATCATCCACATTGAGCGCTCTCTTGTAGTGATCCTCTGCTTTCACATACGAGCCATCGCGAAAATAATGCTCTCCGAGACGATATTGCCGAATGGACTCGTCGTGCAGTTTCACGTCGGTCCCTCGGCACCCCACCACACACCAGCCAAGCAACGCTAGCGAGACCAACAGCTCAAGTCGCATCAACCTCATGACATTCCTCACTTCAAAGTGTCACAGACTTCCAATGGTGGAAGCCTCGTAGAAACCATCAAAAGATAAAGTCCATTCCACAAAAAGGCAAGCAAATGCCCCTCCAAAAAGGATGACTTTCTTTTTTACAGTGGTCTTGGGATGAGTCGACTTCTTGACCCAAAACACAAAGCGTAATAATCTGTCTGTATTTTTTCGCAAACCTCATAGAGAGCGACCTGCGACCCATTTCGTGTGAGAGGAAGAACCTGTGGCGGAAAACAACCAGGAACGTCAACCCCAAATTCAATTCGATGGCAATGCTTTTCACTTGCAACAAGCACACTGGCTCAACGAAGGTGTGTTGTTGGAAGAGTGCGATATCACCCTGCCTGATTGGCTCATAGGGAAAACCATCCACAACACAAAGCAAGTCCGCGGACGACTTCACCACTTGCGCTGCCGGCTCGATCGAAGCTACCTCACAGCGCTTATCAGTCGTACACTCTCTGGGGGCGGCCTCTCCGAACTCCAAATCCGTATCGAGCAATCTCGTGTTGAGATCAACGGTATCCTCTCGCGAGAAGGACGACGCACGCCCTTTTGGACGCGTGGATTCCTCCTCGAACAGGCAGGTCCCTACGGCGGTGCAGTCTTCTACGACATCCGTCTTTTCGGACGCCCAGGGCTCCCAGCGCCAGCCCTTATTCCTCTGCTCTCCGCACGAACAGGGCGTAATGGTCCAGTTCGTGTCAGAGGTGTCGTCACCCTGCAATTTGATCCCCTCTCCTTGCTGACACGCTGGGGACTCGCCTCCGCAGGTTGGAAGATTCCATCCTATCAATCCACAAGACTTCACCACCTCTCCGTCGATACAGATCACATTCAGCTGCTTTACGATCAGCCACAAGCGATTCAAAACTTTACCCCTCTCGCCAAATCTGATCCTCTCTACGGTCAATGGATGGCGCTTCGTCAGGCAGAACAACTCTTCCTCAACGCAGAGGCCCTGATCGGACGTGGGGAGTATAAAGCTGCGATCCAATCCTATGAAGAAGAGTTGTGGCGTCACCCCGGACATCTGTTTGTCCAAGAGCGCTTGATGCAGCTCTACATCGCCTCACCACAAAAAGAACTGTGGAACAAGGCATACCGTCTCGCTGAAGAGATGCTCAAACGCGACAGTCAGGCGCTCGCGGCCCTCAACTGTCTAGCCCAATACGCAGAAGGTATCCAAGACTACCAGATGGCTGCCCATTTCTACACACAGATGGGTGAAGCTTCTCGTGCACAGTCCGAGCACAACGAGGCTGCGCTTGCCTTCGGAAAGGCAGCCGAGCTGCTCGAAGGTGTCGACACCGAGAAAGCCCGCCAACTGTGGCATCAAACTCGCAAAGAAAACGCGAACTATCGCCCTGCCATCGCAGCACTCGCGAGACACGCCCTCAAAGCTGGTCGCTACTCCGAAGCAGAGTCCATCCTCAAGGATCTGATCGACCAAACGCCCCCAAGTTCCGAAAGAGCACGACATCACCTCTCGCTCGCGGGGCTCTACCGCAGTCGTCTTCGCGATCTCAACCAAGCACAAGAACAACTCGATCAAGCCGCGCCCTTCCTCGCAGAGGATATCGCGTACCTGCGTGAGCTCGCGGAGTATCGCCTCGCGACAGACGAAAACCTCGACGCGCTTCGTATCCTCGACAAGCTCCTCGACCGCGTAAAACTCCTTAACCACCCGACACTTCAGGCGGACATTTACTTTCGCACAGGGCAGATCCTCGAAGAACGACTCGCACGTCCAGGTGGCGCATTGCAACGCTATCGATTCGCCCTTGAAATCCGCGCAGATCACCCACACGCTAAGAAGCGCGCTGCCGCCTTACGCGCCGCCAATATCCAAGAGGAAGACTTCACCGTCAAAGGACTCGACGCGGTCACCCTCCAAATCGAAGAAAAAGAACGCGCACTCCAAATGGAGTCGCAACTCAACCCCACACAGCTCGCCAACCTCCACCTCGACCTCGCAAAACTGTACTGGAAAGGCGAACACGTCGAGCAGGCCATTAGCCACGCCAAGCAAACATTGGAACACCAATCCACGCTCGATACAGCCTGGCAATTGCTCGAAGAGATCTGTGTCCACACAGGAAGGCAAACGGAGCTCGCTGACCTTCACAGACAAATGTCCGAACAGGCGCTCTTTGATCTCGACGCGATCAGACACCTTGAGGAAGCTCTTCGCCTCCTGCCCACAGATCAAGAGACCCTTCAGCTTCTCAGCAAGCGCTACCACAAACTTCAACAGTGGGAAAAACTCGACACACTCTACGCACGTTGGATCGAAAGCGCAGACGAAAGCGAACGACCAGACCTCTGGCTCAAAAAAGCGAAGCTGCTCGAACAAAACCTGCAAAAGCTGCCCGAAGCCGAAGTCGCCTTCATCGAAGCATATCAAGCTGCGACCGACCGTATTCCCCTCTTTGAAGAACTCATCCAGTACTACATCCGACACAACGAGTGGAACAAACTCGACCGTCAGCTCGATCGTCTCGCAGAAACGCTCCCTACAGAACAACAGGCCGCGCTGTACGCAGAAAAAGGCCGCCTGCTCACGGAGCACCCACGAAAACAACTCGAAGCGCTCGAAGGTTACCAAAGAGCCATCGAACTCACCCCCGAGAACCCACACTATCTCCAATTTGCGATAGAGCTGGCCCAAAGCCTCGAAAAAACGGACCAACTCATATCTCTGTACGGTGCCTTCGCAGACGCAACCAACGATACACAACAAGAGATCGAGAGCCGCATGGCCCTCGTCAACTTCCACATCCAACAGGACGATACTGAGCAAGCACGCAAAGAACTACAACGCGTCATCAAGCTCAACAACACACATACACAAGCACTCACACAACTCGCGGAGATCTACGAACAAAATCACGAGTACAAGCTCGCCGCCTCGACCTACCAAAAATGGCTCGAAGCTGTCGACACTCCTGACGAAAAAGCCCATCTGCTCAAAAAGCTGATCGTCTTGTTCGAAGAACTCTCCAACCACAAACAACTCGATGACGCCATCGAAAAACTCCTCAAGTACGTGCCTGACTATGGCAAAGATGAGACGTCCTCGATTCCTGAGTTCGCCTTCCCATCCCCAGAAGTCGAGCAAGCCCGCATCCTCTACACCCTCGGTCGCCAAGAAGGCAACCCCGATCTGTTGCTACGTGCGGCCCTTCGTGTTGAAGAGCAAACCCCCAGTATCGCGCAGACGTGCCTCCTTCAAGGACTCGAACTCGAACCCTTCTCCCCCAAAATTTGGCACTTTCGGTTAGAGCGCTCTGAAGAACTCCAACGCCCAGGGATCTGGAAACAACTCAGCGAACAATTCAAAAAAACGGAGATCGAAGAGACACACGTCGAACAGCTCAATGAGTTTTTCGACCAGCTCGGAGCCCTCACGCCTAAGACAGAAGAATTGGGACAGCTCCACAAGAATTTGCGCAAAGAAGAGAAGAGCATCCCGCAGCTCTCCACGCTCTATATCAACAGCCTTGAAAATGACGGAGATATCGAAGGAGCACTCGCAGTTCGGCAAGAGGTCTTACCGCAGATGCCTGCAGGCGAGGAAAAAACGGCTCTGCAATTCGAAATCGCAATCCATCAGATCCAATTACTCGGCGATCCAGAGGGCGGAAAAAAGAACCTCTGGGAGATCATCGAATCCAACCCACGCCATCTCGATGCTTTCCACGAGCTACAAGAACTCTATATCAATGAAGACGACCTCGCAGGATTTGTCACGCAACTCGAAGCGCTCGCAGCGCAGGCCACTCCAGGTCCCGAACGTGCCGACCTCTACATCCAGGCCTTTGAGTTGTGTCGAGATCTCCTCGGTGATGAAGGTGAAGCGCTCCAACTGCTCGAACGTGCAAAAGACGCCGCGAGCGACGACAGTACAACACTCCAAGTCCTCGCTGCAGCTTACGAGGAGCTCGCTGCGCTGGAAGAAGCTGCACAATTGTACGAGCAAGTCGCGTCCTTCGCTGAAGGTGATGACGCACTGCAAGCGCTCGAACGCGCAGGTGAACTCTATCACCAAGAGCTCGATCAACCTGACCGAGCACTCGACATCTACCAACTGTTACTCGAAAAAGACCCCACAAGCCAAATCGCAACAGCACAGCTCAAAGCCATCTACGATTCACTGTGGATGTGGGATGAGCTGATCGAAGTCACAAATCACGAGATACAACACCTTGAGGACAAAATCCTCAAATCCAAGCGACTCAAAGAACTCGCAGAGCTCTACCTCGGCCGCCTCGAAGATTATGAGAAGTCTTTGAGCACCTATCGTCTCGCGTTACGTGAAAACCCGAAAGACACAGGGATCCTACAAGCTCTCCACGCGCTTTACGAAGATCTCGAAGATTGGCCCGCTGTTGTCAGCGCGTTAAAAGCCATGACGCGCTCCGAAGTCGACCCCAAACAAATCTGTGACAACTACATCCAAATCGCGACGCTCTCTCTCGATAGACTCTACAGACCCGAAGAGACCGAAAAATACTACAAACTCGCGCACAACCAACAGCCCGATCGCACAGATCCTCTACAAGGACTTGTCGACTTCTACGATGCGACAGAAAACATCGAAGAGCTCGCACAAACAGCCGCACAGCTCGCGATCCTACAGATGAAGCAAGACCACAATGAGAAGTCCGAAGAGGCGCTCAAACGCATGCTTCACGCGATCGAAAAATTTGAAGAGAAGACGGACCCCGAGACCGTCCTTCGTGGTGTACTCATCGAACAACAAGAGACCGCAGACCTCGCACAAAAGGTCTTTACAAAGCTCCGCGAATTGACCGTCGCAGGGCTCGTCGATACAGAGGTCTCTGTATCTCAAAAACTCTACGAACAACAACTCTTTGAGCTCAGTTGGTTGTATCGCGTGTGGAACGAATCCGAAGAAGAATCGCTCTCACCCCAACAAAAAAACCTCCTCGTACAAACAGCCTTCAGCGAGCAATGGACCGCGTTGCAAAAACAACTCAACTCCCTCGCTGAGAGCAGCCAAGTCCTCGATGAAACAGCGAGCTACAGACTCAGTATGGCTGAGATCGCGCTCTACCACCTCAACCAACCAGAGCAGGCCATCGAGTACAGCGAAAATGCACTTCAACTGGGCGCACCTCCCGAGCGAGCGCTCCTGATCGCCGAGACACACCAACGACAAGCTGGTGCTCTTCAGGTCAATCAACTGATCGATACAGTTCAACGATTCGTCCACCCCGACGAACACCCTCGTGCCCTCTATCACGTCGCGAGCACCTTCTTGCAAGAACCCAACAAACACGCTGAAGCGCTGCAGTGCCTCATAGAAGCAATGTCTCAGATCCCGGACTACAACGCGGACGCGCTCGTCGAATCACTTCACGAGCTCGCGGAAAAAATGGCACAGCAACCAGGATCAGCGAGCGCGCTGCTCCCCACGATCCCAGCCAACCTCCCCGAAGAACAACAACATCTCCTCAAGGCTTGGTTACAATGGACAGCAGGAAACGACAGCGAAGCTCATCAACATCTCGAAACAGCAGCACAGATCAACGAAGACATGGTCCCCGCCCTGCGTGTGTTGGGAGATATCCACTACAACTCTCAACAACCAGAACATTCTGAGTATTATCTTTACCGATATCTGGAGTTGGAGTGGGAACGCCTCCCATACGACGAAGTCGTCGAGATCTGCTTGAAACTCGCCCACCTCGCAGAACGACAAGAAGATTGGGACAATGTCCTCTTCTACACCGATCAGGCGAGCAAGTTTATCCCCGAGGAACAACGCATTCACGAACAACACATCCGTGCACTTGAGCGCGCGATGATGTGGGAAGAACTTCGTTCATACCTCGAACAAAGAATCGACTCACCAGAGCCTACAGACGACGTCGCGGAGTTGTGGTTTGCGCTTGGACGTATTCACAGTGATCAATTCAACGAGACAGAAGAGGCCAGACAGTGCTATGAAAACGCTGTCAAGCTTAACCCCGAACACGAGAAGGCCCTCGAAGCGATCCAGTCAACAATTCAAATCTGACCTTCCTGATATCGACGCTTACCACGCCAAAGACAACACCCTCGAAGCGATCCAGTCAACGATTCAAATCCAACCCTGCCATTTCCAATTTCGACTTACAACGCACAGAACAGCGCAGGTGAGAACACACCCCTTCCCCTTCCCTCTCTTCGCCCCTAGCGACAGTACTTGTTAAACAGGTTGGTCTTGCAGCTCAACGTCCCACACTGCGAAGAGCTCGAACAACGACAACGCTTGGTCCCTAACCCCAGAGTGGTCGATTTACATGACAAACCACAACAATCAGCGCTCGACTTACAAGTCGACTTGACCTGACATACTTTGGTCTGACAGATACCCGTCGAGCTGTTACAAGTTTGGGTACTTTTGCAGTTTTTACAAATGCGACAATCCGTCACACATTTTCCAGTCGAAGGGTGACAACACTCACCCGTCTTACACGAGTTACCAGCCTTCCGACAATCGGGTGGAGGTTGGACACACTGGCCTGTCACGTTATCGCAAACGAGACCACCAGTACACACAAAGCCCGTTCGACAATCAGGAGGCATACATACCCCCGTCCCTTGGTTACAAGTCTCATTTGCGTCTTTACAGGCCTTTACGCGGCAGTCATCTACGCAGACCTTCTTGTTAATGTCACAGACCTGTCCTTTCTTGCAAAAACCACTACACGCGCTCTTGAGCACGCAATTCCCATTGTTTGGGTTGCAATCTTCACCTGGTGGACAAGAAACAGCCTCACAGAGATTTTGCTTGGTGACACAGAGACCTTCGTCGCAATTTTGATTGCTCAGACAATCGCCGGGTCTTCGACACTGGACACACTTTTGCTTGATCAAGTCACAATATGGGACAGGAAACGAACAATCGACGTCAGATGTACAGCTGATACTAGGCACATCGGGCGTAGAGGACTCAGGAGTGGATGATTCAGGTACCGAAGAATCTGGTGTCGATGATTCGGGCGTCGTCTCTGACAACGCCTCTGGCTGAGAGCCCTCTCCAGCGTCAACAGCTCCAACATCTTCTTTTCCAGACTCACTCTGTGTCGACTCTTTTGAAGGTGTTTCGTGATCTGGCAGTTCACCCACTTTTGACTTACGGGTACAACAACCATCTAAACAAACTTCGTCGTTGTCGCATTCAATGGAAGACTCACAAGAAAGACACGCGACCTTTACACACTTTTTTTGAGCGGTGTCGCAGGTAAAGCCATCTTTACACGTCCCACAGACACTTCCCTCGCCAGTACACGCGCCAGCCATCCCCCAAACACAAATAACGAACAACATCGACCATTGAAGAGAACGGTATCCAACAAACATGATTTGTCGACCCATCAACTTCCACCAAGGGCTTAATCGTTTTACCACCCTTCCGTCCTCCTTACAAAAAGACATTCCTGATATACTTTCACCACAAAGTATAGTTGAAAAGCTCAGAACAAGCAACTCGTTGATGAGGAAGAAAAAAGGGAAGATGGGGGGCCAAGGAGGTCTCAGAGAATGATGAACGAGACAAAGTTACACGTACAAAGTGTACATCTCACCTGTGAGCTAAGTAGAACGGAGCATTTGTACGTTCGTACATCTGTCTTTTTGTTGGTGTGGAGAGTGCAAAAAATGAAGGGAGTTGTTGGGTGGGGAACAAAAAAAAGAAAAAAAAAGGGCTTTTCTCCCGAGAGGTCCATCTCCGGCAACAGAAGATTTTTGAGAAAAGCCTCATCTATGTTGTAGCAAGAATGGACATCTTTTTTCAAACTTTTTTTACAACTCAATAAAAACAAACAGTTAAGGTGTCAACTTTAACAAATTGAGGTGAAGCTTTTGCTCAAAAAGGAAATATCACCCCTAAAATCACTTCAAAAGCCCACCCTGTTTGCGCTTCAAACGCTGAACGAGATCACGAGACGGCAGAAAGACTCCCGACAAGTCTAGTCAAGGCATTAATTTTATTACGATTACCTAGTCTCTTCCAGCAGTCTAAAGCGAGATCATACAGGCGCAAAGCCTGCGGGAACGCATACACATCGTGAGACAAAGACCCCGACAACAACAAGATTTTGGCAATTTCATTCGAACAATAACCAGTCTTCTCCAAAAGATCACTTACCGCTGCAACATGAGACTCCCACAACGTCCAGTCTTGTTTTGCGGTCGCGCAAGCAACCACACAAGTGTGCATCATCAATAACAAAGGAGCGTGTTTCATCTGCTCCAGTTCGTGCATCATCCCAAAAAGAATCCTCATGGCATCATCATACGATCCTTTTTGGATCAACCATTGTGTCCTGGCAAGCTCAGACGCAAACAACCACACCCCTCCCCACTCACTCGCGTGCTCTCGTGCAAATTGAAAGGCACGTAAAGCAGCTTCATTCTCTCCTCTTGCCTGGTGGATATGTCCCTCACAAAGCAACAAGGAGATCATCCCTCCACGCTCATTTTGGGCTTCGAGCAAAGGTAACGCGGTAGACAACTGCTCAAGCGCCTCCTGATGTGCTTCCTCCTGAAAAAATAGCCAAGCCATGTCCACGTGGACTTTCGCCACACCGCTCTCATCCGAAAGATCGCGAAACTCTGCGAGAGAACGGCGTAAGATCTTCTTCGAAGAGTCGAGTTGGCCAACTCGACAAAGATAACGCCCCATTTGCCGATGACTTTCAGCGAGTAACTCGTGATAACCTTCCTGATGAGCGTGGTGTTCAGCATCACGAAACCACTTTAAAACCTGCCGCACAGGCTTGCCACTCAAACCTCCCCAGATCGCAAGCTCCAGAAGCCCTCCAACACGCACGACAGGCCACCCATAGCGCCTCGCGAGAGATTTTGTCCTGAGAGCCACCTCACCAAGAGTCTCGATATTCCCTTCATAACGAGCCATCGAGCATCGCACCAACCAATGTTCTCCCCAATAACGATTGTCCTCGGGAAATTGCAACGCCTCCAACGCAAAGGTCCAATCTTTGTACAACTCTTGCGCCTGAGAGAGTGGACCTTGACGAAAAGTTTGCCATATCGCAGCGAGCAGAGGTGACAACGCGATAAGGTGCTCGCCAGCTTGTAGAAGGTGTCGTCCGATACGTTTTGCGTATCGATGATCCTGAAATCCTTCGAGCGTCTCCGCACAGATACGATGGTGATCAGCACTTCGCGCCCACTCCTCCGCGAGTGACAGCAAGGCAGTACGCAAACGTTCGTCGGAAAATGACCAAAGCTCCCAGTCATCGCCAACATTCGGCTGTATCCACTTCTTCTGCTTCATCATCTGAAAGAGCCTGATAGGAAGCTCAAGACCGGCTTTTACACACACAGCTTCCCACTCTTCTTGCTGTACAACATCCCCCATCGTCGCGGCCAACTCAAGTGTCAACATATCCTCTTCACTTGATTGGTGGAACCAGCGAAGGATACGATGCGTCCACATCGCATTTGGAGACGAAAGATACCGCTCATGTGTATCACTTCCAACCCACAGCCCATCCCGACTCGCAAAGAGCAAACCACCCTCGATCCAATCACCAACAAGTGAGATCATTAAACTAGGCGAACCTCCAGCACAACGGTGTATTGCGGTCGCAAGATCTTCATTGATGCCCCCCCACTCATGCAGGAGCATCGTGGCGTGCTTTTGGTCGAGTGGCAACAATTGCAAACACGTCTCACCGTGGTACAAGATCTCCTGCATCCTCTGTCGTTCATGTTTGCGATGTGAAAGAGCTTCACGTCGTGCAGTCATCACGCAAAAGAGCGGGAGCGGTTCTTCTTGGGTGTGGACCTGGAGGTAACGCAGAAAATCCAGACTCTCCGCCCCCCACTGCACATCTTCCAGCCACAGGATCACGACCCGCTCCACAGACATCGCGTGCAACAACTTGAACAACAACGCAAACACGGCATCACGAAGCTCTGGTTCTGAGGGAAAGATCGATGTAGAGACAGTGTGCGCAAGAGGAGCAAGCTCCTCATATTCGAGATACGCACCGCGACGATGCAAGTAATGGTAGAGACGTTCTTGCACATCCCCTTCGGACAACCCATCGAGTTGAAGTCGACGAGACACCATCCCAACCAAACCAAAATGCTCGCGTGTCGAGGAATGATGTTCGACACGACAGATAGAGGCCGCTCCCATCTCATGCACTCGTTCACAAAGCCAACGAACGAGATGACTCTTTCCGACACCTGTAGCTCCTTCGACCAGACACAGCCTCATCTCGTTTGTGTCTTCCACTTCCCGAAGGAGTCGCCACAACACGTCCCGCTCGTGTTCACGATCGATCAGCGGAAACGTTCTGTGTGGGAACAACCCAAGCCCTACATCGATAAAGCCTTTGTGTTGCAGCAGCTCTTGTGAGCGCCAGTCGAGAGGCAAAGGAGGTGCATTGATCCGGCGAATGGTCGACTCGTGTTCAGGTTTTCCGTATACAGCTCGCCCGACGTCATCGAACACATAATCCTCTTCCCACTCGTCCAAAGTCGACTCCGAGGTGCGCTCCATGTACTGAACTTGTTCCACAAACGCGTAGGGAGACCGTGCGCCAGAGACTTCGTCAAGGGTAGGTAATTCATCGACCTGAGGCTCCTCACCAGCCCAGTTACTCTCGCTCACAAAAGAATGATCCAGTAAAGAAGGATCACCAAGCGCGTCCTCGCTCAAACGCTTCAATGCCCAGGCTGCGTCAGCCGCCCGACGAAAACGGTCTTGTGGCTTCTTCTCAAGTAGCCGCAACAACCACGCTTCAAAGCCAGCGGGTACGTCAGAAAGTTCTTGTGTGATGCGAGGGACAGGTTCGTGAAGGTGCGCGCTCTTCAGTTCCTCAAGAGACTGCGCGTGTGCAAAGGGGAGATCACCTGTCGCGAGCGCGTACGCCGCACACCCAAATGAATACAAATCCGTCCACGGACCATATTCTCGCCACCGAACCTCAAATTGCTCCGGCGCCATGTAACCAGGGGTCCCCATCAGGCGACGTGCAAACTCCGGTGGATGATCTTGCTCAAAGGGATACACAAGACCAAAATCGGACAACTTGACGTCTTTGAGATTCTTGGAGACGAGGATATTTCCAGGCTTGATATCACGATGCAGAAGCCCCCTCGCGTGGACATGTGCGAGCGCACTTAAAACGGATAGAAGTACCCGCTTGAGTTGCTTCCAGGTCAACTTTCCACGGTAAGGATGTAGTGAGCGCTCGGCAAGCTCCATCACGAGATATGGATTGCCCTTATGAAGTGTCCCAACACCCTCCGCTTCGAGCGTCTGTTGCACGTAGCCAAATTCAAAGACGTGCAAAATAGCCGGATGTTGAAGACCTGCCATCGCCCGGACTTCGGACTCAAATGCTTGTAAATGGCTCTCTTGCTGGACTTTTTTCCCAACCCCTATCTTGATCGCGACGGGACGCTGATCGTGGATGTGCCTGCCCCGCCAGACACCACACATCCCACCACGACCGATACACTCCTCAAGCACAAACGGCCCAAAGGAGTTGTTTTGCGTATTCAATGAGCACTTCCCATATGTATCATTACACGCGGCGACCCGCGCGTATCACTTCAAATCATATGAGATATGCATACCAAAGACCTGTTGGAAAGACAAGATACAGGCGAGAAACTCTCCCCCCAAAACAACACCCCCTCTCATGTCACAACGTCGCTGCAAACGCCTCGCCGTCTCGTAACCCCAACTCATGTGTCACCACAAGTTTTTCGGGGGACGTATAATCCCAAGTGGACACCGGCAACACACGAGAAGGTTGAACATACACACGCCCTCGCGCTGCCAGCATACTGCTCGGTGGATAAGGGCGACTGAGCATCACCAACGTCTCCTCCTCTTTCGCCTCCTCAGGCAACGCGATCACAGGCACATTGTCGACCAGACCACCATCCAATACGATCTGACCTTCTCGTTTCAGCAGCGGCGTAAAAGGAGGTGTACAAGAGGATTGCAACACCAACTCAGCGAGCGCTTCAGGGGTCTCGCAGTCATGTGTCGAGACAACCCACGGCAAAAACCCCAGGCGCGTGCCCCACAGAGGGTGAAGTGGTTTGTGCAGCTTCTTCTCAAGTTTGTAGGCGGAGACACCGACCATCGCGCCCAGATAAGGCCCCATCCAACGTGGCGGACGCGCCAAAAGCATCCGGATCTCTGGACCACTCTTGATCCGCTCGAACACTTCCGGGGTATACACCTCAAGCAACGCGTCACGGTAGATCTTCGCCTGTGGGAAGACTTTCTTGCCACGTTGAAAGAGATGTCCCCAATAGGCGTTTTTCTCATTGCGGGCAATCCGCGAAGAGAAAGCCTCCAGCGCAGCATCTTCTGCACCACCGATCAAGAAGGTCGCCATCGCCGCCCCTGCAGAGACCGCCGCGATGCTCTTCGGCTGCAGCTCCATGACTGACGAGAGCGCCTGCCAAAAGCCAACCTGCCATATACAGCGACCGCCTCCACCAGCAAAGACGATATGCGAAAAAGACCGATGTTCGCTCACTCCATCCTCCACAAATGTCCTCTAGAGGACTTGCAACATAATGTCTGCGACTTGACGGTTAAACTGTGCTGGATCTGGAAGTGTGGAACCTTCTGCGAGCAACGCATAGCCCAACATCACATCCGCCCAAGTGTCGATCATCCCGTCCTCTTGATCCTTCTCAAAGCGCTCCTTCATCTTACCAAGCATCTCGTGCTCGGGGTTGATCTCAAGGATGCGTTTCTGGCGAGGCTGTGAGCCTCCAGAGTTGCGGAGAAGTCGCTCAAGGCGGGGACTGTAGTCAAACTCGTTCCCAACGAGACAGACAGGAGAGTCCGTCAAACGGCTGGAGAGTCGAACTTCTTTGACATGATCATCGAGATGTTTCTGGATCTTCTCAAGCAGACCGGAGAGCTCAGCTTCTTTCTCTTTGCGCTCTTTTTCAGCCTGCTCTTTCTCCTCTTCGCTGCCCAAATCGACGACACCTTTGCCCACCGATTTAAACTTCTTGCCGTCGAACTCTTGTACGGAATCCATCAAGATTTCGTCGACAGGATCGACGAGGTAGAGGACTTCAATCTCTTTCTTCTTGAACGCCTCAAGGTGAGGTGAGTTTTCGATCACTTTGCGGGATTCGCCGGTGAGGAAGTAGATCTCCTCTTGGCCTTCCTTCATTCGCTCGATGTAGTCAGCGAGGGAGGTCATCGCCTCAGCGTCATTTGAGGACTCGAAGCGCAACAGGTTGAGCAACTTCTCACGATTACCGAAGTCCTCAGCCGCACCTTCTTTGAGCACACGACCAAATGCCTTGTAGAATTTGTCGTAGGTTTCGGTCTCTTCGTTGGAGAGATACTTGAGATGATCGAGGACTTTTTTGGTCAAGTACTTCTTCATTTGCGCGAGTACGCGGTCTTGTTGAAGCAGCTCACGAGAGACGTTCAAAGGCAGATCAGAAGAATCAACCACACCCTTCACAAAGCGCAGATACGAAGGCAGGAGGTCTTCACAGCGCTCCATGATCAAGACGCGACGGACGTACAGTTGGAGTCCCATGCGTGCTGAAGGGTGATACAGATCGTGTGGTGCTTTTGAAGGAATGAAGAGCAAGGATTGGTACTCAAGGCGACCTTCAACTTTGAGGGGGAGTGTGACGAGGGGATCTTCCCAATCGGACGCTACGTGCTTGTAAAACTCGTTGTACTCCTCATCTGTCACGTCGGACTTGGCGCGTGTCCAGATGGGCTTCATCGAGTTGAGGGTCTCATCTTCGATGGTGACAGTCTTCTCGCCATCTTCGACGAAGTTGCCCTCTTCGTCTTGTTCGTACTCGACCTTCTCGACCTTGAGGATAATTGGGTAGTTGATGAAGTCGGAGTAACGCTTGACGATACGGCGCAAGACGTATTCGGAGGTGAAGTCTTCAATACCGTTCTCGTCGTCGACTTCTTTGAGGTGGAGGATGATCGTCGTGCCGTGACCATCTCGTGTGGCATCTTCGATGGTGTATGCGCCTTCACCGTCTGTATCGAATCTCGTCGCGTTCTCTTCGCCGACGCGGCGTGTGATCAATGTGACTTGATCTGCGACCATCAGACAAGAGTAAAACCCAACACCAAATTGCCCGATGAGTTCGAGAGATTCTTCCTTCTTCTCGCTCTCTTTGAGCTGCTTGATCAACTCTTTTGTACCGGACTGTGCGATGGTACCGATGTTCTTGATCACCTCTTCGCGGCTCATCCCGATACCGTTATCGGAGATGGTGATGGTGCGCTTGTCTTTGTCCGTATCGAGGCGGATTTCGAGTTCTTTGCCACCATCGAGTACGCTGGAGTCAGTCAAGGCTTCAAAGCGCAATTTATCGAGCGCATCGGAGGCGTTGGAGATCAATTCGCGCAGGAAGATCTCTTTGTTGGTGTAAAGGGAATGGATCATCAGGTGCAGCAGTTGTGTAGTCTCTGCCTGAAACTCAAAACGTTCCTTTGCTTCGGACACGATGCCCTCCTATCTATGTTTTCTTGTTGTATATAAAAATCCACACCACATCACCGCGTGATCAGGTGCTTCGTTGCTTTGGAAGCGTTACGGCAAGACAACATAATCCCTTTTACAGGAACGTCAAACGAAAAATCTGTCCCCTCTCCCCTGACAAGAAAAAAGCTTACAAGGACAAGACCCTCTGAAGATCAAGACCCATCGTAACGGGATATTCATTGGTAAGGCGGGAAAATCCAAAATGCTCAAAGAAGGCTGCAGCTGACTCATCATGAGCATCGGCGAGCAAGACACGAGAGGTCAACCAGTTCGACTCTAACGCCCCGATCAAGTGCTCAAAGACCTCCTCCATCAAGTAGGTCCCAAAGCCTTGCCCTTGCAGGCGCACATCGACCGCAAAACGCGTCAAAAGCACACAAGGGATGGGAAAACGAGGCTGCGTAGAGAACGATTCAAACTCACCTGATCCATCACTCCACTCTCGCTCAAGTGAAGCCGTGGTCATACTAAAGTAACCCGCGACACGCTCGTGTTTTTGCTCATCCGTTAAGATCGCCAAAAAAGTCCCACCGACGAGATCATGACGCAAGTGGCGTTTGGCGATCCGCCTTGGATAGTTCGCGAGCGCTTCATGTTGGTTCTTGAAGTCTACAAGAATGGGTCTGTGGTGTTTGCCGATAGGCTCGACACGAAGAGAATGACTAGACATGTTGGCAACTCACTGTGGTTCGATCCATTGTAACGTAGGAAGTGTTCTCTCTCGCCGTGAAATCCGACGAAGAACACCATCTAAGGCGGGAGCAAGCGCGATGGGCTCATGCATCATCTTCTCAAGCCGCTCGACCTCATCACTGAGCAACGTGATCCTGACGTGCTCTTCCCGCTCCTCCGCCTGCTGTAGCAATTGATGGAGCAGATGATGTTCGAGACGTTGGACCTCGTCCCCCTTTTGCGCCTGAATGGTAAAACCATTCTCGGACTGAAACACAACCCAATATCCCAGGGTCGCCAACTCACGTAATAATTCGGCCTGATTGTGTGACGCGATCCCCAGCCGCTCGGAGATATATTCGAGCATGTGTTCGAGCTGAGGTGTCATCTTTATGTGAAATTCAGACACGATTCCTCCTATGACGTTTGCACGGAAAATGAAATGACTGAGAGTAGAAGATATCGTAGAGTGATTTTGGCAGAAGTCAAGAGGAAGTGTAGAAAAATAAAGCAAAAAACAACATCATGCGGATGACAAACACACACCCCCAAAGATGTTGTGGTGTTGTCCCCCAAACAGCTCTCTTCTACGGTCCAAAAAAGCGGCCTCCCCCACCCAGACCATACCAAAACCGATCACCCAACACCATCGCGAGAAAACCACACCCAAAGAAAGATGAACCAAGGATCAAACCGGGGGATTCAAAATCAAAGAACTCCAAGAGCAAGTAAAACCCTATCAACACACCAAACATCGCCCCACAACCAAAACGAATCCCCTTCTCCAATCTGTCCGGCTTGCGTTCTTTGATCTTCATTGCTGGTCTCCTTGGGTCAGTGTGTGCAAGGACATACCCGCAACCAGCCCCTACCGCGCCTCATGTAAGACTTGCGCAGGGTCCAATGCCGCCGCACGTTGCGCAGGGACAAAGGAGCCTAGCAGACAGAACAATGGCGCAAAAGAGAGGGCCAAAAAGGGCAGCCACATCGGGAAAAAGAACAGTTTGTGTGCCGCAAATGGTAGGCTCACCCATTGAGGTAGCGCCCAACGCAAAAACACAATCAAACCATACGTGATACCAAACCCAGACAGACCACATAACATTCCCACGAGCAGCCCCATCATCACCAAAAGATTACGGATATTCGATCTCGTGGCACCAATCGCACGCATCAAGCCGATCTGATAGCGATGTTCGTACACGAACATGAAGAACGCGTGACTAATCGAAATGGCTGAGATCACGAGAATAACCGCACTGATCAACGTCAACAACAACGTGATAAACAGAATACTCTCCCCCACCTTGCGCGCAAAGATCTGAGAGGTCTCCATCGTAAAGCCCATCTTCTCGATCTTTTTGAGCAAGCGAGGCATATCCGTTGCGTCCTTCGCCACGATGATCGCGCTCTGGAAAACGTTCGGGTCGTCCTTTCCGTTGTAAATACGATTGAGCTTCCTCGCAAAAGCCAACGGGACAGTCACACCAATCAGGATAGCCCTCCTGGAGACACCGATCACATGACAGGGATATTTGCGCGCCCCCTTCTTGTGGTCCCTTCGACGGAAGGCCGAGCGACCGGCGATCATCTTAAACCTCACGGCCTGCACAGCCTGCGCAGTTAACTTTGGAAATCCACGCAAGTCCGCAAGTGTCGTATTGTACACATTCAACAGTCGCTTGCTGATCAAGATCGGGACAGGTTTGCCCTCTTTGTATTCAAATGTGTTCCCTTGCAGATCCTTCTTGGGGATGGCTTTGGGATCAATCCCTTGGGCGATCATCTCCGTATAAAAGGCTCGCGCGATCCCCCTCTTCTGAAATTCTTTTGGGATGGGGATCATCGCATACGAAGGCACACGCACGTTCATCTTCCCAAAGACGTGTTTGACCCCCTTGAGTGAACGAATCCGTTCGAGCGTCGCGTCGTTGAGTTTTGCGCCTCCGAGCAAACCACCGACTCGAAACATCCCCAGAGAATACGTCTTGGGAATGATCTCGATCTGGTTGACAGGCAACACACCGAGCAGATCTTGGGTGACGATCTGACGAACGCCGTATCCAAGTGAAACAAAGAAGACAAATGAGCCCGTCCCCACGACAATCCCGAGGCTGCTCAGGAGCAAACTTGTGGTGTTGCGACGGATATATAAAAACAGCAAGCGCCAAAAAGCTGGGGTCCGCATCTTTCCTCCTCTCCTTCCTGACGGAAAGAGGTTGATTTCTATTCTTGTTCAGGTTGTCGCAGCGCCAGCTGACCTTGCTGCAATACGAAGATCTGATCGGCGATTTGCGCCGCCTGAAGCTCATGGGTCACCATCAAAAAGGTCAACCCCTCCTCCCGCTGGAGCGTTTGGAACAACGTCAAGATCTCCTCACTCGTCTCTTCGTCGAGGTTTCCTGTCGGTTCATCACACAACAAGATCTTGGGCTGCATCAACAACGCCCGCGCGATCGCGATACGCTGCTTCTCACCACCTGAAAATGGACCTGGACGCTGACCAATCTTCGCCCCTAACCCAACTCGCTCAAGGAGCTCTTTCGCTCGATCTATCCCAACGAGCTTTTGATCCGAGAACCACGCAGGCATCAAGACATTCTCTTCACAGGTTAACTCTCTCATCAAGTGAAAACTCTGGAAGATAAAACCGATCTTCTCATTACGAAACGCCGCGAGTTTCGCATCATTGAGAGACTCCAGCTTCAACCCATCGACCACAATCTCGCCGGCATATCCACGATCCAGGCCACCGATCAAATTCAAGAGTGTCGACTTGCCGCTTCCAGAGCGACCCATGATCGCAACGGATGTTCCGGCTTCAATGTCCCAATCCACCTCTCGCAAAACGTGAAGTTCTCCCTCACCATCGCGAAAGGAACGAGACACCCCCTTCAACGAGATCAACACATCCTTTGCCGCTGATGTCTGCTCTGCCTCTTCCGCCGTCTCTGTCGTATGGACCTCGACAGAGGCTTCATCCGATGAAGCCTCTTCTTCATCCTCTGTGAGTGAAGTTTTTTCACTCACATCATCGTCCTCTTGGGACGCCGCCTCGTCGTCAGATTTGGCCTCACTCTCTTGTGAGGAGGCTTTTGTCTCTTCGGACACAGACGCATCGACATCGGCCTTTGCGACCTCATCCTGCTTTTTGATTGGGGCTTGCTTTTGCTTGCCCTTATTGCGTTTGTTCTTCTTCTTTTTGGACATACTGGTTCCTCATCTATCGCTCTGAACAGTCATAAGACACAGAGAAGAAAATCACCTCACACGAAGCTCACCTTGCAACTGAAGCCCCGTCTTTGTCGGACCAAAACTCAGCGTCAGGCCATTGACGCGGCGCAGCTTTTGCAGCGTACTTGCGATAAACAGGCGCATACCAAAGGACAACGTCAACGAGCTAGCGACCTCTTTCAAGCGACCAAAACCGAGATACACAGCGCCAGCATTTTTCCCACCGAGGACACCTGCTTGTTCTGGTGTGAAGAGCCTGTTTTTGGGGTTCTTCAACGCATCGAGGGTCAACTTGAAGGCTTCTGGTCCAATGCTGTAGATGAAGTGATTTTTATAGACAGCCCAATGAGCGAGGATGCCGGGCCATGCAGGGACAGGGATGCGGTAGACAGTGACCCCATCTTCTTTGCGAGCGGTCGCGCCACGACGGCCAAACTTGATCGTCGCCTTGAGCTTCTCAAGCACAGGGATGAGTTTTTTGGGATCTTTGATCTCTGCGACCACACCGAGATGGAGCTGGCCAGGAAGGACCATCGGGTTTCTGGCTGCGCGCATCACGATCTTGGGATTGACACCATAGAGCGCTCCGATCGCCTGTCCAGTGAGATTAGGCAACACATCTTTGGGGATATCCACACCGATGCTCTTCTTCAAAGCCTCGTAGACAGTCGCCGCTTTGACAGGGAGATTTTTGGTCGATTGACGAAATAGCGCGTCGAGCTGCTTGGGTTTGAGTGAGAGCTTCATCGCGAGGACTGCGTCCTTGTGGAGCCCTTCTAACAAGACCGCCGGCTTGGTGTCCTTGTTCTCTAAACTCTTCGCGAGCCCTTGTGCGCTCTGGGGCAAACGCAAGAAGGAGCCAAATCGCACGCTCTTTGGCGACACCTTTACTGTCGTCGTGGACCAATTCCAGGGCAGACGTGAACGAAGCTGGAGCAGGCGCTGTGGTTGTCTCAGCAAACGATGCAGGTTGATGTTTTTGGAGAAGCGCTTGAGCGCAGCCTTTTGGGCGGCGGCATCAGATGCCCACTGGTTCTCCGTAAAGTGCAGGAGCTGTGCACCACCGGCGTGCTGGGTCGCAGCAAAAAAGGTCTCGGATGTTTTGAGGGTCTTCTCGGAGGGCAGTGAGAGGGTAAAGGTCAGCGCGTCGGCGCTCCAAGTCGTGTGCTTCACTTTGGCTTCTGGGTCCAATGTCCCGGCAGGACCAAGATCGACAGCGAGCAAGGCGGTCTTCTTCTTGATCATGTAGGCGAACTCTTCGACCGGTTGGTCAAAGGAGTTTTTGCCATACGCGGTGATGCACACACCTTTGCCCTTGGGCAGGGTTGTCTTCTTAAACTCTCGGACCGCCAGCTTTTCTTTGGCGATGGACTTGAGCTTCGCCTCAAAAGTCGAAGCGTTGCTGAGCGCGATGGCGAGCAACATCACAGGACGTTTGTTGACGTGGACACGCGCGACGGCGAGGCTTCCTTTTGTGTCAAAACCAGCTTGCGAAAATTCCTTCAATTTGAGAGGATTGATTCCAAATCTTTGTTCAGACGCACCCACGAGCTTGCGCACTTGTCCTTCTTTCGAGCCCTCAAAGCGTTCGAGGAAGGTATCAAGCTGTGGCGGGATTGCCCCAATGGTAGGGATATAGAAGATGTCCTTGGCCTGCTTTGGCAAAAGCTCCAGCATGGACTTACCGGCCTTGCTAATCTTCAAGGCTTTGGGCGCCTGTCTTTTGTTTGTCTGATTGGTGGTCGTTTTTTTCTTGCAACCAGCGATGAACAGGGTCACCAGGCACAAAAGACACAGGGTCATACGAAGCCTTCTCATCACAAACTCCTTTAGAGTGGTGGCGTTTTTATGAACATATTTGAGGGATACACATCCCCTCTTATGGTTGATTGGGAAGTATATAGACACAACGCAAGTTGGCAAGAACTCAATCGCATAACCGACACCGAAAGGAAGCACGATGCGATCCACACAACAGCACTCACAGCGCGGCTTTACACTCATCGAGTTGATGGTCGTCGTAGCCATCCTCTCTGTCCTCGCCGCGATCATGGTGACCGCGACGCTGCGACTGGTCAATCGCAACAAAAAGCTCACAAAGTCCGTCAAAAAAACGACGGCAGTTGCACAGCTTGCCCTACAAGTCAGGCGTATTCGACGAAAAGACGGTCGTTGGGTCGCAGGACGTGTCGTCTCCACAGCCGTCCAATCCACCAAGGTCGACGCCGCGCTTAAGGTCCACTACGTCCTCGAACGCGCAAAAGTCGTCCCCGTGTACCACGCCGACTTTCAGGGTCGCTATACACTCCTCAACGCCTCTAAAAAACCGCTACGTGCGGTCGTTTATTTCCCATTCCCAAGAGGCGCAGGCACATTCTCGGACATCCAATTTCTCGTCACGCCCAAACAGTCCCCCTCTTCGCGTCCAACGACACAAAACACCCACACAACGACATACGTCTCCCCAAAGTACGGCCTGGACATCACCCCTTCAGGTGTACAATGGAGCCGTCACTTCGCTCCCGAAGAGATCATCAAGGTGAAGATCCGCTACAAAGTCAGAGGGCGTGATTTGTACAGATACCGCATCGCGCCGGGCAAAAAGCGCGCCTTCTCGTTTAAGCTCAAAGTCGAAGGGGTCGACCCAGACATCCCTTCTCAGGCACTCCAGCCGAGTAACAGCCAGCGATTGCTCTCTCAACAAAACATCTCCAACCTCTTTACGTGGTCATTTCAGGACTTCCTCTCGACAGAGGATATCATCGTCAAGTTTCCGCCTCAATTCTCCAAATACTACCGCTATGGACTTCTCGGGAGACTTGGTGGGATCGCCCTCTTGTTCTTCGCGATCTTCTTTTGGTTCTTTGGTGAACGTCAAAAGCCCGACACGATCACACGGACCAACTTCTTTTTGCTCTTGTTGTGCTTCGCGTCTTTCTTTCCCATGTTGATCTTCCTCGAAGAACACACAGGGCTTTACAAGGCTTTCTCGATCAGTCTCATCACCGCGTGTTTTCTCACGACCTACCACACCTCGACCTTTATGGGCTGGCGGTGGGCGTTTAAGATGAGCCTGCCCTTTCAACTCTTCTTTACGGTTGGGTTTACCTTTGCCGTCTTATTGCCGACCTATCGACCGCTTGCCTTTACCATTGGTGCGGTCTTGCTCGTGGCATTTATCATTGTTTACCACGCCCGCTATCAAAAAGAGCGCGCCGA
The DNA here is from genome assembly GCA_002731275.1 of Deltaproteobacteria bacterium. Classification (GTDB taxonomy): domain Bacteria; phylum Myxococcota_C; class UBA6777; order UBA6777; family UBA6777; genus UBA6777. The sequence continues at coordinate 23,567 of PCBK01000165.1, read as the reverse complement.
ACGCGAAGCGCTCGAAGAAGAAGAACGAATCCGCACAGAAGAAGCCCAAAGAGAAGAGGCCAAACGGCTCGAAGCATCACGACTTGCGCGACTCAAAGAGATGGAAGAGACGCTCTCAACAGACGCGGAGACGCCCCTTCTCGTCACACAATTACAGGGCGCTCTCGAAGAAGAGTTCTTTGGCGAAGCAGCTGGTACAAAGGATTTTCAGGCGTCATCGGGCTTACGTGTGCGGATTGAGACAACGCAAGGTGATGCTGTTGTGCAAGACAAAGAAGGAACACAAAAGGCACCCAAGTCGAACCTGACGGAGTATTGTCTGTTTTGTGGGACACATGTCGATCCGGAGTTCAAGCACTGCTATGGCTGTGGAAGTCTTCTACAGCGGACCTACGACTGTCCCGGATGTGACGAAGAGTACTGGTATCCATCAGTCGAGTCATTCAACCAATGTCGCAAGTGCGGGACCGCTTTAACACCTCCTCCCTCTCCGCTGAAGGAATGAGGCAATGCCACAAAGACAAAGACACATTCACAGATCACATCGCAAAAAGTGAAGACACCCATTCATACATCGGCCTGTCTCCTGGAAACCTGCTTTGTAGATTTTGTTTGAACGGCGATTTTGTTGTACAATCAAGCCACATTGTCAAGCACAGAAGGAGCAAGGTCCATGAAAAAACAATCCATTTTCGCGCTCTCAGCGCTTTTTGCACTCTATCTCGTCGCAACACTACCAGCCTGTACTGGCCCAGCCAAAGAAGGCGCAAACAACGAACAAATCACCGAAACCGTTCAAGAGAGCACAAAAGATGCGAGCGAACCCACACAAGAACCTACCACCGAGCCATCTACCGAACCCACGAAAGAACCGAATTCGGAGCCCACAGCAGAGCCAGCCTCCGAGCCCACAACAGAACCAAAGAGCGAGCCCACAACAGAACCACAAGATGAACCTTCCAGCGAACCTGTCGTCGATGACGCAATCGAACCGGCCATCGAACCTTCTGCTGAACGGATCGCAGAAGTCATGGACGCAGGGACCGAAGCGCCTCCCGAAATGCTCACAGAGCAAGCTCCTGAAGTCACAACGTGTTCGACTTTTTCATATAAAGGTACGGTGTACGATTTCTTTGGGAACAACCAACCCAAGATCACCGCTGTCAACGTCTGCGCCATTGGCAGCGTCGGCTGTAAAAAATCGAACATTCGGGGCGAGTTCACACTCACGGGCCTCAAGGTCAACACAGACATCTACATCTCGCTGAAAAAGTCGGGCTGGTCCAACGTCTTGCTCCCCCTGCATGTCCAAGCCTCAGCACTCAACGCAAACTGCCAAATATCACAAACACTCGGCATGGTCTCAACCCAACAAGCCGCAGCGCTCGCGTCCTCACTCGGAGTCAACCAAAGCGCCAATCGTTCGACCATTGTCGCCACAGTCTCCGAGCCTGGAAAAGGACCGTTGTCAGGAGCCAAGATGACGATCACACCCAAAAAAGGTGCTGGTCCCTACTACATCACCGCAGCAGGACGCAAAAATATCCGACCAGAGACCGCTTCGACAGGACTCGCGGTCTTCCTCAACATCCCTGTCGGTACGTACTCAGTCGGTTACTCCCACTCATCAAAAACGTGCGAGGCCAGCCCGTACACAATCCAGAACGCCACAGGTGACCTGTCCGTCATGAAGATCACAGCGACAGGTGGTCCCTGGATGGTCCTCACCTCAGGTATCTGCCAGTAAGAATGGCCCAAAAAAAGGGACAACAAAAAAGGATATGACACCCATGCATCAACATCTGTTACGTCCCCTCATCGCGATCATGTTGCTCGGCTTTGTCGCCTGCACTTCCACAAACAACACCAACGAGCAACCGTCCAATGACGCCTCTGTCTCGGATACACAACCAAAAGAATCGCCCATCGAGACAGCCCCACGAAAAGATTACCCCCTCGACGATGTATTGCGATTCAATCACATCCAGGTGCTAGGCACACATAACAGCTATCACATCGCCCCCAAACAAGGGGTCGCCGACTGGAAATACACCCACTCCCCACTCGAAACCCAACTGCAAAAAGAAGGCGTGCGGCAATTTGAGCTGGATCTGTATTGGGGTGTCAAAGACGACTTCTTCCTCGTCCAACACGTCCCTGTCCTCGACCCAAACTCACACTGCTATAGCTTCAAAGAGTGCCTCACTCAGATCAAAGCGTGGTCCGATGTCCACACACAACATATCCCCATCACCATCTTGATCGAACCAAAAGGCGCAAGCAGTTACCCAGACAAACCCTACGAAAAAATGAGTGAAGAAGTCCTCTCAGTTTTCCCAAAAGAGCGCGTGTTGAAGCCCGATGATGTGAGAGGATCACACCCAGACCTTAAGACCGCGCTGGCAAAGGATGGATGGCCAACGCTCGGTCAAATTCGTGGAAAAGTGATGTTTGTCTTGATGTTGACTGGCGAAGCTCGGGACGCTTACACCAACGGAGGTAAGCATTTGCATGAGAAGCTGATGTTCGTCACCGCCGAGCAAGACGCCCCTTACGCAGCGGTCGCGAAGATGGATGGTCCAGAGGGCGACAACACCGCCAAGATCCAACAGGCAGCCAAGGCAGGATTGCTCATCCGTACACGCGCAGATGCCGACCTCGACGCGTCCAAAGAGAAAAACGAGAGTCGACTCAGCGCGGCGCTCGCGAGTGGCGCACATTGGCTGAGCACCGACTTTCCAAATAGACAGGCCGACTCAGGATACATGGCCACCGTCCCAAAAGGTACCCCCGCTCGCTGCAACCCCGTCACCGCTCCTCCCTCCTGCAACTCCAAGGCGATCGAAGACACAACCCCCTGAGAACCCTGAGTGGTCCTCTCGCGAAACAGACATACAACATCGAGGTCGGACACAAGGCCCGACCCTACGGAAAAAATGCAACATCATGCTCATGCGCTTGCTTCGCGAGAGGACCACTTAGGGTTCTACAAGGAAAAAGGTGGTGAGGGGCGGATTAAAACCGAAAGGGTTGCAAACCAAGAAACCACCACAGCGCAGCGGTAAGCAAGCCCAACGTAGCCATCGCGCCGAGAATACTGTAGAGCTTCTCATAACCAGGCTGGACCCGAGCAGACTGAAGACGTCGAAGTGTAGGAGGTTTGATGTGCTCTTCTTTGCGCGTTCCCAGCTTCTGGGCCAGGATACTCGTAGATGAGACTCTGTTGGGATCATATTGAGGTGGAATCCGAAGTTGAAAAGGAAGACCTTTTTCTCGGACAAGTCGAGTGATTGTTGCAATAAAGAGTTTGATCTGGACGCGATTGACAGCCGGCAACTCTTCGAGCAACTTTACAAAGCTGAACAAGTTGAGATACACCCCTTGCAGCCAGCCATTCAGTTCGTCCTCCAGCACCTCTTCGATGGACTCCAGGACAACAGTTTGTGTAAGCTGGCTTTTGACCGCCGCTTCGAGGAACAGCTCCGTCGCATACCTCGAGAGCTTTTGCACGATGAGGTCTGCTTTTTCAGACCGCTTAAAATCGGCCATTGCGTTGATCGTCACGTACTCATCAGTGCTCAATACAGCTTGCACTTGAAAATCGATTTTCGGTGGTTTCTTCAGTGATTGATGTTTTGTCATGTTCCTCTTCCTCCGTCAGGCATGGTCAGCTCAAAGAGAATCACTAAGCAAGGAATATGCCACTCATCCGTCTCTTCCGATCTTCCCCAGCACAACAAGAATACCCTTCATTATGCATCAAATCGCAAAGCAGTCTCAATAGACTCACATCAAAACATATAAAAACGAATGAAACCAAAGCACTACCCCCAAAACTGGAAAATGACACAGGGGTAAAGATACACTCGTCTATTTATACCCAGGGTCAAACTCAAACGAGCACAAGCTCCACCTCTCCAAAGGGGGTTCAATGTCAAATGGAGGTGATCACCCTGTCAGTGAACAATTGTCGTCGCCTCTGGACCAAAAAAATCCGGTCGGTTGCTCTTGAGCTGCCAGTCGGGAGAGGTTACCACCCCCCTCTGGAACCTTGCGGAAGTGGTCTTGCGAGGTTGTTCCACTGCTCATTTGAATATATTTTCTTCTGTTTTTGTGTAACGGACCGGAGATTTTTGTTGTGGAGGCGAATTTTTTTGGTTCGGAGTGGGTGATCGACCTCTCAGGAGCCGTCTTCTTTTGTTGACGGACCGATTCCGGGCGGTAAAGAGGCGAAGAGTGTTCTTGATGGAGTGATATTTTTTGGTGTTGGAGCGTTGTGAGTGGACGAAGGGAGCTGATTGTTTGGGTGTTGGAGTTGTTCTTTTGGTGGCGTGAATGGATGCAGGGTTGATGGAGAGCGAGAGGTTTCGGAGTGTTGGTGCTGTCGGGGAGTCAGTGGATATGCGGGGATAGGCTAACGGGTCTTTTCAAAAGACCCTGGCGCGGCTTTCAGCCTTGCCTTCCCAAACAGTTGGTGTCTTCGTCGGGTTTTACAGACAAAGCCAACTCTCCAATGAAGCAAAAGCGCGCGGGACCGACTCATCCAAGTCCCTATCATGGAGTAGTAGAACACATCGTCTCAGTCACGATGCAGTGGAACTGTTTGAATCCGGTGTTTGGATCGACCTCGCCTTCTTTGCAGGTTGACTGAATTCCACCTTCAAATTTTTCATAATCAATTTGGCAGTTCTTGACGATGATACTACTGCATACACGCTTGCACCCCAAATTTTCGCTTGATGTTGACGACAAGTAGAAAGTATACCTCAAACTTTTGTCATCGCCAGCCTCGAAGTTCCCATTGCAACGGGGCCAAATCTCCCTGCAAGAAGTGCGACCTCCTACAAACGAAGCATCCGAAGACGTCGTAAATTCTCCAGATGTCTCGACGTTTCCGCATGCCAATACACCAAAAAAGCAAAGAAGGAAAGAAAACCAAAAAAGCCTTGCCAAGGACAGGACATACCTTTCACCGTACACTTTTTTGTTCGACTTAGCATATTCAACAAGAAACATGTATACCTCCATCAACAATCCTCTTTTATGTATTCAGACTTACAGTTTCCTAACGAGAACGAACCGTTACAAACATGACAGATTGCGTAATTTGTTCAGGATCTGAAAAGATGCTCAAAGTTTTTCGACGAGGGTTGCTGTCTTTTGGCGTGTATACGACAGTCACCAACAGGCGCTCTCCAGGTGTAAGCTCTTTAGGAAACTTGTCCTCAACCTTGATCTCGAACATATCAGTCCCTTCATCCAAGACGACCCTTTTGATCTTGATGGGCTTATCTCCAGTTGAATGAATGGCAAATGTTTGCTTTTGGATTGTTTTAGAGGCATCCGCCGAGAAATAGAGTTCGGGAATGTGACCAGTTGGAAACATACATCCCTTTTGTTGAAGGATATAGAGAGGAGAACATACCAAGAGCTCCTTATCAACCTTGCATTGTTGATCACTTTCACAATCATTTGGCGGAAACGTAACACGAAACCGCGAACGGATAATGTCAGGCACTAGGTGAAATTGTTTCTTGAATAGCACTCCGTCAGCGGTCAACAAATCGATACGCACACCCACAGGTTTCGGTGTATGTTCGGGATCCAGAGGAGAGTACACAAAGCCTAAATTCACAGCACCACCAGAGACAATCTCACGTTTCCATCCTGAAACCAAAGACAAGGAAGAGGTCGTTTCTCCCTCTGCAAAGAGGAGCTCTACCCGAGAGATTTGGTAAGACTTTTCACTCGAATTACCGATCAAACAGTTGAGTGTGTAACGTCCACTTTTAAAGTGGAATGCGTGCTTGGCCTCTCCCTCACAACTAGATGACGCAGGAGGCGGCTCGTAATACATAGGAATTTCAAACAAATAGACTCTTGCATCCCATGGAATGGTGTATGTAACGTGGAGCTTTGTATCGAACATTTTGGGGTGTGTTGGAAGATTTTTGGTGACCGCCTCTGTAGAAAAAGGAGCGTATTGAAGGGCGACTTGAAACCCCCGTCCCAATCCTGGCTGTACATCCTTTGGAAGCTCTGGCTTTTTCACAATACGAAAATCGCGATTTTCGTTTCCAGCAAGGTACACATCCTTGATCACCAGAGGACCATTTGACTCTTGAAAAAAAGTCAGGACCTGAACGTCAGGGGTTCCATAACGAGGCCCATGAAACGAAACGATTCCTTCTCTTTCAATGCGTAATTTTCCGGGATTGACAGGAATATTCTCAGCATCCTCAGCACAACCAAAGAACCACCCCAAGGAACATATCAAAAGAAGGAAACTCCACAGAGACTTTGGGATGTATCTGATCGCATGACATACAAACATAACTCTCCTCGTACAACACGACGTCAAGCTTTTCGGGCAAATAATCCTTAGGCCGTCGGATAGAAAAAAGAAAAGAATACGGAAAATGAGACGAAGACAGAAGGTTGTTGCTGGAGCCGCAGGCTTTGTTATTTGTCGTTGACATGCCTTGCCTGAGGCTCCACCCACTGCCCTCTTGTCTTCGCTTTTTTCTATCCGATGGCCTTATTCTTCGCGCACAATAATAACATACCCCGCATCCCAAATGATAGTGACAAATCTCTATATTTTTGCTTCAAACTTCTCTCTTCAACTCATCCCCAAGCAAACAAGACGAGTCCCCCCTCTCAAGACCCTCGACTATACGCCTTTGTAAGAAAATACAGGGCGGAGACGACGAACGATCCGCACGAGTTTCTTTTGGGCACGCATCACCGCGTGGATATCTTTGTAGGCGTCTGGCGCTTCATCTCTGAGACGTGGAGCCTTTCGCATATCAAAATACACGCCGTTCATCTGCTTGAGCAGAGACTTTGTCGAGATCTTCTGGCTTGCCTCTCCACGACGCATCGCCCTCCCAGCACCATGTGCGCTTGAATACAAAGAAGCCTTCTCGCCGCGACCTGAGACGTGATAGCTCATCGTCCCCATCGAACCAGGTATGCACACAACCTCTCCACGCTCCACACGGTTGGCACCTTTACGGTGCACCCACACAAAACGTCCCTCGTGCTCTTCGTATTGGACATGATTGTGGTGGCTCGAAATGTAAGAAGACGCCTCAGACCACATACCAAACATAGATTCGACAAGCCCAGTCGCACGGCGCAACATCTCTCGACGACTCTCCTCGGCATAGATCAACGCCCATTGTAGATCACAAAGATACGATTTCCCCTCGATCGTCCTCGTGTCGAGCCCCATCAACCCCGTATTTGATGCGACCGCATAGTGAAGATGATGTTTCCGAATCAATTGACCCATCGCACGTGAACCGCTGTGACACATCCACCACAGATCGCCTGATTCATCGACCTGAAGCTCCAAAAAATGGTTCCCACGACCCAACGTACCAAATTGATACACACCATCGCGGGACTTCTGGTTCTCCAGTGACGGCGAGCTCAATGGCCAATCCCCCAACACATCAGGGACATCTGGGATCTGGCTGACGTGGTGTTTTTGGACAGGGATGGAATGTTGAAGTTCACGTAACAACTTCGCCATAGACGCCTCTTTGTGTATCCAGTCTGTCCGACCACCGATGCGTATCGCAGAGATCCCACACCCAATATCCCCACCGATCGCGTCGGGATAAAGTGTGTGGTTGGTCGCAAGCACAGTCCCAATACAGACGTCCTTAGACAGGTGGACATCTGGCATCACAGCGATATGCTCGACATCATCCGTCCTCTGAAGACGCAACAACGCCTTCTTCACCTCACCAGAGAGAGGTTCACTGATCCATTGATGAAGAGGTGCTTGTGTTTGCTTCATGCACACACCTCCTCTTTTGGAATGACCCGAAAGGAGAGCTGTGGCACACGACGACGATGAATCGCCATCGCAAGCTCACCGCGAAACATTCCCTGGACCTGACCGATGCGCTCAAGTAGACGTTGAGGCTCAAAAGCATCGAGGTCCCCCATCCACACGAATGTCACCATACATCTCGATATATCCGGCGCAGGGACAACCTCTTCGATGTAGCAAGTGGAGAGCAAATCATCGGACAGTTCACCAAGAATCGCGTTGAGTTGCCGTGCGATTTGGCCACATAATTGGCGGGTTTTTCGATCTTTTTTGTTGGGTTTGTGACGAAAATAATGACGTGGATCGACCCCGTCATCTTCGTGAAGAGACGAAGCCATCGCCTTTTTTTGTTTGATTTTGTTCTGCTTTTTTTGATAGAACTTGATAGACATACATACTCCCAAGATGCTCCTCTCCCCGTGAATGCCCACCATTTGGCGCACTCGTATGTCTTCAGGGAGAGAGCTGTATATCCCCGCGTATACGAGGAATGGATCTCATTTCATTCAATTTTGATTTGGAGATACAAGGATATACGACAAAGCAACGCTTGCTTTGGGGGGAGCATGTTGACTACATGATAGCGTAGACAAGAGACCAGGATCAGTGAAGTTGATCCGGCATGGAGGGCCAACAGTTTAGGAGTTGTGTCCTACCACGATCCCACACAAAGCAAGCTTGGTTTCAAGATTTGATGTACTTCTCATGGGATAACCTCCTTGGTGTTGGGGACGTTTGAATCCACCCTTACACAAAAACGGGTGGCGACTGCTTCATGACGTGCCACTGATTCAAATGGTTCGTTTTTTTTGAAACGTTAAGCTGCTGCAAGGAAAAAAGAGTGCAGACTTATGTCAGGACAATCAACCTTCAGGGACAAACGCCTTGTTTTCCGTCACGATGATAACAACGCTGACCAGACGGACAGCCTGCGTTATCACAACAATACTCAGGGACAAACCCGGCGATACACTTACCATCGCCTGGTGTACAGAGCAAGCCTTGGGGACAATCACAACGATTGGTACAGGTAGTAGGTGCAGCTTTACACACTCCGGTCTGCGAATCACAAGTCGTGTTGGTCACCTGCACAAACAAAACCTTACAAAAGCCTTGGCTACAAATGGGCGTGCTTCTGTCACAATCCTGGCCGTTTTGAACACAGGTTCGTTTCCCACAATCCGCATCAGTGGTACAAGGTTTAGCGGCCTCGACGACCTTCTCTTTTGTCGGCTCTGGCTTGGGTTCAGGCACAGACTCTACAACCATTTTGTCAGGAACACTCTCTGTCACAGGTTCACTTTGTGGCTCCGGCGCTGGCTCCGTTTTAGGCTCCGAGACAGGTTCGGGAGTCTTCTCAGCTTTAGGCTCTGATGTGGGCTCTGGGGATGGTTCAGTTTTAGGCTCTGAGACAGGCTCGGAGACCTTTTCCTTTTGGGGCTCTTGTGTGTTCTCTGTCGTGACTTTTTCACTTACCTTTTCGGATGCTTTCTCTTCTCCTGCCTCAGCATTGGGACCAGGGCCACTTGGGCAGGCGCCGAACAACAACACTGAAAACAAAACAGAAAATAACGATACTTTTGCAAACCAGGGATGATGTCTCATCAACGTAAACCTCTCTTGTGTGGAAATGGGTCATTGCACCTATCATGGCAAAGCCCACACACAAAGACAACCCCCACAACCATTCGGAGCCCGCTCAGAAGGGTCTCCAAATGGAGTTTTGCTCTCGCTCATTGGTCAGGAAACGAACATGCTCCAGATCTGGCTCTGGACGTCCTCTGACACGAAAACCATGCAGAGCTATAGACGGGATGTGAGCAAACCGGGCAAGTGAGGCCCACTGAAGTTCGGATGTAAGCTCCCACTGAGAATGAACCCCCGTCGACAATGTCAACGACGCGAGCTGTGGCGGAAAGTCAATACGTTCGACATCTTCCACGCTGTTGATGTCGACGTCGAGATGTTCGAGCGCTTTATGCTTTGCAAGAGGCTCCCAGTGCTCGATCCTGTATCCATCGACACGTAGGGACTTCAACCCCCGTAGCGCCTCAACCCCTTCCAACGATCTCAACGAACGAAAACCTCGTAAGGTCAGTGATTCAAGTCCGCTGAAGAGAGGTATCTCTTTGATCGACGTGAAGAAGAAATTGTGTTGTTCGAGATATTGATCCGCGTCGGGAAAATAGCTGAGAACCAAACGCCGCAACGACTTCATAGAGGACAGGGCGTCGATATTGTTCAAATGCAAGACCTTGTTCAGGCTTAACTCTTCGAGCTGCTTGAGATCGAGCAGTTTGTCTAATGTGTCGAAGCTCCGCGCACAAGCGACATGAAGGGTTCGAAGCTGATCATTTCCAGTAAAGATATCGATGTCATACGCACCATGAAGGTCACACTGCAGAGATATTGTCTCCATATTCGTACGACGAGAGAACACATCGATGTTATGGGGCTGCACTTCGACTCCCTCAAAAGGGCAAAACGTCTCAAGGCCCGGTTCGATATACGTAAAATGTTTGATTTGAGGAAGATGTTCCAAAAAGGACATATCGCACAGGCCCGTGTAACCCGTGAGGATAAGCGATTCAATATTAGGATACAACGGGATGTATTCCGTGTAGAGGGCGAGATCATCTTCATCTTGAACGGTAAGGTGAAGCTCTTTGCCCAGTCGCCAGTAGAGTTCGGGCGAGTATGTATGGATGCAACACCACTCCCTCGGCCATGTTTGGAGATGTTGCTGAACGTAATCCACGATATATTCGACTTGCTCAGGAGTACAAGAGGCTACGATCAAAGAAAGGTCTTCCCAGGCATCCGGAGAAGGTTGTGCCAACCATTGACGAATCGCAGCAACTGGCTCTTGCGGATACTCTGTCATCATCACCTCCCATTACGAGTTCATTGCATCGGCACAATCGTACATGGTTTGGGCCAAGATGTCAGGATAGCAGCACACAACAACACCAATGACCTTCTATCAGCACACTTTTGTGCGACGATGGACCTGTGGACAGGATGGACGTTCATTGTATTTTTGCATACTTGGTGGTACGCTACAGCCAAAACAGAAGTCGATTTTGACAAAAGAGGTTGTTCGCCAACCCACGCGATAAGGATGTGTCATGAGCAAGAAAGAGCAGGTGGGACACAAGCCCATCTGGATGATGCTTTGTTGTGGTTTGCTGTGTTGTTGTTTTGTTGTACAACTACCTGGATGTGCTTCCACACCAACAACAACTGATGATAGAATCAAGATCTTGAGAAGAGGCGGGATCATCTCTTACCAAGGCCCCTTTGCGTCGGCACCGGAACAACAAACGGTGGATCTTTACCACGAGTCCAATACCCCAGTGACCATTCACAGCATCAAATTTGCCTACGACAATCAAGCTCACTTTCGCCTTGTGAATCCACCAACACTTCCATTTCAACTCCAGCCTGGCGTCGAGAATAAACGTACCATTATCGTACAATATGACCCCTTGGGTGATGCTTCAAAGCGCAAAGAACTCCCAGTAAGCGCTGGAGCTCTGGAGGCTGTATTGCGTGTGGAATTCAAAGGCCTAAACAATACAACATTACGTTCAACTGACTTTCGCCAAAGTTATACCCCTCCCCCTACAAGCTCGAAGTGCAGTATGTATGGCCAAGCTCAGTTTACATTCCAAGATGGGCACTTTACCGCGACATGCGACATCAAGAATGACCATGCAAGCGAAACCTACGACTTCATCAAAGCAACCCTTCATGTTGAAGTTGGACCCAAAGAGGACTTTCTCCCGCTCAAAATAGAATCCAAAGGAACGCTCCCGGCTGGCGAACAACTCCATTTCAGTGTCTCCTATCATCCCAAATCAGGACAACCTCCGTTTGGGAGAGCCACTGTCGTTTTGGATATGCTCACAAAAGAAGGAAGGCGATTTCAAAAGCGTTACCTCTTCAAACCAGTTGTGTATCTCATCCCATTACAAGCCACATTTCCTCCCCACAACTGCACCAGTGATGAACAATGTCAAGCACAAAACAAAGATATGAAGTGTCGCCCTCTCTTTTACCAAAATGCACATGGTTGTATGCACCTAAAGGACGAGACCCGTATCATTCGATTCTTCACGACGAAGTCAAACACCCCACAAACAAAGATCTTCAAGGTACATTCAGCCAAAAGCAATCCGGTACTCATCGAGAGCATCCAACTGGACACCCCCTCCAGCGACCTTCTGCTCAAAACATCTTTACCGCTCCCTGCGACTCTCAAACCAGGCGAGAGCATGGATGTCTCTGTGACCCTCCACAGACAAACGGAGCTGACTCGCATACTAAGCATGACTGGACGTACGATGATCAGAGATACAAAGCAACCCACACGCACAATGACTTCGGTACAAATCGTCGCGACCCCTGAATAATCTCCCCCTCTTTCTCTCTTTGAGAATCAACGTCGACCTTTCCCCGCCAACAGCCTTATTTTTCGAGCAAGTGCACAAACAAACCAGAGCGCAATTTTGGCTCAAACCACGTGGACTTTGGAGGCATCACCTTGTTGGCATCGGCGACGTCGAGGAGCTGCTCGATTGTCGTCGCGTAACAAGCGAACGAAACACTCCCCTCTTTCTCGTTGACACGACGTTCCAACTCTTTGTGCCCACGAATCCCACCGATAAACTCGATACGTTTGTTTGTACGTGGATCGTCGATGTCCAAGATCGGCTGGAGCAAACTGTTCTGGAGAATGCTGACATCCAATGAACCCACAGGATCATCGGCAGGGACGATCTCGTCCTTCGCAGTCAAACGCCACCACGATCCATCGAGAAACATATCAAACTGCCGACTTTTTGGAGGTGATGGCAGCTTCAATGCGCCTGTCTCTTCAACGTCAAAGGACGCCTTGACCTTCTCCAAGAAGGACTCTTTCGTGTTCCCGTTCAGGTCGTAGACAAAGCGGTTGTACGCGAGGATTTGAAGTTGGTTGTGGGGATAGATGACGCTGAGAAAGTGTTGTGAAGGCGCATCTGTAGACGCACCGTTTTCACGACGTTCTTTGGCCACACGGGATGCTGCGGCTGAGCGGTGGTGACCGTCAGCGATATAGAGCAGCTCGACGTTGTTCGCGAATAATTGTTCGAGCTTTTGGTTGGTGGCCTCATCGGAGACAACCCAGAAGGTGTGCTCAATACCGTCGTTGGCGACAAATGAACCTGTGGGTTCTTTTTTAGTCTCGGCTTCAACGAGCGCGTCGATATCTTGGTGAGCATGGTAGGTCAACCAGACAGGTCCAGTTTGTGCGTTGAGCAGGTTGATGTGGTTGGTCCGATCGGACTCTTTGTCAGGGCGGGTGTATTCGTGTTTACGGACGATCTCTTGATCGTACTCCACACAAGAAGCCACGGCGACAAGACCGACCTGGACATGCTCTCCCATGCGCTGTTGGTAGAGATAGAAGCAAGGCTGGTCATCCTGGATCAATACACCATCTTGTTGGTATTGCTGCAGATTGTCTCCACCCTTCTTGTAGACGTCGTCACTGTACGCATCGCTTCCTTCGGGGAAGTCAACTTCAGCACGGACGACGCGCAAAAAGCTGTTGGGTTGGGCTTCCACCATCTTGCGAGCTTCCGCAGTGTTCATGACATCATATGGAGGGGACGCGACGTCAGCTGCTTTTTCAGGGACAGGACGTAAGGCGCGAAAAGGTCGGACAATAGCCATATTTGCAACTCCCATTGTAGTTCGTCTTCACACACACCCAACAAGAGACCCGGCAGGAGAGGGACTCTCGGAGGCGTGTATACATTCGATCAATCACAGCATAGATACACACAAAGACGATCCAACGCAAACACAACTTTCTTGACACCCTCAGATCGATGGTTACGTTTTGTGCTGAGAAAAGGCGACGCATATATCGAGGGCTACGGTCTGTCAGTTCAGATCCGTGCGTCTCTTTGCGTCCACACCATTTCACCCCACGAAGATCCCTTATCTTCTGGGAGAGAAAGGAAAAACGATGAAACGACACACGCAAACAAACCGTCCAGTGCACCAAGGACAATTCTCTCTACATAAGATGAGAAACATGCTGCACTCTGGCCTCCTGCTCGCAGGGATAGGCGGATTGCTTGCATGGGTAGGATTCCTCCTTGTAGGAATCCAAGGGTTGCTCTTTGGCCTCGCTTTTTGGGCATTTTCAGCCCTTTTTTCGCCAAAGATCTCGACCTATTTTATGCTCCAACGCCAAGGCGCATACCCTATAGAACACTGGGAAGCACCGTGGCTGCACCAACTCGTAGGGCAGCTCGCCCAAAAGGCTGAACTCAACGTGATGCCCAAACTACTCTACATACCAACGATGACTCCCAATGCCTTTGCAGCAGGCTCAAAGGACGAACCGATCCTCGGCATGACAGAGGGACTTTTGCAACAATTGGATCGTCGCCAACTCAAAGGCGTCCTCGCGCATGAGATTAGCCACATCAAAAATGGCGATATGTCCGTGATGCAGCTCGCGAGTAGCTTCTCGCGACTGACAAAGCTGCTCTCATTTTTTGGACAGCTCGCGTTGTTTTTGAGTTTCCCTGTCTTCTTGATGACAGGCCAACCGGTGCCCTGGCTGTTGTTGTTGACATTGATCTTCGCGCCAACATTTGCGAGTCTGTTGGAGCTTGCGCTCTCACGGACCAGAGAGTTTGACGCTGACCTGGAAGCAGCGAGGCTTACAAACGATCCTATGGCCCTCGCTTCAGCGCTTGTCAGTATCGAGAATAGCCAGATCAGTATATGGGAGCGGTTGTTTGGGTTCAGGATGAGATCAGCACAGCCGGAGTGGCTTCACTCTCACCCAAACACAGAAGAACGTATTCGGCGCTTGCGCTCACTCAAAGAGCATCAAGAGGGGACACCAACAGAGACGAGACGCCCACAACAAAACCGCTACGCACAACACACGATCGTCGTAGAACCTCCATCACCAACAAGAGCACGACGACGTAGACGTCAACCTGTCATTATCGACGTAGACCCCCGAACGTACCGACGTCATCTCTGGTAACCTCGACTTCTTGTCTCCAACCCCCTCGCCCCCCCCAATCGCATATATATCCAACCACTCGAATGTATCTCTTCGAACCATTCATTTTGACTTGTGTTTCGACAGTTTAATGCTATGGTGCATAGTGCTACGTACAAATGAGTTCGGCAAAGCCCCTTTAAGGGGTAAACCATCGTAAAACCAGTGAATTGAGGTCATTCAAACAAACGCAATCGAAACAACACCAAAATGACTTCCAATTCAACAACAAAACAGGTGAACGGTATGCCATTTTCGAGTGTTTCTTTACGGAGAGAAGAAGCCCAACGGTACACAACAAATGCAAGGACGCTGATGGCCGTTGGTGTATGGAGTTGGTTGTTGTTTGCGATTCAGTTTTCGATGCTAGGCCATTGGTGGACAGCCTCAGTAGATTGGGTGATGTTTGGGCTGATCTGCATTGCATGGTGGCTCACAAAAGAC
Organism: Deltaproteobacteria bacterium; assembly: GCA_002731275.1. Lineage (GTDB taxonomy): Bacteria > Myxococcota_C > UBA6777 > UBA6777 > UBA6777 > UBA6777. The sequence goes on along the minus strand of PCBK01000165.1, from coordinate 8,202 downwards.
ACAAGCGACAACCGCGCAAGAGCCCTGTTACACAGCATTCTGTTGCTAGAGGCTGCAGTGTTTGTCGTCTCAGCGCTGTGGAGCGGCGCAACAAGCTCGCTGTCAGTGTGGTTTTTGGCTCTCCTCCCTTTGAACGCAGCCTACGCAGATGGTCCAAAGGCTTCGTACATATGGGCGATCATCTCCAGTGTCTGTATCGTGCTTGTGTACATCCTCAGTCAAAACAATCCAGTAACAGTAGAGTTTCTGCCGGTTGAGTCTGAACTCATGATCGTACAGGTTGTCTTTGTAGCGATCTTGGCGACGTTGGGGATCGCCGTTCGTCGTGGTGACAAGATCTACCTCAAGGCGATCAAAGATCGCGAACAAACAATCCGAAAACAATCCATTCGTGCAGAGCAGTATGCCAAAGAACTGGAAGAAGCAAGAGACGAAGCGCTCCAAGCGTCCAAGGCCAAGAGTGACTTTTTGGCCAACATGAGTCACGAAATTCGCACACCTCTCAACGGATTGATCGGAATGAGCGAGCTGCTGATCCGCATGAAACTCGAAGAGAAACCGCATGAGATGGTAAAAACCATCCACCAAAGTAGCAAACTGTTGCTTGCGTTACTCAATGACATCCTGGACTTCTCCAAAATCGAAGCTGGTTACATGGAGCTGGAAGAAGAGCCTTTCTCGCTCGAATCTTGTGTCACTGATGTCGTCAAAATTTTTAATTCACTCGCAGAAGAAAAAGGTCTTCAACTCAAAAGCCAATGTGATGAGAACATTTCGAGCTATATAAATGGCGACGCCACACGTCTTCGCCAAGTGTTACTCAATCTCGTCGGAAATGCTATCAAGTTTACGCACGAGGGCCACGTCGCATTACACATCACACAGACAGCAGAGCAACTTCACTTCAAGATAGAAGATACAGGGATCGGGATGCCTCCCGAGTGCATCAAGACGTTATTCGACGCCTTTGTCCAACAAGACGCATCCACGACGCGAAAGTACGGAGGAACAGGGCTTGGCTTGAGCATTTGCAAGCATCTCGTTGAGCTGATGGGTGGCCGTATTTGGGCGGAAAGTCAACCTGGACAAGGTTCGACATTCCACTTCACAATCCCTTACCAACCGATCGACAGCGCAAAGCTTGATTGGGAAGAGATCTCAGACGAAGAAGAACAGGGGTTTGCGACGTTGTACCCGCTGAATATTTTGCTCGTTGAGGATAATGAGATCAACCAGAGAGTGTTCAAGGAGATGCTAGGCAAACTGGGTTACTCTGTACAAGTCGCGTCACATGGTCGCGAAGCGATTTGTATGTTGAAGACAACCGACTACGACGTCATCCTGATGGATATGCAGATGCCAGTACTCGATGGTCCAAGCACAACCATACACATCCGCCAACACTTTCCAGCGTCCAGACAACCTCGTATCGTCGCGCTCACGGCCAACATTATGGGTCCCCAACGTCGCGTCTGCCTGGACGCTGGTATGGAAGACTTTCTGGCGAAGCCTTTAACGCTCCAATCACTCATGGCAGCGCTCAAACGTGCAAGTCAGTTGCCTCACCGAAAAGTCGCTATGGACAGCTTTGAGCAGATCGCCACGATCAAAAAAGAGACCCTCAATGAAAAGGAACAAAGAGCACAACAGTGTATCGAGGATCTTTGGACCCTTTCAGGAGAAAAATTCGAGACCTTCAGAGATTTGCTCCACAACAATATCAAAAACAGTCACAAACTACTCGAAGACCTCAAAAATGCCCACTCACAAGGCAATGTAGAGGACTTTATCCGCGCAGTACACACCCTCCGTTCGACCTCGGCAATATTTGGGGCGTTCACACTCAGCAAACACTGTGAGCGTCTGGAATGTGCACTTGAAAACACAAATCCACCACTTCGTAGAGAGCAAGACATTGAGCTTCTGCAAACACTCGTAGAAGCATCCAGAGCACGTCTCGAAGAGATACTCCAGAGAAAACAAAAAGCCTTCACGCCATCCTCAGCGATCCAAGCGCTCACCTCTACCCATCAAGGGTGACCTCTGCTCGCAACAACACCATCATTGGAAACCACTCTTCCATCGCCCCCAAAAAACGCTCTCACTAACAAATCGCTCCCCCTCTCCATCGACTTGCCCCTTCAAACCCACAAACACAGTGCGCTTGCTTGTTTAAAAAGAAAAAAGTACATAGGTGTGCATACAAATTTCTTGGCAACGCTTCTTCTTGAAGTAAACAACTGTAGAGTCAGTGACATAAGGTTCTCCATGCGAAGACCCAATCACACACAACAAGCACAAAATATATGACAGGCAGAAAGTACACCTCTACGTACGAGCGATCAAAACAACCTGATGCCAACACAAAAGGATCCAAATGAGCACACCCTCTCCCCCATCACAAGACATTCATTTTCGGCAGGTGAGTAAGAGTTTTGGCGATATACACGCCGTCAAAAACATTTCACTTCGCATTCCCCACGGACAATTGTATGGATTCCTCGGCCCAAATGGCGCTGGGAAGACGACCTGTTTGCGCATGCTCCTCTCCATCATTCTCCCGGACAGTGGCGAGATCACATTGTTTGGTGGCGCGACCGCGTGGGATCTACGTGATGAGATCGGCTACCTCCCAGAAGAGCGTGGGCTGTACAAACGTATGAAGGTCCTCGAACACCTCAAGTTCCTCGCCGAGTTGAAGGGAAAAACAGCCAAAGAAGCTGAACCTCGCATCATGAAGTGGCTCGAAACACTTGACCTCGCTGATCGATGTCAGGACAAGGTGATGGACCTCTCCAAAGGGAACCAACAAAAGATCCAATTTATCGGAGCGTTGGCCCATGATCCCAAGCTGCTCGTCCTCGACGAGGTCTTTTCGGGCCTTGATCCCATCAACGCACAACAAATTCGAGCGCTGTTGATGCAGCTCAAAGAGGAAGGCAAGACGATTATTTTCTCCACACATATCATGGAACACGCAGAGCAAATCTGCGATGGAATCTGCCTCGTCCACAAAGGACAGTGCGTCCTCGAAGGACCACTCGACGACCTCAAAAGACATCACGGAAACAACAGGATACGTATCGAACATATCGGTGACATTGCGTTCCTAAAAGAGAAGCCATACACCGCGTCGCTGCGCAGTCGAGGGAACGAGTCAGAGCTTCGTATCCACGACGGACACGAGCCTGAAGAGGTGATCAAAGATCTCCTTGAAGCCAACATCAAACTGCGCACCTTCCAACTCGCAAACCCCTCGCTCAATGAGTTGTTTATGGAGATGGTCGAGCACCCTTCTGAAGCGTCAATGCAGGAGGTGACAAATGCGTAGAATATGGGTCATCGCGAAACGCGACTATCTCGCGGTTGTCAGGACAAAAGGGTTCTTGCTGTCGTTGATCTTCACACCGATTTTGATGGCTGGATTGATCTTTCTCCCCATCGGGATACAAAAACTCGTGAACAGGAAGCAAGAACTCCACCTTGAGATCGTCGATCAGACTAGAATGATCACACCCCACCTCTTTCGGACACTTCAGCAGATCGTCAAACGAAACCGAAAAGTAAGCTACAAGCTCCACATCAACAACAAAGCGCCCAAAAGCGCACAGGCCTTCTTCAAAACATACCGGCCTTTGCTCAAAAAGAAACGGCGCTTTGCGTTGGTATGGTTTGATAAAAACATCCTGGCTCCACCTACTTCCGCTCCCAAGAAAAAGCGCCCTCCTCTTGTGCAGATCCGCGTCAAAAGCAAAGACTTCATCAAAGCATCCATGCTCAAGCGGACGATCTCCGCTGTGATTATGAGGATTCGTCTGCTTCGACTCGGTGCCGTCGCGAAAGAGGTGATGCAGATCAGAAGAGACAGTCAATCACTCGTCGAGATCAGCGGCGTAGAAGGTGAGCGGCTCAAGGTCGAGGCCTTTCTTAAAAGCTTCATGACAGGGATCATCTTTATCATTTTGTTATTTATGACGATCCAACTCACTGGACACAATCTCGTGACCAGCGTGATCGAGGAAAAAAGCAGCCGTATCATGGAGGTCCTCCTCTCCTCGATCACGCCGACGCAGCTCATGGTTGGGAAAGTACTTGGGCTCGGCGCCGCTGGCCTCACGATGGTCTCAGTCTTTACATGTGTCGGTTACATTGGAAGCATGAACGCCAACATCCCCATTCAGCTTGAGAACTTGCTGATGTTTGTCGTCTACTACATCCTGGCGTTCGCACTATACTCCTTTTTGCTCGCGGGGATCGGCTCGATCTGTACGACAGAGAAGGAAGCGCAACAGCTCATGGCGCCCGTTATGATGACGCTGATTCTGCCAGCGATTGTCAACATGGCCATCACAGAAAACCCTGATGGAACGCTCGCAATCGTCCTCTCCATGTTTCCATTTACAGCGCCAGGCGCGATGCTCTCAAGAATGGGTGCCACCAGCGTGCCGCTCTTGCAAGTCTTGTTGAGTATTGGCCTGATGTTGCTCGCATCCCTCATGATGATGTGGATCAGTGTACAAGTCTTTCGCATTGGGGTGCTCATGTACGGAAAGCGCCCATCCATCAAAGAAATCATACGATGGGTTCGTGCAGGATAATCTTCAAACAGGGGGTTGTGTCCAAGCCAGAAAACTCATATCCTGATACAAAATAAATGCCTCCCATTTTTGTCAGGAATGTTTTATGAATGTCATGTTGTCACGAGTCCACTTGTACCGACTGATATGTGTTGTATGCCTGTTGTTTACGTCCCCAGCGATGGCGTCGAAACCATCAACAAAGCCAGACACTTCAGAGTTCAACATAGGGACCACAAAAAAACGTCTACACAAAGAGCAACGAGCTGCCTACCTCTTAGCAATGGCCAGATCCTTTTACGAAGAGAATAGACGCGCTCTAGCTGCGCGTTATCTCGAACAACTCTTGATCGACCACCCCAAGACAGCGGCAGCCGAACAAGCCACAGCGTTGTGGAAAAAGTGGAAAGTCTCTGAATACCTCATCCTCCCAGGTGAAGCGCGGTATTCGTCTGGAGCTGCTGAGTGGATTTCATTCAGCGGAGTGTATGGGCTGGCTCTTGGAATCGCAGTCCCGATGTTGCTCGCTCCGTACAGTCAAGTCGGAGTTCTTTTAGGATTTCTTGGACTGACATCTCTCGGCATCGTCAGCTCCGCCCTGGTTTCACTCAAATGGAAGCTGACTTCGGGGATGGCCAGCCTCATTACCAACTTGACCATCATAGGAACTTGGACAGGAGCATGGATCGCAAATGCCATGAGGCTTTACGGCTCTGCCGTAGCAGTCCCAGCCATTTTACTTTCATTGACAGGATACATCTCTGGCATTGTCATCTCCAGGCTCTCCAAACCAGACATCCACCAGATCTCCTTTGCTTCCTCAACAGCGTGGTGGTCGACCTTCTTGCTCTCGGCGTTTTATGCAACCGCAGCAGACAACTTTATCACGATCCCTCAACATGTCCGAAGTATGAGTAGTATGCTGATTTTGGGGGCAGGCTTTTTGGGAGGGTTGTTCTTGCACCAATTCACAAAGTTCTCACGGATGCGTATGTTTCTCATCAACGCAGGAGGTCTCGCGGGGCTAGGTTTGGGGTTTGCAGTGACAGCTCCCTTTACCGATTTGACGAGTCCCACGCCGCGAATACCGGGAACACTGATCCTCGCGACCGTACTGGGTTCCATCGCTGGGGTCTTGCTGACAGGTGCACTGACGCAACACTTTTACCCTGCTCCGCGCCAGTTTGGCAAGTCCAACTCAATCATCGAATACACCGATGGCAGGTGGAAGATGGGAGCCCCTTTACCAGGCATCACAGTCGCTTCGACCCCCTCAGGTCAGTGGGCGCCACAGTTCAATCTCTCTATTTTGTCGGGGAAGTGGTAGGTTTGGTTGTAGAGGAAGTTGTAGGCGACTGTTTGGGTAGAGCCAGCTTACCCACTTTGGTCGCTTTGTGATAGATATGTCCAAAGTACAGATACCCATCTCTTTCACGTACAGACGAGATGTTGAACAGTGTTCTCCCTTCTGCGTCATGAAGACTCTCCACGATCTTACCATTCTCATCCAACCGAAGAGCCATTCCGACCTGCTTGGCTTTGGGTAGCCACGATGAGGGGAACAAAAACATCAAGGTCTTTAGCCAAGCACGGGGATGTGCAGCAACGTCCATTTCAGGAAGTCTGGGTGCAACAATCGCCAACCAATACCCACCTGCAGGGCGGCGGCGAATATTGTCGGGATATCCAGGAAGATTCTTCGCGATGATCTCGTGTGTTCCCTTTTTGGGACCAGAGATCCAGACCTTGCGAATACGGTATGCTCCGGTCTCAGTCACAAGCACAGCATCCTGTTTTGGTGTCAAAGTGACTCCATTGGCGAAGTACATGTTGTCCAACACAAGCGAGAGCTTTTTGTCTTTCATCGAGTAGCGAAAAAGCCGACCAGAAGGCACACGAGAGATCAGGTCATAGCGGGTCTGGTGGATCCCAAAGTGTTTAGAAGCATCGGAAAAGTACACATCCCCACTGTTCGTGATATCAAGATCATCAGCGTATAAAAGCGGCTTTTTGTCGAAGGATTTCACGAGGGTCGAGACCTTCCCTTTGGGTGAGACAGAGAGCAACCCCTTACCAGCCACAGCGACGATGATCTGTTTTTGGTACCAACGCATCCCAAGTGGACGACCTCCAGTCTTGGCAAAGACCGTCGTCTTCCCCTGCTTGTCGATACGACGAATGTAGCCATCCAAGCAAGAGACGTACATATTCCCAGCGACATCGACAAGATTGTCCTCAGGTTCAACGACAGTCTCATCTCCCAACATGTCCGCTTTGACCAGACGAAAGTTGCGTTTTAATGCACCTTCAAATGCAGGAAGCTTTGGTGGTGTCCAGGCATGGATGGAGACAGATGGCCAGTACAAACCTCCCCAAAAGGAAATGAAGACCACAGGGAGCAAGCACAACCAAATAAAAAACTCTTTTCGACTCATTGATTTACAATCATCTCAAATATGTTGGAATAATTTTCACGTACCTTTGTTACAAGGACTCAAACGATCAAGTAAGACACGTTGTCCAAAGTGTGTATCGTGGCAAACGTCACCCAATATGCACAACACACAACGGATTGACAAGATTCCGCCTCACGCTGATAGCGGTCAAGCATGCTGTCTGTGACAACATCTGACAGGCAGATGAAGACAATGAACTTGCGTATCATTTGCAGAAACAACTTGTTTCTTTGGCAAAAAAGCATAGAATGCGAAGCATCCCAAAGAAATCAATGCCCCGACAGCCATTTGTAAGCTGTTGTAACAAAGGAGAAACACATGGATATCGGTTCTATTATCAAAGCCCCAATGGAAGACTCTGACTGGATCAAAAAATGTGCCCTGATCGGACTCATGATGCTTGTACCCATTGTGGGTGTCTTCAACCTTTTGGGTTGGGCCGTCGAATGCTTTGAAGTTCGTCGCAATGGAGGTCGTGAGCTTCCACCAGCCAACTTTAGCTACCTTGGAAAAGGTTTCTCACTCTTCCTGAGCTTTCTCCCAATCTACATCGTTTTTATTGTTGCTGTGGTGGGACTTGGTTTTGTCATCAAAATGGTCCTCGGTGGCGGTGAGATGACTCCTCAAAAACTCCAGATGGTCGCGACACTCACCAGCGCGGTGATGGGTATCTGTGGTCTCGCGATGTACATCGCCATCCCCGCTATCTGGTATGTCCACCTCGCAGAAGGTCGTTCTTGGGCATCCGCGCAGGTAGGTTCCATCATCCGCGTTATCACCAAAAACGTCGGAAATTACTTTATGCTCGTGTTGATCTTCTTCCTCGCAGGTATCATCGCACAGCTTGGTGTTATCGCTTGTGGTGTTGGTCTCCTCATCACCTCCCCCCTCTCCATGGCGATCATGTCTTACGCAACAGCTGACTTCCGCGCGTAACTCCTCCCTACTTCAAACAAATCCCTCAATCTGCTCCAAGGGCAGTTGCACTTGTATCTTACCTCTATTTGCTCCAGGGGCAGTTGCACTTGTGTCTTCGCAAAGTGCACCCGAACATACGGCGCAATCCCTCATGGCAATACGTATGTCGCAAGCGACATCCTCCTAACGCTCGATTGCTCGGACAACATATGCGGTTGTCATTTGCGACGCCACTTTGCAACCACCCCTTC